>CADCFC010000009.1 GCA_902800645.1 uncultured Erysipelotrichaceae bacterium
TTTAAACTCGCTAAAGCGGTGGAAGAAGCGATTAATGTTAAAGCTAAAACAATCGAAAACGATTTAGATGAAGAAGTTGATATTCTTTTCTTAGTTAATGCGATGTACGCTTTTAATATTGATAACGAGATTAAAGAATTCTTAAAAAGAAACGCTAGTAAGATTAAGTGTCTTGTTAACGTAAATAGCGCCGCTAGTGGAGCAAGCACTTTAAAAAGCGTTAAAAAAGTAGCGGATAAATATAATATCAATGTTTCCGATAAAGAATATCACACAGTGGCCTCTTGGTTATCATTAAATAAAGATCGACCAAATGAAGAAGATTTAAATAGACTTAAAGAATTTGCTAAAGCAATAGTAAAATAGTCTATTATAAATATATGTACGAAACGGAAAGGACAATTACTAGATTAAGCGTTTATTATCTATTACTTCTAGTAAATGTCTTTTTTCTTCCTATTTCTTTAGATAATATAAAAAATAAATATGAAAAAGTTTAATTCATTAATTCTATTAACTTTATTAATGACATCATTAACTGGATGTAATTCTTCAAGTAATGTTCCACCTTTAGTGCCGATAAACGATAAAGATATTTCTATTGTCTATACCACTGATGTGCATTGTGGCTTTGATGATAGTAAATATCTAGGATATTCCGCTGTCTATCAATATAAAGAGAACTTAAAAGAAAATAATTATGTTTCTTTAGTGGATTCTGGTGATTTCCTTCAAGGTGATTTTATTGGTGCGATATCTAAAGGTGAATATATCATCGAAGTGATGAATAGAGTGAATTACGATGTTATTACTCTTGGTAATCATGAATTTGATTATGGAATGGATATCTTAAAAGAGAGATTAACTGAATTTAATGGAGAAGTAACTTCATGTAACTTCTCTTATATCGGTCATAAAGAAGATAAATTCACTATGGTAAAACCATATGTCATTAAAGAATATGGCAATATCAGTGTCGGATATATTGGAGTAACCACTCCAACAACATTAACTGTTAGTGACCCCACTAATTTTATTGAAGATGGAGAAGTTGCGTATTCTTTTGGAGCAGATACAAAAGAAGAATTCTATTCTTTAATCCAAAATAATATTGATAGCTGTAAAAATGATGGAGCGGATTATATTATTCTTCTTTCTCACTTAGGTAGCACGAATAACTACGCACCATTTAGATCACTTGATGTTATTTCTAATACAACTGGAGTAACTGCTTTTTTGGATGGACATGCGCATATCGATATGCCTTGGAAGACGGTTAAAAATAAAAACGACATTGATACCTTAGTCGTGGATACTGGCTATAAGATGAATGACTTTGCCTCTTTAACCATTTCTAAATACGGAACATTATCTTATGAATTCATTAATAGTGATCCTTCTACGATTGAAAGGTCAAGTGAAGTATCAGCCTATATTAAGACTATTACCGATAAAGCAACAGAAGAAGGCAACAAAGTTGTCGCTAATATCGATATAGATTTATCTATTACTGACGAAAATGGTAAAAGAATGATTAGAAATAGAGAGATGCCTATTGGTAATCTCGTTAGTGATGCATATAGAAATATTGCTTCTTCTGATATAGGAATCGTTAATGGAGGAGGAATACGTGCTAACCTTTCTAAAGGGGATGTCACTTATATGAACATCATGAATGTTCATCCTTATGGAAACGAATTAGTCAAAAAGAAAACAACAGGATCTAAGATACTCGATTATTTAGAGTTCACTTCTATGAAAACAGAACATGAACGTATCAGAGACGATAAACCTGTTGGAGAAAGTGGAGCGTTTGCTCATGTGTCTGGTTTAAGATATACGATTGATACTTCTATTCCTACTAGTGTAGTCACTACTAGTAGTGGTGATTTCATTAAAGTAGATGGTCCTAGAAGAGTTAAAAATGTACAGGTATTAGAGAATGATACTTATGTTGATATCGATCCAAATAAAGAATATATCATTGCTTCCCATAACTTCCTTTTAGATAAAGGTGGAGATGGTGCGAATATGTTTATTGATGATGAAACTATTCCATATAAGAAGATATTAGACTTTGAAGTACTTATTGAGTACGTTGTTAATGTTCTTAATGGCCATTTAGTGGATAAGTATTCTTCTACTCAGGGAAGAATAAATGTATTATAGAGATTAATTAATTGAGAGGATTATATTAAAGATGAAAAATAAGAGACTAGTAGTTACATTACTTTCAATAGTTAGTGCGATTGCAGTTAGTGCGATCGTTGTTATTCCTATTGTGGCGATCAATGCGAATAAAAGAAATAATCCTGTTTCTCCAACTGGTGAAATTACCACTGTAACTTTTGATTCTGCTTCCTTAAAAGGAATTGGAATTGAACCAGACGGATTAGTGCATATTGAACTCGATAGTGAAAAAACTTCTCCAAGTGGTAAACCTTTTAAATCCGTAATGACCACTGTTGATGACTATTCATATTCAACAAGCTATATCGAAGCTGACGATATACTTAATTCTAGCGGTGGACATATACTGGTGCTCGGCACTAATAACGCTACTTCAACAATTAATACTCATTTATATTTAGAGTTTGAGTTTGCAAATGACGCTGAATACTTAAGTATTGATATTAATGGTGAATTCTATTTTGATGAAACACTAGCCACTAAAGAAACAAAGATTACCTACGGAAAAGACCAGATTAGTGCGTTAACCGTTATTGATATTAAAAATGAATATTACAAAATGGTTATCGATACGATTGCCTTCTCATATAAAGCACTTGCCTAATATAAAAAAAGAATTCTACGACAGGTAACAACTGTTCTAACTAGAATTCTTTTTTATTTAGATTTGTATAAATTAATTACCGCAGTTATATTCGAGGTAGATTTGATCGACAACAATCTTTTTATTTAAATCTTCTTCTTTAGCAATGGCACCCATAAGTGTGAGCCGATTATATGGACTACTTAAATTACCTGTAATAGTGTAGGCAAGTTCATCTTCTGAGATACTAACAGAATAGCCTTCCGCTGTAAAATAGCTCTCATTAAATGGAAATGTATTTTCACTACTAAGAGTCATAACAATTTTTGTTAGATTACCAATGCCAGGAACATAGATTTCGCGGCTTAGTGCTTGATCATAATAACAACCGGTCAAAGAACCTATGCAAAGATCAAGGTTATATCTACCGGTTTTTGTTATTTGTTTATAAAATAAATGGTCGCCGCCAAAAGTGCCATTACTAAAAGAATAGTCCCAAAGAGCGATATAGTTTCCTGGAACATCTAAATTAAAGAATGCATTATAATAAACCACATAGCCTGTATTCTGAGACGATTTCCTATAGCTTTCATTGAACGCCATTGTAGAAGCGTTTAAAGTTTTATTTCTTGATGTATCAGAACTAACAAGCTTAAAGTTGTTCATATTTCTTGTAGTGACTAACGCTCCAAGAGTGACAGTTAAGCATGATAATCCTGCTAATATAATTGTTTTTGATTTGTTTGTGTTTGTTTTCATAATTTATTGTCTCTAGGCAATAAGCATACGGATTTTAAATAAATATTTCAATGAAATATTAGAAAATATCGACTACATCAAGACAAATTTTAGATAAAAAAATGTTAAGAATATTATATTCTTATATAAATATTACTTAGTTGCACATTTGTGACGTTGAATATGATTAAATAATATAGGCATCTATTTGGAGGCTATATCAATATGAAAAAGAAAATTAGTTTTTTATTAACGGGTCTATTTACTACCACTTTAGGAGTGGGATTATTATTAGGTGGATATTCTAGTCAAAATAGAGAAGTAAATAAAGTTGATGCATTACCCGATAATAATGTTGTTTATTTAAACGCTGATTATTGTAGCTCACATATATATGCTCTTGTTCTTGCTTATTTTAGTGATGGTAATGGTCACTCTACCATTGAACACATGAAGAAAGTCCCCGATACCACAGCGATATATCGAGTGACAGTTCCAAGCGATTATTCTTATACCAATGTTACTTTTACAAGTGCGATAAGTGATCAGTATGAATCTGATTTAAGAATGGAAACAGAATATCTAACTATACCCACTAATAACAATAATTGTTATGTCATTGATGATTATGACTGGGATTCGGTTACTCAATATATTTGTGAAGCTAGAGGCAGTTGGTCTCATTATGACGATGATATCCCCGATCAAGGAGAACGCTATTACTTAATTAGTAGTAAGACAGACTGGAAATTTGATGAAGCTCCTAAATTAAGCGTAGGAACTCATGGAGATAAAGCAGAATTAATCAATTACTCCGCTAAACAAGGTGAACAGTTTTTCGTGAAGAGTTATTTTGATGACGAAGTAAAGCAAATTGGTGATGTTTACGATGTTGGTAATGTCGATAAAGCGGTTAATGTTTTTGTTAGTCAAGAAGACGCTTTAATCGTCGATGATTATGTAACTCCTCCTGAAGTAGAAGGGTTTTATATTAATGGAACTTTCTCGGGAGTAGAGAAATGGAGTTATGACCATACTTTAAAAATGAATGATGTATCAGGAAGCTATCTTGCTGAATATCGCGGACTTGATTGTGCGCTTGGTGATCAAATTAGAGTCCGTAGTTTCTCTTATAGCCATCACCCATATGAAATGTGGGGATATGTTAGTGATTCTCAAGACGTAGAAACATTTGGTCATATGACTGGTGATAACTTTGAATTCACTGTTAGTGGTAATTATGATGTCTTTGTTAAAGAAGAAGGCGATAGATATACATTCATTGTTTACACTCATTCTGAATCATACACAGTGGAGTTAACTGCGTGTTACTTTGACGGTAAGACAAAAGTGGAGATGGAATTAGTTCCTTCTCAAGTTGCTTATGCAAGTAGTGTTTTTGAACCTGATATTCCAAGTGTTGGTGATAAATATTATGTTGGAGCGTTTTATGACGAAGCTTGTGAATATCCTTACACTCCTAAAGTAATTGAGTCTAATTGTCATTTATATCTTAAATATGTAAATGCAGCGTATTACGCCTTTACTGGTGATTTAAAGTCTGGTGTATACGATAAAGAATATGTCATTAAAACTGGTATTAAGATGACTGGAGTATCTCTTCCTGATGATAAATGGGGAGCAGAGATCCTTTTATCTGTTAATGCGAATGAAAAATATCAATTTGGATTATTTTCTGCAAACGGAAGTATATGGCCTAACGCTGGAAGCGATAGACTTCCTCCATCAGTGGAATATGATTACTATGGCTCCTTTAACTATATATTCCATCAAAAAGGTACATACTATGTTTTAATTAACGGAAACAATAGATTGGAAGTTTATGATGCGGATGGTGAAGCATTTACGAGAAGCGCATCTCCAACAATTAAACTTGATGATAATAATCATGTCGTTACTGAGCTTGATACATTAAAGAGTAATTGGAGTAAACAAAAAGACGAATATAACGGAATTAAAGATAAATCTAAACTCACTAGTGTTGGCTTTAAATACACTGAAGAACCTACTAGTATTTACGAAGAGTTTATTAATAAGTATTATTTAGCGATTTATTTATATGGTAGTGAAGAACTTGAAAACTATATCTTCCCATCAATGGATCCAGTTTCTCCTCATCCATATCCAGTACCTACTGCTCCACAAAAAGATTATTCTGCAGTAATTATCGCTGTTAGTGTTAGCGTTGCTGTTATAGTTTTATCAGGTGTAGCGTACTTCGTAATTAAAAAGAGAAAGTAACAAAAAAACGTGCTTAGTGTTCAATTAAGCGCGTTTTCTCTATAAATGAATTAAAGATTAATTGCCTTTATAGGCTTTCTTTAAGATTTCCATCATATCAGAGACGAGTGGTTCTCTTGGATTAGCAGGAGTGCATTGATCTTCATATGCTAAATAAGAGAGTTCTTCAATCTTAGACATGAATTCTTTTTCATTAGGAATGATTGAACAAAGGTTCATATCAATACCGATATCTTTTCCAAGTTTAAGCACTGCCTCCGCTAAAACGTCTTTCGCATCTTCTTTTCTTTCACACTTTAAGCCAATAGTTTGACAGATCTTTTGATATTTTTTATCACAGTTATATACTTCGTATTTTGGCCATAATGCAAGTTTAGATGGTTGAGTACCGTTATATCTAATGACGTGTGGGAGTAAGATACCACAAGTTTCTCCGTGCACTGTATGGAATTCCGCTCCAACTTTATGAGCAAGAGAGTGAACGATTCCTAGGAATGCATTAGCAAAGGCCATACCGGCAATAGTCGCAGCGTTATGCATCTTTTCTCTAGCTTCTAAATCGTTTCTTCCGTTTTTAACAGCGCGTGGAAGATAATCAAAGACTAATGTGATAGCTTGTAACGCTAATCCATCAGTGTAATCACTTGCCATAACTGATGTATATGCTTCAATTGCGTGAGTGAGAACATCTAAACCGGTTTGCGCGGTTGCTTTTGGTGGGATATTCGTGGTGAATTCAGCGTCTACAATCGCAATAGATGGAGTTAAGGAGTAATCCGCTAGAGGATATTTCTTCTTATTCTCTTTATCGGAAATAACTGCGAAAGGAGTGACTTCACTACCAGTGCCAGAAGTAGTTGGAATACAAATGAGTTTTGTCTTTCTTCCTAATTCAGGATATTTAAACGCTCTTTTACGGATATCCATGAATTTTTGTTTTAAGTCATCAAAGTTAATTTCTGGATGTTCATAGAATATCCACATGCCTTTAGCCGCGTCCATAGGGGAGCCGCCACCTAAAGCGATGATCGTATCAGGTTTAAATTGATTCATTAAATCAACACCCTTCATGACTGTTTTAATATCTGGATCTGGTTCAACATCAGAGAAGAGTTGATAGGTAACTGGGTTTCTTCTATTTTCAAGTTCATCGATAATTTTCTTTAAGAATCCTAATTCAACCATGCTCTTATCGGTAACGATGAAAACTTTTCCAACAGTTTTACATGAACGTAAGTATTGGATGCTATTTCTTTCAAAATATATCTTTTGTGGTACTTTGAACCATTGCATGGTGTTTCTCCTTTTTCCGATTTGTTTGTAGTTGATTAAGTTAACTGCGGAGACGTTTCCTCCTACGGAGTTACCTCCATAAGTTCCACATCCTAGAGTTAACGAAGGAAGGAATGAGTTATAGATATTACCGATTCCTCCAAAGGTGGAAGGAGAGTTCCAAATGATTCTTATCGCTTTCATTCTATCTCCAAACTCTTTTACGAGTTCTTCGTTTTGAGAGTGAATTGCAGCGGAATGTCCAAGTCCTCCAAATTCAAGTAGTTTTTCACTTAACTTGAGTCCTTCTTCTTCGTCTTTCACTTTGACGATTCCAAGAACTGAACATAATTTTTCTCGAGATAATGGTTCGTTAACTCCTATCTCATCTAACTTAACAGCGATTACTTTAGTGTTTGGTGGAACATCAAATCCGGAATTCTTAGCAATTTTAACTGCATCCATACCAGCGACATCCGCGTTAAGAGAAGCGTTTGCTACATCTTTTGCTCCTTTATGAGTTTTAAACATGTAATCACTGAGTTTTTCTTGCTCTTCTTTACTAGCGAAATAGACTGTATATTCTTTTAATTTCTTAATAAATTCGTCATAGATGTCTTTATGAACGAAGGCGACTGATTCAGAGGCACAAATCATTCCGTTATCAAATGATTTAGATATATATATATCATTTACCGCTCTATCGATATTTGCGGTCTTATCTACGTAAACTGGAACATTACCTGGTCCAACACCTAAGGCTGGTTTTCCTGATGTATAAGCAGCTTTAACCATTCCTGGTCCACCAGTTGCTAAAATAGTGGCGACATCAGGATGATTCATGAGTTCTCTAGTCGCATCAATTGATGGTTCTTCAATCCATTGAATGCAGTTATCTGGTGCTCCTGCCTTTTTAGCGGCTTCGAGCATTACCATCGCTGCTTCTTTAGAACACTTTTGCGCTTTTGGATGGAAACCAAAAATAATTGGGTTTCTAGTTTTAATAGCAATTAATGATTTAAAGATAACAGTAGAAGTTGGGTTAGTAACTGGAGTTACTCCGCATATTACTCCAACTGGTTCAGCGATAGTGGTAATTCCGGTTACTGGATTTTCATCAATCACTCCTGCGGTTTTTAAGTGTCTCATATTATTAACAACATATTCGCATGCGAATAAGTTTTTAGACGCTTTATCTTCAAAGACACCTCTTCCGGTTTCTTCAACCGCTAATTTTGCTAAATAGCCGTGGTGATCAAGTCCCGCAACGGACATCTTTGCAACGATATAATCGATTTTTTCTTGATCAAAAGTGGATAACTCTTCAAGAGCCTTTAATCCTTTTTTGACCATGGTATCAATCGTTTGTTTGACATCACTCATTTTGTGTACCTCATTTCCTAGTGATTATTTTATTATTCTATGAATATTAATTCAAAAAATTATGTAATGAATTCTATTAGTATCGATAGAAAATGTAGATTATTCCGAATTATCCTTATCTTTTATTTTGTCTTTTTTGTGGCTAAAATGGTTGTTTACTACATAAAATATGGTATAATTTATGCAGAAAAGAGTCACTATTGATGAGAAAATTTGACTATTCATTTTTGCAAGACCAAATTCCTTCTAGATTATTAAATATCCTAGCCGTTATTTATGATATAAAGGGTAAGGAAAGCGTTCGTCTTCATGACAATCCAAAACTTTTTAGAAAGTTAAAAGAAAAAGCTGTTAGGGATTCCATTAAAGGCAGTAACGCAATTGAAAATATTTATACCACTGAAAAACGTATTGATGAAATTGCATCCGGTGATAATAGAGCTTTTTCTCACACTGAAAAAGAAATAATCGGTTATAGAGATGTTCTTAATGATATTCATAACTATAATGAAAAAATCATTTTTGATAAAACAACAATATTGTCTCTTCATAAGCGTCTACTAGATATTGCTCAAAGTGAAAATAGAGGTCATTTTAAAAAAGAACCAAATATCATTAGTGAGACTAAAAACGGCAAAAAGTTTGTTGCCTTTGTCCCTACACCGCCTAAAGAAGTCGAAGAATCGATTGACCAAATGTTAATCGCGTATAACGAAGCAAGTCATAACCCAAATATTAATCCAATATTATTAATCTCTTGTTTTATTTTGGATTTTCTTTGTGTTCACCCTTTTGATGATGGAAATGGAAGAATCTCTAGGCTACTAACGTTATTACTTTTATATAAACACGGTTTTGATATTGGAAGATTTATTTCAATTGAAAATATGATTAATGAGAATAAAGGTGAATATTATAGTTCACTTCAAAAATCATCTATTGATTGGCAAGAAGGAAAGAATACGTATGAGCCATTCATGCTATATATGATTCAAGTGCTATATGAGTGCTATAAAAAATTAGATGAGAATGTTTTTTCTCAAATTGACGAGAAGTTAACTAAGACAGAAAGAATTAAAACTCTATTGTTAAACGCTTTTGTCCCTATTTCTAAAAGAACAATTCAAAACCAACTTCCAGATATAAGCGAAGAATTGATTGAAATGGTTCTATCAAAATTAATAAAAGAAGATAAAATTGTGAAAATCGGTTCTTATAAAGACGCGATGTATTATCGTAAGTAATTACTCGTAATAGGTATAGTTATATCCATACCCTGATATTTTTAATGACCTACTTATCTCTTGATAGGTATTTCCATTTAATTGTCTATTTTGTGGTTCATAAGAGTTAGAGAATTCACCAGATGTTTTAAAGCTCAGATGTCCTCCAACATATATATATGATGTTTTAACAGTGTGACTAGTAGTGGTCCAATCTTCTAATTGAAATCTAACAGTTAAATTTATATCTGCGTCTAACTCATCATATAAATCAGTGATATTAATATTTAATTTGAAATTAATTTTGTTTAAGAAGACCACTCCTGATTGTTTGATAACACTGGTGGTGAGATTCGCTCTTAAGATAGAGTTATCTAAATATAGATTATCTTCTTCAATTGTTGTTTTGGTGTAATCTCTTTCTACTATTCTTAAAGTCGCAAAGAAATATGAATAGTAACCATCTATATCTATTGCTTTATAAGTAAGGGAGTAATTGCCTAATTCTCTTGGATTATATTCTCCTTCCACTAAAGTGATGGAGTTAGAGATATCATTATTATTTTTATCAAAAGCTTTTAAACCTAAATCAGTTGGATTAATAGTGGTGTATTTATTTTTCGCTGCGATAAGTGTTCCTTCATTACACTTTTCTTCATTTAAATAGAAACCAGGAGCGGATTCATTAATCACATCGATGATATATGTTTTAGAAGATAATTCTCCTTGAAGATAATTATCTCCATAATAAGAGACTTTAAGTTCACTTATTCCAGAAGATAGACACTCAATTTTACGAGTGGATTCATTTACTCTTATGACTTCTGGATTAGATATTTCATAAAATAGACTACTGGTATTTGGAAGAAATGAATCTGGAAGGTCATATGATTTATTCACTTCATATAACATATGAGAGTAATTACTACTTTCTTCAATCACTCTTGTATAGGAAGTGACTTCTATTGAATCAGTGTAGTTATCGTTATAGTCGCGATAAGTACATGTTAAAGTAGCTTTTCCATTAGAGACAAACCAGTTATTTAATGTTGGGTTAACGATGTCTCTATCACTTGAGCTCCAAGCTAACAGATAGTAATCACTATCAAGAGTGGTTTTCTTTCCATATTTATTTGTGTATTCAACCTTATATTTAGTTGTGTTATTTCCATTAACGAATCCAATATATGGAGCCTTTTCATTTGTTGGAACAATTTTTATTGATGGATCACATATTGGAGTGGGTGGAGGAGAAGGAGGATTAGAGCTATCTTCTTTTGTTCCACTTGAAGAGCATCCCACAAGTGGGATTATCAGTAATATAGAAAATAGAGAATGTATCTTTCTTTTCATATCTCACTTATATTATACATCTAATAGGCACGCTTAACTCTGTATCAGGGAATATGTTAGAGACTTATTACATACATTTTCGAAAGCATTATTAAATTTAAATGCAAAATAGTGAAAAAATAGTGAAATAATAATGAAATTTTGATATATTATTTGCGTGAGGATAATCTATGATTAAAGTCAAACTCGATAGCGATATATTAAATTCAATTCTTGATATTGAAAAGAACAAGAACTCTTTAGATTTAGTTAAAATACCTATTAATCTATCGAATAAATTTAGAAAGAACACTAAAAAAAGAAGTTCATACGCCTCTAATAAAATTGAGGGCAATCCTTTAACATATGAGCAAGCCGATGCCGCTATTGAAGCTAAGAATAGACATTTCCTTAAACCAGAGCAAGAAATCAGAAATTACTATTTAGCATTGGAATTACTTGAGAAGAAGCTAGATGCCAAAGAGCCTTTGTCACTTAAATTATTGCTAGAAATTCAAAAGCAAATTTGTGAAGGCGAACCAAAAGAAAAGATAGGTCTAAGGGGGGCGATGCCTCCGGGAGTATTGTTTGCTGTTTGGAATGAAGATGGCACACCGGCTTATATCCCTCCTGAATATTCAGAAGTCCCGACATTATTAGACGAATTATTTAAATATATTGATGATTCAGATGATCACCCATTAATCAAAGCGTCGATTATTCATTATCAATTAGTAACTATTCACCCTTTTGAAGATGGTAATGGTAGAACCGCTAGGATTGTTTCTAGTTATTATCTTTCTTTAAACGGATATGGATTTAAAAATGTTGGTTCTTTAGAAGAATATATGTCTTATAACATTGATGAATATTATGACTCTCTTCAAATGGGATTACCTGTTTTATATTATGATGGGAGAAACAATCCTCCACACAGCGAGATATGGATTAAATACTATTTAAAGATATTCTCTTTGTACGCTTCTAAAGTGCTTTCAATTGCATTACAAGAATCTAATGATAATAAACAAGAAAGACTATCCCATCTATCAAAAAAAGCTAAAGATTTCCTAAATTATTTAGAAAAAAATAATATTTTAGTGTTTGCACCAATTGATCTTGCTAGTAAGTTAAGAGTTACTAACAGAACAATTATAAATTGGTGTTCTGAACTAGTAAATAATGGCTATTTAAGGCCTGTAATTGTCAATAAAAGAATCCGCCATTATGAGGTGATTAAATAAGCACATATCCATAGCGCGCACAAAAATAGAAAATTTGGGCACGTTGTATTGTTAATAATCTATTTATATAATAAATAAAAGTCTAATTCTATTTTTACGCGAGTGATTTCGCGTTCTCAGTTATTTAAAATATTCGCTGAATCAGTGAGTATGTTAGGGAAGGAGGTATCCGTTTATGACTTTAGGACAAAAAATTAAGAAGTTAAGAAATGAAAAAGGATTAACTCAAAAAGATCTAGCGGATCAAGTACATGTCACTTTCCAAACAGTTAGTAAGTGGGAAAAAGACGAAAACGAACCAGATGTTTCTACATTAAAGGAATTATCTAAGCTATTTGATGTAACAGTGGATCAACTCGTTAATGGAGAAGAATTAACTGCTTCAAAAGAAAATAGTAACGAAGTAGAGCCAGTAGTGGTTCCACCTGTAGCAGTTAATAAGACTGTTGTTATTCATCAAAAAGAACTGCACGTATGTAGAAGGTGTAACAAAGATATTCCTGAAAACGAATTAGTGGTGGAAGACTTCTGTGTTAGACCAAGCGGAAGAGGTCACGCAGCAGAATATCGTAAAGACTATTATCATAAAGACTGTTTAGAACAAACTAAGAAAGATAGAGAAGTCGCTGCTGCATTAGCTAAAAAAGCACATGGAAAGAAATATAAAAAGCTTTCATTTGGCTGGGGCATTGCAGGAGGCGTTATTGCTTTAATTACATCTCTACTCATATTTTTAATTGTTCCAGCGTGTAAAGAGGCTATCCATCCTGGTTTAGCAGTGTTATTTGCCGCTATTATTGGCTACGCAACATTTGCGATGCTTTATTGCATTATTTCTGGCTCATATATCGCTGATGTATTCTTATGGTGCGCTGGATTATCTATTAAGATGCCTGGAATTATCTTCTCTTGGGATATTGATGGTATCGTTTGGGCGATTACTATGAAAGTAGTGTTTGCGATATTTGGCTTCTTTATTGGCGTATTAGCTTTAGGTTTTGCAATTGCTTTATCAGCAGTGCTTGGCGCTGTTTCATTTCCATTTGTTTTAGTTCATAATATTCATACAGATTATATCGACGCTTAAAGAGAGGATTAAGTTATGAAGAAAAACTTTTTATTCGTTCCTTTTTTAATAGGAATGCTTTTAACTTCGTGTGGTGGCGCTACTTCTCCTAGCGGACCAGTTGAACCACCAGTAGACAGAAAACAGCAATTTAACACTGCTAGAAAAAACACGGCAGAAGCGATTCAATATGAATATGACTTTAACTTAACCGCTAAGATTAAGTTTAAAAATGCAGTTTCTTTTTCTCCAGCAACCTATTCAGGAACAACATATGTGAATACTGGTAATTCAGAGACTCAGTTCTTACAAAGAAGAAATATCAGTGGATTATTAGTTATTGATAGCACGAATTATATCTATAACGTTGGAACTGATTTAATTAAAATATCCGCAGACGAAGATAAAGACTTCTCTGTTATTAATCACGAAACCGTTTCTTCTATTTATGATTTTGATAAGAATAATTTTGGCTATATCTTAAAAACTCTTAACGATAACCACTGTTTGTCCGCTCAATATTCTGGTGGAAAATATATTCTTTCATTACACACTAATTTCAGTCAGGATTCCATTTTAAGTGTATTAAACTTTATTGATAGTAAAACTATCATTAAAGCATTAAATGAATACACTAAATCTCAATGGGGTGTTGGCTTAAAAGTTAATACTTGGGCAACATTAACAAGTGACAACACTAAATTACATAAATTTCATTTTGATGCAGCTATAACAATTAAAGATGCTTTTGAAATTGGATTTGAATATGAACAAACATATAAGAAATATAGTGGAGTAACTATTACTCTTCCTACATTTGAAAACACCGACACTAATAGAAGCAGCGTTGAAACTAAATTAGCAAATATTTTGAACACTGTTGTTACTAATAAAGTTGCTAGTACTTCTTATTATAACTACGATGTTAAAACCACAGTTGATCATGGTGTTAGTAAAACTAATCCACTCGGTTTAGCGGTTAATAGTAGAACTCAAGGTTATACTAAAAGACAAATAGTTGATAATACTGTCTATTTTAATAACAGATTATTAGTTGATAGCGACTATAAGAATAGTGATCAATATGGTGATTTAGTTAAAGACTACGATTCATATCGCGCCAAGTTAAACGACACTAATAAAACTGTTTATGATGTTTTAGATCCAAAAGTTGGTTTCAACCAATATAAAGAATTATCTGAATATGCCGAAGAGAGTGTTGATGAATATTACATGCTACCAAATAACGCTATATTCACATATGACAATATTAAGGTTGTTAAAAAGACTACCGATAATAGTGGCAATGATGTATATAAGTTTGGTTTATCAACTAACACAGTAAAATATCTTTTAAGAGAATATAACAAATCTTTCAGAATGGATTTCAATAGAGTTACAGTGTTTGATATTTATAAAATCAATAGTGACTTTGTTGCTAAGAAAGCTTTGTTTACAGTTACTGTTTCTCAAGAGAACAAACTTGTTTCATTAAAAATTGATCTCAAAGGTTTCTACACCGAAACCGATAGCGGAGATCAAGTTAAATATCGTTTAGAAGTTTCAATTGATTACGATTGGACTAAATCCTACACGGCGGTCAGCAAAAAAGAAGATATTGATAATAATTAAGGAATTGAATATGAATACACATGATAAAAAATAAGAAAAGCAGGAGAAACTTAATAAAAATCGTTTGAAAATGACAGGAAGTGCCTTTTCAAAATATAATTATCATATGGATGAACACGTTAAAAATCACTTGATAAAAACATTTCCTAAATTATCGTATAGTGAAAAAGAGTTTGATACTGAAACAGCAATTAATAGGGCTGAGGAAGAGGGGGATGTTGATTGTTTCTGTGCCGTGCTTTTAGCTTTGTTTGAATCACTTTTTGGTGAGGAAGAGCATGAAATCGCAACTGAGTATTATGGAGAAGCCTATAAAGAAGCATATCTATATTGCACAATATTAAAAGAAGCAGGAGAGAACATGAATGTTTATTCGTTTTTCATGGGGCGCTTACTTCTTTATATGCCGGACCAAAAAGTTTTTGATTTGTCAGGGCTACCAGATATTGAGCTAGATGTAGAAAAAAGATTTAAGATTGCTCTTGAACTTTTAGAAAATGCAAAAAAGGTAGGTATGCCAGTTGATAAAGATATTGCATTTGCAAAAGAGTTCCTTGGGTTTATGAAATCCGGAATCAGTAAAAATAACAATCAATCTCATATAAGAAGGAAAGAAGGCTGTTATATAGCTACATGTGTATATGGTTCGTATGATTGTCCAGAAGTTTGGAGTTTAAGAAGATATAGAGACATTTTTTTAAAAAAACACTTTTTAGGTAGACTGTTCATCAGGGTATATTACACTATATCTCCATTGCTTGTTTCGTTGTTTAAGAATAACAATTTGTTTATTAAATTTTGGAAGTCTTATCTAGATAGAAAGATTATTCTTTTAAAAAAGAATGGTTATTTAGATAGTCCGTATAAAGACTTGTAGCAATGCTATATATATTTTATACATTAAAATGAGATAAAAATATTAATAAACACAGTATCTAATCGTTTGATGTAGTGTTGTATTATTTTTTAAAATAATAATATATTGGGCTATTATTAAAAGGCATTGTTTTGCTAATAATGAATTGTTTAAAGTTAGGATAGTTAGGTTTACAACTACAACTCACATAAGGAGGATTTTTTAATAAGGCCTATCCATATGGGAAAGTAGTTGGTAAAGAAGTAACACACCTAACCTTTTCTTTATATTTAGTTTTTAAAAAAGTTATGAAATGACATCTCCGACTTCTCATTCCTGAGGATAGTACACAAATATGCATAAAGTGAATATTAGCAAAGTAATAGCGGCAAGGCGTCATAAATACGCGGGCCGAGATTTTTAGGCTTCCATGTTTTCTATGGAGCTAAAAGGCAGGGGCGGTCAATATCTCTACAGCTATATAGTTGGACATCGGCGTAGGGTTTCACGCAAAAAGATCACGAAATCAAGAGGGCAATAGGCCGAATCCTTTCTTAAATATAAATAGTTAAGAAGCATCAGATGTGATATCATCGTATATAAGATATGGCTTTTATTTCTAAAAAGCCAATGGAATATAAGGGTATACTGGGTTTGGGATATGGTTACAGGAAGTTTAAAAAACAAAATTGATGCTATTTGGCAAGATTTTTACAATGAAAACATGGCTCAAGTCTCTGATATTGTTAATCAGTTGACTACTTTGATGTTTATTAAGATGCTTGATGATAAGCAAAATGCTATTGAAGCGCAAGCGTCCATTATTGGTATTAAACCTGACGAAAAAGACCTCGTTTTCAAATCCGGCAGTTATAAGAACTATGAAATCATCAATGGTGAAAAAGCCCTTAAATTTGAAATCCCTTACGAAGAATTAAGATGGAAGAACTTTAAAAATCTTAACTCTATGGATTTAGCTAGAAGAATTAAGAACTATGTTGTTCCATTTATTAAGGACCCTGATAACGAAGCTGTTGGTAAGTTTGGATTGTATGCCAAAAAGTATTCCTTTGGTTTTGACGATAAAGAAAGATTGCTTACATCTGTAGTAGATAAGCTATCTGATCCTGAATTGAATTTTAACAACACCGATTTAATGGGCGATGTTTACGAATACATGTGTGGCAGTGGCATTTCAGGTCAGTTTAGAACGCCACGTCACATTATTGATATGGCTGTTGAAATGATGAAGCCAAAGCTTGGCGAGAAGATTATTGACCCAGCAATGGGAACAGCTGGTTTCTTAATTGAAGCTGCTAAATACATAAAAGAGCATCAAAAAACCGACCTTTTGAATGTTCAAAATGCAAAGTTATTCTCCGATTCTATGTTTTATGGATGCGATAACGATCCAAACATGGCGAGAATTGGCTATATGAACTGTGTCCTTCATGGTATTAAAGATCCTGATATTACAATGGATTCACTTTTAGAAAGTGAAAATGCAACAAAGTATTTAAATAAATTTGATTTAGTTTTAGCGAATCCGCCTTTTGCTGGCAGTCTTGTTGAATCTGCTACTAATGGTAAAATTCTTTCGATAACCAAAACAAAGAAAACTGAATTATTATTTGTTGCTTTGATGGATATGTTGCTTAAGCCTGGTGGACGTTGCATGTCGATTGTTCCTGACGGTGTTTTGTTTGGCTCAGACAATGCTCACAAACAACTTAGGGTTGAGCTGATAGATAAACAAAAACTTATTGGCGTAATTTCTATGCCAGCTGGCATTTTTAGTTCTGGTTCCAAAAAGGGTTCTGCTAGTAAAGGTTCTGGTGTTAAAACATCATTTCTGATATTTGAAAAAACGAATAAAGGTGGAACAGATTATGTGTGGTTCTACGATATGCTTGCTGATGGTTTTACGTTGGATCAAAAAAGAATTGAATGCAAAGACAATGATATCCCGGATGTTATAAAAAAATTTGCTGATTTATCTTCTGAACTTTCACGGGAGCGTACTGAAAAATCATTTATGGTTCCCGTAAAAGAAATAAGAGATAATGAATATGATTTAACGTTTGGAAAATATAAAAAAACAATTAAGAAAAAAATTGTCTATAGAAACTCCAGAGATATTGTTTCCGAAATCGAAGCAATTAATGATGAAATATCTAATTCTCTATCCGCTCTTAAAGAAATGCTTGATGATTGATATGGAATATTTTGATTTAAGTGAAATTTGTGATGTAAAAACAGGTAAGCTCGATGCTAACGCTTCAGTTGAAGGTGGTAAATACCCATTTTTCACTTGTTCGCGTTCTATTAGTTGGATCGACACATATGCATATGATTGTGCCTGCGTTTTACTCGCAGGCAATGGCGAATTTAACGTTCACATTTACGACGGAAAATTTAATGCATATCAAAGAACTTATATTATAACAATTAAACCGCATAAGATTTATAATCTTAAATTAATATATTACATAGTTATGCGTTCCGTTGAGCGCTTTAAACGAATTAGCGTTGGCGGAGTAATAAAATTTATTAAAATTGGAGATGTGTATTCAATTAAATTGCCTAACATTTCTTTTAATGATCAAAAATCTATCGTTGATCTTTTGGAACATACAGAAACTTTGATTGATAAAAGCAAAAAGCAACTTTTGTTATTAGATGAACTTGTTAAATCACGATTTAACGATATGTTTGCTGAATCACTTATCAATAAAACAAGAACGTGCAAGTTTTCAGACATTTGTGAAAGTTTGATTGGTTTAACTTATAAGCCTGAAAATGTCTCTGATGCTGGTACTATCGTATTACGATCTGGCAATATTCAAGACGGTGAACTCTATTTAAAAGACGATGTTGTTCGAGTGAATAATATAGCTATTAAAGAAGAGAAAATGGTTAGGCCGTTAGACATTTTGATGTGCTCGAGAAACGGTTCTTCCAGACTTGTTGGGAAAACTTGCATAATTAAAAACACCAATGAACCAATGACATTTGGCGCATTTATGGCAATTATAAGAACGCCCTTCCCTTACATAGTAAATGCTTTTATGAACACAAACTATTTTAGGTATCAGCTTACAGGAACTCAAACAGCATCTGTAAATCAAATAACTATTAAAATGTTGTATGACTACGATATTTTTCTTCCAACTTTAGAAGAAGAAAAAGAATTCAGACGCTTTGTTGAGTTAATAGATAAATCGAAATTTAATTTACAGAGAAGAATCGAGACATTAACTGAACTTTTTAATAAAAAAATGGATGAGTTTTTTGGAGGTAACGATTAATGCCAAAGAACGAAAAAGAAACGAGAATAGAGCTTATCGATCCAGCTCTTAAACAAGCTGGTTGGGATGTTTTAAATGATAAATATATTGTTGCGAGTGGTAAAGCTTGCATTGAAACTCCAGTGGCGGGAATGCCAAAAACCAGTGAAAATCCATCTGGAAACGGCTTTGTTGACTATGTTCTTTTTGGCGATGATATGAAACCGTTGGCTTTAATCGAAGCGAAGAAATCACTTGTTAACGAAGACAACGGTCGTGTTCAAGCATGTTTATATGCTGATGCATTAAAAAAACAATATGGTATTAGACCAGTTATTTATTATACAAATGGTTATTCTATCAGAATTATTGATGGCTTATATATTGATAGACAAGTATTCGGATTCCATAAAAAAGAAGAGCTAGAATACATAATTCAAAAAAGGAAATTCAAGCTTGAAGATGTTCTCCCAGACCTAGATATTTGTGGTAGATACTATCAGGTTGATGCAATCGATGAAGTAGTTAAGCATTTTAAATCGCAGCATTCTCGTTCATTGATTGTGTTAGCAACAGGAACAGGTAAAACTCGTGTTTCATGTGCATTAAGTGAAATATTTATCAGAAATAACTATGTTAAAAGAATTCTCTTCCTCGCCGATAGAAAGAACCTAGTTAAGCAAGCCAAAGAAGAAACATTTGAAAAATTCCTCCCACAAGTTCCAATGATGGTAATTGTGGAAGGACAAAAAGAAGGCGATGAAAGTAAAGCTAGAATCGTTTTCTCTACCTATCAATCGATGCTATCCATCATCAAAGATACATCCACATGCCCATATGGTATTGGTCATTTTGATTTGATCATTGTCGATGAAGCCCATAGAAGCTTATTTAACAAATATGCGGAAATTTTCACATACTTTGATGCTCTTATGATTGGTTTAACCGCAACGCCAAGAAACGACATCCATAAATCAACTTACAAAGTATTCAACTTGGATAGCGAAATGCCTAATTATGAATATGATGTTGTAAAAGGCGTTAAAGACGGTTATTTGACTTATTATCGTGCTTTAGATAGAACACCAGACATTCTCAAGAATGGCGTTGAATATGATAAGCTCACACCTGAAGAACAAGAAGAATATGAAGACCTTTTTACTGACGATGAAACAGGTCAGCCAATCGATAAAATCGAAGGAAAAGAATTCTATAGCACAATCACTAACAAGGATACAATTAGAAAAGTTCTCCAAGATTTAATGGAAGAAGGCCTTTATGTAAATAACGGGGACGTGCTAGGAAAAACTATTATTTTTGCCCGTGACCATAACCACGCTATTCTGATTCAGGATGAGTTTAGAAAAATGTTCCCAGACAAATGTCTAAAGAATAATCCGAATGGTGTTGATTATTGCGTTGTTATTGATAATCAAATTAGATATAACGAAGTTCTTCAAAGAGAATTTAAAGAAAAGCAAACCATTAGAATCGTTATTTCTGTCGATATGATGGATACTGGCGTCGATATTCCAGAAGTAGTGAACCTCGTATTCTTTAAGAGAGTTTTATCTAAGATTAAATTCTGGCAGATGATTGGTCGTGGCACTAGACTTTGTCCTGATTTAAAAGTCATGTCTCCATCAAAAGCTTATTTTGAAAGAATGACAAATGATAAATCCAGACAACTCTATCAAAACAAACAAGGATTTTTAATCTTTGATATTTGTAATGTCTTCCCTTTCTTTAAGATGAATCCTGATGGAAGAACTGATAGATCTGATGCAGTATTATCACTCTATCAAAAGGTTTTCTTAGAGAAAGTTGCTTTATATAAAGCATTGTTGGCACACTATGCTAATCTCGATATTGAGGATAAAAAATTCTGCGAAAAGATTAGAAATGAGTTAATTGCCGAAGTTAAAGAAATGAACCAAAACTATATTGGTGTTCGTTCTAATCTTAAATATGTACATAGATATTCCGAGCTTTCTGGATGGGTAAATTTTGCCCAAACTGAATTTGCAGAAATTAAGAAATATATCGCTCCAAATATTACAGGTGAGATTGATTTAGAATCTGCTAGAGCCTTTGATTACTTGTGCTATAAGTTTGCAGCTGTAAGATTCTATCATGGTAAAGACTTTAAGAAAGCCGCTAAAACAATCTATCTCTTATCAACTTATTTAATTACAAATAAATCACACATCTCAGAAGTGTCTGCTCACCATGAATCTTTAGATTATGCAGCATCTGACGAGTTTATTAATGAATCTAACGTTGCTAAAGTGGATGCAATAAGAGTGGAGTTAAGAGACTTGATGAGATTTATTGATCCTAAAGCCTTTGATCCAATTATCACCGACTTTAGAGATATCATCAACTCAACTGGCGATGCTGTTGAAGAAGAGGTTGATTTCAAAGTTACAATTGAAGATTTTAAGACTCTTAGTGAAAAGACTTTATTCTATATTCAAGAGCACCCAGAAGAACCTCTAGTTAAAGAAGTTCAAAACATTATTAAGCCTACAAAACAAGCTATTAAAAAGTTCAAATCTGAAGTTGTTAAGATTGCAAAAACCGCTGAAGAATATAACGATATTTTCAAAGAAGATAATGATTTGGTTATATTCATAAGAAAGAACTTAGAATTGAATCCTGAAGCAGTTGATGAATTTGCACAAATATTTATCGATAAAGGATTCAATGATATGCAAATTAAGTATATTAGAGAATTACTTTTATTCATTTCGCAAAACGGATATTTTACGAGACAAGTCCTTTTGTTGGAAGAATTAAACTTTAAAGATTTATTTAATAGTGAAGAAATACAAGCATTAATACTTGAAATTGAGAAGAGAATGTAATTTATGAAAATCTATAAATATACTTCTCTTGAATCTGCTGTTTCTATTTTAAAAAGTGGTGGTGTTGCTTTAAACAACCCTAAAGATTTTAATGATCCAAATGATTGTTCTTTTGTTCAAGATAAAAAGGACAAAGAAAAAATAGAGAAGTTAATAACAGATTATTTTATCTACAAGGTGGTTTCTGAATTAGTCTCTTTGAACAAATTAAAGCTTAATAAATCGAGTAGAGCAATTTTGGCAGAACTTCAAAAAGAAATGGATTCAATGAAGCGGCTGTTAGAAAAGAATCTATATTTTGATAGAATTCCCGGTTTTAATCTAATTGCCAAAATGATAGGGTCCAAATCCAAACACCTGGATGTATTGGTAGCTAAAGCCAAGAAAGAGTTTCAAGAAAAAATAGATGAAGCTGTAAATAATGCGAAAGAAACTGCATTGATATCTTGTTTTAGCAAACGCAACAACTCTATTTTGATGTGGTCCCATTATGCAAATTCGCATAAAGGCGTTTGCATAGAATACGAAAGACCAGATTTGATAGATTTTAGAAATGTAACATATCAACAAGAGAGACCGTATATTAAGATGTATAAGGCTGTTTCTCATGCTGTCGCATTAGATATTCTTGGCAAGAAAGAAACAGATGATGAAATAGCAATGCATCTAAAAGAAACATTAGACCCTTTCTTTGTAAAATCTCCTGATTGGTCATATGAAGAAGAAGTCAGGTGTTTATATTCTAAAACTAAGCTCAACGACAGCATTGAATACGATGGCAAACGCTATATTTTAAATATCGGGTATCCGACAGCTATTTATATTGGCTGCAAAACCTCTGGTGATGAATTAGATCATTTGTATAGATTGGCGGAAAACAGAGGAATTCCGATTTATTTCATGAAGAAATCCGAAGATACATTTGATGTTGTAGTTGATAGAGAATACAAGTACAAACCTAACTCAAGAAAAAAACAACAAGAAATAACATTATTAAGGTTGGCGAATGATATTAATAGATGCCTTGATTCTAATATTTATTTAGCTGCATTTTCCGCTTCGCTAATTGTACCTGCCATTTGTTCTCAAGTTGAATGTCCGGAAATCAAAGATGCAAAAGAAAGATATATAAAATGGTGTGACACATATTTACCATGTACAGATAGAGGCCCGGATAGTGATGGCATGGCATATCTTACTGGTAAGATTCTTTGGAATATAAAAGAAAAATTGTTTTCTGATGGTAACATCGATATTTACGGTAGGTATGAAGATTTTGACTTGCAGAAAACGGTTTTAAGAATTGAAGAAAGAAAAGCTTGGGATGTTTATTGTGATGTTCTTGGAGAAAGGGATGTCGTAACAAACGTAACAAAGTTCTGTAGTGATATGATTTACCAAGCAGACAGATGTTTTAAAA
This sequence comes from uncultured Erysipelotrichaceae bacterium, assembly GCA_902800645.1. GTDB lineage: Bacteria > Bacillota_I > Bacilli_A > RFN20 > CAG-826 > UBA2450. The sequence goes on from CADCFC010000009.1 coordinate 23,356, forward strand.
AACATGAGAAAGAAGTTAAAGAATTAAGCCAATTGCCCATTGAAGATTATGATGCTGAACTAGAATCAATGCACGAATGTGGCATTTTAACCGAAAGAATTAATAAGGCAATCAATGGAGAAAAATGAATTATTCGTTTGACGGAAACATCACTTCTTTAAAAGAACAGTCTGTTCCATTTGTATTGAGGGATGGTAGGATTCGTTTTCCTGTTGGCTTTGCGAATTTTGTTGATATCAATAAAAAAGATATTGTGCTACATGGTTTAACCAAAAATGGCAAAGAAATACATCTAGTTGTTGAGCATCTTTGGCAAAAAGGAGCATGGCGTGAAGTTGTTGATGGCAAAGAAGTCATGTGCGCGCCACACATAGAAGGAGTGGTTGGCGTTTGCGCAACAATGGAACCGAATACATTTAATAAAGTTGATTCTTTAGGCTTTTATTCGCTTGAAATTCCCAAAATAACAAATCAATCAATAAGTGGATGTTTAAATGATGACAATTCTTCTTGGATGGGTATTAAGAAACCTATTGGTAGTTTTAAGCTCGGCGACAGTGATTATAAATTATCAATTGGTTTTATGGAAAACCGTCCATTTTATCAAGGCCAATTATTAGAACTAAGAAATGATAAGAATTATGATTTGAGAACGATGAAAGATGCATATTTGGTTATTAAAAGATTGCTTTGCTTTTTATATCAAAAAAGAATAATTCCATTGGATCAGGTGTTACTAAGATCAAACGAAAAGAATGTTGGTCAATTATTTGTTGATAATACAGAGTCATCAAAATACGTATTTGACTATGTTAAATGCATTCCGATTAATAGTTTGGGAAAAGATATTAATTTATTATTGCAACTTTTAGCTGATGACAAAATCTATTTAAGACACATTCCTGTTTTTAAAGAAGATGAAAATGTTGTAACGCACGGTCGTTTCTTAATGGCGCTTATTGGATTAGAGAATGTTTTGGACAGTTTAAATATTCATGCCTATCAACCTGAATCTAATAGGGAAAAATTAAAAGACAGAATTTGTTATTCCATAACCAGCTATAAGCAAGAAGTATCAAATTTCTTTGTTTTGAATTCGTTAGGCAACGATATTCAATCAATTTCCTCAGATTTGGCAATCATGAGAAATAAGATGGCTCATGGGAAACTTGAATATAATTTAACAATTAAAAGTGCCTATCAAATGCAATTTCTGATGTTGTTTATTTTATTTTTGCAATTAATCTCTATTGGTGTCGATAAGAAAAAAGCGTCTGAAATAGTTCCACTTATTATGTTTAAACATTAATTGAGATTATTAGATCATTTTAATGATATAATTCGGATATGAGCGATTTAACAAATACAAAATATAGACAGTTCCCTTTCAACACAGAAGGCGCTGAAAAGATTAAGACTAGTGTCGAAAAGGGGCAAAACTGGCCTGTTGTTTATATTTTAAGTGGCGATACTGAAGCATATGTTGGAGAGACGAACAATGCTTACAAGAGAATGGGGCAGCATCTTGAAAACAAGAAACGTTCGGTTATGAAAAGTATTTTGTTATTGCTTAATGATTCGTTCAATAAATCGGCAACTCTTGATATAGAGAATAAGCTGATTCAATTCATGCACGCTGATGGCAAATTTCAACTTCAAAACGAAAATGCCGGTCAATCAGTTCAGCATAATTATTATCAAAGAGGCCTTTATGAGCAGTGCTTCCAAGATATTTGGAATGAATTAAAGCGAAAGAAACTTGCAGACAAAACTCTTTATGAAATAAGAAATAGTGAAATATTTAAATACTCGCCTTATAAGGAACTTACTGAAGATCAATTTACTTGTGTTGAATCTCTATTAAAACTAACCGGCATAGCTCTCGAACAGAAACTATCTAAAAAAATAGTTGTTCATGGTGGCGCAGGAACTGGCAAGACAGTTTTAGCAATCTATTTTATAAAATGTCTTATCGACTTGCTTTCTAGAAACACAAACTTTGAGGATTTGGATGAAATTCTTCCTGAAGATTCGCCTATTTTACAATCAGCACAATTAGTTAAGGTTATACGAGATCGTAAAAATTTAAAGATTGCTTTTGTTGTTCCAACTCCGTCCTTTAGAGAGACCGTCAAAAAGATATTTAAAGCTACAAAAGGTCTTAAACCTAGCATGGTTATTGGCCCAAATGATATTGCAAAGAAAGATTACGACATTGTGATAGTGGATGAAGCCCATAGACTTCAAAGAAGAAAAGACTTAGTTAACTATGGCGCTTATGATGCTGTTTGTGATGAATTAGGTTTGCCTCATGAAGCAACTCAACTTGATTGGATTATGGCAAAGCAAAGAGCATTAACTGTTATATTCTATGATGCAAAACAGAGAGTTAAAAATACCGACATGCTTGAAGAGAGCTTTAAATCATTCTTAAAAGATGCTGACATCATCAACTTGTCGACTCAGCTAAGAATTCAAGGTGGTAATGAGTACATTAAGTTTATTAATGATTTATTCAATAACATGAAAACAACATATGAATCTGATAAATACGATTTGTTTGTTTTTGACGATTATGGAGAAATGGAAAGAGCTATTCAACAGCAAAATAAAAAGAATGAAGGGCTTTGTCGTATTGTTGCCGGGATTTCTTACCCATATAGCACGAAAATGAGAGATAAAGTTGCCAAAAAGAAACTTGATGTGGATGTGGATGGGGACGGCAAATATCTCAGAATGTGGAATCTTGGTTTTAATGATCCAACATTCATTACCGACGAAGAACATAAAGATGAAATTGGATGTGTTTATACATGCCAAGGTTACGATTTGAATTATGCAGGCGTTATCCTTGGTCCAGATATTTTCTATAACAAAACAACGAAACAAATTGATATTCACATCGAAAAATGCACCGATAGAAAAACAAAAGTCAGAGATAATGACGAAGAAACAAAAATGAACATTCTTCATCAATATCTTGTGCTTTTAACGCGTGGAATCTATGGCACATACATTTATGCTGTCGATAAAGACTTACGCGATTATCTAAGTGAATGCATAAAGACTAAAAAGGAGAATTTTAATTAGTATGGAACAAGAAACCATAAATCGTATTAGAAAATTCACAGCCGATAGAGATTGGGACCAGTTTCATTCTCCTGCTAATTTGGCTAAGTCGATTTCTATTGAAGCAAACGAACTATTGGAGTGTTTTCAATGGGATGAGGAGCACTATGATATTAATGAAGTAAAAGAAGAATTGGCAGACGTTCTCGTTTATTGCAGAAACATGATTGATAAACTCGAACTAGATGAAGACGAAATAGTTAATGCCAAGATGGACCAGAATGAAAAAAAGTACCCTGTGAATAAATCAAAAGGCAGAGCAGATAAATATAACAAACTATAATAGATAAAAATCAGCCTTTATATTTTGCCAAATAAGTTATTGGGTCTAAATTAAAGTGGTCTTCAATTGAACCAGCCACACGATAGAATTTAGGCTCTTTTAATACATCATAAACTCTATAGACGAAATAATGTTTTTTGAGTTGCTTTGATATATCAACTTCACCTTTAGATACAGGGAATTCTATATCAACCTTATTTTTGGTAGTCTTTACTTCGATAAAAATCTTTTTAACTTCTAAACCAAATAAATCATAGGAGACAACGTCGTATCCATATCCATCTGATATAACTGATACGTGTTCTATTTTGTCAGCGTACTCACTTAATAATGCATTATTGGATAGACGTTGCTTTTCATGCTCTAAAACTAGTAGTTCACCAAGATATCCAATCTCTGCGTCGCTTTTAGCCTTTTTGATGTAGTCTGTTTTCTTAATCAAAGGATTTGTAATCTCTTTATATTTGGTGGATTTATCGACGTATGGTTGCACTTGCTTTAATTGCTTAGAAAAATCATATGGCTGACCATCGATAGGAGTTAATGCTTCTCTGATGTCTTCAATGGCGTCTTCCGCTAAAACAAGATGTTCTTTTTGTGTTTTAGTAAATGTAATAATTCTATCAATAATTTCATTGTAAGAATCAGTATCCATGTTTTGATAGATTTCATCATAAATGGCGAGCATGCGTTTATAATCATCGATTAATTCTTCTTCGGTAAAACTATTAGATTCGTAATATTTCGAAAGAATGGTGGCCTGCTCATAACCATAACCAAGCGTTCCTTTTCTTGTACCGACTAATTTGATTAGCTCTTTAGAAAAGTAGTTGTCATCAGTTCTGTCTTGGAAATATTTAACAACTTTTCTAGCCGCCTCATATTTCTTTCTACCGAATGTATCAGTAAAGTATGTAATGCCTTGACTTAAAGTTAGATAAAAGCCAGACATATCCTTTTTAAATAAATAAACAATATATAGACCAAATTTAGTTGATGTCGTTATATTTCTATTTAGAACTGAAACCCACGGATAATCAGTTTTGTTTCCTTGACCCATACTGCCTTTAACAGTTAAATCTTTTCTAAAAGGAAAAATAGACCTAATCGCCATAGGTATTTCATGTATGAGCTCATCATATAAATGAGATGCATTTGATACCCTAGTATCTTCAGTAATATAGTTGTCCAGAATAAACTGAAATGAATCTTTTAACATAATAATAGCTTAGCAGCTTATGATCTACGGATCCAGGAAGACTTTGGTCTGGAATATCTTGCTTGTTTTATGTATTATTTTAGATGTAGGGACAGCTGATTAAAATCTAGATATAAGAAATTTATGTCTACTAAATTCTGTAAGAAGAAAATAGAAGACGGATCTTGCTTATAATTAAATTAGAATTAGCCAACCGAAAAGAATCTTTTTGATGACCTTTTAGAGTTCCTACAGAAAGGATTTATTTAGGTATGGAATTTGATTACAAAAATATCCAAAAAACAATTGGATATACTTTCAGGAATGTTGATTTACTAGTGCAGGCATTTACTAGAAAGAGCTATTCTCAAGAAAATGGTGGACAAAATAACGAAGTTTTAGAATTTGTTGGTGACAAAGTGCTGGATTTAGTTGTTACAAAAATACTTGTTGAGCACTATGGAGTCATGACAGAGGATAAAAAATGGAACGAATTCAAATTAAAGAACCCAACTTATTTTCAAACAAAAAGTAAAGAAGGCATATTTACAGACATTAAAAAAGAATTGGTTCAAAAGAAAACATTGTCAAGAGCTATTGATGATTTGGGGTTTGCTAGATTTCTTTATCTAGGAAATGGAGAAAATCACAATAAATTGAGCGATTCCGTGAAAGAAGATTTATTTGAAGCAATCCTTGGCGCTGTTGCCATAGATTGCGATTGGGATTTAGACAAGCTTGTTTTCACAACTGAATGTATGATTGACATTCATGGTTTTCTTGAAAGTGATTTTAAGGATAATAACTATGTTGGAATAGTTCAAGAATGGTATGTAAAAGAATATGGAACTTTACCGGAATATGATATTAGCTCCTCATATTATCAATTACCTTTTATGTGCTATTTGAGAATTGGAGATTACACTTTTAGTGGTGAGGGTTCTAGCAAAGCCAAAGCAAGAATGAATTGCGCTGAAGAAGCATATTGGTATTTGAAAGAAAACGGATACATTAAAGATTCAATTGATGACTTTATCGACGATTATGATGAATCAAATTCATTAATGATTCTTAACGAGCTTTATCAGAAGAATTTAATTGGGCAACCAGTATATTCTTTTTCCGAAGAACATGATGGCGACAATATATCGTGGAAGTGCTCCTTATTTATAAAAGATTTAAAAAAGAAAACAATAGGCTTAGGCTATACCAAAAAAAGCGCTCAAAGAGTAGCTGCGGTGAAGATGTTGGATTATTTGTCTAGATAGGAGTGCATATGGATAATTTTTTAAATATTCTAAAAAACCCTGAACAATATAATCGCGAACTATTTCGTGCGTATAAGAGAGTTTTTTCAGGTGTAATAAAAGAAACATTTCTCATTGAAATGATAAATAGAGTTGAAGAAGATCCTAGATATAGATATATCTTCATAGGAACAAACGATCTAGACAGTCTCTTATCCTTAGATAGAATGGTTGTAGGGAAAGTAATCAACACTACAAGTATTTGCAAGATGATAGTAATGAGCCATTATGCTAACACAGTTGCTTTGACTGATAGTGAAAGAGGAAAGAAACAAGAAAGCAATCTTTATAAAAACAAACTAGTCAATGATGTCTTGAATATGTATAGAATTGAAAAACTTGCAGCACCTGATTTTAGCAACTCATCTTTAGAGTCGTTTTTACCTCTTATTTATTACATATCAGCGTTGTGTAATTATTGTGGCAGCAAGTATGAAGAGTATATTAACAAACATTTGACGGTTCACTCGCCTTTTAATAGCGACTTTAATTACCGAATGATATATAAAATCATCATGAAAATTAAAGCCTGTATCAATCTTGCTGATATTAGAGCAACAGATGAGCTAATGGTTTTATATAGAACTTTAATTGAATTAATTATGACATATGCAGCATTGTGGGATGGAAGTGAAGTGGTTATCAATTCTTTTTATGATTTTGACCAAGCTGCATTTGATTATAACTATAATGGGACAATCCCTGAAAAAATAAGACTGTTGGCAAAAGACATGGGTGTTGATCCGGTTAAGTTTGTGAACTATGGATGGATTAAGAATCTAGATGGTTTTAGGCATTTAACAAATAAATCACGTTCATTTAATCTTGGTGGTTTAGGAAAGATATTAGATAAAAAGTGTGAATATTTCTGTGAAAACTTTGGTTCGGAATTACATAAGTTCTATAAGGCTTGCAATCCGCAAACTCATGGCACGATGTTGATAATGAATTATTTGCAATTAGAGCTACACATTTTCCAAAACATCGCTGTAATGCTTAAATTCGTTTGTGAAATTATGTCCGAGCATCTATTTAGCTTTGATTTCAAATATGGAAATATTGATTTAATTGATGAATTGAATGTTGCGCTTAACGAGTCTGGTAAAATTTCTGATTGGTTAAAACAAGATGATAAGAATTTGGATAAGACAAATATTGAATATAGAAAAAGAGCGGTTTGTTGCATGAGGATGAAAAAATAATTTATATATCACAGACATTATATAATCCCTAGCCCTTTGGGCTGGGATATATAAATTACAAAAATATGGCTTGTTTCTTTATAAAAAACAATATATTAGTGATATGAGGAAGTGTTTAAATGCTTATTGAAATGTTCAAGTTCATATTCGCAGGTATTAGCATTGGGTTTGATGCATTTTTAAAGATGCTTCCGATTTACAATCAATTAAGTGGGATTAAAGAGCAACTGATCGCTAGTGTTATAGGTGTTCCAGTTATAATTGTTTCTATTATTTTTCTTATTCCAACTATCATTAAAATTATTAAAAAAATTTTTTAGTTAAACAGTTAAATCCTGATAATAGTAAGCGAGTCTAAAAGTTTTGTCATTGTAACTATTTTTACTAGCATCTTTTTTCTATATTGCTAGTAAAAAAGAAGACATCTCTCGCTTCTTAATAGATACAAGATGGACTAAAATAAAAATAATATGTTTAAGAAATATTACGTAAACGAAAATAGTGTTTTTAATAAAACATTGATGCTTACTTTTTTAGAACCTCATGAAAGAGGCTTTAAAATAGTGGGCCTTTCTGAAAATGAATATAAAGACTTATTTTCGACTAGAAACATTAAATATATTTATAACGAAGTTGATTTTAAAAGTGTTCCTTCTAAAGCCGAAGTCGTTTATTTAGATGATTCACTTCATATCAAAGCGATTGTTTTAAAGAGTAATACTTCTAAATATTATCTTTTTAAAGCAGATCATCAAGATGAAAAAGCAAAGGGAAGATTAATTATTATGGAGAAGGGGACGCTTCTTTAATAGAGAACATTAATTATTTTGAGAATTTATATTCTAGAGATATCAAAGATAATATTGATCTAGCTTCTCCTATATATGAATTGATATTTGAATCTAATAACTTATTTACCACTGATTTTGTGTATCTATGTGATAACCAAACTATTAAAGTAATTAATAAAGATGAGTTATCAAATAAAGTATTAACTTTAGAGATGATGAGAAAGAATAATTCTCATCGTAAAGATTCTTTATTCATTAATTCATCCACTAAAGATATTGAATACTTCATATTGACCTATAAAGAATATTTCATTAATCATTATTATCTATTCAAGAACTTAGGTAATGATGAGTTCTTATTCATTAAAGAAGATATATCTTTTAATCGCTTATTAGCGGGATCCGAATTAAAAGATCTTAAATATAAAAAAGCAAGTCCTCTAGCGGTCAAAGAATTCGCTAAAAAGAGATACGATAACTTCTATAACGAATATACTTCTTTTGAAGCTGAAGAAGAGTTTGATATAGATATCATTAAAGAATTCAATATTAAAGAATTCTCTAAAATTAAAGCTAAAGCTAAATTAACTGAATTCATTAATGAATTTAAATCTGTATACAAAAGCAAACACTTTAAGAGTGATATAGGTGTTACTCTCCACGGGCACACTCGTATACTAGAGAGAATTGGAGAAATAAATGAAACTGAAATGCTTCAGTTAGCGAAAGTCGCATATGAAGAAGGAAAAAATTCAGTTAATTATTTAGAAAGTGACCCGAAGATGTTTTCTTTCTTACAGTATCAACAGAATAAGAAAAGAGGAAAGACTCTTAGACTATATAAAGATTTCTTATTCTTCTTCTCTATTGAGCCACCTCATGAATTAGTCACTTGCTTCCCATTTGATAGTAGCTTTGAAAGATACTCTAAGAATAATTAATTACGATATAATATATTTATATTAAGGACATATTCATTTATGAAAACACTATATTATCGTCTTAACCAAAAGATTCTTAAATTTGCGATGCGCTTTATGGATTGGTCGCTTCCAACTTTGCTTGAAGGAGAAGATAGTGTTCTTAAGTTACCATCATTTATTAAAAATAAAGGGATTAATAGAGTTCTTATAGTTACAGATAAAGGACTTATGTCTTTACATATATTAGATCCTTTATTTAAAGAGTTAGATAATAGTGGTGTCTCTTACGTTATCTTTGATAAAGTAGAACCTAATCCCACGATTCCGTGTATTGAAGAATGTAAAGATACATATATAGCAAATAACTGTGAAGGAGTTATCGCTTTTGGTGGTGGTTCTCCTATGGACTGCGCGAAAGCCGCTCTAGCTAGAGTAGTAAGACCAAATAAACCAATTAGAAAGATGAGAGGATATCTTAAAGTTAACAAGAAACTCCCACCTTTATTTGCAGTACCAACTACAGCAGGAACTGGTTCAGAAACAACTTTAGCCGCAGTAGTGACTGATCCAGTTACTCATGAAAAAAATGCGATTGCGGATCCATGTTTAAGACCGAAATACGCGGTCCTTGATCCTAATTTAACTAAGGGACTTCCACCTCATATTACTTCTACTACTGGAATGGATGCATTAACTCACGCAGTAGAAGCATATATTGGCAAAAGCAATGTAAGAAGTACGATTAGATATTCTGAAGAAGCAGTTAAATTAATATTTGCTAATCTAGAAAAAGCGTATCGTAATGGAAACGATATAGAAGCTAGAAATAATATGCTAAAAGCGTCATTTCTTGCTGGAAATGCTTTTACTCGCGCCTTTGTTGGCTATGTTCATGCGATTGCTCATAATCTAGGAGGAATGTATAACACTCCTCATGGTTTAGCTAACGCAGTGATACTTCCAATCGTGCTTGAGTGGTACGGTAAAAGTGTTTATAAGCCTCTTGCTAAACTTAGTGATTTAATTGGCTTAACCGATATTAACGAAAGTAATGAAAATAAGGCGAAAGCGTTTATTAATGAAATCAAAAGAATGAATAAGGATATGAATATCCCAACTAGTTTTGATTTCATTAAAGAAAGTGATATTCATCTTTTAGTTAAACGAGCCTTAAAAGAAGGTAATCCTGGCTATCCTGTTCCTAAGATTATGAATTATAAGGAATGCGAGAAAGTAATTCGTAAAATTATGGGGCAATAGTAAAATAAATATATAGATTATGTTTTTCTTAATTCCGTTATCCTTTGGAATTATATCTTTATTCCCTTTCCTTTATTTTAGAGTGAAAGAAAAAAGAGTTATTGCGGTATATATCAAAGCCTTTGCGTCTTTGATGTTTATTTTGACTGCGTTAATCGCGGGATTACATTCTAAGATCCATTTCAATGTTTATATTTTAATTGGATTATTTTTTGGTTTACTTGGTGATGTATTTCTTGACCTTAAATATATCGTCACAAACAAAGAAGATTTCTATACGAAACTTGGATTTATTTCTTTTGCTTTTGGTCACTTATGTTATCTATTGGGTTTGCTCCTATATCAATATGATTACTCTAAGAGTAGTCCTTTATATTATGTTATTCCTATTATTGTCACTCTTATATTAAGTGGAGTTACTTTACTTATGGAAAAGGTCACTCCTATTAGATATAAGAAAATGAAACCATTTGTGGTTATTTATGGTTTATTCCTTTTCTTTACTACATCTATGTATATGAGTGTTGCTATTCAAAGTGGATTTAGTAACACTACAGTTGTCATTATGGCCTTTGCCTTAATATTATTTATGATTTCTGATCTTATTCTTAATAACACTTATTTCTCTAACGGATGTAACACTCCAATATTTGTTATTAGTAATCACGTTACTTACTATATCGCTCAATTTTTAATAGCGGTGTCACTTTTCTTCCTAATATAAAAACGACTACTTACTAATAAGTAGACATTTTTTTATTTACTACTGATTCTCATCAGGTAATGTTACCTTAGTAACACCGTGATTAGAGAAAGTTATTTCAACTTTTTCTTCTCCGTCAATTGCGTAGAAGTTATACGGCATTTTATTTTTGACCGTAAGTTCAGCGTAATCACATACACCTTCTATCGCATTTTTTGTTACATATTTTTTATTAACTGAATCAAACGTAAATGATTCAAATGGGATATCAAATAGTACTGTGAAATAGATGAAAATAGTTTGATATAACTGTTCTTTGGTATTTGTTTCAGTATAGGGAGTACCTTGATAGTAATATGTATATCGATAATGATTATCATCGATTAATTCAAATTTTCCATAGAAGTCATTTCCGCTACTCTCAAAATGAGAATGCATCTTACCATAGTCAATAAAGCAATCCTGAAATTTACTGTCATTTTTAAATAATACAATTGAATAGTTCGCTCTAGTTAATATATAGTCTCTATTAACTTGGGCATTATATTCTTCTTTACTCATTTGATACGCACTCATATCTTCCTTGGGTGATATACCACATGAAGAGATTAAAGGCAATAATAGTAGTAGTAGTGATGTCTTTTTCATTTTGGCTTCCTCTTTGTTCTTTTTAATATAGCTTTAATCAGGTAACTCAATTATTTGATATCTATTATCTTTTAAATTGATGACCACCATCTTATTAACTAATAACTCACCAATATTAAGTAGATATTTAATCGCTTCACTAGTGGCAATATCACTTATTACTCCAATAGAAAGAGGATAGACACCTTGGTCTTCCTTTTTATATTTCTCATCAATATTTATTGGAAGAGTTGAGAAGATTGATTTAAAGTCTTTAGCTTTATTTGGAATAACAGTTATCACTTGACCTTGATAGTCACTTACTCCAGAAATAACAAACGGAATATTTAAAGATAGACAAACGTCGTTAACTAAGAATTTGGTTTCAAAGTTATCTGTGAAATCTAAGACGATATCGTGATCCTTTATTAATCTAGAAGCATTAGATATATCTAATCTTTCTTTATATACATTAATATGACTATCTTTATTCTTTTTAGACAACTTTTCTTTTAAGACGTCTACTTTATATTTACCGACGTCTTCTTCATCAAAGATGATTTGTCTAGGAAGATTACTGATGTCGATTATATCGTTATCAATAATATCGATATATCCCACTCCAATAGAAGAAAGATATAAAAGAGAAGAGGCCGCTAGTCCTCCTGCTCCTATTACTAAGACATGTGAATTAAGTAATTTCTTTTGTCCTTCTATTCCTATTTCTTTTAAAAAGGTAGTGTGAAAATATTTATCTATATTCATATTATCCTCCACCTCTTATATAGATGAGTTCTATTTGATCATCTTCATTTAAATAAGTTTTATCAAATAGTTCTCTTTTAACAAATTTGTTGTTAATTGATATAACAAGCCACGGGACTGCTTCAATATCTTTCATTCTCAAAAGATCTCCAACAGTGAAACTAGTTGGATATTCGTTTGATATCACTCCATCAACAGTGAGTTTCATATATGAATATTATATTATGAGTATAAAAAATATTTTATTTAGATTTCTTCTACTTTTGATGTTTCTATATCGTAGAGATACGCTTTCACGTTTCCTTTATATTCTAAGAATTTATCTTTAATATATTTTACTTCTTTAAGCGCGTTAATTTTACTCGCTTCTATTTCATTATCTACATTACCGATATTAAGTTTGATTCTATTAAGTATTGGATCTAGATATCTTCCTTTTTCATTATGTATAGAAGCGTGTATCGCTCCACAGTGGGTGTGAGCTAAAACAACTATCTCTTTTACTTTTAAATGTTCAATTGCATATTCAATAGTGGCGAGTTCACCTTCATTAATTACATTACCTGCAGTTCTAATAACGAATATTTCTCCTAAAGAAGTGTTAAAGATATATTCTGGTATTACTCTAGAATCACTACAGGTGATAACTAAAATAGATGGATGTTGTCCTTTAACTAACTCATCTCTTCTATTTTTAAGAGTGGTGTCATTATTTATTTTATTAATGAATTCTTTGTTTCCTTGCTTTAAATCCATGTTATTTGCTTCCTTTTCTTTTGATGACGAATAGGGTTATAGACATAACACTTATGACTACTAGAGTTGAAATCAATATTGTGTTTGTTAATGCATTATTATTAATCATGTTATTTAAACCATAATAACTTAGCGGCTTTATTTCTCTATTCATATAGTTAGGGAAAGCTTCTTCTCCATATTTTGCGATGATATATTCATATTTCGCTAGTGCGGCTTCGACAAAATTAGGACTATCTTTTACCGCACTATGCATATTGAAATGCCTTTTAGCGGGTGATTTCATATTGGTGTAGGCTTCTTTAGCGAGGTTCCATTCGTCTATTGAGGGAATAGTTTTTCCGTTATCGCAAGAGATATTATTAATCGCATTTACTGTTGGAGTTACTCCAGTTTCAAAAGAATGTAATCCTATAGAATAAGTATATCCACTTACTCCACTAGAAGCTCCCCGCCAATAATTATTAGTATCACTATTTTTATAACAGAGATATCTTGTCTTCGTATTATTTACTTTTATTGATAAGCGATAGTTGTTCGTACTTGGAGGAGTAATTGTCCATCTATACGGATGATTTGGAGAAGTAGAAACATCAAGACAATTGGTTTCTAAAGAAGAAGAGTCGTCTTGATTATAATAGAGAAAATATTCATTACCATTATTTAAACGGAAGAAGATTTCATATGTATCATCAGCCACTAATCGAAATCTCCAAGGCATACTTAGAGTGTTCTCATAACTCACTAAAATTTGAGCGGGTTTAGAGGCACTTGCCTGTAAACCATATAGAGTGGAGTTTTTACTTGTAATAATAAAATATCTTCCTTCTTCTATTACTCCTTGATAAGTAGTGTCTGCTTTAATAGAGACTACTTTTTGATTTGTATTAAGTAGTAGTGGACTAACTAATATAGGAAAAATTAATAATGGGATTATTTTTTTCATGGTTGCCTTCTATATATTTATTAACAATATTGCGGTTCCATAATATCTGGATAATAACAAATTAGCTTCTCTAGGCCGTGTCGCCTTTTTGCGTAATTTCTAACAGAATCAAACTTCACCGCATAATTCTTTAGGATATCCTCTACCATATTTGGAATCTCAGCCCCTTCAAAAAACATATTAAGAGTTTTATCACAAATGATATCAACTACAAGTTTTTCAATAGTGATTTTGTGATGTTTGTTATTGATTGGTGATTTGCTCACCATTGTCTTAATAATGATGCCGCTACCATCATATGGATTATAAATGTAATTTTCGTTTTCTGATGGATTTAATAAAATGTTTTTAAATCCTTCTTCTTTAAGAAACCAAAAAACTGATTCCACCAATTCTTTTTCGACTTCTACTATTATTGTTGCTCTTCCTATTAGGTGGTTAAGAAAAGTATTTAAAATGGTTGATTCATAGACAATATATTTAGCGCTTTTATCTAATTTTTTATTTAATTTACTAAATACATTTATAGAAATAGCGTTTGTTAAGTCATAATCAAACTTTTTCTTTCCATTAAAAAGATATTGCCCATTACCAACTCTAGACAATCCATCCAAAGCTATCATTTTGTTGATTCTTTTATGAATGGCTGCATTACTAATTTCTTTTTTGGTTTGATTCAAAATAATTCTAGCCAATTCGTCTTTTGTATAAATCTTATTTTTGTTTACTGCATCCATGGCTATATCATATAACATTATTTAGTTTAATTGAACCACTTTTTTGAAATTGTGGTCAAAATAAACATATCTAATTTCTTTGTTTAAAATTCAGTAAAAGTGTTTTTCTTCCATCAGTTTAGTAGAAAATAAGTTTCTACTTATAATTTCTTTGTATTACAATTATTTAAGTTATGGAAGAGAGAAAGAGTGATATTAAAAATAACTTAACGATTAAAGTCATCGGAATGACGATTGCGATGCTTGGTCTAGTTTTTGGAATCATTGCTTTTTCTTTTACGATGGTTAATAGCTATGTCTCAAAATATTTATTAGCGATGACTTTATATATTTTGCTCGCTAATAGGGTATATGCACACATCATTAATATAGACATGAGAAAAGTTACTGATTATATCAATACTGGTATTATTTTTATTTCTTCGATCATGGTCTGTTTTGCTAAATTCTCAATTTATTATTTATCAGTCCCAATTATTTTATTTTGCGTGAGCATTATTATTGATCGTGTTTATTATTTGGTCAAAGATCATAAACCCGCGGATATCATTCTTAATGTCTTAGTTATTTTATTCGCCTTATTCTATATGTTTGTTTTCATGTTCCCAGCCATCTTTGAAAAACAGACGATTACTTTTAACGTAGAGAACTTTGTTGTTGTTACTTATTCCTTATTCGTTATCGTGAGCTTAACTAAAATCTTTATGAGTTATATTAACGTTAAACCACGTATATCGACTTTCGTTAATGTTTTAAGAAAGACTTACGCTTTCCAAATCTTAATGGGGTTAACTGTTTTAATGATTATTTGTTCAATCTTCTTTACAGTTATTGAACCAGATATGGATTCTTTTATTGATTCGTTATGGTATTGTTTCGCATTAGTGACAACGATTGGTTTTGGTGATGTTACCGTCACTACAATATTCGGTAGGATTCTTTCTGTAATACTTGGAATGTACGGTATTGTTGTTATCGCGTTATTAACATCGATTATTGTTAATGTATATAACGACATCGGCCGAAAAAAAGAATTGAGTGATCTTAAAAAAGAAGAACTCGCTCTTCTTGAAAAAGAAAAAGAAGAGGAAATGAAAGAAGAACATAAAGAGAAATAGTGGTATGAAGTTACATAAGATTTCTCTTTATTTTTCTAATCTCTTTGGTGCTTTATTTGGGATAAGTGGAATAGTAGAAGCGATTATTATTTTCACCTCTAATATAGGGGTAGAGATGATTGGGGTTAAAGGAGGAATAGGGATATTCCTTTCTGCTATTGTCACTTATGTTTCTATCTATAACATTTTTATTATGAAGAAGAAGGATGCTTCTTTTATGAATTCTTCCTCTTTCTTTTTAATCGCGATTATTGGATTTTCTACTTTGTTTATGACGATGATTAATTTATCTACAATAAAAGAAGATAATCCTATTTTCTTTATCAGTATTTCTTATTTCTTTGTTTATGTTTTTTATATGCTCATCTTTTTTGCGGGTATCGATAAAAATAAGAAGAAAGGTGAAACCAAAAAAGAGATATCTTATTCTTTTATCTCTTCTCTCGTATTTTTAGTTATTACTACTATCTACTTTGTTTTATTACGTGATTATTCTCTATTTAGAGTTTTAAGTTTTGTTTTTACCTCTTTAGTGTCTATTTCTTTATTTATCTCTTCTATATTCTATTTCTTTATTTTTAAAGAAGGATTAACTCAAGTAGAGAATCAAAATAAAGATCTACTTAATTCTCAAGAGTTTTCAAATATCTCTAACTTTAATGAGAACAGATATTCTTCTTTATCCTCTAGTGCGATTGAGATGCTTAGAGAACTAAAAAGATTAAAAGACGAAGGAGTAATCTCTGAAGAAGAATATAATGAAAAGAGAAAGAAATATATCGATAAGTTATGAGAAACCTAATGAGATTAACAAGATTTAAACTAATCGCGATGATTTTGTCTTTTTTCTTCGTGATTTTAATTATTAGTGTCACTTTAATTGGTCTTACTAATCAAAGTCGAAGAAAAGCGATGTTTATTTCTTTTTCTAATAGTGACTTTGATCCATATTCTTCTATAGTAGATAAGACATACACTTTAGAAAAGAATAGTGGAATTCTTAAGTTTGAAGCAGTGCTCGGTAATCCTGAGCTCGGTAGTACTTCGACATATATATTCGCTACTCGAGATGAATCAATTAACCAAGTAAGAATTGAATATTCTTTAGCTATTCTTCCAGTCCATGAAGTTAATTTCACGATTACTTTAAGTGATAGCGATGGAAATAATGAGACGATTTTAGATAACTCTTTAGCGGTCTTAATGGGCAACACGATTACTTATTCTAGTAGTAGCGATATCTTCATTAAAAAAGTCGATATTAATTACGTGATTACTTTATAAAATAAATATTCTTAACAATTATTTTGTTAATACGGAAATAACAATATAAAATATAAGTAACTAGAATTTTTTTAAGTTAAATCCCAGGACATTTTTTGCTGGTATTTAAGAAAGGACTTTTTATGAAAAACACAAACACTTTTAGAACTCGTGCGAAAGACGAGATCGTCAAATTAGAGAAAGACAATTATAACCGCGACGTGTCACACGAAGAGATTGAAATTGTCTTTTTATCTTATGTAATGGGTTTTATCAAAGGTTTATTCGTTGTTGCAAAAAACACTGAAGGAAGAATTTACGAGATTTCTTCAAATCCTACTACTGGCAAACTCTATATCGATGTCTATAAAAAAGAAGGCAACAAAGTTGTCGCTCTTTAATAGCTAGAGGTTATTATTTATGAAAACCGAAAACATTCGTAATGTCGTTATTTTAGGACATAAAGGAAGCGGTAAAACCACTTTAGTGGAATCGCTTGCCTTTACTAGTAAACTCATTCCTTCTAAAGGCACAATTGAAGGAAAGAATACATTAAGCGATTACACAGCGGATGAGCAAAAAAGAGGAAGTTCAATCCAAACCGCTGTCGTTCCACTTAACTATAACGGCTATAAGATTAATTTACTCGACATTCCTGGAAGCGATGACTTTGTTAGTGAAGCGATCGGCGTTACAGGAGTCGTTAAAGGAGCGATCTTAGTTATTGACGCTTCTGTTGGTGTTCAAGTTGGCACTGTTAAGCACTATAACATGCTTAAGAAGAAAGGCATTCCTACCTTCATCTTTGTTAATAAGATGGATAAAGAAGGAGTGGATTTTGAATTAGTAATCGAAGAGATTAGAGAAGCACTTGGCAAAGAAGTCATTTCCTTCTGTTATCCTCTTGGCCATGACAATAAATTTGATGGCTTCGCTAATGCGGTCGATTTAAAAGCGCATATCCATAACGGTAAAGAATGCGTTGAAGCAGAAATCTATCCAGATAAACGTAATAAAGTCCTCGAACTCAATAATACGATTGTTGAGGAAGTGGCAAAAACTGATGACGCGCTTCTTGAGAAATTCTTTAATGGAGAAAGCTTCACTCAAGAAGAGATTAGAACTTCATTAAGAAAAGGTGTTCTTAGTGGTGAACTCACTCCTTTAATCGTTGGTAGTGCGGAAAAAGATATTGGAAGTCAAACGCTTCTAAATATGCTCATCTATTATTTACCTAGCCCAAGTGATTTAAAACCACTAGAGGCTGTTAATGAAAAAGGGGAAGATGTCATTATCCCTACTAGTGTAGATGAGCCGACCTCTGCTTATATTTTCAAAACTATCGCCGATCCATACGTTGGCACTATTAACATTGTTAAAGTTTGCTCTGGTGTCTTTAAAGTTGGTGAGGAAGTTGTGATTAATGGAGTTAACCAAAGAGTTAGTTCCTTATTCCAAATGACCGGTAAAAAGATGGATGCAGTTAATGAATTAATCGCTGGTGATATTGGAGCGATTACTAAACTTGATAAAGCAGCAACTGGAGATACATTATCTTCTCCTAAATCAGTTGTTACTTATAAGAGAGTTAAATTCCCAACCGCGGTTATCTTTAAAGCAATTGTTTTAAATAATAAAAACGATGAAAATAAACTCTCTCCTGCTTTAGCAAAGATTCAACTTGAGAATCCTGATTTTGAAGTTAAACGTAATAATGAAACTAAACAATTACTTTTAGGTGGTGTCAGTGATTCTTACTTATCTTACGTTATCGATAAACTTAAAAATGTTTATAAGATTGATTTAACTACCGAAACTCCTAAGATTGTTTATCGCGAATCGATTAAAGCTACCGCAGAAGGAGACGGTCGATACGTCAAACAATCCGGTGGTAGTGGATTCTATGGTGTTGTTAAGATGAGATTTGAACCTTCTAAAGAAAACGAATTCGCAGAAGAAGTATTTGGTGGAGCGGTTCCTAAAAACTATTTCCCTGCAGTTGAAAAAGGTTTCTTTGAAGCTCTTAATAGTGGTTTACTTGCTGGTTTCCCAGTTATTGGAGTTAAAGGTGTACTTGTCGACGGTAAATATCACTCAGTTGACTCTAACGAACAAGCCTTCAAGATGGCGGGTATATTAGCCTTTAAAGACGCTTATATGAAATGTAAGCCAATTATTTTAGAGCCAATTATGAAGATCTTTGTGCATGTTGAATCTAAATTTACTGGTAATGTTCTCTCTGATTTAAATAGTAGAAGAGCAAGAATTCAAAATATCGAAGAAAAAGAACATGGCTCTCAAGAGATTGAGGCTCTTATTCCTGAAGCTGAAATTATTGATTATGCGACTCAGCTTAAATCATTAACTCAAGCGAGTGGATTCTTCAATCGTGAATTTGTTTGCTATGAAGAGCTACCAGAATATTTAAAAGATAAAGTTATTAGTGAGAACAAACTCATTTAATTAAATTATTATTGATTAGGGAGGTTATACCTCCCTTTTCTTTGTCCTCTTAATTATTACTGATAGAGGGGAATATTGACATTTTCCAGTTCCTGGTTTATTATTCTTTTAGTCTTTGATCCTATCTTCTAGGGTCTTTTTTTATGGCTAATACAAGCATTATTGCAAGTATCAGGAACAAAATAGTGTCCATAGTTATAAAATCCTTTCCTAAAATCCGACAAACTTACTAATTCAATAAGCAAGTGCGGAATAAGAGCCAGGAGAAGAATTTCCGAGTAAACTTACCTTCAAAGCAAGTGTAATTTATTCCCCTCTATATATAAATAGGGTCGATTTTGAAAAAAGTTGAAAAAAACTAAAAAAAGTTTTATTTGGACACCTCTAATAAAGCTTTGAAATTATTTGATTGTTTATATCTCTAATTTAAATTAGAATATGTATCGTACTAAGCTACATAAAGGAGAAATTATAGATGGGCTTTTTTAATGTCGGTGCCACTTATGAAGGTAACAAAGTTCCTAGATTAACTAAGTGGCTATTCCCATTATCAGGCATTTTTAGAGATGCTTGTTACGCTTTAGTCGGATCATTTTTACTTCAATACGCGATTAATAGTGGCGTTTTAAGTAGTAATCCTGATATTTTCAAGGCGCAATATGGGGTTATTACTGTTGCGATGATTATCGCTCTTATTTGGGACGGAATTAACGACCCAATTATGGGCTTCATTGTTGAGAAATTCAGATTTAAGAATTTAGGAAAATTCAAACCATGGATTTTAATTGGTGCGATTGGTAACGCAGTTGCGGTTGTCATGATGTTCTTAATCAGACCACAATTACCAGATGGTTCTGCTAATGGCTGGGCATTTGTTGGTGTTATGATTGCGTTCTATTTCTTATGGGATTTATTCTTTACCATTAACGATATCGGTTACTGGTCAATGCTTCCATCATTAACAAATGATGAACATGAAAGAGCAAGCATCACTTCTAAGATGACTGTTTGTGCTTCTATCGGTGGATTCGTTATGACTGCAGGATGTATGTTACTTCCTACAATGTTTACTAACTTATCATCTGCATCCGTGTACATGATTCTTGCTATTGTTGCATCTACTTTATTCTTACTATCTCAAGTTGCAGTCTTCTTGTTCTGTAAAGAGAAAAGAGAAGATCCAAACCAAGTTCAAGTTTCCGAAGAGACTCACTTCTTAGACTTATTTAAAGTCTTTGGTAAAAATAAAGAACTTAGAGTTGCTATTATCTCGATGTTCTTATATTACCTCGCTAGTGGTGTTCTTACCGGTGGTATTGGTCTTAACTATTTCTATTTATCACTAGGATATGGTTCTGGTAGAGGCAGCCTTGTTTCTACAATTATTTCAGTAATGTACGTTATTGCGATGGTTTCTTCTCAAGCTATATATCCAATGATTGCAAAGAAACTACCTAAACAAAAGATTCTTACCATTACCTTCATTATTCAAATGGTGGGATTCTTAGGATTCTTCTTCTGTTGTATTCCATTATTTAATGGTAGACCACTCGCGTATAACCAAATTAGACAAACAGATCCAAGCTTATATATGGCAATGGATTTTGGCTGGGCATTTGGTGGAACAATGTTCTTATATTACTTGTTCCCATTCATCTTCTTCTTCGGAATGGGCATGATGTATCTTGCAATTATGGTTATGTTCCAAGATGCGATCGATTATAACGAATGGAAATTCGGTGAAAGAAAAGAATCAATTATCTCTGCTTGGAGACCACTTGATGTTAAATTATCTTCTGCCCTTTTAAGAGGATTCCAATATCTCATTTTCTTAGTGGCAGGACTTATGCCAGCTGTTACTGCGATTAGTGATGCGGAACAAGCACACAACATTTCAGCACAAACTAAAGAAGGTTGGGAAGCTGTTACTGGTAGCACAACTGGTGAATTATATGATCCAGTATTTGTCCAAGCTGTTAAAGACGCTCAAGCAAAAGCTACAAGCGATATGCTTCGTATTGCAGGTATCTTAATTGTTGTTGTCTTAGTTGTTTCTATCGTTGCTGCTTGGTGCTTAATGCACTTCGGTTACACGATTACTGAAGAAGAACATCAAAAAATAGTTGATGAGCTCGAAGTTAGACATCAAAAAGATGAAAAAGCAGCCGAGGCAAAGGAAGCTATAGCGGAAGCTAAATAATTAAACATTTTGTTTAAAAATAGACTCTCCAAAAGACAAATGGAGGGTCTTTTTTTGTTAGTAGAAAATAACAGGTAATTTCCTGTTTTTTTCTTTTCCTTTACGGGCATACATATGTATAATATATCTACTATGAACAAGAAAATTAACCACGCTAGACTAGTATCACTTATCTTAATTCTTTTAGAATTTCTTGGCTTAATTGCCTTTGTAGTCATCTATTTTAATGACTTCTTTTATGCTAAATCAGTTATTCTTCCTGAATATGTGATTATTGGTGCGATTGGTGTTGTTGCAATTAATACGATTGTGATATTTGTTCACCGCGCGGTTATTAGTAGATATCGTCATAAGACTGATTTACAAGCCGCTGAAGTTATCGGCAGTGATGTTCAAGAAGCTTATAACTTTGCGATGATTGGCTTATTAGTCACTGATGAAAACGATACGATTATTTGGTCTAACGATTTATTTAAAGATCGTCACCTTGAAGTTATCGATTTAAATATCTTTGAATGGCAACCTTCTCTTAAGGGTTTAAAAGAAAAAACCTCTAATGAGATTCTTAAAATTCAAATTGGCAGTCGTAATTTTGAAGTTAAATATCTTTCTGACGCAAGACTTTGGATCTTTAAAGATACGACTGATTATGAACAAGTCTACGCCTATAATAAAGCGCAGGCTCCTGTTGTTGGAATTCTCGCTATGGATAACTACGACGAAGTTATTAAAGGCGATGATGACTATAACGATACCATTACTAAAGCTAAAGATATTATTTTTGATTACGCAAAAGAATACGGAATTCTTCTTCGTAAATTTAAAGATAGTAACTACTTAATGCTTTGTAATTACGAAGCTTATTCCAAAATGAAAGATGATAACTTCTCTATCGTTGATAAGGTGAGAAGTGTTTCCTTTGGTGAAGATATTCCTTTAACTCTTTCTATCGGTATTGCTAGAGACTTCCCTGATGTTGTTAAACTTAACGAACTTGCTAGTTCCGCTCTTGATATTGCGATGAGCCGTGGAGGAGACCAGGTCGTCGTTTCAGTTTATGGAAAAGAAATGGAATTCTACGGTGGCAAAACCGAAGCTCAAGAGAAGAGAAGTAGAGTTAAGATTCGTGTTCTCGCCGATTCTTTAATTAACTTAATCAAAAACGCCTCTAACGTTTTAATTATGGGTCACACTAATATGGACATGGACGCTTTAGGAAGCTGTTTAGGTGTTAAAGCGATATGTGAACGATTAGATGTTCCTTCTAAATTAATCGTTGATTTAAAGGCTACTGAAAGTAAAACGAGAGCTGCAATTACTTCTTCTTTCCCTAAAGATGAACTAGATAACTTAATCGTTAGTAGCAAAGACGCGATTGGTTTAATTAAAGAAAACACATTAGTGGTTGTTTGTGATGTCCATATTCCTTCAATGGTTATGGCTCCTGATGTACTTGATCATACGAATAAGATTGTCGTTATCGACCATCATAGAAGAGCAGAAGAATATATCGAATCTCCTGTCTTTAACTATATTGATCCAGCAGCGAGTAGCGCTTCTGAATTAATTACTGAATTCATTAGATTCTCTTCTATTTCTCCTCGTATTGAACTTAAACAAACTTATGCGACTATTATGCTATCTGGTATTTTCTTAGATAGTGGATTCTATAAGAGCAAGAACACTGGTATTCGTACTTTTGAAGCTTCCACAATTCTTAAAGAATACGGTGCGGATAATAGTGTCGCTGATGATTTACTTAAAGATGGTTATGAAGAATATCTTGAAACCACTCATATCGTTAGCAATATTAAAACTGCGGATTACGGAGTAGTTTATGCGATTGCTGATCAATCAAGAATCTATGATAGCGCAGCAATTGCTAAAGCAGCGAATACCTGTTTAAGTATGAAAGGTATTCACGCGGCCTTTGTTATCGGTAGAACTAGTGGTAAAGAGATTAAGATTAGCGCTCGAAGTGATGGACTAATTAACGTCTCTAAATTATGTGAAAAACTCGGTGGTGGCGGTCACTTTACTAGCGCTGCTGCGACTTTCTTAAAGAGTAATGTCAGTGAAGTTGAAGATTTATTACTTAAAGTTATACATAAACATTTAACGGAAGCGAAAGCGGACGTGAATAAACGTGAGGAGGAAAACTAATATGGAAGTTATTTTATTAGCGGACGTTAAGAACGTCGGTAAGAAAAACCAAACAGTTAATGTTAGTGATGGATATGCAAATAACTTTTTACTTAAAAAACGATTAGCGGTTCCTGTCTCTAAAAAAAGTGTTGAGATTCTTGAAAACCAACAAGAAAACGAAAGAGTCCATCAAGAGAACTTAAAAAAAGACGCTCTTAAAATGGTAGAGACTCTTAAAGGTATCACTCTTGAATTCCAAATGAAGGTTGGTAAAGACTCTAAGACATTTGGATCAATCTCTTTAAAGCAAGTAGAAGAAGAGATGAAAAACAAATATAACATCAGTATTGATAAACGTAAGTTCCTCGATAAAGGACCTTTAGATATGCTCGGCTTATATCGCTTAAGAATTGAGCTTTATAAAGGGGTTATTGGGGAAGTTAACGTTCATATTTCTGAAAGGGCATAATTATGGCAGCGCGTAGAAGTAACACAAACAAAAAGATTGCAACTGAACTTCCATATAACATCGACGCTGAAAGAGTGGTTCTCGGTTGTGCGATGCTTAAAAAAGACTATTGTCTTGATATTTTAAATACCCTTGAAGAAGAAGATTTCTTTGTCGGCAAACATCAAATCATGTTTAGAGCGATTCAAAGTATCGCGGTTAGAGGCATTGATGTTGATGTATTAACTGTTGCTGAAGAACTTCAAAATTTAAAAGAACTCGAAAATTGTGGTGGTGCGAAATATTTAGCGGAATGCACTAATACAGTTGTCGCTGCTAGCACTTTAACTTTCTATATTCGTATCGTTCAAGATAATTCAGTTTTAAGAAAAATGCTCAAATGCATTAGAGGAATCGATGAAGAATATCGCAACGAGGAAATTGAAAATATTAATGACTTTATTTTAGATAGTGAAAATAGATTTAAAGAAAGTATCGCTAAACGTCATATTTCTACTTTTGCAACCACTAAGGAAATCGCTCCTTTAATTGAAGAGAACTTAGAAAAACTTCAAGATGCAGATAATGATAGCGATGTTATCGGTGTTTCTACTGGATATGACCGTCTTAACCAAATCACTCAAGGATTTAAACCTGGTGAATTAATTGTTGTCGCTGCTCGTCCTGCGGTTGGTAAAACGGCGATATGTTTAAACTTTGCTCATAAGATCGCTACTCATTCTAAAAAAGCAGTTGCTATTTTCTCACTAGAAATGAGTAAAGAACAATTATTTAATCGACTAGTCGCTATGGATAGCTGCGTTGAAGCTAAACGCATCAATAGTGGTAGACTTAATTCCGCGACTGATCGTGTGAAAGTTCTTAACTCTATTAAAACCATTGCTAATAGCAATATTTATATTGATGACACTCCATCAATTAAACTTAACGATATCATTACTAAAGCCACTAAATTACAAGCTCATGAACCTGATCTTGCTTTAATTATTGTCGACTATTTAGGCTTAGTCCAAGTTGCGACTAAAAACGGCAAAGGTCCTGATAATCGTCAAGAAGAAGTCCGTCAGATTTCTTTAGCCTTAAAAGCTTTAGCGAGAGACTTAAAAGTTCCAGTTATTGCAGTTAGCCAACTTTCTCGTGCGGTTGAAAAACGTGATTCTCAACGCCCAGTCATGAGTGACTTACGTGATAGTGGTAATATCGAACAAGACGCGGATATTGTTATCCTTCTTTATCGTGAAGACTATTACGCGGATAAAAAGACTAGTAACGCTGCTAATAAAAAAGGCAGTCAACTCACCGCTAACGATAAATTCGAATTAGCGAAAGCACAAAAAGAAAAAGAATTAGGTGCGGAGATTCCTGGTAACGCTTCATATACTGAAGTGATCGTTGCGAAAAACCGTGCTGGTCAAACTGGTGTAGCGCGTTTATTCTTCCATAAGGATTACGTCAGATTTGATGCACCAAGTAAAGAATGGGAAGATGCGATGAACGCCATCGCTGAAGAATAGGACTAAATGTTTTTTGATATAGTCGGTAGTGGCTCTAAAGGTAATGCGACTCTCGTATTTACTGATAACGCCACTATTTTAATTGATATGGGTCTTCCTCTAGTTAGAGTAGAAGAAGAACTAAAAAGATTTAACAAAACCATCAAAGATATTGATGCGATTTTAATCACCCATAATCACGCAGATCACTATCGCTCTATTAAATCGTTTTCTCCTAAAAAAATGTATTCTTTAGAAGGGACTATTCCTGGTTCATTAAGTAATGTTATTGAACTTAACACTCCTTTTAATATAAAAGATGCTTCTATTACTGCTTTTAAGACCTCTCACGATGCGATTAATCCTTGTGGGTATGTGATTACTAGTGGAAACGAAAAACTCGTCTATATGACCGATACAGGGGTTTATCTTTCTATTAATACCCCTTTACTTAAAAACCCTACTTATTTAATCATTGAATCTAATCACGATATTCAACTTCTTTTACATACGAATCGACCTATGGAATTAATTCAAAGAATTATGTCTCCTTTTGGTCACCTTTGTAACGAAGATAGTGCTTTTGCTGCTTTAGAAATCATTGGTGAAAACACTAAAGAGATTGTTTTAGCCCATATCTCTGAAGAGGCTAACACTCCTGAAACTGCATTAAAAGCGTATAACACGATCTTCTCCTATAAAGGAGTGGATATCTCTAAATATAAAGTGAGATGTGCTCCTCAATGGACTTATATGATTGGAGGAGATATAAATGATTAAAATATACGCGATTGGAAAGATTAAAGATTTCTATAAAAGTGGATGCGATGAATATCTTAAAAGAATAAGTGGATATTCTAAAATTGAAGTCATTGAAGTTAAAGATGACTCTATTCCTACTAAACCTAGTGAATCTGAAATTAAAAAAGCTAAAGATAACGAAGGCAAACGTATATTAGATTTACTTAAAAGTAATGAATATCTAATCTCCTTAGATTTAAATAAGAAAGAATTAACTAGTGAAGAATTCGCTTCTTTCTTGTCTAATTCTTTACTGAAAGGTGGAAATAATATTTCCTTTGTTATTGGTGGGAGTTACGGTTTAAGTGATGAACTTAAAAAAAGAGTCAACGCTTCTATTTCTTTATCTAACTTAACTTTCCCTCACCAATTAGCGAGACTCATCTTACTTGAACAAATCTTTCGAGCGTTTAAAATTATTAATAACGAGACCTATCATAAATGACCACAGAATTATTTAAAGAATTTAAATTAGAAAAAGATAACAGTAATCCCTTTACTCCTCACTATATCATTGATGAAGAGACTGATTTTTATATCGAACCGATTGTCTTTACTCAACTAAATGGTTTTAAAGAGAGACATCCTGATAAATTTGATTTAATTGTTTCTTCTTTAATCGATAGAGTGAAGCGACTTAAGAAAGTAATATTTGTGGGAGATTATGAATCTTATTTCACTGAAAAAGATGGATATGTTTATCTCGAACTACTCGATATTACTGACCCACTAAAAATATTTGTTGAAGATAAAAGCCGCGGTAGTGATTACGGCGACTGAATTAGTCAAAAGAAAAGCGCTTATTAAAGCGCTTATTTTTGTTATTGAATAGGTCTAAGCTGTCTCATACTTGCCCACATAACACGTAAGGAGACGAGCATGATGAACGCCATTTGACCGATGAGATCGGCGGTGATGATAAAGCTTAATACCATTGCGAGTAAGGCAGGTGTAAAGCTTAAGAAATAAGATATTTTCTGACATACCCAGAAGTTGTAACTTCTAAATGGATTGTTCTTTCCTCTAGTTAATAAGAAGACCATAAGTCCGAGGAAGACAAGAAGTCCAGCGTAGACACCTAAATAGATTAATGTGGTGTTCCACTTTGTTTGATCTCTTTGTCTTAAGTAAGAGGCATCGATGATATATTTCCATCCTGTATACATCTCACTAACAATAATAGGATTTTCAAGGATTTCTTCTTCGTTAATTGGTAACACTCTATCGCCAACGATATATTTGATTAATGACATATCGTTCATCTTAGAGTAGTCAAGTCCACCCATGCTATTAGAGGCTTTAGTAGGGGTGCTGCTCTTAAATGTAGCAACAAACATAGTGTCATAAGCTAGAACCATGAAGTTAGGAGTGTACGCTCCTCTTTTTTGATGCTCTTCGTTAGTGCCATCATATTCAATTGATGCTGAACCTCTAACGTAGGCTCTCACTAATAGTCTATTGACTAAGTTCTCTAAATCAGTACCCCATTTAGTTGTGTAATGGAGTGTGAAGTTTGTTTCGCTTCCAACTGCTTGACTATCAGTAGTTGGATCATAATACATAACTCCAGTTCTAACATCTCTATAAATACCTTCGTATTCTAAAGCTACAGTGGCTGAATCGCCAGACTTATCTTCACCATTTTCAAGATAATGGAGATGGTGGTCTATAATTCTTAAATCTTTGTGATTATTTTCAAAATAGACTGACGCTTTCGCTAAACCTCTATCTAATCCGTATGATCCATTTCTTAAGAAAGAAGAACCATATGCATTAGACATTCTTACGAAGTTAGGAATAAGAGGAATGATAATTGCGACGAGCGCGAAAATGATCGCAAGCCACCATGGAGCGTGTTGACCATTATTTATACAAGATTGATTGGAAATGACTCCTTTAAAAGAATCAGCGATGATTGCTTTTGTCTTAGGATTCATTGGTTTTTTATTAACTTTTTTTAACTTTGTTGCCATATTTTAATCCGTTTCTATTTTTGCATAGCAAATAAAGTTTATATGTAATTAACTTTCTTGTAAAGCAAAAGCAAAATATTAATATAATCTTTAAAATTAATTTTAAAAGGGTACGCTTTTGTATATAATAAGATTTCCTAAGGAAATTAGAATGAAAAAGAGAAAATTATTTACTATCCTTGCTCTAACGGTTCTATCAATAAGCGGAATCTCTCTTTCTTTAAGTAGAAAGAATGAAGTGGTAGAGACTAAAGGATATTCATCTATTAAAGCCACTGATGTGACTACAATCAATTTAAAAAATAGAACACTTAGCGAAGTTAAAAATTATTACAAGAATTTAAATGGACTTTCCGCTAGTGATCTTAAAGGAACAAACCTTTTAAAGAACTTAAAGCCAATCCTTAAGGATGGACAATTATATTTTAATTATGATTCCAATTCATTATGGGATTTATATGAAATCACTGATAGAGACTGGGTGAAATCCCCTGCTAGTGCTATTAATGGTTCTGGATATGGAAGCTATGATTCTGATACAGAGACTATTACTGGTTACGTATATGGAAAAAGCAATTCTAACCCAGGATCTAACCCATATGTTCACGCTTTATATGTTAACCGTGATGTTGATAACCAAACTAGAGCGTGGGGAAATCACAATCAAGACGGTTGGGGAATTAACCAAGAACATATCTGGGCCAAGGCTAACGGATTTGAAACCTCAGGTGCAGGTGGAGCGCGTGGTGATCCTATGCACTTATGGGCTGGTAATGGATATGCGAACAATATCCACTCCAATAATTTCTTTGGATATGTAGATAAAACTGAAAATTACACTGACTGTGGCACTAAATATCCAAACTTAACCGGAAACTTATCTGGCACTAGTTTAACTGTGCCTTCTTCTAAAGAAGTATTTGAACCACAAGATTCAGATAAAGGTGATATCGCCAGAGCGATTTTCTATATGGCTGCTAGATATAACTACTATAGCGGTTCTGATGGAGATGGAATTAATGGTGATAACCCTAACTTAATATTAGTGCAAGATAGTTATCATGAGACTAGCGGATATCAATCTACAACTGAAACTCCAGGCACTATGGGTATCATTAGTGACCTTCTTGAGTGGAATCGTCTCGATCCACCTGATGAATGGGAAATTAGAAGAAATAATATTTTATTTAATAGCTACACTAAAAACAGAAACCCATTTATTGATTATCCTCAATGGGCGGAATATGTTTGGGGAAATAAAGATGATAAAAATGTTAACTTTGACACTGATGTGCTCAATAGTTTTGATGATGCTGGACAAGTAGTATGTTACCGGTGTTTCTTTAGATAAAGAAAGCGGCACTATTGAAATTAATAAGACTGTTACATTAAATCCAACAATTACACCAAGTAATGCGACTAATAAATCAGTTAAATGGAAATCTTCAGATAACTATGTCGCTACTGTTAATGAAGGTGTTGTTACTGGCGTTGGTGTTGGCACCGCAACCATTAGTTGTGTCACTGTTGATGGCAACTTTAAGGCTGATTATGAAGTCACTGTTACTCAAAGTAGTGGTGCTCCTAAGATTACTGCCTCAGTAGTTATTAAAGATTATGCAGAAGCTAATAACTGGCAAAATAGAACGAAATATGAAACTTGCGTAATTGATGATGTTATTACTGCAACAGCATCTGGTAACGCGAATACTGGAAAGTATTATACCAATGGCTATAACTGGCGATTTTATCGAAGCACAGATACTCCTGGAGAATTGACAATTACTTCGAGCGAAGGTTACATAATTCGAACAGTAACCTTAGATTATGTGGTCGAAGATAATGGTTTGTTTGAAGGTGTAACTAGTGGCGTCCCTGTAGTAGTAGATAATGATTCTGTTTCTTTTGTTGTTGCTGATTCTCAATCTGGAACTACAGGTAAAGTCTTTATTTCATCTATTTCTGTAACTTATTCTCCATGCGAATACATCGACCGCATTGAAGTAAATAACGAGAAAACTTTTTATGAAGTTGGTGAAGCATTTGTTGCTCCTGATGTTATTGGATACCCACCATCTGGAAATCCTAAACAATTAACAAGCAATGTTACTTTTAGTGATGTTGATACAAGCACCCCTGGAACTCAAAGAGTTAATGTTTATTACACGATTGGTGATTGGGTTAAAACTACTAGCTACACGATTACTGTAGAAGCACCAACAGTTACTGCTGTTACTGTTTCTCCTTCTTCTTTAGCACTTGATTTAGCAGGAACTGCAACAGGCAAATTAAGCGCAACAGTTACTGGTACTCATAACCCTTCTCAGGAAGTGGAATGGTCTAGTAGTGATCAAACTGTCGCTTCTATTGATAATGAAGGCAATGTTACTGCTCATAAAACTGGTAGTGTCACTATTAGTGCTAAATCAGCTACTAATGAAACAGTAGTAGGCACTGCAACAGTTACTGTCACCGATAGTCAAGCGGCTAACCATAAATCTTCTACTTTAGTTGCACAGAATTATGGATACGGAAACGAGGAAGACTTGACTAAAAAAACTCCAGTTTTCCCTAACAATGAAATTCAGGCTTCTTTTTCGCAAGGCACGAACCCTTACAATCCGCCAAAGTATTACACTTATGATAAGACAATTAGAGTATATGGTGGCAATAGCATGACCATTACTAGTAGCAAAGCTAATATCTACAAAGTTGTGTTTAATTTTATAGGTGATTACAACAACGAAATTGTTCCTTCTAGTGGAATGATTATCGATAATACTTGGACTGGAGATTATATTGATTCAATAACTTTTACCATTCAAGGTACTAAAGGACAAAGAAGATTTACTTTTGTAGAAGTGTTCTATTATTCCGCTGGAGATTTCTCTAATTATTTCTTAAATAATACTGGTTGCGACGAAAGTGGCAAAACCGCTCCTACTGGAAACTGGACCACAATTGAGAGCAAATTCAATTTGCTATATGAAGAAGAACAACAAATCTTAAAAGATGCTACTCCGGATGAACACGGTACTACTATTGAACATGCGATGAAACGATATAACCTCATCATTAAGAATTGGGGTTATAAGAACTTCATTGGAAGAACTGATTACAATTACGGATATAATCCTTTATTTACTAGTAGTAAGAATAATGGAATGGTTTTAGCTATTGTTATTATAGGTACCATCTCCATCTCTTCCATTACTATCTATTTACTAACAAAGAAAAAGAAGGTTGATTAGTGTGTCACTAATTGACTTATTTATAGGTTTACTATACAATTTACACGCTTAATTATATTAAGCATCTTCATGGGGTCGTATTGGATTCGACGGAGATTGGCAGGGCTTTATCTGCAGCGGTTGGTAACCTTAAACCAAAACAAAAATAACTGACAACAGTTATATGAGAGCTCCTAGAGCTCAATCTCTCTGCTTAGCTTAATTAACCCGACATAGGGCCCCGACAATCGTTGGGGCAGAGCGCTCTTCAAGGTTTTAGTCTTTCACGCTTGAAGTAAGTGTCATAACAAAAGAATTGTGGCTTATAGTAGACTAGTTAATGAGTCATGAAATATCGTTAGTCTCGCGTGACGTAGTGAGTCAATATACAAAGTCACGTTAAACATAAATATTGTCTAAGCTGTAGGCGATATTGTTTGGCCATCTTCGGACGTGGTTTCGACACCACCGGCTCCACCAAATCATCAATAATTTATCATAACGTCAAAGAAGACCCCCACATCGATTTTTAGATTGGTGGATACCTCTATAGATGGGGGATGAATTTGACAAAAATAGCGGAAAAATCTATAGATACTGCTATTATTATAGGCGATATTTTGATATAATTAATATGTAAGAAAGATATCAATTAATTGATATCTAACTTCGATATTTAATGTATATGAAGCTTATAAAAAGAACCTATCGTTTTCGTCTATATCCTAGCGATTCTCAAAAAGATTTGATTGAGAAAACTTTAGGTTGTTCTAGGTGGGTCTACAATGAATTTCTTTCTATTTGCAAAAAGGAATATGAAAAAGATCATAATTATAAGATAAATAAATATGAACTTATAAAATTACTTCCTGAGTATAAAGAGAAATATCCCTATTTAAAGGAAGTTGATTCTATTGCCTTGCAACAAAGCGTTATTCATTTATTCGAAGCTTATAGAAACTTCTTCCGACACAATAGTGACTTTCCAGTATTTAAAAAGAAAAAGAATGATTATGGTTATATTACGATGAATATCAATAACTCTATCCGCATTATAGGTAATGAGATTCAAATTCCTAAAATCGGCAGAGTAAAATTTGTTTATCATCGTCCTCTACCAGAATCATTTGTCTACTCGATGGTAAGCGTTTCTAGAATTGGGAAATATTATTTTGTTTCTCTTCTTGGTGAAGAAGAATATCAAGAATATCAGAAACATAGTAAAGATAATCTAGATTTAGCTAATTCCATCGGATTAGATTTCTCTTTAGCAAATCTATTTGTTAGCAATTCTAAAACCAAGTCTAATATGCCTAAGTATTATGAATCGTCTTTAACTAAATTAGCAAAAGAGCAAAGAAAGCTGTCTCATATGGTAAAGGGTAGTAATAACTATAAAGAGCAACTCCTTAGAATTACTAATCTACATGAAACAATTACTAATCAAAGAAAGGACTATCTACATAAAACTAGTCGATATCTTGCTAATAAATATGATTATGTCTTTGTTGAGGATTTAGATTTAAAAGAGATATCTAAAAGAAAAGAAGAATTAAAACTAGGTATATTTGTTAATGATTTAGCCTTTGGCACATTCTTAAATCAGCTTAAATATAAGTTAGAATGGCTAAATAAGAAGTTAGTAAAAGTAGATAAATATTTTCCATCTAGTCAATTATGTTCTGAATGTGGATATCGGAAAACTGATTTGTTGCTTAAAACTAAATCCTGGATTTGCCCAAATTGTGGAGTTAAACATAACCGCGATCATAATGCTGCGGTTAACATCAAAAAAGAAGGAATGAGAATGATTCTTAATCCTTCTAATTAAATAGTTATAAACAAGTTGTTTGTCTTGATATAAA
>CADCFC010000010.1 GCA_902800645.1 uncultured Erysipelotrichaceae bacterium
ACTCTAATTTACTTATTAAAATCTTTAGAGATTTTTCTATCCTAATTAATAGAATAGTTTAAAATATTAGTATCTATGGATCAAAAAACATTTAATGCGACAGTTTGCTTACTAGGAGTTTTGATTCTCTCAATTCATATTTTTAACGTCCTTTTCAAGAAGGATAGAAGAAAAGATGAAAATAGCTTACTATCTTTCTTTATTTTTACTGTCATCCATTTTGCGACATATTTTGCTTTTACATTCATCAGAGATACAGTTAAGAGCGATACCTTTATTATTGGTTTTTATACGCTTTTCTACATCATGAATAATGTGGAACTTCTCTTATTTTATATTTACGTCACTAGATATATTGATTTTGATGCGAAGACCAAAAAGATCTTAAACATAGTTAATTACGTCTTATTTGCGTTATTTATCATTAGCGATTTTGCTAATATCTTTGCGAAATTTTATTTCACTTCTGTTGGTGGGGTGTACACGAGAACACCATATATGATTATTTCTCAAGGATATCAATTCATTATGCTAGTGGTGGTGTTTTTGATTGTTCTAGTTAATAAGAAACTTGTTTTTAGAGAAAAACTAGCGTTCTTCTTTTATTGCACAATTCCTTTTGTCGCAATTATTCTTCAAAACAATTACAAGGGATATGCGATTGCTTATGTTAGCTTATTAATGGCGATTGAAATCCTCTTCTTGTTCTTAAATGTTGAGAAAAATATCAAGCTCAGAGAAGAAGAACAAAAAGTTAAAGAAGCGAATATCAAAATTATGGTTAGCCAAATTCAGCCACACTTCGTTTATAACACTTTATCTTCTATTTCGACTTTAATTCCTCTTAACCCTGAGGAAGCTCAAAAGGCTTTAGATAATTTTACAGATTATTTACGCGTCAATTTCTCCGCTTTGACAGAGAATAAACTCGTGTCCTTCGAAGACGAATTAAAGCACATCAAAACCTATGTATCTCTTGAAAAGATGAGATTTAAAGATCGATTAAATGCAGTTTACGATATTGGAGTTACTGGTTTTGCTGTTCCTCCTTTAAGTATTCAACCTCTGGTTGAAAACGCAATTAAGCATGGCTTACTAAAAAAGATTGAAGGCGGAACGGTAACGATTAAAACTTATGAAACTGATGACGCATATATTGTGGAAGTAATCGATGATGGTGTTGGCTTTAATATGAGCGATCCAGAGCTTAAGAGTAATCGACATGTAGGCTTGAGTAATATCAAACACCGTATAAAATCAATGACTAATGGTGATATATCTTTTAGTAGTGAAGTTAATAAAGGTACGAAAGTAACAGTGAAATTTTATAAATAGGAGAAGGCTTATGAAAATTTTGTTGGTTGATGATGAAGAACTTCAGTTAATGAGACTTGAAAGCGAAGCGAAAAAGGCTATATCTTCTGATGCCTCATTTGCTTCTTTTACTAATCCTTTGGAAGCTTTAAAATCTGCTAAAGCAAATAATTATGATGTTGCGTTTCTTGATATTGAGATGCCTGGATTAAACGGTATTCAACTTGCGAAAGAATTAAAAAAGATTAATCCGGTAATAAATATTATTTTTGTTACTGCTTTTACAAATTACGCTTTGGACGCTTATAAAATTCATGCTTCTGGATATTTATCTAAACCCGTACACGCTTCAAATATCAAAGAAGAGATGTCTGTTCTTCGACATAAAGAAGAAATCAGCGGTAATAAGAAGCTACAGGTAAAGTGCTTTGGAAATTTTGAAATTTTCCATAATGGCGAACCATTAAAATTCTCTTATCAAAAATCAAAAGAAGTTTTTGCTTATCTAGTTGATCGCGAGGGCTCGGTTATTAATATTAACGAACTCAATGCGGTTTTATGGGAAGAAGACCATCCTTCATATTTAAGAAATTTGATCGCTGATATACAGTCTACCTTGAAATGTGTTGACGCGAGCGACGTATTTATTAAAAGACACAATGAATGTTATATTGACCCTTCTAAAATCGATTGTGATGCCTATGAATATAAAAAAGGTAATCCAAGCGCGATTATGATGTATCGTGGTGAATATATGATTCAATATTCGTGGGCGATTTTTGTCGACGAATAATCGGCATATCTTTTATCCTTCATTTTAATTTATGACGACAAACTATATATTGATGTATAAAAACGATGAAGTCCTTTCTTTTGGCGTGGACTTTGAAAAAAATAGAGTTAAATTTTTAAAAGAATTAGCCAACTTTTCAAAAGCTCCTTTAGGTTTAACTATGCCTAATGCTGATAAAGATATGGCGTTACAGAAATTTTTTAATAGTAGAACCATCGCTCCTCAAAGAGATGACTATAAAAAAATACTTGAAGCGACAAATTGCAAAGATGGCTTCTCTTTATCTTTTAAAGGACATGGATTATCTCTTTCTAACCATTATTGGTATAAAAAAGAGGGCGAGAATTTAAAATATGAAGACATCAGTTTTTTTATCAATAAATGGGATGATACTTTTGGAAGAGCGGTACTAAATAAAGATTATGAATTACTTAAGACTTGCGACTTAAACGTTCCCGATATTGTCACTCCTGGATGGGGAATAAAAGGATGGGTGTTGGAGGATGTTCCAAGACTATATAAACTCGGAATTTATAGCGAGCATGTCGATGAATCTATTTGTGAAGTTCTCGCTTGTAAACTCGCTAAAAGATTATTTGGAAGTGATGAAGTTGTGGAGCGTGAACTCGTAAAAGTTAAAGACACTTACGCCTCTACTTCTCCTTTAATTACTGGAATAAATGAGGAACTTATTCCTCTTTCTACTGTATTGCCTCATGGTTGGTATGTTTTTTATCGAGAAAAGGATTCTAACAAAAAAAGAGAGTTTTTTGAGAAACTTAAAACGTTTGATCTCATCCCTAATATAAATCAGTTTTTTATAAAAGTAATGGCCCTTAGAAGCTTAGCCTTTGTAAGTGATTTACATTTTGAGAATATCTCAGTTATTAGAAATATGGAGACAGGCGAATTAAGAATGGCGCCTTTATATGATTTGGGTGGCGCTTTCGGTAGCTCAAAAACTGGTAAATCGATGATTAGTAACCTCACTAAAGCCACTTTCCTTTTAATATATTTTACATTTAACACTCTTGAACCAGATTGGGATTATTCTTGGTATGATCCTGCTCGATTGGTCGGCTTTGAAAACGAAATAAGAAAGTACTTGTCTAAAAGTTATTTTTACACTACAGAACTCATCGAAAGAGTGATTGAAGTTTACCATCAACAAAAGTCTACTTTGGACGAATATGCAGCCAAAAAATAAATATATGCACGTGTGGCACATTTGTGACTAGTGCTGTGCTAATATTTACGAGGCTAAATAAGAGGCTTATCACTATGTATTATAGATTGAAAGATGACATCGCTTTAAGAAAATGGAAATATGTTGATCGCGCTATTTATAGAAAGAGCGATGACGTTGCTAGTGGAGTAAGTAAGGAAGAATTCGAACTACTTCTTCTTTGTGATGGAGAGCACGATATTGAACCAAGTCCTTATTTATCGACTTTATTATCTAGAAGATTAATTGAAGAGTGCCAAAAAGGAGAAAAACCATCCGAA
The DNA here is from genome assembly GCA_902800645.1 of uncultured Erysipelotrichaceae bacterium. Taxonomy (GTDB): domain Bacteria; phylum Bacillota_I; class Bacilli_A; order RFN20; family CAG-826; genus UBA2450. The sequence goes on from CADCFC010000010.1 coordinate 3,614, forward strand.
TGGTCTCTATTAAAAGAATATGATAATTATTATTTCCCAAGAATGAATCTCATGATTACTGGGAAATGCAATTTAAATTGTCTACATTGTTTTAACGCTAAAGATAACGCTCCACTTAATAGTGAATTATCTTTTGAACAAATACTAAATATACTAGATCAAGCTCGTGATATTGGTGTTCGTTCTTTTACATTAACCGGAGGAGAACCTCTGGTTCATCGCCGTTTTCTTGATATCGTTAAGGCGATATATGAACGCGATATGATGATTTTTGAATTAAACACCAATGGTTTATTAATGAACCAAAAGATGCTTGATACATTTAAAGAAGTTGGCTGTGATCCTCTTATTAAAATTTCTTTTGATGGAGTTGGTTATCATAACTGGATTAGACAGCATCCAAAAGCGGAAGAGTTAACAATTAAAGCAATTAAACTTTGCATCGCTAATGGATTTAGAGTTAAAGCCCAAGTTCAGGTCAACCGTAAAAATGTTGATGTAATGTTTGAGACCGCTCGTTTACTTAACGATTTAGGAGTTAGTGAAATGCGTATTATCCGTACTACTGAAGCTCCTCGTTGGGAAAAGAATTCTCCTCAATCGAGCCTAACAATTGAGGAATATTATCAATCAATGTTGGAATTCTCTAAGCAATATATTGAAAGCGGTATGGAGATGACAATTGACGTTTGGCAACTCGTAAGATTATATCCTCATCACAAATTATATGACTTAGTTCCTATTGCTTGTGATAAGGACGAATTTAATATCCGTATTCCAATGTGTAAAGGCAATAGAGGAATGATCGCCGTTAGTAGTAGTGGTGAAGTCGTACCTTGTTTACAAATGTCTGGTTACTTTTTAGAAAAAGGGATTAGTTTAGGTAACTTATTTAAAACACCTTTAAAAGAGTTAGTAAAAGATAGCCCTTATCTTAATTTAGCGATGGCGCCTTTATTTAAACAAATCGTGGAGAATGATAAATGCGGTAACTGCAAATACTATAAAGCTTGTACAGGCGGTTGTCCTGCTCTCGGCTTATTATATTCTGTTAATAGCGACTTCTATCATGAAGATATAACTAAATGTATTTTCTTTGAAAATGGGTGGTATGATAAGTCCATTGAATATTTAAAAGGCTGGAAAATTAAAAAACCACTTAATATCTAGTTAACCACTATAAGCGTCTTTGACGCTTTTTTTATTTAAAATATTTTAAAGAAATAATTAGAATGCTATAATAATTTTGATTATTATGAAAAAACAAATTTCTGGAATATCTAATCCTGATGAATTAAACAAAAGACTCCAATATACTTCCCCTGTTACTTGGATTATTTTGGGGCTCGTTGCTTCTTTACTTGTTGGATTATTTGTTTGGTCTTTTGTTTATAAGATTAAAGTTAAAATTACTGGATCGGCCTCAATTAGTAGTCACGTCGCAACACTTGTTGTACAAGACGGAGATTTGAAAAAATTAGCAGTTGGACAAACTGTCTATATTTCTAATCTCGAAGGCAAGATCCTTCATTTTGATGATAATAATCAACCGGTTGTCTCTGATTTTGATTTAAGCGATGGCAATTATACTTATACGATTATTGTCAAAGAGATGAAACCAATTGAGTTCTTATTTGGAAGATAAAATGAAAAGAATAAAATTGCCAAAGACTAAAGGAGTTGCTAATACTCCAATCATTATGCAACTTGAGGCTCTCGAATGCGGAGCTGCTTCTTTAGCTATGGTGATGGCTTATTACGATAAATGGGTACCACTTGAACAAGTTAGAGTCGATTGCGGTGTTTCTCGTAATGGTAGTAACGCAAAAAACATCTTAAGAGCGGCACAAAAATATGGTTTTAAAACCAAAGGCTTTGCCTATAACATAAAAAAGATTAAAGAAAACGGTCATTTCCCAGCAATTATTCACTGGGGTGGTGGTCACTTCGTTGTTTTAAATGGTTTTAGGGGGAATAAAGCCATTATTAATGATCCTGCAAAGGGACTAGTGAAAGTTGATTTAAAGACGTTTGATAAGTTCTTTACTGGCATATATCTAGAAATCATTCCTGATGAAGGCTTTGAACCTGGAGGAAAAAGAAAATCGATATTACAGTTTGCTAAAAAACGTTTAAAAGGCGCTGCTGCACTAATTATTTTCTTTGCTATTACCACGATTATTTTCTATTTGTTTGGAATCATTAATCCTGCAGTTAATCAGGCGTTTGTCGATTTCTTGTTGGGTGGTAATAACCCCGATTGGTTACTTCCTTTTATCTTTATCTTTGCAGGTATTGGTTTATTACAAATCACCTTAACGATCGTTCAAGCCATTTACCAATATAAAATTAGAGGAAAACTTGATCTTATTGGTTCTACAACTTATATGTGGAGAATTTTAAGATTACCAATTGAATTCTTCTCTCAAAGAATGGTTGGCGATTTGCAAATGCGTCGATCTGAAAACGCATCTATTGCAGAGACGCTTGTTAACGTTTTTGCTCCTTTATTATTCAACACAATTATGATTTTTGTTTATCTCGTTATCATGCTCAATAAGAGCGAAAAGAGTTGGATATTAACTTTAATTGGTGTCTTTACAATTACATTAAATGCATTTGTTTCCCGTTTCATTTCTAAACAAAGAGTTAACATCTCAAGAGTTCAAGCTCGAGATAACGCAAAACTTTCAGCGATGACTTCAAAAGGAATTGAAATGATTGAAACCATTAAATCTAATGGCGCTGAGAAGGCGTATTTTGATAGTTGGTCTGAAGTTCAAGATAGCGCAGTTAGTGGAAAACTTAAACTTGCGAGAACTTCTCAATTTTACGGATTAATTCCTGCTATCATTTCAATGCTTGCTAATTATTCAGTTTTGATTCTTGGTGTTTATTTAACAATGAACGGTGAATTTACTGTTGGTTCTATTTTGGCTTTCCAAGGCTTATTATCAGCGTTCATGTCTCCTGCTATGACCATCATTTCAAGCGGACAAACCATTATTGAAATGAGAACACAAATGGAAAGAGTGGATGATGTTTTAGAATACCCACTAGATAAAAATGTTACTCGTGAGATTCCTACGGATAAGATTTCTAAAATTAGAGGAAGCCTTATCCTTAAGAATGTTACTTTTGGCTACTCTAGACTTGATGATCCGATTTTAAAAAAATTTAACTTAGAGATTAAACAAGGACAAAAAATTGCAATTGTTGGTTCTACTGGTAGTGGTAAATCTACACTTTCAAAACTTATAAGCGGATTATATTCGCCTTGGAGTGGAGATATCATCTTTGATGGCAAATCTATTGAAGAAATTGATCATGAAATTTTTACTGCTTCGATAGCGGTAGTTGATCAAGATATTACCTTATTTGAAGACACTATTTTAAACAATTTAAAAATGTGGGATGAATCAATCGAAGATTATGAAGTTGTTATGGCGTGTAATGATGCACAAATTCATAAACAAATCATGTCTAGAGATGGGGAATATAATGCGCCTGTTCTTGAAGGTGGTAAAAACTTCTCAGGTGGAGAAAGACAAAGGCTTGAAATTGCTCGTTCTTTAGCGGGTGATCCTAGCATTATCATCTTAGATGAAGCAACTAGCGCGCTAGACGCAAAAACTGAGCACGAAGTCGTTAAAGCAATTAAAGCTAGAGGCATTACTACAATTGTTATTGCTCACCGTTTATCAACAATTAGAGACGCTGATTTAATCGTCGTTTTAAATAAAGGTGTTATCGCCGAACAAGGAACTCATGATGAGCTAATGAAACTTAAGGGCTATTATTATGAGCTTGTGACTAATGAATAGAAAGGAAAAGAATTGTGGGCTGGTTTGAAGAACAAGTGAAACAAAGAAAGAAACTCGATGAAAAAACATTCGAAGATTCTTTTGCTTCGCTTGCTGGAATCAAAGTTGATAAAAAGTCTAATTTGAGCGATGAAGCGATCAAAGAAAATTTCGCTATTTCTCAAGTACTTTCCTATTTCCGTCATCAAATGGTTGATATTCCTGAAAAGATTACTACCTTTAAAGATAAACTTAATTACGCTTTAAGTCAGGTTGATATCGAATATCGTAAAGTTGAGCTTAATGGCGAATGGGTAAATGACACTCATAGTCCAGTTCTTATTTTCACTTTGATTAGCCAAACTCCAGTTGTTCTTTTCCCGATTGGAAATAAAGCTTACTACTATATCAATTATCAAACAGGTAAGAAGGTAAAAATCGAGGCTTCTTTAATTAATAAACTTGAAATGGAAGCTTATAGTTTTTATCGTCCTCTTCCAAGCAAGAAAATATCTGTTAAAGAATATGCAAAATATTTGCAAAAGAATATTCGTGTAAGAGATATCGTTCTTCTTATTTTGACGAGTGCGATTGTTAGTGGAGTTGGTTTATTAATCCCATATTTGACTAGGATATTAACCGGCGATGTAATCGATAAAGGCAATATTAATTATTTTATAATTACTTCGATTTATGTTGTTTCTGCTGCCGCTGGACTTGTTTTAATTAAGGCAATTGAAGGATATGTTAATTCTCGAATAACGATCTCGGTTAATAAAGGCGTTACGGAAGCAACGATGATGAAGGCCTTAAATTTACCGACCTCATTCTTTAAAAAATATAATACTGGTGAATTGACTGCACGTTTCCAAAGTGTCATCGGACTTGCTAATTTAATTGTTTCCAGTCTATTTGTTACTTTGATATCGGTTGTGATGTCACTTATGTACTTATTCCAATTAATTGGCTTTGCTCCTTCTTTGATCTTACCGGTTATCATCGTTTTATTCGTCTCTTCTGCTTTCTCAATTTTGATTGCGTATATTCAAAGAAACTATAGTAAGAAACAACTCGAACTTTCTTCAAAAGAAAACGGCCTTACTTATGAAATTATTAACGGAATACAAAAAATAAGATTATCCGGATCAGAAAAAAGAGTTTTTGCTAAATGGGCAAAAGCGTATTCTAAATCCGCTAGACTTTTATATAATCCACCTCTTTTATTGAAGATAGCTCCAGCTATTTCTTTATTAATCACTCTATTAGGTAATATTGCCATATATGCTGTTGCTGCTAAAAACAACATTAGTGTTAGTAGTTATATGGCGTTTGTATCTAGTTATGGTGTTCTTTCTAGCGCCTTTGCTTCATTAAGTCAAATGGTTGGTCTTGTTTATTCAATTCAACCGATGTACGAGATGGCTAGACCATTCTTAGAAGCTGAACCAGAGAATAACTCTAAAAAGCCTCCTATTGAAAACATCAAAGGTAACATCAAATTTGAGAATGTATCTTTTAGATATAATAGTGAGGGACCTCTTGTGGTCAATAATTTATCGCTAGATATTAAAGAAGGCGAATATATCGCAATTGTTGGACAAACAGGTTGTGGTAAATCCACTCTTGTTAGACTATTATTAGGATTTGAAGAGCCAATTAATGGTAATATATTAATTGACGGTAACAATCTTAAAAATGTTGATTTGACTTCTTTGAGAAGAAATATCGGCACAGTTATGCAAAATGGAACTTTGTTCCACGCTGATATATTGTCTAATATCATCATCTCTTCTCCATCTTTAAAAGAAGAAGATGCTTGGGAAGCCGCGGAAATTGCTAATATCGCTGAGGATATTAGAGAAATGCCTATGGGAATGAATACTGTTATCTCAGAAGGCCAAGGTGGCATTTCTGGCGGACAAAAGCAAAGAATCATGATTGCTAGAGCGATTGTGCATAAACCAAAGGTTTTAATCTTTGATGAAGCTACAAGCGCCTTAGATAATAAAACTCAAAAGAGTATCTCCGATTCAATTAGTAAACTTAATTGTACGAGAATTGTAATCGCTCACCGTTTATCTACTATTCAAAGTGCGGACCGCATTTTGATGCTTGAAGGTGGAAAGGTTATTGAAGAAGGTAATTATCAGACCTTAATTGATAAAAAAGGCAAGTTTGCAGAACTTGTCGACAGACAAAGATTAGATAATAACAAATAGGAGGATATTATATGAATCACACTTTGGAAAACGAAAAATTAACGATCTTTTTAGAAGGAGAACTCAATTCTTATAATTGCGATGAAGTTGAAACTGAGATCGAAAAGATTGTTTCTGAAAAACCTTTTAAATCTCTCGTTTTAGATTTTGACAATTTACGTTATATCTCTTCAGCGGGTTTAAGAATTATCGTTAGATTAAAACAAAGATTTGATGATTTAAGTCTTGTTAAAGTTTCTAGTGATGTCTATGACATTCTTGATATGGTCGGATTCGTAAAAATGTTCGCCATTGAAAAGAAATAGTGAGGTTGATATGGAATTTAATGTTAATAATGGTGTATTAACCCTCTATTTTCCTAGTGAATTGAATTCATCAAATTCCGAGAAAGTGGGACAAGAAATCGACGAAATAATTAAAGAAAATAATTTTTCATCAGTTATTGTTGATTTAGATAAATGCTCCTATGTTTCTAGTGCGGGATTAAGAGTTGTTTTAAAACTTAAACAACAATATGATGATCTCGTTGTTAATAATGCTTCTTTAGAAGTTTATGACATTTTCCAAATGACCGGATTCACTAATATTATGAAGGTAAATAAAGCCTTAAGAGTGGTGGATTTAACTAATACAGAAGTGATTGGAGATGGATATTTCTCCACTGTATATCGCTTAGATAAAGATACGATTGTTAAGGTATTTAATCGCACTAGTGACCCAGAGCAAATTAATCGTGAATTATTTTTAGCTAAAGAAGCGTTTGTTCTTGGTGTTCCTACCGCAATATCTTTTGATATTGTTAAAGCCGGAGATAAGCTCGGCGTGATTTTTGAAATGCTTGACTGTATGTCGCTTAAAAATGTCGTTATTACTTATCCTGAAAAAATGCATGAATATTTAGAAAAATATGCAGCATTACTTAAAAAGATTAACACTACAGAATGCTTCAATGAGTCTATTCCTGACATCAAGAAAAAGTATTTTGAAAAGCTTGAAATGATTAAACCATTTCTAGATGAAGCTCATTATAGTAAAGCCTATAATTTACTTTCTTCAATTGAAGATCGTAAGACATTTATTCATGGCGATTGTCACTTTAAAAATATTATGGTGCAAAATGGTGAACTTATCTTGATAGATATGGACACTCTTTCTGTCGGACATCCTATTTTTGAACTTGCTGCTTTATATGCACCTTATTGTGCTTTTAACGAAGACGATCCTGGAAATAGTGAGAAGTTTTTTGGAATAAGTGATGAGAATGCTTCTAAATTATATAACGCACTTCTTAATCTATATTTTGGGAAAGATGATCCAGTTATCAAAGATAAAATTAGATTACTTTCTTATATTCATATGGTGTGGTGGAACCGCACTAATGAACCAAATAATGAAATTCGATTAAACGGATGTAGAAATAGATTATATGCTTTATTAGACAAATATAATGACTTAAACATTGGTATCTAATATGGAACTTAAAAATAAAGAATATATTGCAGCCTATAATAAAAATGAAGCTGATGCTAATAAGCATATGTCCTATGTTAATGGGGCAGCTTCACTTTTGTCTTTGGTTCTTTGGATACTTTACTTAACTAAAATATTTACAATTTCTGAAGAACTATTTCCTATCGTCACTGTTTTATTCCCACTTGCAACAGTGCTTTTAATTATCCCAGTATTTTTAGTTAAAACCGAAGCAATTACTAAATCTTGGTATAAATATTTCATTCTGTTTTCTTTATTAATTGTAATAATTGCAATTAATATTACCATTCCTAAGCACGGCATGCTTTTGTGGCCTTTTGCCATTCTTATTGCGAACCATTACTATAACCCAGTATTAGGTAGAATCATTTATGTTTTTACTTTAGTAATGATGCTTATTTGCATGTATTTAGGAATGCTATTTGGCGAATATGATCTCAACCTTCTTGGTGGAGGAGTTGTCGTCGATGGCGAAATCGTTTATTACGATAATTATATCCAAAGAATTAATATGCTTAAAACGATGCTTCTGAATGGAGAAAACCGTTATGTAAAAGTATTGATTTTCTATTATTTACCAAGAGCGGCAGTTGTTACTTTATTCTTCATGGTTTCTAACTTACTTAATAGAAGAACTTATAAGTTGCTCGATCAAGAAATTAAAATTCACGACGAACAAGAAAAATCTAAAACCGAACTTGAAGTTGCTAAAGACATTCAATTAAGCACTCTTCCTGAAGAATTCATTTCCTCTAAGGACGTTGAAATTATTGGAGAACTTAAAGCTGCAAAAGAAGTCGGTGGAGACTTCTATGATTATTTAGATATTGATGAAGATCACGTTGCCATTATTATTGGTGATGTTTCTGGAAAAGGCGTTCCAGCTGCGATGTTTATGATGAAGACAATCACTTCATTTAGAGACTTCGCTAAAGGCAGTACTTCACCATCTCAAATTTTAAGAGAAGTTAATGCCTCTATTTATAGAGGCAATAAGTCGAGCATGTTTGTTACTTGCTTCTTAGCAATTTTAAATAAGAAAACTGGTCGACTTATTTACGCTAACGCAGGGCATAATCGTCCAGTTGTTGGTCAAAAGCAAAAGTATCACTTCTTGCCTTGTGAATCAGGCTTATTACTCGGCTGCTTTAAAGACGCCTTTGTTAGCGACCAAGAAATTACTTTAAATCCTGGAGATAGTATTACTTTATATACTGATGGCATTACTGAAGCTAGAAATAATCAAGGCGGTTTCTTTGGAGAAAAGAGATTAATTGAAGCCTTTAATAAAAATGATTATACCTGTATTGTTGAACTCCATCACGCGATCAAAGATTCAATTGCGACATTTGTTGATGGCGCACCTCAAAGTGATGATATCACTTTCGTTACATTAAAATATCAAGGCGGACATTATTCTTATCTTGAAAAATATTTTGATGCAAGAATTGAAAATGTTAAAAACATGTTAGCGTTAATTGAAAATTTCGGTGAAGAACATCATTTCCCAATGAGTTTTGTTAATCAACTTGTTGTCGTTGGTGACGAATTATTCTCTAATATCGTTAATCACGGTTATAACAATAAAGGTGGAGACATATTCGTGAGATTACTCTTTAATGATGATACTAATGAGTTTGCTTTAACAGTTATTGATAGAGCCACTCCATTTAATCAATTAGAGGTTAATGATGAAGCGTATGATGAAAACACTGATAAAAACAAGATTGGTGGACTTGGTATCTTAATTGTAAAAAAGATTATGACCGAGTACGCTTACGATTATATTAACGGCAAAAATATTCTTGTACTTAAAAAACGTTTCTAGAATAGAAAACAACTCCGATTGATTATTCTTCGGAGTTGTTTTTTTCTTCTACATATATTTGGTTAACATCATTATTATGAATATTAGCGAGATAGCTTTCTAAATAGATATCATATTGAATGTCTAATGGAAGAGTGTTGGTCTTATATCTTTCTGATAGTAGTTTAATTGTATCTACTGGAATATAGATCTCATCACCCTCTTTATAATAATCTGATTCTTCTTTAGCAAGTTTAGCGATTGCTAAGGTGATTTTTTCAAATTCGTAATCAGGTGATTCTTTATAATACCTTTCAATACCTTTTTTAACGTGGAAATTAGTCAAGTTATGAAGGAAGCGAAGGAGGGACGCTAAAGCAAAGGCAATAATCATTATTCCGATAAAGGCAACTGGCCAAGGCATTAATTCTTGAATGTGATAATGGTCTCTCCAAATTTTTACAACGAACGCCATAATGAAATAAATCATCGCGTAAATAAAAGTTGGAATAATTGTGAAGAAAGTGCGATTAAATTTAATCTTTACATCAGAAATAGCGATTGTGAATAAAAGAGTAATAAAGATTGGATTAAGCGTGTGCATGAATAGATTTGATCGCTCAAACATCGCATAAACAAATCCGGCAGTTGGAGAAATCATTGTTAGGGCAATAATAAATGTTAAAAACACTCCGCAAGTGCCAATATACATCACTTCAACAACCCAACTAGGTAATTTAAATCTATTCTTTCTAATACCTTCAATTTGGAAAGGAACACAAATAGAAGCAGCAAGAGCGGCAATGATGTTAGATATAGTGGTGTACATTCTTAAAGTGCCGATGCCTGCTTCAGGAGTATCGTCTTTATAAAAATTAACGAAATTTAAAGTAACAGAGATTAATGTTAGTAATATGACGATTGAGCAAATAATAAGACCGACAATACACCTCATCTTATTAATTGTTCTAGCGTTTGTTATTTTATTTGTGCTTTCTTTTTGCATGTTTTTTATTCTATCACAATCTAACTTTTTCTAATACTCAATTTAATATTGTGGCACTTATGTGGCATAATGAGTTGTATATTAAATACATCATTATGAATTACGTCACAATTGTTAATCTTATCTTTCTTATTATTAGTGCTTTAGTAAGTCTATATTTATTTCACTTCTTTTTCTTTATGATCGTAGGTCTTGTTCATAAAAAAAGATTTCCGAAAGTAGAAGAAAAATGTCGATACGGAATTTTAGTATCCGCTAAAGATGAAGAAAATGTAATTCCTAGATTAATTAATAGCATTAAGGAATCTAACTATCCTAAAGATAAATTAGATATTTTTATCATCGCTCATAATTGTAAAGATAAGACTGCTGAGGTAGCGAAATCTATGGGTGCTAGCGTCATTATTTATAATGATGAAAACGCGCGTACTTTAGGTTTAGCGTACCAATACGCTTTTAAACGAATTAACGTTAAAGAGTATGACGGAATTATTGTTTTAAACGCCGATAATGTCGTGAGCAAAGATTACTTTGATAAGCTCAACGACGCTTTTGTTTATCATAAAAAAGATAGTGTGGTGACTACCTTCCGTCACGCTTTAAATATAAAAGATGGAACAATGCCAGCTATTTATAGCTATTATTTTGCCGCTGCGTGCTTATTATCATATATTGGTAGAGAATGTTTTAATGTTTCTTGTCGAGTCACTGGATGTGGATTTGTTATACCTGTACGTCTATTAGAAAATGGATGGAATTACACTAGCATTACTGAAGATATTGAATTCAGTGCTGATAAGGTATTAGAAGGAGAAACAATCCATTACTGCGATGATGCTATATTTTATGATGAACAGCCGCTTGATTTCAAAACCATGTGGTTTCAGCGCCTAAGATGGTCAAAAGGACAAAATCTTACTAGTAGGAAATATTTTTGGAAATTTTTCCGAGCCCTTTTTGATAAGAAAAAGAAGAATAAACTCTCAATTTATATTGCGATGACATTTAATTCTTTTATCCCGTTAGTGTTTTTCTTCCTATTTATTGCTCAAAATATGATTTTACTATTTTCACCATTAGCAGGTGTTTCACTTAATGAGGCGTTCTTATATTGGAATTACGAGCAAAGTTGGTTTCAGAATTTGTTCATGTCATTAAACACCGGAGCAATATTCGGAATGATAAAAACTTTTGTGTGGCTCTTTTTAGGATCTTATTTAACTGCAATTGCAACTTTAATTGCCTCCAGAGGAAAATATAAAGGACAAGCAAAATTACCGCTTATCACTGGGTTTATTGTTTTCCCTTTATTTTTATTACTTCAAGTCCCACTAGATGTCGTTACTATTTTTATTCATGATTTAAAATGGAGAAAGATTCCACACGGATTAAATAAAAAATAAATACTAATTTTTGAAAAGAAAAACACGTACTCTAAGTTACGTGTCTTGACAATCAATCGTGGCGGAGGAAGAGGGATTTGAACCCTCGCACCGAGTTACCAGTCTACGAGCTTTCCAAGCCCGCCCCTTCAGCCTCTTGGGTATTCCTCCAGATTCATGGCTGCGATATGTATTTTAATATATTAAAAAGAGAAAGTGCAACCTTTATTGTTAAATTAAGATAAATTATAATAATTTAGAAATGATTAAGTTAACTGTTAACGAAAGCGAAAGCAATCAAACTTTAGAAAAATATGTTAAGAAGGTACTTAAAGAGGCACCTCTATCTTTTATTTATAAACTTTTTAGAAAGAAAGACATAAAAGTTAATGGTCACTGGCAAAAAGAGAAATATATCATTGCTTCTGGAGATGAAATATCTATTTATATTACAGATGTACAATTAGATGAATTTAGAAAAAAGAACATCACTAAAAATAGTGAAGATGTCACTTCGTATATTGTTTATGAGGACGAGAACATTCTTATCATAAATAAACCAAGAGGAATAGTGGTTCAAGAAGATGGAGTTAATAATTCTCCTTTATCACAAATGGTTCTTTCTTATTTAATTGAAAAAAAGGAATATGATCCATCAAAAGACTTGGGATATTCTCCCGCTCCAGTTCATCGACTTGATCGTAATACTGCCGGACTAGTTATATTTGGAAAAAACATCGAAACTCTTCAAGCTTTTTCAAAGATTATTAATGATAAATCATTAATTGAAAAGAGATATTTAACTCTAGTTAAGGGTGAACTAAAAGGAGAAAAAGAGATTAATGCTCCTTTATTTAAGAATTCTAAAACTGGGATGGTAAGTGTTTCTACTATGGGGAAAGAAGCAATAACTAGATATAAAGTTATAGACTCGTTTAATGGATTTAGTCTATTAGAAGTTAGCCTATTAACAGGAAGAACCCATCAAATTCGTGTCCATATGGCGTATAATAATTCTCCAATTATAGGCGATAGTAAATATGGTGATTACGCCTTAAATAAAGAGATTGAAAATAAATACTCTTTTAAGAATCAATTCCTTGTTGCGTTTTATATAAAATTCCATGAGCTAGGTGGAAAATTAAAATATTTAAGTAATAAATCTTTTAAGATTGATTTACCTGATGAATTAAATTCGTTATTATTAAAATTAAGAGGATAGATGTTATGGGAACTTTAGAGTCATATAATCGCTGGTTAAATTCTTCTCTAGTTAAAGAGAGCGATAAAGAAATATTACGTAAAATGAGTAAAGAAGAAATCGATGATGCCTTCTTTAAAGATGTTGAATTCGGCACCGCTGGAATGAGAGGAATTCTTGGACCAGGAACAAATAGACTAAATGAATTTACAGTCGGAAAAGCCACTGTTGGTTTTGCTAAATATTTATTAGAAAAATATCCAAATTGTCAAAACGATGGTGTAGTCATTTCTCATGATAATCGTCATATGAGTAGAGAATTCACTCTTCAAACCGCTAAAATTCTCTCTGAATTTGGAATTAAAGCATATATTTTTGATTCTCTTAGACCCACTCCTGAATTATCCTTTGCTGTTAGAGAGCTTAAAGCAAGTGGCGGAGTTATGATTACTGCAAGTCATAACCCAAAAGAACATAATGGCTATAAAGTATATGATGAAACAGGCTGCCAACTAGTTCCTGAAAAGATTTCAAGGTTAGTGGAAATTATTGCTTCTCTTCCAAACGAACTTGATGTTACATACACTCCAGTTAATAATCCTGCTCCAATCGTTATGATTGATAAGAGCCTTGATGATAAATATGTTTCTCTTTGCGAATCAATCGCCTTAAATAGAGATTTGCCTAAACAAGGTTTTAAAATTGTTTTCACTCCAAATCACGGAACGAGTTATGTTAATGCGATGAGAGTGTATAAAGATTTAGGATACGAAGTATATCCAGTCTTATCTCAATGTGATCCTGATCCAGATTTCTCTGGTACTTTATCTCCTAACCCAGAAGATCAAAGAAGTTATATCGAACCAATTAAACTCGCTAAAGAGATTAACGCTCAACTTGTTGTTATGACTGATCCTGATGGAGACAGATGTGGTCTTGCATATCGAAATAAAGATGGTGAATATAAAACATTAACCGGTAATCAAAGCGCCGCGATGCTTATGGATTATATTTTTGCTACTAGAAAAAAGATGGGGCTTCTTTCGTCTAATGGAGTGATGTATAACACAGTTGTAACTTCCTCTCTTGGTGAAAAGGTTGCTTCTCATTACGGAGTTAAAACTGAACAATTTTTAACCGGATTTAAGTTTATTGGTAATCGAATTGATTATTATGAAAAGCTTGGACATGGTCCTAAGTTTGAATTTGGTTATGAAGAGAGCTATGGATGCTTAATTGCTCCATTTGCTAGAGATAAAGATGGTATTCAAGCAATCTTAATGTATTCAGAAATGGCACTTTATTATTATCTTCAAGGTAAAACTCTTGGAGATGTTTGGGAAGAAATGGGAGAAAGATTTGGCTATCACGAAGATCGTTGTTTCTCTATCGCTTTTAGTGGTTCTACTGGAGCGAGCAAGATGAATGAACTTATGAATGGACTAAGAAATAACCCATTTATTTCTATTGATAATAACAAAGTTATTAAGGTTGATGATTTCCTGTTGTCAGTTACTAAATGCAATGATAAAGAAACTCCTATTAATTTACCTAAGAGTAATGTTATTAAATTATATTTTGAAGATGGCACCACAATTGCGGTTCGCCCAAGTGGCACTGAAGCCAAAGTTAAATTCTATTTTGGAGTTGTTGCTTCTTCTTTAAAAGAAGCAGAAGCAATGCCTGAAATCTTATATGAAAAATTAAAGAAAGTTTTAAATATTTAAAAGGAGGAGAAAATATGAGAAAACTTCTATTTACATCGTTATTAATTGGAGCGTTTGTTTTAACTGGATGTGGTAATGAACCTACAACACCAAGTGATCCAACTCCTTCAGGTCCAACCGGAGTTAGACTTGATATTGATAAAACTCACGCTGTTGAAAATTTACTTAATTTAGCAAAAACACAAGGAGTTAAAATTAGTTTCAACGAATATTTACTATCCTCATCGGAACCAGTTGCACGTTATTTCGCTTGTAATAGCCTCGACTTATTTTGGGAAATGAATGTTAACAAAGATGAAATAGTTTACGAATTCTTCACAAACGAAAGTGAAAATATTCAGTATGATCGTTATATTCGAGAAGATGGACAAACAACCTGGACTAAACAAGAAGTTGATAAAACTGTAAGTGCTAGAACTTCGTTTGATAATGCTAGAGAATCATCTTGGTCTAAATTGTTCTTCGCTCATATTCTTGATGAAAATTCAGAGTATAAAAAGAATGGTGAAACAACTATCGCAGGTAGAGCGGTTCAAATTTATGATCGCGATACAGAAACTAGCAATGAAAGATATTGGGTTGATAAGACAATCGGAATTACTTTAAAACATGTTGAATACGCTGATTCTAGTAAAACACAAATCAGTTCTCAAACTTTAGAAGTTACCTCATTTGTTACCGGATCAAGTGTTGTTCCACCAAGCTATAAATAGTAAATATAATTAACAAAAAAACTGGCATTAATTTGCCAGTTTTAATTTATTCTAAATTAAGTAATCCAACAGCTTTCTTAACTCGTTTAAGTGTTGAATTAGCAACTTCTCTAGCTCTAGCGGCTCCTTCAAGAAGAACTTTTTCGTATTCTTTACTCTCTAAGATTTGTCTATATTTTTCTTGGAAAGCACCAAGCTCGTTACAGACAACATCGGCTACTGCTTTTTTGAAGTCTCCATATCTTGAATTTACAAATTCTTTTTCGGCATCTTCAATTGAGATTTCTTTAAGTGCGGCATAGATTGTTAATAAGTTAGAGATGCCAGGTTTATTTTCTACGTCATACTTAACTTCGCTTCCTGAATCAGTAACCGCGGACATGATTTTTTTACGGATAGTGGTGAGGTCATCTTTTAAGAAGATATCTCCTTTAGGATCGCTCTTGCTCATTTTCTTACTTGGATCAGATAGAGACATAATTCTTGCTCCAACTTTTCTCATCTCGTATTTAGGAAGAGTTAAAACTTCGCCATACCTATTATTGAAACGATTGACAAGGTCACGAGTAAGTTCGACGTGTTGAACTTGGTCTTCTCCTACTGGAACTATATTTGCATCATATAAAATGATATCGCTCGCCATTAAGACTGGATAAGCAAATAGACCTAATCCAATTGCTGATTCTTTCATCTTGCTTGATTTATCTTTGAACTGTGTCATTCTACTTAATTCACCCATATAGAGGTAATTTTGCATGATGGCATTGAGCTCAGCGTGAGCAGACACACTTGATTGAAGAAAGAGATTTGCTTTTTTAGTATCGATTCCAGCAGCGAGATAAAAACACGCAAGATCAATACTATTTTGTCTTAATACTTCAGGTTCGATAGGAAGAGTTAAAGCGTGAAGGTCGGCGATGAAATAAAAACATTCGCCTCTTTCAGTTTCTTTCTTTAAATTCTTTAAGACTCCAATATAGTTTCCTAAAGTTAATTGTCCTGTTGGTTTAATACCAGTTAAAATTCTTTCCGCCATAAGTGTACCTCGGTCTAATCAATATTATATGCATAATAGAAAATAATTTCATTCACAAAATATTTGTTAATGAATTAGAATCTCATTATTATATTTATGGTGAGGAATTTATGATTAAAATTTATACCGCTCCAAGTTGTAGTTCATGTAAAAAAGCAAAAGCTTTTTTTAAAAAGGAAGAGATTCCTTTCCAAGAAAAGAATATTTTTGTTAATGATATTAATGAAAAAGAGCTGCGCGATATTTTAAGCAAAACGGAAAATGGAACTGGTGATATCATTTCAACTAGAAGTAAAGTGATTAAAGAAAGTGGAGCTGATATCAATAATATGACTATCAGTGAACTCATCGCCTTTATTAGAAAAAATCCTAGTGTACTCAAACGTCCTATTATGGTTGATGAAACTAAAGTTCAGGTAGGTTACAACTCTGAAGAAATTATGGTCTTCATCCCTCATGAAAAAAGAGTGAAAGAATGGGCATGTCAAAAATCTGACTGTCCAACTTATAACTTCTGCGAAGATAAGTAATAATTAAAGTTTAAAAATGGCTCGTCTACTCTTAGAGATGTAGCCTTTTTTATATGTGACTCCAAAAGGAGAAAATGTTTCGTTTAAACGCTCAATAGCGGCGTCTTTACTATTCGATTCGATTTCTACGTTATAATCAATTTTTCCGTTATAGTGGTTTTTGTCTATTACAATTAAGTAGTCTTCTTTTTGAATTTCTATTCGTTCGGTTTTTAATTCACTGACTTTTACGAGTCTATTTATATCAATATTTAATTTATTTAGTTCTTGTAGAATAACCTTTGATTTGATGAGACAATTTTCCTTCAAATCATTTAATTCATTTGAGGTTAAAGAATCATCGATTTCTATATCCCCTCCATCTCCCTTAATTTTAAGAGTGATTTCAAAATTAGAATCATCGATTTCTCTACTTCTTAATACGATATGATTTTTTGTTAAAGATAGATCTTCATAATCAAAATATGTATTTGTGTTGGTAAAAGATCTTTTAGATTTATCGTTAACGAAATAATTAATTATTTGAAGATATTGCTCTTCACTTATCATCGCTCTCGCTTCGTATTCAATATTAATATTGCCTTGTTGCTTCATGTAATAATTATGCTACAATAATTTCGTTATGAAAATTGGATTATTTATAAAGTACGAAGTAGTGGACAAATCTTTTGAAGAAAGTATTAAAAAGAAAATCATGAGTTTTGGCTACTCTATTGATAACAGTAATCCTGATTATGTTTTTTCTTTTGGTGGAGATGGTACATTTTTAAAGGCTGTACAAAAATATCTCAGCCAATTAGACCACGTTAAATTCGTTTGTGTTAATAAAGGAAAGCTTGGTTTTTTCTGCGATTTTAAAGAAGAAGAACTTGACGAGATATTGTCTAATTTAGATGGTGACAAATATTCTTTATCTTCATATCGCCTATTAACCGCTAGAATCAATAACGAAGATATTTTTGCCGTTAACGAAGTTAGAATTGAAAACCCATTTCATACATTAACTAGCGAAGTTCTTGTTAATGACTCTGAATTAGAAACATTTAGAGGCAATGGCCTTGTAGTATGTAGCGCGATTGGTAGTTCTGCTTATAATAAGTCACTAGGTGGAGCACTTCTTGATAGTGCTTTAGAAGTGATGCAAATTAAAGAAATCGCTCCTATTTCTAATTGCCTATATACTTCTTTAATTAATCCTTTGGTGGTTCCTTCAACTAGTAAAATTACTTTTAAAGGTAATTTTAAAGAAGTGGTGCTTGGCTATGACCATTTGACAAAAAAAGAATTATCCACTAGTGAAATTACGATTTCATTAAGTGATAAAAAAGTAAAAATCGTCTCTAAAAAAGATCGCGATTATATCAAGAAGATTAATTCTTCTTTCTTGTCTAGGAGATAGTCATGATTTTAGCGACCTTCAAAGATGCGATTAATGAATCACTAAAAAACGGCAGCTTTTATATCGCTCTTGCTGTCGTTATTATTATTCTTGCTACATTAGTGTTTCTATTGATTAGAAACAGAAAATCTAAATAGATTTAAGAATTTTATTAATTGCTTCTTTAATTTCTTTAACTGGAAATCCTACTACATTGTCGAGTGAACCGGCGATGTTTTTTATTATATGGAAATCATTATTGTCTTGAATTCCGTATGCCCCAGCTTTATCCATGGGTGAGCCATTTTTTATATATGAATTTATGAGTTCATCACTTAAATTTAAAAAGTTAACTTCTGTATCGCATACATCCACAACTATTTGGTCTTGATAGTGAATAGCGTATCCTGTATAAACGTGATGAGTTCTTCCACTCAATAGTTTTAATATTCTATAGGCATCCTTTTTATCAATTGGTTTGCCAATAATTTGATTATCAATAACAACAATTGTATCGGCGGAGATTACTAAATCGTTTGGATATTCTTTATAAACCGCTTCGCCTTTTCTTTTTGCGATATCTTTTACCGCTTCAATAGGAGGGAGTGAGTAAGATGATTCTTCATCGATATCTTCGGTTACAACTAAAAAATCTGATGAAATTAATTTCATCAAATCTTTTCTTCTAGGACTCTTGCTCGCTAAAATGTATCGCATTAGTTTTTACTCATGATTACTGGAATAACCATTGGATTTCTCTTTGTTTTACTATAGACATAAGAAGAGACTTTACTTTTAATAATTGCTTTGATTTCAGCAAAGTTAGGTTTTCCACTTAATTTCTCTTTAACTGCTTCTTTTATGATTTCAGTTAATTCAGCGACCACTTTATCGTTTTTACGAGTGATGACTCCTCTATTATATATAATAGGGTCTAAGATTAGCTCATTAGAGCGACTATCAACTGAAATAGCGACAATAATCATTCCATCTTCGATTAAGATTCTACGATCACTCATAACTGCAGCGTCTAATCCGTTAATATCTTTACCATCAATATAGGTAACACCGTGCTCTACTTGATACCCAACATTAATTTTATGTTTAGCCAATGTTAAAGTATCTCCGTTATCTAAAACGAAGCAGTGGTCTTTAGGAATACCTAATGATTCTGCAAGTTCCGCATGGAGTCTAAGCATACGGTATTCTCCGTGCATTGGCATAAAATATTTTGGTGAGAATAATTTAAGTACAAGACGTAATTCTTGCTTTGAAGGGTGACCAGAAGAATGGATATCAGCAAGAATTGAATTAGTAATACATTCCGCTCCTGCTCTAGTTAGCATATTGACAATATGGGCAATCATGATTCCGTTTCCTGGAATAGCAGAACTGGAGAATACAACTGTATCTCCTGGAATGATATGAATATCTTTGTGATCTCCTGTAGCAATTCTACTCAAAGCAGCGTTTGGTTCTCCTTGACTTCCTGTACATAGGATTAACACTTCGCTTCCTTTTAAGTTTCTAACATCTTCAGTTTTAATGATTGAACTATCAGGTATTTTGATATAGCCAAAGCCTCTAGATATTTCTACAGCTTTTTCCATGCTTTTACCTACAATAGCAATTTTTCTATTATGTTTTACAGCGTTTTCACAAATTTGTTGAATACGAGATATATTACTTGAGAAGGTTGAAACAATAATTCTTCCTTTTGCTTCGTTAAATATTTCATTAATTGAATCATTTACGTTTTTCTCACTAGGCGTATAGCCCTCGTTTTCTGCATTAGTGGAGTCACTTAATAATAAATCGACGCCTTCTTCTCCTAACTCGGCAATTCTTCTTAATTCAATGTCTGGTCCAATTGGAGTTAGGTCAACTTTAAAATCTCCAGTAGAAACAATTCTTCCTTCACTTGTATCGATGACAACTCCAAAAGAGTCAGGTATAGAGTGTGTAACTCTAAAGAAAGAAATATCAAAGTCACCGATTTTGAATTTTGATTGGTTGTTATATTCCACTAATTTGACTTGATCTAACATTCTATATTCTTCAAGTCTATTTTTGATTAAGGCACACGCTAATCTAGGCGCGTAAATAACGGGTATATTAACGTGTTGGATGAGGAAAGGAATACCACCGATATGATCTTCGTGGCCGTGAGTAATAATAAGAGCAGCAATTTTATTTTTATTGTTTTTTAAATGCGTAAAATCAGGAACGATATAGTCAATTCCTGGAAATTCAACGCCTGGGAACTTTACACCACAATCGATGATAACGATTTGGTTTTCGTTCTCAAAGCAATACATATTTTTTCCTACTTCGCCAAGACCTCCCAAGGCATAAATAGAAACAGGTTTAGAAATGCTCTTTTCCATCCGATTTCCTCCAAATACATTATGATATGTAAAATTAGGTGTTTTTATAATAACACAATATTTAAATATTTGTATATATACAAAAAATGATTATTTATAAGATTTCTTCGTTTAATAGTCGCTTATCAGGATTGTTTTTGTCGATATGGTCATAGAAAAACATACCGTTTAGATGATCATATTCGTGCTGAAGCACGATAGCTTCAAATCCTCTAGCAGTAATGACAACGTTTTGATTTGATAAAGCATCAAAAGCTTCAATTTTTATTTTATACGCACGATGAACTAGTCCTAGATGCTCATCATCAACACTCAAACATCCTTCTCCGTGCTCTAAAGCGCATTTTTTAATGGAAGATTCTACGATACGTGGGTTGACTAATTGATATTGAACTAATTCTTCACCCATTTGAAAATAAACAACGAACATTCGTTTGAGTAATCCTATTTGGATTGCCGCTAATCCGACGCCTTCTTTGATGTTGTGCTTTTTAGCATATTCCTCATCTTGACTCTTTTTTAAGTAGTCAAGCATCGCATTTAAAGTTTCGCGGTCTTCGCTTGATAAAGGAAGAGTCACTGGTAGCGATCTCTTTCTCATGATTGGGTTATTATCTTTTACCAATTTCAATTTCATAGCAACTATTTTAGACTATATCTTTTTGCTTTGCAAACTAGTATAATTTTTCTATGGATATAAAAGTGTTTGAACTCGCTAATAGATTAAATGAGGAATTAAATAATAATCCTGATGTCATCCTTTTAAATGAGCTCGATAAAAAACTTAATGATTCTTTTGAAGTCTACACTCTAAGTAATAGAAAAGATGAGGCGTTAGAAAGATATTTATCAAACAAAGAAATGTATGGCGAAGAGAGTGAATTAACCATAGCCTCTTTAAAAGAACTATCCAAAATTAAAAAAGAGTTAAACACCAATCCACTTGTTAAAGAGTATTTAAAACAATATTCAATTGTTAGAGATTTATATATGCAAATAAACGATATAATTCTCTCTGACTTTAAAGGTAATAAAGTATGCCAATGAGAGTAATTGCGGGAGAACTTAGGCATCGTCTACTAGTGTATCCTGAAAATAACAAAGACATTAGACCAACAAAAGATCGTATAAGAGAAGCTTTCTTTTCTATTGTCGGCGATATAAATAATAAAACTTTTTTAGATTTATACGCTGGATGCGGGTCTATAGGAATTGAAGCAATCAGTAGAGGAGCGTCTCACTCTTATTTTGTTGATATTAATAACGAATCGCTTAACTATGTTAAGAAGAATATTGCTTCACTTAATATAGCGGATAGATGCATAGTCTATAAATTAAAAGACTTAGATGCCTTAACTAGATTTAAAGAAGAAGGAATTAAATTTGATATTATTTATTTAGATCCACCATATGAGAGCGGATTATATCAGGCTGCTTTAGATTATATATTCCTTAATAATTTATTAAATAATAAAGGCATTGTCGCTTGTGAATATAAAGATGATATTAGTATCAATCCTCTTTGGGATAGTAAAAATAAAGAGTATCATTATGGTGAAATTAAATTATTGGTATTAAGAAAGAATTAAAAATATGAAAATTGCAGTTTATCCTGGTAGCTTCGATCCGATTACTAATGGACACTTGGACATTTTAAAAAGAGCGAGCAAGATCTTTGATAAGATTATTATTCTTGTTGCTGTTAACCCTAATAAGCATTTCAATTTTTCGCTTAAAGACAGAGTGGAATTAATTAAAGAATCAGTTAAGGGAATTAATAATGTTGAAGTTGATTCTTTTGAAGGCTTAACAGTTGATTACGCTAAAAAGCATAACGCCACTCATTTAATCAGAGGCTTAAGAGCGGTTAGTGATTTTGAATACGAATTCCAACTCGCTAGTGCTAATGAATTTGTAGATTCATCTATCGATATGGTCTTCTTTATGGCTAGAGGAGATAAAACTTTTATTTCTAGTTCTGCAATTATGGAGTTAGCTCGTAATGGAGTGGATGTTAAAGATTTGGTGCCAGCTCCTGTATATAATTTATTAAGAAAATAAATAATTAAAGTAATAACAAAAAAGGCCATCGATTGATGGTCTTTATTAATTATAAATAATTAATCCTTATAATTTGGATCAAACACACCTTCGTAGTTCCAAATCTTTTGTAACATTTGAATTTTGGTAACTAAGTTTTGTGGCTCATCACTCTTAATTAAATCAATGAAGTTGAGATAAGCAGCAGTGATTCCATTGTAGTTGAAATAGTCTTGTTCTTGATTAACCTTTTCGAAGTCATACATGAAGGTGAGTGGTGTTTGTAATCCTTCTCCTTCGCTAGAAGTAGAATCTGCAAATTTCATCATAGCAGCTTTAACGGATGGTCCGTTAGTGCCGTCATTTTTGTATAATGCGTATTTGTCTTGAGCGGTTTCGCCATATTTACCTGTGATTTCATCTTTGAAATCTGGGTGCTTATCTGCTAAAAGTTTTTTGGCTAAATAGACGGTACTATCATTTGGGTCTTTAGTATCAACGATGATGGTGTGTAACTTGAAGCCTTCGACTCCCCATCCGACTGGGTTCTTTTCAACTTCTTTATAAGCTTCAACGCCTTCTCTACAATTATCACAATTACTTTTTACAAATGTAAGGATGAATTTTTTACCAAAATGTTCATTGATATCAGCAAATTTTTTCTCTTCTATATAACCGAGTAATTTATCGGCTCTGCCGTTGTCTTCGAGTCCTAATGCGTGATCGGTATAGTATAAATAATCGTAATCAGTGTTGTCGATTTTAGAATTTTCAATCGCTGATTTGATGTATGGGATTGAGAAGATGATACCGAAGATACCACCAACAATTAATAATGGTTGAATCCATGCGGTATTAGCAATCCAACGTCCAATTTTAGCGAAGAATCCTCCAATAGCCCTAAGTACTTTCATGATAATTACGCCTCCTATATAACAATATAGCAGGTAAATAATATCACTTATACCTGTTATTTTCAATAAAATAATAGATTAATTTAATTAAAAGTTAATTTCGTTAGAAATTAAAATATTTTGATATCATCGCTTTAAGTTCTTTGTTGTAATTTTAGAAATAGATGTATAAAATACATTTTGAGTTTTCAAATGAAAAAAATAGAGAGAATTAAACACAAGATCTCCGACTACTTCTACGATCACATTCACCTTAAAGAAAGCCTTATCTTTACTAAAGGTGTTTTTATCGCTACGATTACAGCGATATTCTACGCTTTTGCGTTCTATTGTTTTATTTCTCCTGCCAGTGAAAACCATTCGACTATCGCTGGCTCATCAGTTATTACTGGTGGAGTTGGTGGTATCACTCAAGTTTTGTACTTAATTATTATTTTATGTGGTGGAAAGATTGACCCATTCGTGCTTCAATCAGTTTGCTATTTTGCATTTAACATTCCAATTCTTTTATTTGCATTCTTTAAAGTTGGCAAGAAATTTGCAATTTTGTCTTTGATTAATGTCGGACTTTCTTCTGTCTTCATTCAGGTGTTCGCACAGTTAGATTTAGCAAAGGCGGTCGCAAATGAACTCGCGGGCCAGCACCTTGCACGCGTTCTCTTTGGCGGCGTATGTATTGGTATTGCCTCTGCAACCGCATTTAAGGAAGAATTATCCTGTGGTGGAATAGATGTATTTTCCTATTATTTCTCTCTTAGAAAATCTACAAGTGTAGGTAAATATGCGACTATGATCAATAGCATTATCATTACCTTGTTCTCTAATCCTATACCTATTCGTGGTTATGCTCGTTGTTGATTTTATTAACACCAGAAACAAGAAAGCTCAGATTCAAATTATTACTTCTTTAGATGGACTAGACAAAGTCCTTATCTCGAATTTCCCACACTCTACTACAAATGTTAAAGGCAGAGGCGGATATTCCCAAACTGAAAAGAATGTCCTCTATATGGTTGTCTCTTCTAATGAAGTTAAAAAGGTAGTTGCTCTTGTAAGAAAGCTTGATCCTCATTCATTTATTACGGTAACTTCATTAATTCAAGCTTACGGTAACTTCTTCATTAAACCAATAGAATAAAGTAGTATAAAAAAACTCGGGCAATTTCCCGAGTCTTTTTTATATTTGATCAAGCTCTTTTTTGATTCCTTCTTTATCAAGGTTTTGACCGATAAAGACGAGTTTAATCAATTTGTCTTTCCATTTTGGATCCCAGTCGTGAGCGAAGTTTTTATCGTTTTCAACAAGATTCTTTAATTGCTGTTTGCTGAGAACTTCACTATACCATTTTCCAGATAAATTAAGAGTTCTCTGGTGTCCGACTTGTTCATAGACATAAGCGTTTTTCTCTTCTTCAGCGAAGTAGCAAATGCCTTTCGAACGAATGATGTTACGTCCGTTATTCTCGGTCCAATTTTGGAACTTCTCTTTTGAGAATGGTCTCCTTCTATAATAGACGAATGTATTTACATCATATTCATCAGCGGTTCCTTCGTCATCATTTTCACCGACTCCGTGTTCGTGATGGTGGTGATGATGGTGGTGTTCGTGCTCGTGATGATGTTCGTGATGTTCGTGTTCATCTTCGTCATCATCATCGTCATCATGATGGTGATGTTCATGCTCTTCAATTTCATCACTATCAACTTCGTTATCCCAATCTTCAAATTCTTTGATCCACGCCGCTGAACCTGAAGCTTGTTCGAAATCAAATAAGTTAGTGTCGATAATATCGTCTACATCAACTTTACAATAATCGGCGTGAACTAATTTTGCTTTTGGTTGAATTGCTTTAATGACTTTTTCAACTCTCTCAAGTTCTTTCTTACTAATATCACTAACTTTATTTAAGATGATGACATCGCAGAATTCAATTTGTTGGATGACAAGATTTTCTAAATCTTCTTCACCTCGTTTTGTTTCTTTAAATACTTCTCCACAGCCGAATTCATCTCTCAATCTTAAGACGTCTGTGACTGAAACAATGGCGTCAAGCTTATAGAATTTTGGAAGTTTTTGACGATTGAATTCTTCTTCCATGAAAGAGATTGTCTGCGCAATTGGGACTGGTTCGCATATTCCACTTGCCTCAATGATGATGTGGTCAAATTTTTGTGATTGAACTAAATCTGCTAATTGCTCAATTAAGTCTTTCTTAAGTGTGCAACAAATACATCCGTTTTGAAGAGAGACTAAATTGTCATCTTTTCCTGAAACAACGCCTTCTTTTTCAATCAATTCTGCGTCGATATTTACTTCACCTAAATCATTGACGATGACCGCCATTTTATGATTTTTGCTATTTCTTAATATATGGTTTACTAATGTGGTCTTACCACTTCCTAAATATCCAGTGATGAGGGTAATAGGTACTGTTTTAAATTCTGACATTAAGTAATCCTCCTTTTCCGTATCTTATTATAATAAGAATCGACATGAGTTGATACAAAAATGAATTAAAAAAAATAAAAGACACAGATGTCTTGTGCCTAAATTATTTTTTGTTTTGGCGGAGAAGAAGGGATTTGAACCCTTGCAAGACTTGCATCTTCTAGCAGTTTTCGAAACTGCCCCCTTCAGCCGCTTGGGTACTTCTCCAGTAGTGGTAATTATAATCGTAAATCTCTATAAATTCTATAAGTTAAACTTATGAATTGCGAAATTCATAATATTTATCTATAATTTCTCGTATGAGACTTGGAGATTTTACTGACGTCAATTTTATCATATTTCTAGTAGTAATTATAGTTTTAGGTGTTTCCTTAGCTGTAATTATTTTCTTATATGTTCTCCGTGTTTATTCTGATGACAAATTCAAATTACAAGTCGATTATGAAAGCACAACAACTAGAATCTACATCGTAGATGTAAAAAATAATAAAATCGTTCAATTTAATAAGAGTGACTTAGCGAATAAAGTTACATATGATCTCTTCTCTTTCTATACATCTTTCCATCCAAACGACAGTGATAGAGTGAAAGATTGGATCTACCGCATTTGTGTTGATTATAAGAACGCGGATGAATATCTCGAAGCTGATATTTCTTTAGATAGCAATAAGAGATTTAGTTTTGCTCTTTTGCGTTTATTGAGCTATAACGCGAATAGCGGACTCATTCACTTAGAGAGTCATATATTGAAATATATCACCCCTAATTATTTATCTAACAAGAAGAAAGTTGATCATCGACGTATTCCTACTGGAATTGTTAAGCGCAGTCAAATTTCTAATATCATTAATCGCAACAAATCGCTTAGCGGTTACACTTTTTGTATAAGGTTTTTCTACACTAGACAAAAGGTTATCTCAAACGACAAGATTGAGCGATATATGGTGATGAATTTGAAGAACTCAATTTATCCATTCGCGAGCGGACCAAAGCTTTCTAGACAAATTATGGATAATGGCGAAAGCGAAGTCTTTATCTATGATATTCATATCTCTAGTAGAGAAACCGCTCTTCAATTAGCGCAGTCGATGGCGAAAACTCTTAAACGACAAATGGAAGTCAACGGTTTTACCGGATATATTAACTTTGCAATTGGTATTATTGAAAATGGTCAATTTTATCAAGATTATGACACGATTGAAGAAAAAGCACGCGAAGCGTGTATTTCTGGACAAACCAATTCTCAACAAATTGTCTTTTATCAACGAAACATCAAAGCAAATAACGATATGGTCAAATATACAGAGCAAATTGACCATCTTCTCGAAGAAGGCGTTTTAAGATATTTATATCGTCCGATTATTAATGTTAAGACAAGTCAGATTATTGGCTATTTTGAATATGTTAAAGCGTATGATTCACCTTTCTCAAGCTTCTCTGAAATGAGTAAATATGCGACTCGAATTAATAAGAACTTAGATTTATTTGCTTTAATTGCTAAGCACGTCATTTCTAAATTTGTTAATGAGAGACAATCTCCTTCAATGGATTTATTCCTTTCAGTTTCAATGGTCGACATTAATAGTGTCACTGAGATTATTTCTCAAATTCCATATCACGATAAAGCTAATATCGTCCTTGTTTTTGACGAACAAGAAGTTAATGAAAACTCAAATAATACTGAACTATTAATTGGCACATTAAATAGTTTAAGAAGCAACGGCTTTGAACTCGCATTATCCTTAAAGGATAAAAACTTGCTTCTTGATGAAAAGATTTATTTCTTATTCCATTATTTCGTCGTTGGTAGTGCAATGATGGAAGAAGTAAAACATAATAATCGTATCCGCCTTTCTTTATACACATTGATTGAGTCATTACTTAAATATAATCGCCCAATTATTGCGACTGATTTAGAAGGCTGGCAAGCGGTTGAATTAATTATCAAATCTGGAATTAACTACATTTCTAGTGACGCGGTTGCGCCTACTAATGATATGCTTTTACCAGTTGAAAAGAAGAAAATGGAAAAAGTTGTCCAAATGGCGGACAAATATTTATAGGAGTTTAGCAACATGGAAAATAATCAAATCAAAAATAGTGCGATTACTCGCCAAGAAGATGATTTTGCTCAGTGGTATACAGATGTATGCAAAAAAGCAGAATTAATGGATTATTCCTCAGTCAAAGGATTCATCATTTATCGTCCTTATGGCTATGCAATTTGGGAACAAATTCAATCTTATCTCGATAAGAGATTTAAGGAGACAGGACACGAAAATGTCTATATGCCTATGGTCATCCCAGAAAGCTTATTTAATCGTGAAAAAGAACACGTCGAAGGATTCGCTCCTGAATGCTTAATTGCTGAAAAAGGTGGGCAAGAAAGAATTGACGATCCTCTTATTATTAGACCTACTAGCGAAGTCTTGTTCTGCGATCACTACGCAAAAATTATTAATTCCTATCGTGATTTACCAAAATTATATAATCAATGGTGTTCAGTCGTGAGATGGGAAAAAACCACTCGTCCATTCCTTCGTGGAGCGGAATTCTTATGGCAAGAAGGCCACACAATGCATGAAAACGAAGAAGAAGCGAGAACTGAAGCATTAAAAATGCTTGAAGTTTATGATGATTTAGGAAGAGATATTATCGCTATTCCTTTCTCCAAAGGAAGAAAAACAGACAAAGAAAAATTCTCCGGTGCTTTAGAGACTTATTCTATTGAAGCACTTATGCCTGATGGAAAGGCTCTTCAATGTGGAACCACTCACTATTTTGGAAACGGATTTGCTAAGGCATTTGGAATTCAATTCCAATCTAGAGAAGGCAAACTTGAAAATCCATATCAAACTTCTTGGGGTGTTTCTACTAGATTAATTGGTGCGACAATTATGGTTCACGGTGATGATAATGGATTAGTGTTACCTCCTTATGTCGCTCCTATTCAAATCGTTGTTATCCCTGTTGCCGCAAATAAACCAGGTGTTATTCCTGCCGCTAGAGAAGTAGCGGATAAATTTAAAGCCGCTGGATATCGAGTCAAGATTGATGATAGCGATAAAACTGCTGGTTGGAAATTTGCTGAATACGAGATGAAAGGTGTTCCTCTAAGAGTGGAACTCGGTCCTCGTGATATTGAAAAAGGACAAGTGGTGTTTGTTAAACGTAATGATGGTAGTAAGATTTTCTGCTCCATGGATGAAATGGTGGACAAAGCCAAAGAGTTACTTAAGACTATCCACTCTGAAATGTATGAGAAAGCCGTTAAATATTTAGCAACTCACGTAAGCGATGTTAAGAATATGGATGAACTTAATGTTGCTTTAGATAAAGGCGGATATAGCAAACTTATGTGGTGTGGCAATCGTGAATGTGAAGACAAGATTAAAGAGCTCACTAATGCGACCGCTAGATGCATTCCATTTAATCAAATGGGTGTTGACGGGGCTTGCCCAGTGTGCGGTAAAAGAGCCACTAAGATTGTCTTATTTGCAAAAGCTTATTAATTTAAATTAATAAAAAAATAACTTCTGTCGCTTATGCTTCAGAAGTTTTTATTTTAGGTTTGATGTTGATTTTTGTATATCCAAAATATAGCCCAACTCCAATTGCGTAAGTAAGTAGTATCATTAAGAAGAAAGCTAATATTCCAAAACCGAGTCCAAATTTACCAAAGGCGTAAAAGTCATAACGATAATCGCCGTATCCATTTCTTGCAATTAGATTGATGAAATATCCAATCCCATAGATAAACATTGGAGTCACACTATAAAGAGTAAAAACGAAGTTTGGCTTTTCAAACTCACTTTCAAGTAAAAATAGATGAATTATAGCGATAACTGGGATGACGATATGTAAGAGACTATTCGCGTCTTGTACAAGTAGCAAGAATCCCATGAGTGGGGTTAAATAAACAAGCACTGTTACGAAAGTTAAAGTAACAGCAGCAACACAAACAAATTTAATAAGCTTATATAAGTCAGTATATTTGTTTCTTAATAAGAGAATAAAAGACATTAAAGAGGCTCCACCTACTAAGATATTAGATTGAACCGTAAAATACTTTAAAACATCTATTCCTCCGCCCGCTAACGCCTTAGTGTTTTGATTTAAGAAAATCCATAAAACTGCAGCGACAACAAGAAGAAAGATCAACATGTTGCTAATTAATTCAAGATTACGTTTTTTCATTTTCGATTATTACTATATCAATAATGTCGTCAAAATTAATAAAATTATTTTTGCTCAGTGAGATTTTTTTCTCTTGAATATCGATTTTCTTAATGCTTCCTGTATCGTTAATATAATTGCCACCTTTTTTTCTCTCGTCTTTTTTAAAATAAGTGATACTCACTAGTGGATGAGAAGATAGATTAGCGTATAAGAAAGCCAGTTTTTTTGATAGAAGTTCTATTTCATCTGCGCTGAGTTCAATTTTATCCACTGTCTTTCTTGCAGCTTCTTTGATTGATTCTTCGTAGCCAACAAGAGCAGCAAAAGGAGCGAATTGTGCGCTTCTATCATAGATTGACATTTGTTTATGGTTTTTACTAATTGGTCTATCTAAATAGAGGATGTCATCGTATTTTCCCATTATGCCTTATGACCCCCTATTTGTTTATTTCGTTCAATGGTGGTTCCGCTTTCTTCATAGTTCATTCCCTTGAGGATAGCGTTTTTACCATATTTACTCTTAATTTTTAAGATAGTCTTTTGAAGTTCTTTGGCTTTCAATTCTTCTTCCTTACTAACTTTTTTATAATTATCTATCTCTTCAGGAGTGGAAAATAAACTCAGCTGTTCATATTTAGTTTGATATTTTTCTTTTTCACTTTCCTTAATGACGTGTGATGCAATAACAAACATTCTTCTTACATGAAGTTTCTTGTTTATTAGTCGATCGTAAAGTTTGGCGAAAGCATTAACGATTTCAGTGGTGGAAGAAGTGAAGTGAGTAAAGTTATAAGAACCGTGTTCTCCAGTCGGCACTTTCCTTCCATACCAATCTAAATCGATATCTTTTTCATTTAAATGGTCATTTATATCAGATATGTCATAGCCAATTACTAAAACAATTTGATCGAGTAATAATTCTTTTTTGGTGAGATCAAGAGAAAGAGAATCCGCCATTTCTTTAACGATTAATCTTCCTTCTTCAGGAGTATATGGACGAGAGAGGACTTGACCAACTGATAATGAATTATTTTTTGGCTTATACGCTTTTATATCATCGATTGTAACTGGTTCATATCCCCAAGCATGATCAATTAATAGTTCAGCATTAATCCCGAATTCTTGATATAAAACATCTTCATCAATCAAAGATTGACGGGCTATATCTCCCATAGTTACTAAGCCGTGTTTATATAATCGGCTTGTGTAGCCTCTTCCCACTCTCCAAAAGTCAGTTAGAGGCAAATGATCCCATAGAAGTTTGCGATAAGATATTTCGTCTAATTTACCAATTCTAACTCCATGAGAATTTTCTTTGGTGTGTTTAGCGATTATATCCATTGCTACTTTCGCTAAATATAAATTATCTCCTATTCCACCAGTAGCGGTGATTCCAGTTGTTTTATAAACATCTAAAATCATATCGGTGACGAGCTCTTCCGCACTTTTCTTTAGCGGCTTTAAATATTTTGTGACATCCGCAAACATCTCATCGATTGAATAAACGTGGATATCTTTTGAGTCGATATATTTCAAATATATTTGGTATATTTCAGCGCTTTTAGCAATGTAATGAGACATCTGAGGAGTAGCGGCAATGAAGTCTAATTCTAAAGATGGGTTTTGTTTAAGTTCTTTATCATCGAATGATTTGCCGGTGAATTTGTGTCCTGGGGCTTTAAGCAAACGATCTTTATTGATTTTTTTAACTGCTTGAATAACTTCAAATAGTCTTGCTCTACCAGGGATGCCGTATTGTTTTAAAGACGGGGAAACTGCAAGACAAATGGTTTTTTCTGTACGTGAAACATCAGCGACAACAAGATTTGTCGATAAAGGATCTAAACCTCTTTCGACGCATTCACTAGAGGCATAAAAACTCTTTAAATCTATAGCGATATATTGTCTCTTACTATTTCCCATCAATAATATTAAATATTATTTTTAATGAAGAATAAATAAAAAAATCTCCGTAATTAACGGAGATTAATTTGTTTTCGTTTTTCTATTTAAAGGTTCCGTCAGGGTAGCAGCGGTGCATCGTTTCTTCAATTGCTTCTTTTAAGCCGCCTCTAGATATGTGGAGTTCTTCACACACTCTATCGAGGACTTCTGGTTCAACTGCACTAGCAGTGTCACTACTCATAATTTCCTTCATGACAAGTTTAAGATTTAAGCCAGGCTCTTTTCCTTGTTTCTTTTCAGCGTTTGCTACCATTTGTCCGCCCATTGCACAAAGTGCTTTACCTGGGTGAATAATTTTTCTTGGTTTCTTTAAGACTGCCCCAGTCATTGTGTTGAGCATGAAATCAAATGATTTATTTTCATCACCAACTGGATATCTTTCTCCATCTTTGCCATATTCAATTGCTCCGATCGCAGCTTCGGCGATATGACTAACAGCAATCATAGTAGTGCTTCCCTTAGGGAAGAAGATGACTTTGTGTCCGTTAGCGTATCGATCTAAGAAGACGTCTTTCCATATTGGCATTCTTTCTGGCATGGTACCAAAAATATATGGGAACTCAAGAACGACGACTTCCATCTTCTTCTTTTGTTCATTAAGTAATTTAGCTTGTTCTAAACGGCATCTAACGTATGGATGCTTTTCTTCAAGCTTTAATTCTGGGTTTCTTCTTGCAAAATATGCAAAATATGAATTAAAGACTACAGCTTTTTTAATTCCTGCTCTTTCTGCCGCTCTAAAACATTTAGCGCATTCAACAACCAATCTTCTATGAAAGTATTCATAAGCAGGAGCGATAGGGGTTTCTCTATCATCTGGCCCGACTGAATAAATCATATATTCATAGCCCTTCATCATTTTGACGAGATCATCTTCGCTCGTTTCAAATAGGTCAGTAAATTGAACATCAATTTCTTTTGGATACCATCCTTCTAGATTGATATCGTTTAAAGAAATAGAACCAACTTTGTATCCTTTTTCTAAAGCGAGTTTTGCTGTGTGATAACCTAAAAAGCCGGTACCACCTAAAATTAATAGTTTCTTTTCCATAAAAAACTCCTATCTTTTTAATTATACATTTTGTATTGATTCTTGCGAGTAAAAAAGAAAACCCCATGAATATTTTTCATGAGGTGTTTACTTCTTTTGGCGGAGTAGGAGAGACTTGAACTCTCGCACCAGTTACCCGATCTACTTCCTTAGCAGGGAAGCCCCTTCACCAACTTGGGTACTACTCCAGTTTTCCGTGAACGATACTTAATATATCACAACACAAAACATTATTACATAAAAATAATTAAATAAATTTAAAACGTCCGTTATAATAGTCTTACGAGTTAATAGGAAGAACTTTAAATGAAGATTTTATTAAAAAACGCAAAAATATTAACGATGAAAAATCCGGAGATATTTGATGGTCATATCGTAATTAACGATGAGAGAATATCTTATATTGGAAAAGTATTGCCAACTGGTATTTTTGATCAAGTTATTGACTGTGAGAATAACCTTATTATGCCAGGCTTTAAAAACGCTCATACGCATAGTGCGATGACTTTTTTGCGCAGCAAGGCTGATGATTCTTCTCTTCATGATTGGCTCTTTAATGAAATATTTCCACGCGAAGCTAATTTAAGAGAAGGGTGTGTTAAAGAATTAACTAAAGTCGCTCTTCTTGAATATCTCTCTAGTGGAATTACTGCTGTTTTAGATCAATATTTCTTTCCACAAGAATTCGCTGAGACATGTAAAGAATTTGGTTTTAGAAGCGTTTCTTTAGGGATGTATGACAAAGACAGTCGCCCAGTTGAAGAAGTTTTAAGACTCGTTAAGGAATATAATGTTCCTTCTTCAATTGCTACTTTTGTTATCGGAATGCATTCAGAATATACCGGTACAGATGAGATGTTTGAAGCAACAGACAAACTCTTAAAAGAAACTAGATTACCTTTCTACACTCATCTAAGTGAAACTAAGAGTGAAACTGAAGAATGCATTAAAAGAAGAAAAATGACTCCAATGGAATATTTTGATTCCCTTCATTTCTTTGATAATGGTGGAGCAATATTCCATGGTGTATATTTATCCTCTCATGATATTGAAATTATTAAAAAACATGATGTAACTGTAGTTACTAATCCAAGTAGTAATATGAAACTCGCTAGTGGTATCGCTGATATTAAAACTTTACTTAATAGTGGAGTTAATGTTGCTTTAGGAACTGATGGACCGGCAAGCAATAATGCGCTTGATATGTTCAGAGAAATGTATTTAGTAACTGGCTTACAAAAATTAAGAAATATGGATCCTGTTTCTATCCCTGCTTTTGAAGTTCTTAAGATGGCGACAGTTAACGGTAGTAAGGCCATGGGATTAGTTGACGCAGATGTACTAGAAGTTGGTAAATTTGCCGACTTAATTATGATTGATATGTCTCGTCCAAGTATGCAGCCAATTAACAATATTATTTCTAACCTAGTTTATAGTGGTTCTAAAGACTGCGTTAAGATGACGATGATCGGTGGAAAAATATTATATAGAGACGGTCAATTCTTCGTAGGTGAAGATATTAAAGAAATCTATAAAAAAGTTCAATCCTTAACCGAAGAATTGAACGTGATTAAATAATATATTATTTACATTAACATATTAAGTAGAGAAGAATCGCTTAATAAGAGCTTTAGTTCTTCTCTATTTTTTATGGTTAAATCTTTTGTCTTATAATAGTAGATATTTATGATCTTATCAGTGTAGGATTTTTCGACTTTATAATTATCCTCTTTATAGCCTTGTAGTTGCTCTTCAATTAAAGAGATAAAACATCTTCTTAAAAGTGCATAAAAGCTAGATTCTAACCAATAATGATATTCCCCTTTTTTCTCTAACTTTTTAAATTTTAAGTATGATTCAATTCCATCTAATGGATTGTGCCATAAATCAACGAAGGAATAATCAAAACTATTTGAACTCTTTAAATAGTTAAAAGCGTCATCATTTACTATTTTGATTTTTTCTTTATGCGGGAATTGAGGAAGGAGGAATTTGGTAAATAATTCAATTATCTTCTTATCTTTTTCAATGATAGTGATGGATTTGACATCTTCTTTAAGCGAAATCATAAAGGCATAGTAGCCGATTCCTAAACCATATACAGCAACATTTCCTTTGACTTTGCTAATTGAATTTTCCATCGTCTCGATCTCATTGGGAGTGACACTCATCCAAGTGACTCCTTTATAGTTAAGAGAGAGGAATGGGAATTTCTGAGAAAAGAATGAAAATGAATTTTCTTCTAAATAATTATCTAAGTTAGTTGATATATCCTTTAATGGGAATAATTCGTATGGTTCATATTCATCTATTATTAGCTCGTAGTCTTTATCTTTGAAAGGCTTTTGCTTAACTAATTGATAATATGGATTATTAAGATATTTATTAATATCGGAGTTAACAATAGAAGGAGTGATGACGTTATTAAAAATATCTTCGTCTTCTTCGTTATTTAGATCTATTTCCCAATATTCAGCGTATTTATTTAGAAAGATATCTTTATCTAATAAATTAAATTTATTTTTATATGCTTCGACCTCTTTTTTTGAGATGATGTTTTTATTTCCAATGACTTCTAAAAACATATCAGAGACTGACATATTAATATTATTAATAGATAGTAATTCTTCGATATAATTCTCTAAGGATTTGTCTTTAACAAATTTCATACAATCATTATATATTTACCTATTGAGTTTTGGAAAAATTATTTTATAATTTTGAATATGGCTACTAAAAATGGTGTCTGTCCTTATTGTAATAATAACAACCGATTAGAGAATCGTATTTTTAAAGTTAATCCTGAAGCTAGTTTAACTTATTGTCCTAGCTGCATGAGAGAAATCGAACCTAGCGAAGCAATTAATCTATATACAAGTATTATCGATTCGATGCTTGAAAAGGCAGATAACTCTTTATTCGTCGCTTGCGATCCCCTTTTAGCGTATCAAGAATATGCGGATGTTCTTGAAGTTGAGCCTCTCAATAGTAGGGGGTTACTCGGAAGAATCATATGTTTAATTTATACTTCTAAAGTTAGACAAGCTTATTTAGTAGAAGCGCAAGATCTTTTAGAACTCGTCAATCATAAAGGCACAGAAGAAGTGACTACTTACGTCTCTTTCTTAAAAAAGATTAATCTCGCTTTAGATGAATACGATACTTCTTTAATTAAGAAATTAACTCACAAAAAGAATTTCTATGATGAAGAATGCG
Organism: uncultured Erysipelotrichaceae bacterium; assembly: GCA_902800645.1. Taxonomy (GTDB): domain Bacteria; phylum Bacillota_I; class Bacilli_A; order RFN20; family CAG-826; genus UBA2450. Next base: position 40,108 of record CADCFC010000010.1, read on the forward strand.
TAAAACTTTATCTCAAACACTTATCAGAAATTATTAATTTCAAAATTAATATATTAAACAAACTCAAAGATATCAAAAGAGACTATGTCTCTCAAAATAATGAAGTGCTTATTAATTTAATCAATCACAACATCAGTGAAAAAGAATCGGTTTTAAAATCGATTAAAAACACAGTTAATGGAGCAGGATATAGATACACAAAAATCTATAACGGTAATGTTTGTTTAGAAAAAGTTAGTGAACCAACAATATATAAGATTAATAAGAACTTAAGATACACTCTTAAGGAAGATGTGCGTGGGAAAAGAACAATTAAAGACCGCGCCTTTAAGGATTACACCCCAATATTAAAAGCGAAAAAAGCATCATTATTCTTATCCCTTTTCTTATTTATCATTTCTTTAGGTGGAGGAGTTGCAGCTTATATTTACTGCAATGATTTACTCTATTTCTCTTTATTAATGACTGGAGTATCAATCTTCTTTGTTGCTTCGATTGTTATGATCATTCTCCATTTCTCTTGGAAGTCCATTCTTAAAAAGAGAAAGATGAGAATTGACTAATCGATTAGATTATTTATCTT
>CADCFC010000011.1 GCA_902800645.1 uncultured Erysipelotrichaceae bacterium
TTTCTTGTCTAAAACAAGAAGAGCAATACTTAATCCAAGCGCTGCGGCTAATAAAACAAAGTTAACAAATGAAACAGCACTGAATTCGATTGGATAACCAACTTGTTTATTGGCAACAACAAATGTCACAACACCACCAACATAGAGAATAATAGCGATGGCACTAGCAACAATCGCACCAACATATGGATGTGCTTTTGCCTCATTTCTCTTATTAACTCTTAGTGAGAATGAGTGATCAACAATAGCTTTAACAGCACCAGTACTAATTGCAACTGCAAAGACTGAGACCATAACAACAATCATGGTCTTTGTTTCTTGAGGGCCCATTTGACCGCGAGAAACGATTAAATATCTAATTGAATCAAGGAAACTATTATATGGAGTACAAATTGTCATAACTTTATTTTCCATGCCATTGAATTTAACGGGAGCAATAATTTCTCCAAATAAAAGTGTCACAGAAAGAATAGCGGTAACACCCACTAATGCGGTTTTTAAACTTCTCACAAGTGCTGATTTCTTTTCAAATAAGAATGTACTAGCACAGAGTAAACCAACAGCAATTACACCACACGCTAAGATGGCGATTCCGCCATATCCAAGCAAAGTTACAAATTCGCCTGCAACAGCAATTTGACCATACATGAATAAGAGTGCACCAGCATGAGCTAAAGCACCAAATCCAACAGAAACTAAAGATCTAGAAACCCATTTAGTGTCTTCTTCATCTTTTCCGGCTTTAGCAATTGAGATTGAGGAAATGATAATTCCACCAATCATACTAACTGCAGTAAAGACCATAATCGCAAGTAACACATATATTGGTAAACCAATATTTATACCGTTAGAAATATGTGACTCACGCCACCACTGACAATCATCGAATAATCTCCTGCCATTAATCCAAGAGTAGCAATAGCGAGAACTAATGCAACACACGAAAAAATAGTCTTTAGCATTTTTGAATTTTTTTCAGTCATTATAAATACCCCTCATAAATTCGCTGAAATTATTTTAGCAAACTACTTTAGAGAATTAAACCACTCTTTTTTTATAACTTGTTAGAAAAAATATTGCGGGGTAAGAGTATGTATGATAGAGTAATTCAGCAAACTTTCTTAGAACGACATACTGTTCTAGGCGGAAGGAGATTACAAATGAAAGAAAACATTCACCCAAAATACTATCGTTGCAAGGTGACCTGTGTCAGCTGTGGAGCCACATTCGAAACTGGTTCAACTGAAAAAGAAATCAAAGTTGATACTTGTAGCAACTGCCACCCATTCTACACTGGCAAACAAAGATATGTTCAAGCCGACGGAAGAGTGGATAGATTCAACCGTAAATACGGACTTAAATAATAAATTAACCGGCTTAGTCCGGTTTATTTTATAAAGATATGAAAAAGAGATTTTACATTACTACACCAATCTATTACCCAAGCGCTAAGCTTCATATTGGTCATGCTTATTGCACTACTTTGACCGATGTTTTTGCGCGTTCTAAAAGAGAAAGAGGATTTGAATGCTTCTTCTTAACAGGCGCTGATGAACACGGATTAAAAATTCAAAAAAATGCTGAACTAGCGGGAGTTACTCCTCAAGCATTTGTTGATAACATTGTTGAAGGTTTCTACAAACTCTGGGATTTATTAAAAATCACTAATGATGACTTTATTAGAACCACTCAAGAAAGACATCAAAAAGTCGTTCAAGATGCTTTCTCAAAGATGCTTGCAAAAGGCGATATCTATTTAGACAAATATGAAGGATGGTACTGTAAGTACTGCGAAGCTTTCTGGACTGACACTCAAGTAGGCGCGGATTACATCTGTCCTGACTGTGGTCGACCAGTTGAAAAAGCTGAAGAAGAAGCTTACTTCTTTAAAACCAGTAAATATGTTAATTCACTACTCAAATTTTACGAAGAGAATCCTAAATTCTTAATTCCTGAAAGTAGAAAGAATGAAATGATTAATACATTTATTAAACCAGGACTTGAGGATTTATGTGTTAGTAGAACTTCTTTCTCTTGGGGTATACCAGTAAGAGAAAATCCAAAGCACGTTGTCTATGTTTGGCTTGATGCCTTAACTAACTATATTTCTGGTCTTGGTTATGGAAGTGATAATGAAGAACTATATAAGAAATATTGGGAAAGTGAAGACTCAGAGATCATTCATATCTTAGGCGCAGACATCACTAGATTCCATGCGATATATTGGCCGATGTTTCTTGAATCTCTTGGACTTAGAAAACCAGATAGAGAATTCGTCCACGGTTTACTCATGATGAAAGATAGCAAAATGTCTAAATCAAAAGGTAATGTCGTTGATCCATATCCACTTGTGGAACGTTATGGAGTGGATGCGGTTAGATATTATCTAACTAGAGAAGTTAATTTTGGAAGCGACGGAAGTTTCTCACCAGAACAATTCGTTGAAAGAATTAACGCGGATCTCGCTAATTCATACGGAAACCTTCTTAATAGAACCGTCGGAATGATGATTAAATATTTTGAAGGAGTTATCCCTCAATATAATGGACAAGTAACCGAATTTGATGCATCTTTAGAAAGTGCGGTTAAAAGCACGATTGAATCTTACGAATCACTAATGGATGATTTGAAGATTACTGATGCGATAATCGCCGTTAATGAACTCGTTAATAGAGCGAATAAATATATCGATGAAACAATGCCTTGGGTATTAGCGAAAGACCCTGCTAATAAAGATAAGTTAGCAAGTGTGATGAATCATCTCGCTTACACAATCTATGTCATCTCTCGCTTATATCATCCAGTACTTGTTACTGCTAGTGATAAAGCCTTTGATGCCTTAGGATTAAATGAAGAAGAAAGAGGATATGAAAATATCTTCAATAACAAACTACTTGATAACCATAAGGTTAATAAAGGTGAACCTTTATTCCCAAGATTAGATCCTGCTATTGAAGTACCATTTATTAATGGACTCATGAACGGAAACAAATAGACGAGTAATATCTCGTCTTTTTTTGTGACACTTTTGTGACATAAAAAGAAATATAATAAGAAAAAGGAAGGAAACGAACATAATGAAGAAAAATCTAAGTTTAATTTTAGTTGCATCATTTGCTCTAGTTGGCTGTGGAGCAGCGTCAACTACCGCTCAACCAAGTTTAAATCTCGCTAATCGCGGTTGGAGAAATTATTACGTTAAGGGAGAAGAAGTTGATTTGAGAGGGTTGATTGCGAATTACTATTCATCCCCAGATGCAAGTGCTCAATCCGTTAACGTTAATAGCAGCATGATTAGTGGTTTCTCAACCGAGTCTACTGGTGAGAAAGAAATGACTGTTACTTATCAAGGATTAAGTAAAACTATTTCATATAGAGTTTACGATTTTGAAAGTAGTAAATACGAACTTCCTAATGACCTAATTGGAGGTATTAATAAGATATGGCACTATGACTCTAGCACTAAAACTATCAAATATAGTGAATACTCAAGTTATAAACAAATTAGAGATAGCTTCGATAATCCAACAAAGAAAATCGAAGGTACATACACTCATAGTGTTAATAAGGATGGCTATGCCTGCTTTAGATTTAAGGCTGATAATAATGATTATGAATACGCTGTCGATGGTGAATACATTAAAGTCTACAGTTATGCCTATGAGAATAATGTAAAAACTTCCGAATCCACATCACAGATTGGAGTCGGAGCAAAATATGACGCCGCTAACGTTAAATTGCCACAAAAATCCGTTATCTATACATCAGAAAAGACTGATCAAGACTGGGGCGATCAGAAAAAAGCAAAGCATATGGCGTTTGTGGTTGATGAAAACTATGATGTCAAAGTATATGCAGAAATTGAAATGATCACTGACGTCACTTCTTTAACTCCAGTATTAACATTTACATTTGATATGTCCTATCTATCTAACGGTAATAGCGTTGGCTATAAGAGTGAATCTGGTTCAGTCACTGTAAGAACTAGTGAGGGATCAGCGACATATACTGTTACATGGAATGACCGCTTATCTATCAGCGGACTCTCCCCAATAGCTTAATAGCAAATAACCAAATCAAAAAAATACGCTTTATAAGCGTATTTTCTTTTTATCATATGATTTATGTTATTCCTGAGGAACGGCTTCTATATCACGTTCTTCTTTTACTTCTGCTTTTTTATCCCCATTAAAGTAAATAACAAAGATTGGGAATAAGAAGACATACATTAAATAATGGATCGTTTCAATAAATGAATAAATAAAGAACGAGAACGCTCCTAAGAAGATTGCAAAAGTCAAAAGAGGGGACTTCTTATATGCTTTAAAGCAAATATAACCAACATAAATTAAGAAAGCGATATAAGCGAATAAGAGGAATATACCACCTTCAGAAAGCATGTTAAGCCAGCTAGAATGGGTTGGGAAGACAGGATCATTATGAGTTTTAATATTCATTGGCATTAATAAAAGATTAATAACACCAAAGCCGCGTCCAATAACCCAATTACCATTACCGATTAATTGATAGACGTTATCCCAAATAAAAGTTCTAGTCTCAACAGTCTTACCACTACCAGTTATTTCAGTAATTAAAGCGTATACTTTACCAAGTACCTTTCCTTTAGTGAGATAAGGCACTCCAATAAAGATACCGCCAAGAACAATAACACTACCTAAAACAATAAAGGTAATTAAGTTTCTCTTCTTGTTGTCTTTATAAGTAACGACTAAGCGATACACTAACCAAGCAAGAATAATTAAGGCACTCAATAAGATACCAGTCTTGCATTGAGTGAATAACATTAAAACAAAGAATATTCCAGTAAGTGGATAATACCATTTTCTTGCCTTAATCGCCTGGTTGATAAAGGTAAATATAATACCAAGCATATAGACCATTCCAAATGCGTTCTTATGAAGAATGAATGATTTAACACTCATCTCACTAAGAGGAATAGAGCGGTCAACGCCAAGTAGATATTTAAACACTCCAATATATTGGTTATGTTCCACTATTAAGCTATAAACGAATAAAACTCCAATTAAAGCGAATAGTAAATAACCAAGATATTCAATAAAACGTATGTTTTTAATTCTCTTAGGGAATATAAATAATCCTATATATAAGAACATCGCAATACCAATCACTTCAGCGGAAAAGACAAATTTATGAACACCACTAATTTGTTCAACAATAGTAAATCTTGTTCCTTGAGCAATTATATTACCCGGAGAAACTTCGTATTCCATTCTTGCAATAACATCAACAACACTTAAGCTTGGTTGAACCCAAATAGTGATGACATTTAATATTGCAAAAAAAGCAAAGCATCCAATTATAACAGGATTAATTTTTTCTTTTTTGACGACTATCTCCATATAAAGATATATCGCCCAAAAAGACACCATAATTACAAAAGCAACACCAGCGGCCCAAATAGGTAAACCCACCATATTTGGGTTTTGATATTGCATGAATTCTTGTCCAAAGATTAAGAAAACAACAAAACCTAAAAATCCTATAAGTAAAAATAGGTCGCTTAATCTAAGTTCAAGAGATTCAATAAATTTTTTCATCTAATTATTTTGCAGTTGTGAATGTTAAGACCATCTTTTGAATGATAACTCTTTTTTTGTTTGAGCTTGAAGAAACCTCGTTATTAATATCTAATGCAGTTCCATCAATATCAAATTCTTTGTGTTGCATTTCTGGTTCTTCGTAACAAGGATCTGCAGCGGCTGCGCCATGAACTTGAGTAACTTCTAGCGTCTCTCCGTTTACAGTTACATTGCTGCCCTTATCTCTAACTTGTTGGAATGAACCCGAGGTATTGCCCCAGCTATAATAAGCATTTGCGTAAACGTCTGCTTTTAATAAGGTATCAACAAATTCAAAATGTAATTCACCAGCTTTAGAAGTTGTTCCTAAAACAATACAATTACGTTCGGAACATGTTTCTGCACCTTCGGTGTATTGATATCCAACTTTCAAAATTTGAGTATTCTTTGTTGAAGTATCACCATAAGTTAAGCCATTTTCGGTAATCAATGAGGAACCATTAGGTTTAACTAATTTGGCTTTAATATCTTCTGTCAATTTTACTCTTGGTCCATCTTCGCTTGCCTTTCTTTGGCCATCATAATCAGCGAAATCATTAAAATTGATTGTGACTGTGTATTCTCCAGTTGGACCTGGTGGAACAACTGGTCCTGGATCTGCTGGTGCGCTATTGCCGCAACCAACTAAGGCCATTGCCATCATGAGTGGTAAAACAAATTTTGCTTTCATTATTTCTCCTCCTAAATTTGTTTATGATTAAGCTTTTAAAGCTTGAATAACAACGTTAACGAATATACTTTTATACGATATGACGCTAAAGCGGTAAGAGTAACGTGATCAGAATTTATTTCGATTGTGGATTCATTCATCGGTGGGATATTAACAATAGGATATCCATCATTATCGTATTGATAAGAAATACAATCGATATGCATATGATGATTACTAACATCTAAATAAGCATCGGGATCTCCCTCAGATTCACTTGTCTCTTCATTATATTTTTGACAATCATAGTAAGGATAGAAATGTGGATCTTCGTTATAGCCTCCAGTAATACTGTAATATTGCTGTGCTTCAATTTTTATATAACGTAATTCCTTAGAAAAGGACATGCTTAAATATCCATCATAATTTTGACTAGCGAGAATTAATGTTTGATTACTACCGTATGAGCCTGGATAAATATCATTTTTGACTCTTATATAGTTATTTTCTGAATATGAGATATCAGTTACTCTTTCATTTGAGCTAGAAGATAAGAAGCCAAGAACTTTACTCTTAAAGGTCGAATCAGAACTTTGAATCAGATTCGAGCTTCCGAGTTCCATAGAAGAAAAATCAATCTTATATTCCTCAAATTGTTCAGTTGGGTTAGTGGGTGATTGATTAGAACCACAACCAACAACTAAAAACGGAACAAACAAGATTGAAAATACTAATTTTCTTTTCATAAATGAACGCCTAACGAAATTATTATATCACTATCAATACAATAATGGTAAATCCATTATCTTTTTTATATAATAGGGTCGATGAAAAACATAATTAAAGGCAAATGTGTTGATATTTCTAGTGAAGGAAAAGGTGTCATTAAGACAGTGTACGGAGTTATTTTTGTTGACTCTCTTCTTTTAGGAGAGGAAGCAGAAATTGAAGTCACTTACGCTCGAAAAGGGGTAAGTTACGGAAAGATTGTTAAACTCTTAAAGAAATCACCAGATAGAATTAATCCCCTTTGTCCTATTTCTACTGCCTGTGGAGGATGCGTCTTTCAAAATGCATCTTATGAATATGAATTAAGATATAAAAAACATAAAGTTGAAGAGGCTATTAAAAGAATCGGACACTTAGAAAACATTAAAGTAAATGATGTTATCGGTATGGAAGATCCATTTCATTATCGAAACAAGATCCAAGTACCATTTGGTAAAGAAAATAAGCATGTCGTTTATGGTTTTTATAAGGCTAACACCCATAAAATTATTCCGATTAAAGAATGTAATATCGAAGATAAAAAGGCTGGACCAATTTTAAAAGAGATTGCGTCCTTAATGGAAGAATTTCATATCGATCCATATAACGAAGACACACGTAAAGGAATAGTTAGACACGTCTTAATTAGAACTAGTAGATCCACTGATGAAGTTATGGTAGTTTTCGTTACTAACGCAGACACATTCAATGGAAGAAATAACTTTGTTAAAGAATTAGTGGCGAGAAGAAAAGAAATATCCACTATTATCTTTAATATCAATAAAAGAGATACAAATGTAATCCTTGGAGAAAATGAAAAAGTAGTTTATGGAAAGGGCTATATAACTGATGAAATACTCGGGCTTAAATTTAACATTTCCTCAAAGAGTTTTTTCCAGGTTAATCCAATCCAAGTTCAAAAGTTATATAGCAGGGCTATCGAATACGCAAGACTCAATAAAGATGACGTCGTACTTGATGCTTATGCCGGAGTGTGCACTATTGGATTATTAGTTGCACCTCACGTAAAAGAAGTCATCAGTGTGGAAACTGTTAAAAGTGCAGTTATTAATGGTATTAATAACGCAAAGCTAAATTCAATAAATAACATTAAAATCATTGAAGATGACTGTACTTTATATCTAACAAAGAACCCACCACATTTTGACGTTGTAATCATGGATCCTCCAAGAAAAGGAAGCACATCTGAATTCTTAAATGCACTATTAAAAACTAAACCATCGAGAATAATTTACATTTCTTGTGAACCATCAACACTTGCAAGAGACTTAGAAATACTCAGTAAAGATTATCAAATAAAAGAAGTCCAACCCGTTGATATGTTTTCAAGAAGTTTTCATGTCGAGACCATAGTAAGTCTACAATTGAAATAACTATTAATTTATTAACAATTATTTAAAAAGAATCAGCGAATATGCTGATCCTTATTTTTTGATTTCTATTGCTATTTATAGAGCAAACTTTTATCCGTTAAAATAATTTTAATTATTTTGGATTCCATTCATGCTTACAGTTTTTACAAATAAAGACGGTATGCATGTGGACGTCATTACCACGGTGTTCTTTTATGATATTCTTGGAGCCACATTTTGGACATGGTTCAGTTGTTTCACTACAGAAGCCACCAGAAACCGCTGCTAACTGTTCATCATTTAATTCAATGCCCTCTTCTTTAGCAAATGCTAAAAGTTCATTTTGATTTTTACAGGATTTAACTCTTTCAATCTGTTCCTTGGTTAAGCCTTTTAATAGTTCTTGTTTCATATTTTCAAATCTCCTTAGGCGATTAAATGATAGCAAATTCGTTGTCACAGATGTGTCACAATAAGAAAGAAGAGTTTTTTATATTGATGTAGTGAGATTATTTTTAATCTTGAGTGTTTTATCCCTCTTTCAAATTTGAAAACGCGTGATTTTTCTATTAGAATCTTCTATAGAAAAAGAGGCTATTTATGAAGAACAAGTTTTTTCCGATATTAATTTCGAGTGTGTTACTACTTTCAAGCTGCAGTTTATTTGATGGAGGAAAGAAATCCTCTGATCCAAGTGATATCAATACATTTGAATTTGTCACTGATGCTTCGTTAATTTATAAGGATGATGGTTCAAATCCATATTATTTACTCACAATGTACGTTGATGATGAATATCAAATTAGAACCACTATCGATAATAAACTAGAAGATAAATATCAACTAACTTATGAAAATGCGGATGAAACGATATATACAGTCTCAAGTACAGGTTTAGTAACCGCTATAGGAAAAGGCGTTAAATCATTCTGGGTAAACTTATTAAGAAAAAGTGACTCTAAGAAATTAGCGAGAAAATACATCATCATAAATGTCAAAGTCCCAACTCAAGAACACGCAAACATTACCTTAACAGACGAGTCGATGACATATGATTCCGCGACAAGAACATATTCATTAACTCTTGAAAGCGGTACGTCATATCCAATTAGATACTCAGTTGACTATAATGTTGCTTTTGGTAAGAAATTTGAATTATCAAACACTGAATATTCTTCATTTATGTCCGTTTCTTCAGGCGGAGTAATTAGCTCAGAAAAATTGAGTGAATCAAAAGATGGACAAGTTACAATTCAAACCATCAGTACCGACGGCAAAAAAGTATATGACACAGTCTATTTAAATGTGCACTTAACACCTTCAACAGTCGTCCATTCTTTTGAAGTTTCCGTTAATGAAACTGGGCAAAAAATAAAAGATCAAGATAAATTAACGCTTCATTTAGGAGACACTCTTTCTTTCCTCATTCAATATGACTCATCTTCTCTACATGATGTTATGAGTGTCACTAACATTAATGTCTTAACTCTTGATAACTCTACTAATAAGATAACTGGAAAAGCCATAGGAAAAAGTAATGTGGCATTCACATATTTAAATCAATCAATAACAATTGAAGTTGAGGTTATTAATGACCCATTAGTGGAAATCTACACTAAAAACGGAGGAGATGACTTAATCGTTGTTAATGATACAGTTCAATATCTTGGAAACATGTTAGCTAAGTATGCTTCTGGAAGAGAAAGTGATATCACTAAATCAGAAAACTTAACTTATGTAATAAGAGATAAAGACGCTACATATAAAACAGTCACTTTCACATATACCTCTGAAGGAGAAAGTAAATCAGTCAGTTATGACGTACGATTCTTTAATCCTGAAACATATATAGAAAATACTACTGCTTATACCTTAGCGGACTATTTCAATAACCACCATAGCGGTAGATATTATCCTTTGCCAAAAGAAGGAACAGTTCATATGTTAGTAATTCCAGTGTGGTTTACTAACTCTACTTCCTTCTTCAATACTGATCAAAAAGAAGAAATCATTGCTGATCTTGATTACGTCTTTAACGCCGATAGAAGTGGCAATGAATGCTATTCCGTTAAGAGTTTCTATGAAACTGAATCTAAAGGAAAATTAAAACTAAATATCACCATTAGTGATTTCTATGAATCAAATACTTCTAGTAAAGTTTATGGTGATACTGTTCAAACTGATATAAATAAAACCCATTCTTTAGCGGATTCCGCTATTAACTGGTACTTCAATAAGAACACTAACGAATCTATTAGTGACTATGACGCTAATAATGACGGTTTAGTGGATGCAGTTACTTTACTTTACGCTGCTAATTATTATGGAACAATTGGGGATCAAAACGGCACCACTGCTTTCCAATTCAAAAATACAGAAGGTAGTTCACATCGATATAATAATGGCTCTTTTTCTCCTATTGGAGGAATCTATGGGTTTAACAAAAACTCCACCACAATGGGAAAGGATGTGAAAGATTTATCCAGTTATTACCCATCTTATTATTTCCTTACTGGCGCAAAAACAATAATCCATGAAACCGGACATATGTTTGGAATGGATGATTTATATGAAGATAACCACGCTCAAACTAAATATTATCCAGCTGGAAGATTTACAATGCAGGCTTCTGATTTAGGCGGTCACGACCCATATCAAATGAATTTAGTGGGTTGGAGCAAGCCTCAAATCTATGACGCATCTAATTATGAAATTGGAGATGAAGTTGTCGTTAAGATTGAAGACTTTATCACTACTGGTAATAACATTCTTTTAACTAGAGAAATGAATGAGCATAATTCATTATTTGATGAATATATGCTTTTAGAATTACTTGATAATGTAGGCTTAAACTACTACCAGGGCTCTTTTAACACTAACGTCAGTTTCTCTGATCCCGGCATTAGATTATGGCACGTTAACTCAATCCTTGAAGACTACACCACTAAAAATGACACGACTGAAATAAATGATAATCACGTAGTTAATCTCAAATATTCAAATTACGACCAGAGTAGTGAATACGATTTACTCCACTGGATTAGAAATAACCCTGAAGAACCATATAATACAGTGTCCACTGTCAAAAATAGTTATGGTCTATTTAAAAGCGGTGATAGTTTTGATATGGATACATATAAATCACAATTCGTTAATAATGGTTTATTAGATAATAAAGAAAAACTTGGTTGGGAATTCACAGTCAATTCAATTTATACAACATCTAGTGAAAAAGCTTGTGCGATTATCACCCTTAAGAGAGTGGATAACACACGTACTGATTTTGATATATCAACTAGACTTGATAAAGATATTACAACTCAACCAACTAGTGATGGTAATGATTACGCGACTACTTTCTTTGGAAATGACGACTTGTTCTCTCTCATCTATAACTTTAATGATGCAGTAGAACCAAGCTATTATACTCAAGGAAAGCCAATTTCATATAGAGGATTATGTTTATTTGCCGCTACTAGTGGCAACGGGGGATCTCTAGTAATCAGAATTAAGGAGAAAGAAGGATATAAAGTCCTCATTAATTCAATCTCTATTACTAGTACCGCTTTAACTAACGCTCCTCTTACGGCAATAGTTAATGGAAATGAAATAACTGGAACTTCTTTTGAGGGTCCATTTAATGAGCTTGATAACTATAATGAACTCGGCAAAACCTTCATAGTTAATAACGATACAGTCACTATTCAAAATAAATCAACTGATGCATCAAGTTACTATTCAGTCCTAGCGTTATATAGTCTTTCAATTAATTATCACCTTGAAAAAATATAAATTGTGACACTTTTGTGAATTGCTATTGTTAAAATAAAAAACATAGGAGAAAAGTATATGAAAACTAAAGGTCTATTATTTGGTGTAGTTTTATGCATGACTCTTATTGCTTGTAATGGAGCAAATAAAGAAAATGGTAACGAACAAGATTACTCGTATGAAGAATCTCGTGAAATTCTTGAAGATGTACTAGAAGACACCCCTATTGAAGTTGTTGATTACGAAGGCGATTTAACCCCTTTAACTATCGTCGATGATGTCGAATGTGAAGAGAGCGAATCCTTTGTTAAATTTAAAAAAGGCGACTCTGATCAATTTGTCTATGTCTCCACTATTGAAACTATTGAAAGCCCATATATTAACCCATATAAAGCAAAAGACGGCGATGTTGTTTTAGTTGATGAAAATGAAAATGAAGTTGATTTTAAATACGTCTCTACCGATAACGGAATTAGTAAGTATTCCATCCCTGTTTCTTCCTTTAGTGAAGATCATATGTATCACTTCAAAATTAAAAACGAGGGCTTAAAGTTTAAAGGCAAAAATGAAACAGTAAGAGAAATGACTTATTACTCTTTAGATGTTAATGATTCTAATAGAGTCCATACAGTTGTCTATAATAATGAAGAGATCCCTTCTTATGAAGTTAGTAAGGTTCAGTATTTTGATGTTGACGCTTATGGAGCGTATCTCGTAATTGATGAACCAATTAATCTAGATAATGGAACGAAATTTAGAATCGCTAATCTTTCTAAAGATGTCGATGATAAAGATACAACATATGGAAAGCTTCTCAGTTGTAAGAAGAATCCAAATGGAAATGGATATTTAGTTAGATATGAACCATGCAATGGTGAAGATATTTATGGTAATCTCAACATCAACGATTCAATCACTGTTAATCAAGACAACATTGATAATCTTGAAATGTTTAATGATTCAGAAAGCATTGAAAACAAATTAGCAAAAGCTTTCCTGACTCATGAAGATGTCGTCACTGCGATGATGGGTTTAATGAACCACTACCATGTTAGACCAGATAATTATCGCAAATCCGCGATTGACTGGGCTAGTCAAATCCAAGTCTCATTCAATATTAAATTTCAAGATTCAACATTCACTTGGGGATGTGGAATTACTTTAAATCTCAATCCTGAAGAAAACCTTAATGTTAAAATTATTCTTTCTTATAAACAAACCACAAAATACGATATCTCTGCTTCTGTATCAATTGATTACAAGTGGAAAGTTATTCCAGTTGGAATCGACTATAAACTAGAAGTAAAAGAAGATGACACTAAAGAAGTTGATTTTAAGATTGTTTTAGCAACTAACTTAAATCCATATAATGAGAAAAAAGTTAAAGAAGGAATTGAAAAAGACCTTACTGATGCAATTTTTAAAAACACAGATATGAAATCTAAGTTCTCAGGAGAATCTCCAACTGGTACTGCAGATGGAAAAAGTTATCCTTTAATTAGATTTGATTGTTACTATTTCTTCCCACTCGATATTAGAATCGAGATTGATTTCTATTGGAAATTACAATTAACTGTTGAAACCGGGATTAAATATACCTCTCACACGACAAGAACTGACGTATCTATATCAAACGAAAAGGGATGTGATCCAAGTTCTGAATCAAAAGCGCAAGAAGATAAAGCCTTAGACTTTATGTTTATGGGTAATTTCCACGCAGAGGTTGGTTTAAAAGTAAGCTTTGGATTAGGAATCTCAGGTTTCTATAAATTCTTCCATGCGGAAATTTATATCACCGCTTATGGCGCACTTGACGCTCAAGGATTCTTAATTATGGGAGTCTCTTGGGGTAGCGAACACGAAGCAACTACCTTTGGTACTATCGGAGGAAAATTTGAAATCTCTTGCGGTGTTAAATGGGGTGTTGATGTCGATTTATTATTCGGCGGATTTGATATGGACTGGCCAATAGTAACAGTCGTCCTCGTCGGATTTAAAATTGATAATAACGTTGCAAAATTTAATAGCGTAGAAGATACAGTAGAAATAACTGACCAAGATTATTTAAAAGGAAATTCTGTTAATCTAGATGATTATCATTTACTAGGTGTTCAAGCATTCAATCCAAATAACTACGCCTTAAATTATGTTGATATGAGTTATGGTGACACTGCTTCTCCTAGATATGGGGCGTGGCTTGATCCTCAAGACAAAAAATATTTCTCCGCTCAAATCATTGAAGGTTCAGAATTTATCACTTTAGATAATTACAAGATTTCTATTATTTCAATTGAAGGAATCGAATCTTTTGATGCAAAAATTGAAGTTACTGTTGATGATTCTATGACTTGTGATGGTAATAGTGAAGAAGAAGTTAAAAAAATAATTAACATTCACTTCACTAACAATCTAAAAGAAGAGATCATCATCGTTAACGATGGAGTTGAAACTTCAGTAGGAACTTATGTTAGAGGCGCTACTGTTTATTTACCAGTTCCAGAAGCTCCTAGATATAAGAGATTTACCGGTTGGAAAAATCTTAGTACTGAAGAATTTATTCCTTATGATTCAACCGATCCAGAAACAGGCAAATATGTCGTTCCTCAAATCACTGAAGCAGACACTGTTAAATTTGAAGTGCAATTTGAAGACTACTATTACTGGAAAGTCGTTTGGGTCGATGGATTTGGTAATATTGTTAAGATTGATTCTGTATTTATGAATTCTAGTGCTACTCCACCAGATCCAGAAATTAGAGATAGATATATGATCTCTAGTGACGAAAACTATAAATACGAATTCGTTAAATATGATAAATCATATGACTCAATTACTGAAAATACAGTGATAAGAGCAATTTATAAACTCGTAAAGGTAGGTGAGTAATATGAAAAAGAAAGCTTTATATTTATTAACATCTATCTTAGTGATTCCTCTTGTTGGATGTGGCAACGCTCCTACACCAGCTCCAACATATAAAGTAACTGTTGATCCAGAAATGGAACACGTTAACGTTGCCGGTAATTTAACTAATTTACATGGAGGAGACGAAGTATCTCTTAAAGTCACAGTCTTAAATAGCTATCGTCTATGCCCAACTAAGTTCTTGCTTTATGGAGATAACGAAGAAAAGAAAAATATTCCTTATTTCTGGGATGAAGAGAATTTAAGGATCAATTTCATCATGCCTAATTACGATGTATTTTTCTTCCCAGCCGCAAAAGATCCGGTATACGATGTGGTATTTGATGAAAAGCATCGTTTAGAAGGTGGAGATATTACTTACTTAGGAACATATTTCCATTTCGATGAGAATTCAATCGAAGAAAATCCAAGTGAAGGGTTTATTGAAATTGGTTCTTATGGTTCTTTATATTTAGAGAATTACGTTCCAGGAATAAGCGAAATATATGTAGAGGCAAAATATGATGGAACACTCGAAGATAAAGGATTTGTTTTAGGTTCCTCCTCAACTCCAAATAATGTCGAATTTTTCACATGGTATTCACAAACCGACTACACGATTACAATGGATGCGGATCGTCCATATTTCTCCATACATAATAGGTCTTCGGTACCTCTAATCATTAAATCCGTCAAAATGAAATATGAAGAGAACGATCCTGAAGCAGAATTAAAAGAATTAATCAAAGTTACCGATAAAGAAACATATTATAAAGAGAATGTCCCAATTGACCCATATGAAGATTTCCCTATCGATGCATCTCTAGTTCCTGAAAATAGAGATGTTAGAAAGATTAAACCAATGGAAATCATCGCTCCTGGAGAATATGTCTTTGGTTATGAAGTATATATCAAAAAAAGCGAAGATAAACTTGGAAAACTCTTATATTCTTCCACCGCTAACTATAAGGTTAAAGGAACAGAGGACGGTAAACATTTAGCAATCTTCCACTTAAAGGATAAGATTGTCACTATTCCAGTTGCGGATAGAGATACAGTTGATATTTCCTCAAACCTTGAGGTAAGTGAATATAACTGGAGAAGTGAATTTAATGACTTCACCACTCCATTTACTAGTGATAGACATTTCTACCCAGTTTATTCAGTAGTGGGTTTACCAAATCATAAAAATGGTGATGGTTGTGAGCCAGTTACTGAAACATATAATGCGTTTGACGCTCATATCGATATGCCTGATCCAGTAATGATGGATGGCTACACTTTTGGAGGTTGGTTCTTAGATCAAGAATGCCACACTCCATTTGATCCAGATGGCAAATATAAAGGTGACATCACTTTGTACGCTAATTGTATTGAGAGAACTAGCAAATTCCGTAAAGTATATTATTACGACTACGATGGAACTCCACTTAATAGAGTTGATTATATCGACGAAAAAGAAGATGCAGAACTTACTCTTCCAACATTTGAAGATATTGGAACTCAATTAGTGGATCATAGTGAATATGAAACCAAAATGTACGAACTCAGAATGGGCGCTAATAGAGTAAAAATGCTCCGCCCAGCTGGACAATATCCAATTGAAGAACAGCCATATGCAGGTGACAAATTAAAATATACCGATATCAAAGATATCGCTGGTGATATTAAACTCACTATTTCTAAAGCGGTTGTCTATACTTCTTCTGTTGAGGTATACACTATCTTCTTTAAAGATTTGAATCAAAACACTGTTGTAACTGGATTTAAGATGGATGAAGAATTTAACTCTGGAGATAGAATTATCCCTGGTAGATACGTCGACTGGGATAAAGATTGGAGTTTCACCTATAACACCTATTATGATCCACAAAGATCAGATGAATTTGTAATTACTGATGCAGTTGAAGGATATATTATCGACCAAGGTTCATTTAATGCAATTGCTACTTATGGATATGGTAATAAATTCCAAGCACACTCTAAACCACTTCAAGGAATTTTAAGACATGAATCTGTTCTTAAAGTTAATAGAAGAGCCTTCTTCAATAGATATGGTATGGTGGGAACTTATTTCCCAAGAAACGCTAGAGAGTTTGCTTTAGAGAGTTATTCAAACACTCATTTTAATGGAAGATTATTATTACCAAAATCATTAGTGACAATAGGTCCAAGAGCGTTCGTTGGTAGTACAAACATTAAATCTGTCTGTTTACCAAAAACTATTAAATCAATTGGAGTAGGAGCGTTCTCCTTAGGCGATTATAACGAAGATACATTCGAATTTGAAAACGTTAGATATAGAGAGGGTATCAATGACAAAATCGTCTTCTATTATGAAGGAAGTGAAAAAGATTTTAATCGATTAGATGAAAGCAGCAAAAAAGAAATTAGAGATAACGCATCAAAAATAGTCTTTAACGCATCCTATAGTCCATATTACGGAAGATAAATTCAAAATATTAAGCGGGCAAATATAAAAATTAAATTGTCCGCTTTTCTTTTTGGATTAATAATAATGTTATGAAGAAAATAAAAGTTTTCTTATTTACGATAATATTATCTTTAAGCGGATGCGGTAGTAATAATTCAGAAACTCCAAGTAGTCACGTTCATACTTTTTCTAATGAATGGACCACAAATAATTTACAGCATTGGCATGAATCCACTTGTGGCCACGATGTTATATCAGAATTAGGCGATCACGTCTTTTCTAATTGGATAATCGATAAAGAACCAACTGCGACAGAAACTGGAGTAAAACATAGGAACTGCACTATATGTCAATATTATGAAGGCGAAGTCATTCCCGCTAGTGGGGAAGAGCACGCTCATACTTTTTCTACAGAGTGGTCATATGATGAAAATATGCATTGGCATGATTCAACATGCGGACATAACGTTAAATCAAATGAAGAGTATCACACTTTCTCTAATTGGATAATTGATAAAGAAGCTAGTAAAACCGAAGATGGTTTAAAGCATCGTCAATGTAGTGTTTGTTCGTATATAGAAGAAGAGATAATTCCTAAAACTGAAGATGAGAAAGAAAACTCAATTCAAGATATGACTATTCTTCACGCCTGGAATTGGAAACTAAACGATATTAAAACTAGACTAAAGCAAATTAAAAAAGCAGGGTATGGGGCGATTCAAACTTCACCAATGCAACCTCATGTCGATGGAGCAAATGGAGCGAAATACGACACTCAAAATAACTGGTGGAAACTTTATCAACCATTAGGTTTTAAAGTCGCAACCGAAAACGAAAATATATTAGGAACTAAATCTGATTTATCTTCTTTATGCGAAGAAGCTGAAAAAGAAGGACTTAAAATAATCGTTGATATTGTTAGTAATCATTTAGCAGGAGACGGAAATGGCTACAATTCACAAGTATATAAACGTTATCCTCTTCATACTTACGGAAAAACAAATGACAATTCAATTCAAGCTGTAGTTCAAGGTCATATTGATTTACCTGATTTAGATACATCAAATAGTGAACTACAAACTGATGTCTTATCAATGATGAAAGAATATATCGATTGTGGCGTTTCTGGATTTAGATTTGACGCTGCTAAACATATTGAAACTCCTGATGATGGAGAGTGGGCGTCAAATTATTGGCCATTTATTCTTGACGGAACCACTACTTACGCTATTAGTAAAGGTAAAGAAAAGCCATATTATTATGGAGAAATCCTTACAACATGTGGAGAAGGAAGAAGCTTTTCTTCATACACAAAAATGATGTCAGTTGTAGATAGTAAACAAGGCGAAAATGTCGCTGACGCCGTAATGAATAATGACATATCGCTAATATCGAAAAGATATAATACAGGTCAATCACCAGATAAGTTAGTGTTATGGAGCGAATCTCATGATACTTACGCTAATATTGGTGGGCACACTAGAGAAGCTTCTATCGATAAGATCAATAAAGGATATGTTATTCAAGCATCAAGAAAAGATGCGGCGGTATTATATTACGCTAGACCAAACAATATGGGTGTATCAATGTGTACAATTGACGACCTTGGTGGTTATAGAAGTAATATCATTAAAGCCGCAAACTCATTCCATAATAAATATTTAGGAAAAGATGAAACTGTCTATTCCTATAGTGGTGCTTTTGTTAATGAAAGAGGAGATGATTCTCACGCCGGAGCAACTTTTGTTGCGGTTAATGATGGCCTATCTTCTTTAGAGTTTACGGTTAAAAATTTACCGGATGGAAAATATATTGATTTAATTAGTAAAAATGAGTTTATTATCTCTAATAAAAAAGTAAACGTATCCTTTACCGATGGAGCGTGTATCCTCATTCCAAAAGACGACTATAACGAAGACGTTGATGACGATTATATCTCCTCATTAGTTATTTTAAACGCTCCAACAACTTATACATATATCGCATGGGTGTGGGGAGTTAATAATCCAAATTGGAGAATGTTCCAAAACGATAAAGATGGTATTGGAATATCATTAAATAACGGCGAATCATATACTATCGTCGAGTTCCCGCTAGGCACCACTATTGAAACTGCTAATTGGAATATAAAAGAACGCCAGACAGTTGATGCGTCTTTTAGCGGCGTTCAGTTAATAATTAATTATTCTTCATTAAATTGGAAGACCAGTTAAGTTATTCCTCATTAACGAGTTCAGTTTTTAATACGTAAGATACGTTAACGTTAGTGTCACCAACATATTCAGCGTTAATTCTAATTCTGATCTTTTTATGACTGTTTGTGACAATTGTAAACTCAGTTGTAAACTTCTTATTATTTTCTTTGCTTTTGAAGCGCTCTTCCACATGCGCCATAAAGTTCTTTAAGTCTTTAGCAGGAGTAACTCTATGAGCGAATTTGCCGTTATTGAGTTCTTCTTCAAGTTCCGCTGGTTTAAGTCCAATAACATCGCTTAAGTAATGAGAAATAACAGTGTATTTCCATTGATTATTTACCCGACTGACACAGATTAAGTTGTCGTTTGAATATTCAGCAACTAGTTTCTTAATTTCAACTAAATCACTAAGTTCTGTGACATTAGTCGCGGATCCATAATATCTATCAGTGCCTTCTTTTAACCCTAAATAATAGAAGTGCATCCTAAAGGAAGCATAAAGCCCATCAGTTCTTAAAAATCTTGTAACGACTGACGCACCATTATATTTGTCCTCTTTCGCGTCTTTTAATGCTTTATATAAAGCTGGGCGATCATTAATAGGAACAAATTGTTCGATGTTTTCTAGTCGATCAACAAAATCAGGAACATTAACCGATTCATAGAATTGTTGGTTATATCTAATGATATCAATTTTGTCTCCGCTAACAGAGTAAATAGCGACACTTCCTAAAATGCTATTAAGCATAGAGTCAGTGTAAATGTTCTTATCCAAGAATTCCCTAATTCTAAATTGTTCATTTAGCTTCGCGACAAAGCCGCGCTTATCAACGTTCTTGCCATCTTGAATAACGTGTCTAAATTCATTAACCGGCATTGGTTTATAGAAATAATAACCTTGTACATATCTAACACCAAGTTCTTCCAAGAACTCGACTTGTTTTTTAGTTTCAACGCCTTCAACAATTATTGGTATGGCCATAGTTTTAGCCATATTAATAACTGATTCAAGAATGTGGATTGCTCTTGAGCTTGAAGCATCTTTATCTTCAAAGTTTAAAAACATCGCATCAAGTTTAATCGCATCAAGTTTTAAATTAGAGAGCATGTTCAAAGATGAATAGCCGCTACCGAAATCATCCATCAGCACCACGAATCCTCTCGCTCTTAATTTATTAACAAGCTCGTCGACAACATTCATGGCTTCTGCATAAGCAGATTCAGTAATTTCGATTTTTATGTAATGGTGATCAATATTATATTTCTTACAAAGATCAACGAAATATTGCTCAATATCGATATTAAAGATGTCAATTCGAGAAACGTTTAAGGATACAGGAACCGCTTCTTTTCCACTATCGAGCCAATCTCTTAAGGAGCGGCATACCTTGTCCCACATATATTTATCTAAGTCGGTAATAAATCCATATTTTTCAAGAACAGGAACGAAATCACCAGGAGGAATAACAGTGCCATCTTTTTTAATCCAACGAGCAAGAGCTTCAACTCCAACAATATGGCCAGTTGATATACGACATTGTGGTTGGAGATAGAAAGTAATTTCATCATTTTGTAAAGCATGCATGAAATCAGTTAAGATGCGAATTTCGTTATCGACCTGATATCGCATCTCCTCGTTATAAATAACGATACGGTTACAAATATCATTTTTAGCTTTAGATGCAGCAATTGTAGCGCGGTCAAAAGCGTCCACAATTGCCATATTCTTTTCAATAACAGCTACACCGAAAGCGGGTAAGAAGCCTGTTGATAATCCGAAGGAATTAATAATTGAATGAATCTTATCGTATAAGTATTGAACTATTTCAATTTTATTTTCACATAAAACAGTAAAGTCATCGCTTCCAAAATATCCAGCGACGAAGTCACCTTTTTCTTCTTCGTTTCTTAATGCTTCACCAATTTTTGCAAGTAGGTAGTCGCCTTTTTCTCTTCCAAACCATTCATCAAATAGTTTGAAGTGTTCAATATCTAATGTAATTAAACAATATTCTCTATCGCTGTTTTTAGTAGCAATTACTTCCGCATTAGTGAAAAATTCTTTTGAGGAATATAAGCCTGTTATTGTATCTCTTCCAATTATAGAAACATTATTGCTTTCTGCATCCCCAAGATGTCTTGTTTTAATGTTATTGATATCAAAAACATAAATTCTTAATTTGTTATCAGGGAGATCAAATTCCTTACCAGCAATAACAACTTGTTCAACATAACGATAAGTACCGTCTTGTAATTTATATCTGAAGTGACAGAAGTCAAAATTTGGAATACTCGCATTTTTAAGTCGTTCAAAGAAACCATCAATATTCATGAAAGAATGGTATAACTCACGATCATCAGGATGTACGATATGTAAGTATGTAAAATCAATGAGTTCTTTATATGACAAATTAATCAAAGGGATGAAATATTTACCATCGATGTGAGCAATTTGTTTAAATGTATCAGTTTCAATATCTGCCTCAAGGATTTCGTCACAGTTACTAGAATTAAGCATGTCTAATAAAGAAATCGCACTGCTATGATAAAATACTTCGTACATTTCATGACGAAGAGTGCTGAGTTTCATTCCAGTAGATTTATTGCTACCTTCTGTTACTCCGTCATGTTGCAAATTCTTTAAAAATCTCTTTCTTACATACATCTTTTCATCCGCACGAAGGAAGATGGTTCTAAATGAATTGTCTTTATGTCTAATATAATCTGAATAGCCAACCGCGATTACTGGTTCGTCATTTTTAATGTTCTTTTCAATTTCGGCGTTAAATGAATCGAGATATTTTAAACGATTATCAAATTCCTCTTTTTGAAGAATAGTAATAAATTCATCACCACCAAAACGATATATCTCTGATCCAGGGAAATGTTTAGCGATTAATTTACAAGATTTAATGATGTACTTATCACCTGTTTCATGCCCATAAGTGTCATTAATGAGTTTCAAATCGTTTAAGTCGAAGATAAAAACTGAGAAATTATCAAGTTTATCATCATGAATTAAGGTATCAAAATTACTCTCAAGCTCAACGTAAGCGTGCTTATTTTTAACTTTAGTTAATGGATCAATATATGCGAGCGCTCTAGTTTGATTAATTTCTTTAATTTGTCTTTCTTCCCTATTTTTACTATCGGTTAAAGCCTGTCTCATTCGATCACGATAAGAGCCAACAATAAAGGTATGAACAAGAATCGTACCAACCGATAGTCCTAAGGAGTACATCGGATAAAGTGGCAAATATATTTGACCAGAAATGAATAAGCCCATAACTAGTCCAAAGGTTGCAAGAGTTAAATATTGAGCTGATCTTTGTCCACGCTTTCTTAACAAAGTAATAAAAGCGTATACAGATATCAAAAAGAAGACTACTGCTTGAAAACCGTACATGCCGTTTCTAGCGGGTCTAGTCTCGTAGCTTCCATAATAAGAGAAAAGAATTGGATTAAATGAGTTGATTGCTAAAAGCACAAACATTGTAATTAAAAAACCAATACCTGTAATTCTTAAAGTCCAATTAAATACTTTGTTATATGGAATATATGTAGTAGCGAAATAAGTCCAAGCTAAAACACAAACACCCATGAATAAGAAAAAGATAGATGTGATAGAAGAAGCAATCGTCTTATCAGGAAGAGGATCGACAAAACCCCACACCAAATCATTCATATAAAATAAAGCAACTGAAATGATAAATAACTGATAAGTTAAAAGAACTTTTTTGTCCGCTAATTGATATCTCTTGTCAAAAAACACATCAAAATTAGTGATGCACAAAATAATCAAAGCAATTAATGGAACTAGCGAATAATAGTTCATATATTATATTGTCTTTCTTATTATAGAAAGATTACCTTATAAAGGTCAACCAGTAAAGAATAATTAATAATTAAATTATTAAGCAAAAAAGTTTTTGTAATCCGGTTTTAACTTACAATATAATAAACTAAATTTATTATGGAAAATAAAATAGCAGGCACACTTGAATTTTTAAGACCACTCCATCTCATAAAAAGCAAAGGTCTAACTAAGAAAGACGTGAGAAACATCAAAGATAATCTCGTCAATTCTTCTAATATCATTAATTTCTTTGTTTCCTTAGTGCTTTTTGCTTTGGTCGGTGGACTTTTTATTTTCATGAGCAATACGACTGGTAACTTTATTCTTAAATATGGTCTATTTTCTTTTATCGGCTTTATTTCAGTTATTGTTGCTTGTTCCACTAACATCATTCTAACGATTACGGCTTTTATTATTAAAAACAAAAGAGTCAGTTCACTTTTGAAAAGAATAGGCGGAGATATTCTATTTATCGTCGCTTCTATTTATATGCTTTTTTGCTTCTATTCCGACGCTCAAATGGGGTTTACAACCGCGGAAGAAGCATTATCTGCCTCTATTGTTTTTATCGCTATTTTATTACTTATTCAACCAATGCATTGGGTCGACGCTATAATTGGTGATATAGGCACTTCAATAGGAATAGTCGTTGTTGCCTTATATTGTTCTAAAGTTTTCGGTATGAAAGCGAGTCACTACTATTTCTTAGTCGCTGTCGTCTTCCCTTTCGCAGGTTATGTTATTGTTAGTTTACTTTTCTACGCCGAAGTTCAAAGATATAAAGAAGTATTAGAAAACGAAAGACTACATAACCGTGCCTATTACGATAGTCTAACTCACTGCAAAAATCGTCACGCTTTAAATGAATTTTTAAAAGAGAATAAATCAAGATGGGAAAATAAAGATAATGTTAACTTGCTCATCGTTTTATTCGATATTGATGACTTTAGATTATATAACAACCAATTCTCACATTTGGGAGGAGACTATTGTTTAAAATCAATATGTGATGCGGTTAGAAGAAAATTCGTTTCTCCTAACTTAGATTTCTTTAGATACGGGGGAGAAGAGTTCCTATTATTCTTTGAACTCAATAATCCGGAAGAAGCAAAAGCATATCTAGAAAACGTCAGACTCGCTATTTCTTCTTTAGACATCGTTGCCCCTCAAGGAGCGCCAAAAAATAATGTCACAATCTCTGTTGGTGGTTTATTGATGAATAACATCACCACTTTCTCTTTTGAAGAAGAAATGAAAATAGTTGATGGCTATTTGTATAAAGCAAAAGAATCAGGCAAGGACGTCGTTTGCTTTAATGGTTCAATAATCAAATAATGTTGATTATAATTAGGAGTTAGAATAAAATAACTTTTATGGATAAGAAAAAAATTCTTTGGATATCATTAGGCGTTCTTGATATCGCCGCTGTTACATTTTTATTTGTAGTGCATATCATCATGCTCGCTAATGTAGTTGGTAAAACTCCAGCACAAATCGAAGCTTTCTCAAAAGGTCCAGGTTTATTCCCATATTTAGCGGGTCATATTAATATTTATGGATATGCATTTGTCATTCCACTATTCGTTATCTTAGCGGCAAACATTGTTGGCTTAGTCATCTATATTAAGAAAGCCACCAAGAAAAAACCAGTTACAGTTAACGATCTCTCTGAAGAAGAAAGAGAAGCTCTTAAGAAAGAATTACTTAAGGATTTAGAAAAATAATAAATGACAGGAAACAAAATCCTGTTTTTTATTTTTTTGTTATTCTTTAAAATAAATCTAGATAAGCACTATGAAAAATATCTATAAGTCTTTATTTATTTTAGGCGCTATAAGCGTTTCTCTTCTCGGATGTAATAATTCTTCTACTCCACCTTCTCCAAGTGGACCGATATATAACGGGGAAACACCTATTCTTTCTAGTGATGGTAAAACATTAACTTATGGATTATATCCTCAAAAAAATGTTAATGACCCTACTTTATTAACTGCGTTAAACTCTTTAACTAAAATAGAACCTAATGGATGGTATTTATATAACGGGGTATATTACGCGAAAGATTATGCTAATCCTTGGGGCAATCATTATACATTCAATAATGGTGATTTAATCGTCGCTAATCAAGCATATTGGTTTAAATGTGAACCAATATCTTGGAATGTCTTATCTGTTGGAAGCGGTAGATATTTTATTACTTCTACTTATGTACTCGACACTCACTACTTTTTTGAAACCACTAATACGAGAATGATAAGTGGTAAAACTATCTACGCCAATAATTTTCAATATAGTGATTTAAGAAATTGGTTAAATGGTGATTTCTATTCAAGAGCGTTCAGTTTAGAAAATAGATTTGTCTTAACTACTAATATCGATAATAGTGCCTCCACTACTAACTATCGCACTAACCCATACGCGTGCGATAATTTTGAAGATAAAATATTCCCACTTAGTGTTAAAGAGGTTCACTCTAATTATCCAAACGATGTTCAAAAAGCAACAGTGACAACCGATTATGCTAGAAATAGAGGCGTACTTACACATATGAATAGAGATTCAATCTTCTATCAATGTGGTAATTATTGGACGCGCTCCCCATATAATGAAAATGGAAATTCGCTCACTTATGTTTATTACGCTGGTTCTCTTGAACTGGGAACCGCCTCTTATACCTATTATGGTGTCCGCCCAGCCTTAAATATACGGGTATCTTAATTATATTTATTTAATTAAAACCTCCTAGCGATATTTCGTTAAGAGGTATTTTTTTAGTTCTCGTAAGAGATGAGCGCGGTAATGAGATCCGCTCTAGTGAGAGGTTTATATAAGTAGTAACCTTGCACCATCATATCTTCGTCGAGTTCTTTTAATATCTTGAATTGAGCTTCGTTTTCAACACCAACTGCAGAAACTCCAACGTTATGAGTCTTACAAGCGTTAACAATTTCAAATAAAGTGCGGTATTTACCTTGATCTTTATCAATCGCTAAGATGATGTCTCTAGCAATCTTCACTTCTTTAAATCCGAGATACGCTAATTCTTCAATATCAATATATTGGCCTAAATATCTATCGCAAGAGAATAGAATGTGATATTTCTCAAGTTGAGATGCAAGAGCGCGGATGTTTTCTTTGTTTTCAGGAATTAATTCTTCAGGAATTTCAAGAGAAACGAATCCGTTAGGTAATTTATTCTCTTCACAAAGAGAAACAAGTTTAGTAAGAAGAGA
>CADCFC010000012.1 GCA_902800645.1 uncultured Erysipelotrichaceae bacterium
ATAGAGTCTCACGTCAGCAGTTGGATTTATGTGTTTAAGGTACGAATATGCAGTAGAAAGCATACCACCAGTACCACAAGCTTGGTCACAAACGGTAATAACTTTATGGTCTTGATAAATATCTTCACACCCTTCTGAAATAAGGACAGAAACCAATGTTTTAATAATGTCTCTACCAGTATAAAATTGACCAGCATCAACGTTCTGGAAGAAACGGCCTATTAAGTTTTCAAATATATACCCCATCTTAATTGAATCGTATGTTTTAGGATTTAAATCTAATTCCGAAAAAGCTTTAACGACAGTATAAAGGCAACCGCCTTCATCCATAGTTTCTATATGATCAATTAATTTAAGTTGTTTAAGAATATCTTGAACATTATCAGAAAAGCCGTTGACATAGTCTTTAAAATTTGCTGCTAAATTATCAGGATCGTTAGTTAATTCTTTGAGATTAAAATTACTAACATTGTAGAATTGATACCCTGTAATCTTTTCAAAAGCCTTAGCAGGATAATCAGGATTTTTATCGTATAGTTCGACCACCTGATCCTTTGTATTTGAAAGAGCACATTCAAATCTACGAATAATAGTCATTGGAATGATTACATCACCATATTTATCTGGCATATAGGTGCCGCGAAGCTTGTTAGCTATGCTCCAAATAAAGTTAGCTTCTGCAGTTACATCTACTGGGTTATCATCCCATAAAACATCAAATCTATCGTTTGCCATTATTCCGTCCTCCACTATGTTAGACAATAATCAACATTGATTATACCGAAATATAGAGTTATTTTCCATAAATCCATTCAAATAGAGCAAAGTAATTTCTAAATAGCGCAAAGTTGTTATAAATAGAGCAAGGTTAATAGCATACCCTTAAAAATAGGCTAAAATATGGGTCAATATCTAACACACAATGTGTGGTAATACCGCAAAAAGTATCGATGTAATCAAATAAAAAGGACTGATACGGTTTGTATCAATCCTGTTCATGCTATATGGTGCCTCCTGCCAGAATCGAACTAGCAATAGATCCTTACCATGGATCCGTTATACCACTTAACTAAGGAGGCTTAACGCTAATGATTATATAATAAACACTTAAAATATAACAAGTGAATAATTAATCATTTTTGATTGCGTTAACAAAGTTATAAACAATCGCGGCGTTATTCCTTAATTCTTCTAAAGTCAAATATCCTTTTTTAATAGCCTTTTTAATATCCTTTATATCCACTTTTGCACCAGGCATATTGATATTAGTGCCGTTTTTAATATTTCTACTAGCAAAGCTATTTGGATATTTATTTCCTTTTTTATAATCCTGATTAGTCTTAATCCAGTCGGTCATAATAAGTCCTTTATAAGACCATTCGCTTCTTAAAATATCAGTTACTAAAGCGTGGCTTTCAGAAGAGTGGATTCCATCAACTAAATTGTAGCTAGTCATAATAGAACGAGGATTAGACCATTTGATCGTCTTTTCGAACCCTCTTAAATATAGTTCTCTCAAAGCTTTTTCACTAACCATAGAGTTGTTATTGGTTCTATTAGTTTCCTGATTATTACAAGCGTAATGCTTGATAGTCACTACTTTATGTTTATCTTCTTGAACCGAGTTAACAATATTAGAAGTACATACCGAAGATACGAATGGATCTTCTGAATAGTATTCAAAATTTCTTCCACATAATATTGAACGATGAATATTTAAAGCAGGTGCAAGCCAAATATCTACACCAAAGAGTGACATTTCTTCTTTAACAAGCTTTCCACATCCATAAATAAAGCCAGGGTTAAATGATTGCGCTAAAGCGGTTGCAATTGGTAAAGCGGTAGCGACTTGAAGTACACGACTTCCTTTTTTCTTCAAATTTCTTTCTGGAGAAATAAGTTTAGCAATTGGGCTAGGAATATATTTAGAAATGATTTCGTATATTGAATCACTAACAGTTGGGAAAGCCCCTTTAGAATTTAATATAAATTCTTGAGTAACTCTAAGTCCTGCAGGGCCATCAACCATATTTAAAGCAGGAACATCTTTAACTCTTAAAGAAGTTTCTCCAGCCCCACCACTAACTAAAGAACAGGATTGACCAATCATTCCATCAATTCCACCTTTATAATCTCCACAAGATAATAAGGCGAGTTCTGTAACACTCATCTTCTTTACTTGCTCTGGAACTTTAACGTTATAAGTGTCAACATACTCAACAGTGTCAGTAGAGCCAAATGCTTTCTTATCTAAATTGATATGCAATAGCCTTTTATCAATTTCAATAATCTCTTTAGATAAATCTAAATCATCAAAATCTTGTTTAGAGAATAGATTCTTACACTTTTTAATAATGACATCATCTTTTAAGGCAATGGAGATAACATCAGTGAGATTATCACTACTATTACCAATAGAAACAACATAGTTTCCTTTATAAAGCATATAAGCTTCTTTAGCTAAATCATAAACAGGGAAATCTCTTAAAGAGAATTTGAGTTCTAATTCTTCTTTTTCTTTAGGTTTTACGAGTTGAGTCTTATTAAAAGACACAAGTTCAATATTAGGACGACCTTTGCCGCCTTTCAGATAAAGTTGAAGAGTCTCTTTACCAACGTATTTAGAAACGTTTCTAACATTGAATTTGAGACTTATCGTGTCATTTACAAAATAATAACCGCTTAATTCATATTCAAAAGATGAATAGCTCTTTCCGAATCCAAAAGGAAACATTGGTTTAATGCCTTTTGAAGAGAAATATCTATAACCTACGTATATCCCTTCAGTATAACGGCATTCATCTTCATCGATTGCTGTATTAATATAAGGGTAGTCGTTTAAATACGCCCAAGTTGTAGAAAGTTTTCCACACGGATTCTTTTTCCCTAATACGATATCCACTAAGATATCTCCAGTTAATGATCCGAGTTGAGATAAATAGAGAATATTTTTAACTTCCAAAACCGGTGATATATCAACGTAACCAGGGACATTAAGAACAAGCATAAACTTTTTATATTTTTTGTTGAGTTCTAAGATTGATTTAATCTCGGTATCTGTTAAAAGAACATCACCTTTTCTTAAGGTTCTATCACTTCCTTCTCCAGCGTTTCTACTTAATACATAAATTGCAATATCACTATTAAAAGAAAGAGAGATATCATATTCGCTTTCTCTAATTTCTTTTCCAATCGCGAAACTTGCCGCCATAACGTGACGACTCTTCGCTTCTTTTTTCACTTCATTATTGTGATCTATTTCATTTTGTTTTCTAACTAAATCATATTGATTTAACCATTCTTCGCTATCAACTTTAAATCCAGCATTAAGAAAAGCGTTTTCAACATTTTCCTTATATTTTACATTGACCGCTCCGCTTCCGGTTCCACCAATTACTGTATAACGTACTCCGTTACCCACTAAATAAACCGAACATGGCTTTTTAATAGGAAAAGCTTCATTATCTCTTTTAAGAAATAAGGAGCATTCATAAGCATGCTCTTTTAAATAGAGAAGATGCTCTAATTCATGTGGAAGAAAGGTGTAATTCTTATTCATCGATCAACACTCCCATCAAATCGTAAACAAAGGCGTTTTCGATTTTCACTTTGACGATATCTCCGTTTTGGAGTTTTCTTTTTGAAGTAAAAAATATTTTGCCGTCAACATCATCAGGAGCGTTCCAATATGAGCGTAATAAATAGTTATCGTTTTCTTTGCCAACAACGATACCTTCCATTACTTCTCCGATATGTTTTTTCGCTAAAGAATATGAGACTTTTTGTTGAGCCTTCATCACTTTGGCTAATCTTTTCTTTTTAACCTCTTCTTCGATTTGTCCATCAAAAGAAGCAGCGGGTGTTCCTTCTTCTTGAGAATAAGTAAAAGCGCCTAAGTGATCAAATTTAACTTCTTGAATAAAAGCAATGAGATTATCAACATCTTCCTCTGTTTCTTTTGGGAAGCCCACCATCACTGTAGTTCTTAAAACAGCGTTAGGAACTTTTTCTCTGATTTTAGCAAACAAACTTAATAAGAATTCTTTATTTCCCCTACGATACATATCTTTTAAGATATGATCTTCACTATGTTGAATCGGAACATCAAAATAAGGAGTTAGTCTTTTTTCTTTTCCGATTAACTCAATTAATTCGTCAGTAATTTCATCTGGATATAAATAAAGTAAGCGGATATATTCTAATCCATTTATTTTTAATAGCTCTTTCAATAAGTCGACAATGTTGTGTTTTTCATCTTTAAAATCAATTCCGTATTTTGTCGTGTCTTGTTCAAGAACAACGACTTCTTTTATTCCAGCTTCTGCTAGTTCTTTTGCTTCTTTAACTATGGAAGAGAAGTCTCTAGAAACAAAACCTCCTCTAATTAAAGGAATCGCACAATAACTACATCGATTGTCGCATCCTTCCCCAATTTTAAGATAGGCACTAAAAGGACCAGTAGAAACGATACGATATTCATCATTCACTCCAAGTGATTTATCAATATTCTTATCTAAAAGATATAATTTCTCATTAAAATGAGAATATTCTCTAATAGGAATATATAAATCGACTTCAGGAATCTCTTTTTTAAGGTCTTCTAAATATCGCTCCGCTAAGCAGCCTGTAACAATAACTTTCTTACCGCAATTAAGCATATCTAAAATGTTTTCAATACTCTCTTTTTTGCTTTTTTCAATAAAGCCACAAGTATTGATAACAATGATATCCGCATCGCTCGGATCGTTAGTGATTTCATAGCCGTTATAATCAAATAGGCCAAGAATATTTTCGCTATCGACGAGATTTTTTGCGCAGCCAAGAGAAATAATACCAACTTTTTTCATGTGTCTACTCACTTCTTAAAGCAATAACAGGGTCTTGTTTAGATGCACTGAATGATGGAATAAGTCCACTTAGTACACTAAGCAAGATAGAAATACCAATCATCATTAAGGCGTAATACCAAGGTAAAGCGCAAATTCGAGCAATGCCAAATGGTTTAACGATCGCATTAATTATGATCTGTAATAAATATGTAACTGCAATACCAAGAACACCACTACTTAATCCAGTAATAAGGTTTTCGGCAATAAATAGACGTGATACGTCTCTTTTTCTTCCTCCAAGAGAACGAATAACGCCGATCTCTTTAACTCTTTCCATAACAGAAATATAAGTTATAACTGCGATCATGAAGCAGGAAACAACAAGAGAAAGGGAAGTAAAGGCGATTAAAGCAATACTAATTGTAGTTACTAAAGTAGAGATAACCGTAACAATCATACTGATTGTGTCGGTGTAAGTTATTTCGCTTCTCATCTCTCTACTGATAGGCACTCCATTAATAATAATGGTCTCACTCGAGTTCCATCTATCTAAATAGGAAGTGACATTGTTCTTGTTTTGGAAGTTCTTTGGATAAATAGAGATTTTATTTGGAAGAGGAGCAATCTCGTGACCCGTAATTGTAGAAGTATCATCAGGATCGACAATATCTTTAACTTTAAGGCCGGATAAAGAGCGAAGGTGAAGTTTATCAGTTTTCAAGTTATCAGTACCACTACTTAAAAAAGAAGCAAAAATAGAGGTGATATTTGAAGATTGATCTCCATTGAGCGCACTAGCGTATCCGTATTTATTATCAGGTGTGAAGGTTTCACTGCCATCATCTTTAGAGTAATCATCGTAATAGAATTGAACATAAGCGTTAAAAGTAGACTCGGTATAGCGTTTATTTTTAATGTGATTTTCAAAGGCGAGATTAATCTCACTTTTTTTAGCGTCATCACGATAAAGTTCAGAGAATTGTTTACTAAAGTAAACACCACGAGAAAGTGTTCCGAAGTTTGTCGTTTCTTTTGGTTTTAGAATACCTACGACTTTGACTTTCATAATCTTATCGCTATAATCCGGATTAGTTGGATCGATTACTGCATCGTAATAATAATCAGGTGTTTCTGGATCAAGTTGAGAAACTCCGGCAAGTTTACTTAATGTTGCATAAGTGGTAATAAATGGAAAACCATTCTTAATTTTAGAAACAGTCGCATTCGCGTCATAAGTAACGGTTCTATCTTTGCCTAAAACAGGTTTAGGATTACTCGTTACGAAATTAACGATAAAAATCTTTTGGAAGAATTCCTGATGCTCACTAATTAAAGGAAGAATTTCCAAGATTGATTTGTTTCTAAGTTCGGAGATGAACTCTAAATCATCTTTAGTGATTTCATCGGTATTAACCATAAACCAGCTGCCTTCGATTTCACTTTTAGTAGCGTCTTTATTACGGTCACCCATTCTTGAGGCCATTACTGTATGCATAACAGCTTCATCACCGTTAATCTCAATCGCACTTCCACTCATCGTTTCGCTACCTGGTTCCATATTTAAAGAAAGGTAGTAATTTCCTCCACTAGTTTTAGTGCCGGTTAAATTAACAGAAATCTGTTTATGAGAAACAAGAGTAGGATCTTTTTCATATAGCGAAGCGTGTGGAAGATAATAAAATTCATGATTTAAAATATCATCAATATTAAATGATGAATCGTATTTATATTTATCGTCTAATGCTTTAAGCTCTGCTTCTTTAGCAGCAATCTGCGCTTTGACTTCTTCAGTTTGACCTTGCCTTTTTAAATCAGCGATTTCTTTTTCAATCTTATTTCCTTCAACTGCTTTTTTAGCGATGTTAAGGAATTGATCTTGAGGGTAATAGCCCATTTGTGCAAGGGTCAAATCGGTCATCGTTTGATTTTTATCAACAACTAAGACAAATTCATCTTTTTGAGTTGGGAACTTCGAATCACCAAGCATGTCATATTGAGAAAGGAGATATTCGCTTTCCGCTGGTAACTGTTTCATAAAGCTAGTGAATAAATCCACAAATTGAGCGTAGTTAGAGAATCCCTTAACCGTCATTAATGTCTTAATATATTGTTGAGTAAGACCGTTCATAGAAATGAATTCACTATCACCATCATTTTTCTTTTTAAAGGAAGTGAAAATGTTATTAGTTGGGTCAATACCATATTCATAATTAATTGCAGAATAATAAGATGTTGGCATCTGTTTAATGTAATTCACTAAAGTTTCAGTTATTTCATTTGTTTTCACATTAGTGAAATCAGTGTATTTAGTTAAGAGATATTCGATCATCGAATCCATTCCCACTTGAGTGGAAGTATCAAAATTCGCTAATGTGGCTTTCTCTTGATTTGATAAACCAGAAAGAAGAGATGTTAAATCTATTGCTTCTTCATTAATTTGAATTGGATAAGATGAAAGCATGTCATCTTGCATGTAATAGATATAATCATTAACCCCACAAGAGACGCCTAAAATAGTAGAAACACCAATAATACCAATGCTTCCTGCAATAGCGACTAATAGAGTTCTTCTAAATTTAGAAAGAAGATTAGAAACTGATAACGCTCCAGCAGTAAAGAAAGACATCGAAGATTGTTTCTTGCCTTTGGTTTTACGGTATTGGCTTCTACTAGCAATATCTTTTTGCCTAGAAATATAATCTCTAAGTTTCTTCCTTGATTCAGGAGTGGTAATAGATTCGTCTTTATAGTTGATAAATGGACGTTTGACTTCTTTGAGCACTAAAGCGTCGTTAACTTTTTCTTTTAATAGGTAATATGAAGTGTTGTGTTCAATTGGTTCATCAACATAGTTGATATTGCTATCATCAGTGATAAGACCGTCCTTCATCTTTACGATACGAGTCGCGTATTCATTAGCTAAGTCAGGGTTATGTGTAACCATGATAACGAGATGGTTTTTGCTAACTTCTTTAAGTAAGTCCATGATTTGGACAGAAGTTTCACTATCGAGAGCACCAGTAGGTTCATCCGCTAAAACGATTTCTGGATTATTGACAAGAGCACGAGCGATTGCCACTCTTTGCATTTGTCCTCCAGAGAGTTGGTTTGGTTTTTTCTTATATAAGCCTTTTAATCCAACTCTATCTAAGGCTTCTTTACTCCTTTGAATTCTCTCTTCTTTTTTAATACCAGAGATTGTTAATGCGAGTTCGACATTTTTTAAAATAGTTTGGTGAGGAATGAGGTTGTAGGATTGGAAAACAAAACCGATTGAGTGATTACGATAAGTATCCCAATCGTTATCTTTAAATTCTTTTGTGGATCGACCTTTAATGATCAAATCACCACTATCGTAATGATCTAATCCTCCAACAATGTTTAATAAGGTCGTTTTTCCACATCCGGAAGGTCCTAAAATCGCGACGAATTCATTAGCTCTAAAAGTTAAAGAAATACCTTTAAGAGCGTGAACTGGTTCTTGATCTTTTAACGCATAATCTTTTTTGATTTCACGTAGCTCTAACATACCTTTTCCTCCTTTATCTCGTAGATAATATTACTTAATCTGTGCGTGTAAGTAAAATAAAACGATTAGCAAAAATTACTAATCGTATTTACTCAGATAACAAACTTCTCTATTCTTTAATCTTTTTGATACACTCAAGGATTTCATCCTTATTTGGATGCCCTCTTTCAATTATTTTACGATTGAGTTGGAAATAGAAATAAGAGTAGATGACATCAGCCAAAAGTATCAAAAATGATGGAAGAAGGAAAGCGAGAGAATTACTCACTAAATCAAATCTACTTCTCTCTTGCGCTAAAAGAATTACGAACACGCTAAGTAAGGTAAAAGATATAGCGACAAGAATAATGATTGGAACAAAAGGCGGTCCTTTTTTAAATAAGCTTCTTTCAAATCTCATAAGTTCAGCATAATGAGGTTCGTTTTCATCAATTTCCATCGTAATAGAAGCGTCAATTCCTTTTTCAAGATAAGCGACTTCCTTATATCCTAATTCAGTGAAAATTTCTTTTCTTTCACGGTATTGAGGAATAGTCATTTTCTTTTTCACTCTAATCATGTTCTTTTTCCTCTTCCACTTTTACATACTTAATATATTCATATTGATTCACACTATTGGCGAAATTTTGCATCGCCTTAAGCGTCTCTTCATGTAGGTAATTTTTGTTCTCGTTTATATCCATATCTTTATTTGGGAAAATAGGTTCCAAAATGTTAACTGTTTGACGTGGAGTTTTACCAATGAGTGGCTTTCTCCAAGTCGTCACCACTGGAATAACTGGAGCGTTACAATGAGCAGGGTAAGCAAAGCTTCCATTTCTAAATGGTCTAACACCAGTGTAATAAGGCCAAATATGTGCTTCTGGATAGATTAAAATATATTGTTTCTTACGAATATAATACTCAAAAGCTTCCCCGAGTCTAAGCGCGTTTTTTACATCCCCTTTAAGTGGGAGAGGAAGATAGCCAAGCGCTCTAGTAAGGTTTCTAACAAAAGGCATACTTAAGCTATCAGAATATCCTAAGATATTCACTCTTCTGCCAAAGAAGAAAACTTTAGCCTGGAATTTAAAGACATCACTAATTGAAACGTGATTGGAATAAATAAAAGCGCCTTCACCTTTAACCGCTCTAAGATTCTTTCTACCTTTCACTCTAATTCCGTGACAAGTACAAAAAATCCAAAAAACTGGTTTAGCAATTCCATGATATAAAATTGCAGAAAAGAAGGTATTAATTGGGTTGGTTCTCTTATATTTATAATTTTCAGGAACCGGAGGACGAGAAAGACCGATTTCATTAAAATCGTCTCTTAATTCGTCGTGATAATACGCTACTTTTGTTTTCTTAACTTCCTTAAAATTCATAATTACCTATTTAATCGCACTATTAGTGACTTCTCCGGTGTGTTTTACTCTCTTCCAGTTAGTTTTCTTATTCGGATGGAAAAATCCGTCTAAAAAGGCCAAAGCAAAATCGTAGAAGAAGAACATATATGTAAGCATTCCGATGATTTTGTTTTTAGTTGTTAAATTCATTCTTTCATTATCTCTGATTATTGTAATAATCGCTGGAGTAACAAAAGACATATAAACGAGAAGGAATTGGAATCCACTTAAACCGAATAATAAACCGATTTGAGCGGGATTGCCTCCATGGAATATAGAGATAATTCCAAACACTAAATCGATAACTGCGGAAATAGAAATCACAACATTAAAGATAACAAATGGAATAAGACCACAGTTGAATTCAAAATTCATAAATGAAAGAAGGTTTTTAGGATGGTAATCATATTGAACACCAGCCTTCTTTAAAAACTTTCTTCTTTGCATATATCCCGCAAGCCAACGAAGGTGTTGATTATGAACAGTCTTAAAATCAGTGGATTGTTCATCATAGAAACAAACTTCAGGATAATAACGCATGTAAACATCGTGGTAATAACAGTATGATGTGAGTTGAATATCTTCGGTCATACCAGTAAAGATCCATCCGCCTGCGTCAGCGACAATCTTTTCATCAACAAAATATCCGGTTCCCATTAAAGTTGCTTTATGGAATAAGATGCTTCTTCCTTTGGAAGTAACTTGATTCATATACGCAAACATCAAGGACGAGCCAATAGTTAGCCAGTTAGAATTCGCATTAGTGAAATTACGGTAGCCTAAACCCACCATTACACCAGTCTGACGAAGGTCATTCATCACTTCTAAATAATTGTCATCTAGTATGTTATCTGCGTCAAAAATCATGTACGCATCATAATGGATATTATTCCTCCATAAATTATCGATGCATTCTTGAAGTGCGAAACCTTTGGTTCTTCTTCCGTCCATCAAGCGATCTCTAACAAAATATTGAAATCCAAATTCTTTAACGATATTAATAGTTGGATCGCTTTCCTTTTCAACAATTACATATACTTCAAAGCTATTACGGGGATATGTTTGTTTCTTTAAGGAAGATAGCAGATGCGAAATAACTTCGCTTTCATTTCTCGCAGCGATTAATACGGCGAATTTTGAAAGTTTATCACTATGAGGCACTTTAACTTCTTTTCTCGCAGATAAGCTCCAGAATAAAAGATAATAAAGCGACATGAAAATAACGAGACAACGATAATCAAAGCATTATAATCCATAAAAATTATTCTTCGGTTTTTGTTTCGCTTTCTTTATTAAAGAAATAATGATAAAAATGCACAAAGGCAAAATAGATAGAAATAACAAGCAATACACTAGCGATAATATCAGTCAACCAGTGTTTAGCGCTAAGCGCTCTAGAGAATGTTAATAACACACAAATGAGTAAGGTTGCGCCAAAAGCGAGATAATTAATCCATTTCTTCTCGCTATTGAGTAGTTTTAGACAAACATAAGTATTGAGCAAATAGAATGAACAGCCAATGAATACATGGCTACTTGGATAGCTCGCCTTAATTCCTTCAGAAACATCTGGAGAATAATTAACTTTAACGAGTTCAAAGATGAAATAGAATATAACAACTACTACGTAGCCCGCTAAAAGGAGCCACAATCTTTTATCGACTGCTTTAAGGGATTTGTTCTTGATAAGTTGATATAGACCAATTCCCGCTAAGATAGCGACATAGCCAAAGGAAATATAGAAGAAAATATCACTAATCTTTTTCATGCTGTCATATTTTTGAAGTGACATCACCCAATTACCAAAATCCATGTTGATTTTAGTAAACCCAAGATATGTGTTGCTATAAATATATGTGACGTCAACAGTTTTCACCAAAACAGTGAATAAGATGAATAAACTGAAGATCGCTCCTGAAACAATTAAATATAGGTATTTTTTCATAAAGAAACCCTAATATATTAACTCACATTTCGCGTGAACGTGCAAGTGTATATTAGGGTTAGTTATTTTATAACTAGCTACTACTTGTAAATTTTAGCAGTAGTTTTGTATGGATTATCAGGATTATTGAAGTAGCTATTTGAGATATTAACAGCTTGTAATCCACTTAATCCGCTTTGTCCTTTATTGTTCCAGCTATTAAGAGCGTCAGCTTTGGTGAGTTGAGCTTCTTCAACTGAAGCGGCAAAGGAAACATCAATACTAACAACCTTAACGATTTCAATATGTAAGGAAGCATTTAAGCTAGATAAGATATCAATACCTTTGGTATTTCCTTCATAGGTAATACGCTTACTTGTGATTGTGGCTTCGAGTTGTTTTAAGACATCAATACCGGTTAATTCGTTGAGATTTAATCCGAGTTTGATGGTGTTCTTAGTGGATAATCCACTACCAGAAACAGTTGCCTTAAAGCCGGTGCTTGTAAAGGTATTAGTGAAATTACCTGCTGGTTTTTCATCGCTAGAAGAACTACTACCAATTTCATCGAGTTTAAAGAGATTATAAGCAGTATCACTTAATCCCATAACACCTTTGACTAAATATTTAGCAATGTTATCCATGAAGTTCGCGCTATCAGTGCGGTAATGATAAGTAGTCACATCATCGTAATATTTACGTGTTGGTAACCATCCTTCCCAGACGAGTTCGCTGCTTGGATCGGTAAGTTTACGTCTGATATCGAATGTACCGCCAACTTTGTTGTCTGTATCGTCATCATAGGTTTGGAAACCAAATTCACAAGACATGACTTTGTCGCCTTCAATGACACAGTCAGTGGTGAAAACAGGAAGAATTTTGATTTTATCAATTGTTCCGTAAACCTTAACGTGTACTCCATCAACATAAATATAGAAGTTAATTCCATTAATTGGGACGGTAATACCAACGTTACTATCAACATTTAAATCAGCACTTAAGTGATAGAAGTTGAGTTTTGTGGTATTGATTCCAAGATCAAGAAGAGTCTTAATGCCATCTAAATCCATGTAATCATTTGTCATAGAGACAACATTAGCATAGCTATCATCGTAATCTTGTAACTCGAATGTTAAGTTGAGTTTCTTTGCGTCATCTTTATTGCTTAAGGCGAGATTATTGATGACTAATGATTTTAATGTTTGATTGCCGATTTCATTATCGCCATTAAAATTAATGGTGAGTTCGATATCGCTTGGCAAACCAATTAAATCTTTGGCGATAACAATACGGATTGCACCACCATTATTGATGACGCTGATTTCTTTAAGTAATTCATTACTTGCAAAGTGTAAGTAATCTCTACTTTCGATGA
Organism: uncultured Erysipelotrichaceae bacterium; assembly: GCA_902800645.1. Taxonomy (GTDB): domain Bacteria; phylum Bacillota_I; class Bacilli_A; order RFN20; family CAG-826; genus UBA2450. The sequence goes on from CADCFC010000012.1 coordinate 13,046, forward strand.
TGTCTCCAATCGCAGACATTCCAAGTAATTTGGTAATAGGAGCTAAGAACTTATTGTATTTTGGATCACTACCGAAATCGCCAATAAATGTCTTAACAATATCAAAGATATCAACAAAGGATTGTAATTTCATTTTACCCTTAACATTATCACTTGATGGATCACCATAAATGAATCTTGCTAAGTTGTTATTTTGTTTGATTGTTTTTCCGGTTTCTGGATCAGTAACACTACTGACGTTTTCAGCTAAGTTAGTAACATCAACTGCGAGTAGGTGTTGAGCCCACATCTCATTACCGTGATATTTATATTCATTAATGGTCATTGTGCCATATCCTTCTTTAACGAGGTCGTTATTGTCTAATTGACCACGTCCATCAAAGGAGATACCAAGACCTTCGCTATTTTTCATATCACCATAGATACGGAAACCAGTTTTCTTTGTTTGTGCTAAATTAGAAACTTGGTCAACGACATCTGGTAAGAATTGAATGGATTGATAATCAGTTTTATTTCCAAGATCAACTGAAGAGAATTCAGTGCTCTTTAAGCTAGCGTCTAATTCAAAATTACCAAATGCGAGATCGGTAACATCAATATTTAATGTGTTAGCGTCAACTGCATCAAGAATAGATAAATCAATTCTTGCGTTTTCACCAATGCCTAAGGAAGAAATGTCTAAACCAAGTCTAATACCTTCTGCATCATTTTCTAAGGTTTCAATCATTTCTAAAATGAATGAATAGTCGCCGTTATCAATTGCTTCAACAACTTCATCACTTAAGAAACCTTTTAACGTATCTAAAGTATTGTTATTTTCATCACCGCTTAAGCCAGTTAATAATTCTGGGACTTTAGCGACAATCCAGTTCATGGTTTCAGTTGGAACGTTGAGTTTCATGACAGATTTCTTTTGTCCTAAAACTTCTTGCTCGTTGAATCTTAAGAAACCTTCGCCATCCGCAAAGACTAATGCAAGATTAGCGTATTCAACATTATTTTGACCGATTAAATCTAATTGTAAGTTGAATCCAACTTTCTTAATGGTGTCATATAAAGTTGTATCTTCATTATTTCTCTTTAAGGCACTTGCAGGAACAAATCCTTCTGGGTGCTTTGTGTATTGTGATAAATCAAGTAATTCATCAAAGTCAACATTGATAGAACCTTTGACGTGAGCGATATCAACAACTTTGTTGACATCTTGATCGGTTTCTTCATCTTTAACTGTGTATTTGTTATCTAAATCTAAAGCGAATTCAAAACCTAATCTTTGTTTGTTTTGATCTTCTGCAACTAATGTTGCGAGTTTAGAAATTAAACCAGTGTAGTTAAACATTTCAACATACTCTGGATCGCTTGCTGGAGAAACGAATTCATCATATGGTTTTAATTCGATGTTAATCGCACCACTAATGGTGATGTTACCAAAGGTGATAGTGCCTAAATCAACTTTCTTTAATGTGTAATCATCATCCGCTACAAGTTTAATGCACAAATCGCTTCCTTCTTCACCTAAAGTGAATGTCCAAGAATTGTTAGCAAAACTTTCTTTTGGTCCTTCCGCGAGTAATTTAGAAATATCGAATGAACTTCCACTTTCTTCAGTGCTTTCTGTAGATTCTGGTTTAGGTGCTTCTTGCTTATTCAATAAGCCATCAACTAATGCAAAAACCTTCTCAGTAAGTAATTGGTCTAAGCCTTTATAAAGTTGAGCGAAGTCTAAATGAGCATTCATCGCAAATGTGTACCACATATTGTCGATAATATTTTCTTCAGAGAAATCTGTAATCTTAAGTTTCATATCCTTAAGACCGAAATATAAGGTGTTATTGAAGTGTCCTAAAGTAATTGGTAATACTTGACCATTGTAATTCGCAACAGCGTCAACGTTTAATTCGATACCATTTAAAGAGAGATCACTGATTCTTAAGTCAACTCCACCATCAACGGAAATGTTGTTTACATATGAAGAATTTTCAACACTGTATTGAACTTTAAAGTTCTCGAATCGAGCGCTTAAATAATTAGCTTCTTTTTCAGGAACTGAGGTTTCTTCCTCATCTTCAGATAAACCAACATCTCTTGTCAATTTCTCGACAAACTTCTCAAATGGAGTCTTTTCAGCTTCCTTAATAGAAACATCAATAAAATGGGTTCTATTAGGTGTTAAAACATATGCTCCAAAGAGAGTTCCTGCAAAAGCCACAAAACCTGTTGCGACTTTTCCTGTTGTTTTTAATACTTTCTTGAATTTTTGATTCATTTTTTATGCCTCCTGGCTGTAGTTAATTGCTTCGTTAGATTTAGGGATATCTCGTGAAGCGTCGTTTGAATAATAGTAGTATTCGATTAAGTTGTGTGTTTTGGCGGGGTAAGGAATACCAGACTTAGTCGCCACATATGTTTCATCCACGTGTAGATGTTTGAGTTCAAGGTCTTTACTAAACGTATAAGTTAACTTGACTTCACTAAACGGTGGAAGATTAGCTAATCCTGAGATGTTCTGCATTTGAATTTTGTAATTAAATGTAGAAATGTTTGGATTTAACTCTAGATAAAGTTCAACATCATCACCCTTCTTAGATACCGAACTTTTTGTTGTAGTCTTATCGGAGATTATATAGATGAACATTTCATCAAGGGATTTACCTAAGTAGCTCTTATATCCTGCTCTGTCAAACTTTTGAGTTGGGCCTTCAGGATAACTTGCCGTTTCAGGACCGCTAGCAGAGCCGCCATATAGGTCAACGCCGCCATCTTTTCCTTCCTGGATGGATCGATTAGCAACCGACACCATGCTTGAGTAAGAAATTTGTTCCTCGAAATAGGTATTACCTCTCTTTATTTGTGCGCTACGTATGGTTTGCGCAACAATACCAGCATCCGCAACCCCGATACCTAATGAATAATTATTTTCATTTCTTCTATAATTCTCTAACACGATATTTGCGATATCTGAATTTGAGAATTTTGGGTTAACAGAGTTTGCAACTCCATCATATGTTTTGTTGCTAAGAGTCTCATACTTACCATAGATTTCTTCAATGTTAACTGAGAACTCAGAAGGATCAAATCCTGGTGGATACATTTCGTCAATAGGACCAAGTGTTCTCTTTAGGATTACACCTGAGCCAACGCCAGCAACTCCACATATTCCGATTATTAGCAAATAGCTTAGTAGGGTTTTGTTCATTTTTTCTCCCGGCGAAAATTATATATACGTGTAAACACATATGCGCTCTAAAGATTCTCTCCTAAATGTGAGAGTCTCTAATTTTCTCTCTAAATTTGAGAATATAGTAAAAACGCTATATTTAATTTTCGAAAATTTTAACTATCAATTTATTTTAAAAATGTTATAATTATTCCATGAAAAGTTTAGGAATTATTATTGGAGAGAACCTTATTTATCTCCGAAAAAAGGCCGGATTAACACAATATGAATTCGGTGAAAAGTTCAATTATTCCGATAGAACTGTATCAAAATGGGAACTCGGTGATGTGATCCCAAACACTGAAACAATCAAAGAAATAGCAGACTTTTATGGCGTTAGCGTTGACTTTATTTTAACTGAACATACAAGCCAAGAAGACTTCTTTAAGATTGTTAAAAATGCCCCTAACGCAGGCAATAAAATTTCTTTAATATCTTTAATTGTCACTATTATTCTTTCTATTGCTGTAACTATTTATATTGCTGGCGTTTATAATCACGGGACAACTAATCCACAAGTAAATAAGAACTGGCTTGCTTTTGTATGGTCTGTGCCTGTTAGTGCCCTTGTTATAGCTATATTAGTTAAAAGACTATTTGGTTCACGTAAACACGCTCTAGTATGGTTAAGCGTATTCGTTTGGACAATTTTACTAGCAGCCTTCTTTACGTTCTTATATAAAGATGTATATTGGTATCTATTCTTTATTGGAATACCAGTTCAAGCCTGTTTAATTATCCTAATGTATATGAAGAAATAAGGAGCGTTGCTCCTTTTTCTTATAAAAAAAGAATCATCAAGATTCTCTTTTTCAAATATTTAATTATAGTCTAAGCGGTTTTGGTACAAGTTATAGTCATTGAACCGGTTGTAACCTTGTCAAAGTTAACAGTCCAACCTAACGATTGCTTGTTGTTCAGCTTAGAGCCATTCGTAAATTGAGAACTATAATCAGAAATGCTAAATGAGCTTCCAGTCTTAAATAGCATTGAAACATTTAAAGTAGTCGCGTCGTTATATGGATTCTTTTTATTGTTTCTAATTAAATGATTAATATTGTATGCTTCGTTTCCGGCATAATTAATTGCACGTACACCGCTAGAGGTATTGTTAGTTGCGTTAATATAAAAACTTCCTTGTTCAATTACATTAGTGACTTCACCAATAGGTTTGTTTCCAATGTAACCAGTAATTTTATATAATCTAGCGTCAACATGCCAAACTCTAACACCCACATCATTAACTCCTTGGGCATAGCCACCATAACGAAATAATGTATCTTTTTGATTCAATCCTTGAGGAGAATATAATTCAAGAATTATATATTCATCAAATGGAGATCCAGTATAGTTAGGAGAAAGAACAACGAGTTCTCCGCTACTTTCCATAGTGTTAACTTGGAATGTGCATGTCTTATCTGGCACAAATGGTTCAACCCATCCTAAAGCAAGTCTAGAGAATGGATCGTGCCCACCAACGTTATTATCTTGCATAGAAAATCCTGCGGCAGGAGAATACTGATAAGTATAATCGTAATAATCGTCTAAGCCAAAAACATGTCCCATTTCATGAATATATGTGTGTGCGTCGATTACAGAACCATTACTAGTAATTCCACTTCCATATGTAGATTTACCGGTTCTAGAAAGCGCATTTGTTTTTGAATACATAAAGTCATAACTAGCCCAAAAGAACGCATTAGCGTTTGGACTAGCCACTGAGCCTTTATTAGTTTGAGTCCAATAACAATAGGCCCACAAATTATTTTCGCTTTGTCCAGCAGCGTTATAATCTGGAGCACCATAAATAAGCATAACTCCATCTAAATATCCATCTTTATCGGCGTCAAATTCAGATAATGATGTGCTTTGTCCACTTGTCTTATACCAACTAACCGCAGAAGACACTAAAGCAGACGTTCTAGTCGCATAATCATCATCATCTCTATAATAGCTACTAGCTTTGCCACATGAAAACCAAGTAGATACTTTTCCAGAAATAGTTAATTTATTAAACGAATCTTTTTTGTAATATGATGAAACGCTTTCCCAACCAGTTTCACTGCTAGTTCCAAAATAAGCGGTTTGTATATCTTGCCTCACTGATTCTTTTTTAGCGTCACTAATATAAGTTGAAGAATCAGTAAACCACACTGGAATAACTAATAGGTGTGATTCTCCAATTGAAGGAGAAACGCTTTTATTTCCAGCATAATTATCAATATATGTTTTATATGTGTACTTAGTTTTGACAATATTTACACCTCTTTCGGTAGGCACAATAATTGTAGGATCTCCCTCAGGTGTTTTACCGTCTCCAGAAAAAGCAGAATAAAAATCCGCAAATGAGCAACTTGCTAACGCGAGTGTTAGACCAGATAAAGCAAATATCTTTCTATAAAGCTTCATTTTATTCTTTTGTCCTTTTGTTATTGCCACAATATTCAAGTTCTATAATTTGCTATTTTTCTTTTTTCTAATGATTAGATATGAACCTAATAAAGAAATTGCTAAAGAAGAAACGATAATATTAATAATAATTAATTCATTATTTTCACTAAGAGTAAATAGTTTTGGAGCACTAATGACATAGTCGCCATCAATATGAGTAATAACTTTTCCTAACGCTTTTGCCCAAGCTTCAAATCTAGTTCTCGCAGTAGAAATAACGTAATCAGTACTTGCCATAAAGACATTTCTTTGAGACAAGGAAAGTCCTTCAAAATATCCTTTCGCAACACTAAATTTTGTATTACATTGTCCGTTAGTGTCTTCATACATTATGTAATTTGCTACATTTGTAGCAGTGTCTTCAGAACCATAAGTTACTTCAACTTTACTTATATAGACAGCTCCACTTGATGAACGAATGCCAACATACTCGTAAGAGGTAGTGAAATTAATTGTGCCTGTTGAAGAAAGAGAACCGACAAGATTACCTTGACTTGAAGTAGAGTATAAATCGCTCGCACTACTATATGCTGTGTTTTTTCCATATACATTGATCGTGTTTGTGCCAGTTCCAACAGTAATTTTAACGGAAGTAACTTTACCCCCAGATGAGGTAGAAACAATTCCACTATCACTGTTTTTTGAGCGAAGTTGAATGCGCCCAGAACTATCTTTTGCAGAATTGCCAGCATAAAGAGCGTCCGATTTATCTTCCACTCCATCAAAATCTACATAACTAGTATCGGTTGCCGCTAAAGCATTAGCAGTAATTTCATCAGTGACAGAACTAATCGCTTGTCTAGCCACTCTTTGAACTTTTGCGGTCACAGAACAAGTGAAAGTACTATAAGTAATGGAGTTTGTAAACGTCTTATTTGTTTCCGCTCCTCCACTAGCAGCATCACTATATTTAAACGAGTAAGATATTTTGCTTTCGTAAGAGAATGTGAAATCAGTAATTACATTATTTAAATCATCTTTTACTTCGATATCATCTTTAGTAATTGTTTCTCCAGGATGGAAAACTTTGCTGTCTTTAATAGAAGCTGTGATTCCGGTAGGGACAGCATTAACTGTAATTGTATATGTTGCTGTCTTAGTCACTCCGCCTTCGATATATGTAACAGTAACGGTTTTTTCTCCACTAGTAGACATATTTGGAGAAGAAACACTAGTTGGTGTAACAGTAGCGTCATCTTTACCTTGAGTATAATGAGCAGTAACAACTAATCCAGAATATGTAAATTCATCTCCAACGTTATATGTTTTCTTTACATTATCAGTATTCAAAGTAATAGAAGATAATTCAGGATCTGAAGATGGAGTTGACTCATATGTAACTGAAATTGCTGCTATTCTTCTATGGTTGGATGAACCGCCAATCGTAAACGTGACTGATGACGCACTGCCAGTCCAGGTCGGACTACTAAATCCTGATGGATTAGAAGTGATTTCGTTTGTAGAATCGCCGGAGCCATAGGTAAAAGTAATTCCAACAATTGTTTTTGTGGTCGAAGAAACGGTGAATGTATTTCCGGGATAAAGTCTAACAGCCGTTCCAGTATCATAATATTTTGGTGGATTATTTCCGGTGTTTTGATCGAAACTTATTTTGCAATTTGTTCCGTTAACAAGAGTTGCTTCTTCTCCATTATCAAATAATTCACTCATTGTAATAGTTTCACTATCACCAGGAGTTGGAGTAGGTGTTGGAGTCGATGAATCACTAACGGTTACAGTACAACTACCAGACTTATCAGAATCAGCGGTTGATGTTGCAGTAACAGTATATGTTCCAGTTGTTGCATTACTTGCAGCGGTAACAACACAAGCGTTGTTATTTACATTAATACTGACACCTTGATTCTTTGGAGAGTAGTCCCAAGAAACAGTAGATGCAATATCACCAGTAACACTGACGGTCGCAGTTATACTTCCGCTTTTAGTGCCGTTTAAATCTAATTCTAATGACGATGGAGAGACTGAGACTGAATTGACTTTTGGAGTGTCTCCACCGCCACCGCCACTTCTTCCCCATGTATATTCGGTTCCACCCCAAATCTTATACGCCCAGTTTGGGTGGTCAATAAACACGTTTCTATTAACATTACTTTTACTAGAATAATTCCAAATAGCATTATTGCGATCAATTTCTTTTTGCGAAACAGGGTCTTCGGCGGACCATTTTGTTAAAAGCTTGATGTAATAAGACGAAAGGATATTGTGATTATTATTATCTCGGGTAAAACAAGAATTCGAGAGAGCAAATGATTGACTAAAATCATAATATGATGCTGCCATATAAAGTATGCCACGAGCAATATCACCTTTATACGCATCTTCAGGTTCAAAAACAGTTGACGATCCGCAGTCCCCATATGTATTAACTGGACTTCCAATGCCACCAAATGCCTTTGGATCAATTTTGGTTGTTGAACCACTAATTTCTCCGAAAGGATAATTAGAACGTTGCTGATTTACTTTTCCGTCAGTAGCAAAAATATGATGCGGATCTCCTTTAGGAGTAGCGCTTTCATTAAACCAAGATTGAGGAACAGTATGTTCACGGTTATATTTGTCACCAAATTTCTGATATGTTCCAGCTTGATCGGTTCCTGGAGTGAATTGAGTGTCTCCGTACATATCCCAAATTTTTCCTCTATATCCAGAAGCGGTTTTGCTTGTCGGGTAAGGATTATTTGTTAATGGATCGGTACCATCATAATCATTTGGATATACATCACTCGTATAATATAGAGCCCAAAGGTCAGCGTAGGCAAAATGTGTTGATTTTGGTTGAACTAGTGAACATACTTTTTCGAGTAAAGTAGTACCACCGGTGCTTAAATCAGAATCGGTGATATTACTATTCGTATAATAGCTGCCATTGTAATAAACATATTCGCCTTCATCATATCCATAATTAGACATTGCAGCGTTAACTTCTACGACGTCTTTTTTATGGTAGGTAAAAGATAACGCTCCAACAATTAAAGGAAGGGCGGCTAAAGGTATAATAATTCCTTTTTTAAATCTATTCATTTTAAGCGCTCTAATATTAAACCATTTTATTAAAATAAAAGCATGTGTTTTTTTGGAAAAGTTATCTAAAAGTAATAATAAATACTAAAGTGTTGTTGCTTTTATCGGTTTTAATAACTCCTTTATGAAGATCAATAATCTCCTGAGCGATTGATAAGCCAACTCCTGTACCTTCTTTTTTAGTTGAAGGAGAACGATAAAAACTTTCCATTATCTGTTTAGCGTCAGCTTCGTCACTCGGATCGATTGTATTTGAGAATCTAAATTCAATATTTCCTTTTTTGTTCTCGCTTACTACAAAGTAGCTACTCTTATTGTCTCCACCTGTATATTTCAAGGAATTCTCAAGGAAGATATAAATCAGTTCTTCAATTGTGTGTTTGTTACCAAACATTGTTAAGTTAGTTTGTAATTATGAGTATTAATAAATGGATTAGATTCCATAAATGATTTATTACATTCTGGACACCAATATCGACGATGTTTAAAGAATACCTTCAAATCATACCCATTGATATTCCTAAAGAAATAAGTCTTGTTTTGATAATCTTTAATCTTGTTAGTTAACACTTCACAACATGGGCAAGATGAGAATGTTTTACGTTTTGATACAGATATAGATAACGCTCCTGGCTCATTATCCTCAACATGATAGTTTTCAAGTTCGTCTGTATTGATTCCAAAAAGTGCTAAAATACTAATGTCTTTCATAGACAGGTCCTCCTAATGTATTCGCAACTTCATTATAAGAGGACTTTTTCTATATCTTCACTTTTTTCGTGTGGTGATTTGTCCACTAAAAAAGGGGTTCAATTACCTGAAACCCCATTTTTACCCCATACAAATACGTAGAGTCTAAAAAAAGAGGGCATAGCCCTCTAAAAGAAAAACACGCCCATATAAGCGTGAATTTTGTTTTGTGGTGGCCTAGGACGGGATTGAACCGCCGACACGAGGATTTTCAGTCCTCTGCTCTACCAACTGAGCTACCAGGCCTTCTTTAAATAAAAAAGGGTGGCGGACCAGACGGGAATCGAACCCGCGATCTTCTCCGTGACAGGGAGACATGTTAACCGCTACACCACTGGTCCTTTTTGCCTATATATTATTACAAATAGTAAGCACTTAAATCAAGATATATTTTTAAAAAATGAGAAAATTGCTATTTTTCAATAATATATTTATATATTACTTTATAAAAAAGATAGGAGCGAATTTCTCACCCCTATCTTCAGTTACATTTTTTAGATTCTTTTTTTGACTTTATTTGAACTGCAATGGCAGCAGCAGCCACTAGAACAAGAAGCACAGTTTCCTGAACAGCATCCACTATTCTTTTTCTTAGGTTTATAGAAGTGTAGGAAAAACATACCAATAGTGAATAATAGTACTGCAATAATTGCTAATATTTCCCACCAAAGCATAATTAACTCCTAATAAGCATGCTCCATATTTGCTTTTTTCTGTCTATGGCTAACAATAAAGCCACTAGCAACTACTCCACCGATTAAAACGACTAAAAGTGGATAACCTAATCCTGGTAAAGTTCTACAGAAGTGCATTAACCAATAAGTGATAAAGGCTGCACCATAACTCATTAAGAACCACCATAAAAGGGTAAGCCAGAATTCTTTACCTTTTTGTTCACCGTGAGCCGCACCAATTGCAGCAAAGCAAGGAATGGTAAATAAGTTATATAAAGCAAAGGAGTAAACGCCTTCGACAGTTAAGAAGATTGTGCCTTCTTCTAAGCCGAGTTCAGCCATAGTTGCAACGACATCTTCTTTAGCGATCAAACCAGTGACAGTAGAAATGGAATACATCCATCCTTCTCCACCGCTCCAACCGATTGTATGAGCCCATCCACCTTCAAGTGGTGCAATTGGATAGAAGATGTAGGCAAATACTCTACCGATATCAGCGAGCATAGATTGAGTGATATCAACCATACCTAGAGATAAATTCCAGTTGAATGATTTAAGAAACCAAATAACAACTGTGCTAGCAGCGATAATTGTTCCAGCTTTAATGATGTAGTGTTTAAGTTTTTCCCAAAGATGCGCGCCTACATTTTTCGCTTGTGGTAAGTGATAAGCAGGTAACTCCATAATAAATGGAGAAACATATTGATCTTTAGAGAATAGCTTCATAAATAAAGCGAAGATGACTGCGCTAGCAATACCGATAAGATAGATTGAGAAAACAAAGATTCCTCCATCATATCCGCAGTAAACTCCAACTGCTGCAAGAAGTGCCCAAATAGGAGCTTTCGCGCCGCAAGAGAAGCAAGTCATTAATCTAATCGTGCGGTTCTTTTCTTTGGAGTCTTCTAAGGTTCTAGTTGCCATGATTGCAGGAACGGAACAACCAAAACCAGTGAGCATTGGAATAAATGCTTTTCCAGAAAGACCAAATTTACGGAACGCTCTATCTAAAATAAAGGCAATACGCGCCATATATCCACTATCTTCAAGGATAGCGATAAATAAGAAGAGAATCATAATTTGAGGAATGAAGCTCATAACTGCGTCTAAACCAGTTAAAATTCCATCACAAATAAGGGAGGTAAACCAATGGCTTTCCATTCCTAAACCAATAAAACCGCCACCAAAAGTTCCTCTTACTGCTTCAATTAAATTACCAGTACAGAAACCAAAGTGATTCTGTAATATCACACCTATTGAAGGAACTCCGTTTATTGGGGCTAAATCCTCTATAGGAGTTAAATAATCCGCAGTTAAGAATCTAATCCAACCCGGATCTTTAATTAATTCTAATTCATCGAATTTAACGCCTTGAATGGCAGCGGTAATTCTTCCGATGAATAAAATATCTTCTGAGAAAGTCACGTGGAAGATAATAAACATGATAAGAACAAAGATAGGGAGAGCCCAAATCTTATGAGTTAAAACTTTATCAATCTTGTCACTTCTTGTGAGTTTTTCTTCTTTAGAGTTTTCTTTTTCTTGTTTCGCCTTTGTTAAAGCAATTGAGTAATGCTTAGAAATATAAGAATATCTCGCATCAGCAACTAGCGCTTCAAAGTCATCACCAAAGACTTCGTCTTGATGGCTTTCTTTAAATTCTTTAACCATCTCGATTAAATCTGGGTGCATAGCGACTTCAAGCTCATCGAGTTCAGCGAGTTTGATCGCGTGGAATAGAGGATTTTCAACTCCTTTTCCTTTAAATGCAATTTTAATATCGTTCACTAAGTGAACAACTTCTTTATTTTCTACAACAGTCTTCCCTACTCTACTAGTTTGGCTAGCTTTAAAAGCTTCTGCCATTAAGAGATCGAGATTTTCTTCTTTTAAAGCAGAGATCTCAACAACGGGAACGCCAAGTTTATCACTTAAAAATTTGGAGTCGAGTTTATCTCCGTTTCTTTTGACAATGTCGCTCATATTTAACGCAACAACAACTGGAACATCAATTTCGAGTAATTGGGTTGTTAAATATAAGTTTCTTTCTAAGTTAGTCGCATCAATAACGTTAATGACGCAGTCTGGTTTTTCATCCAAGATATAGTTTCTTGAAACTACTTCTTCTGGGGTATAAGGAGAAAGTGAATAAATACCTGGAAGATCAATAATGTGAATTGGTCGACCAAGTTTTTTATAAGTTCCTTCTCTTTTATCAACAGTAACTCCTGGCCAGTTACCGACGTGAGCGGTACTACCGGTTAAAGAGTTAAATAAAGTGGTTTTGCCTGAGTTAGGGTTTCCCGCTAAAGCAACGGTAATTTTCTCTTTTTCAGCCATTTTATTTTTCGCCTCCGTTTGAGACTTCAACATAAATTAGGCTAGCTTCTACCTTTCTTAAAGAAAGTTCATAACCTCTAATAGTGACTTCAATTGGATCACCTAGAGGGGCTTTTTTTCTTAAATATACAGTTGCTCCTGGAGTAACTCCCATATCTAATAAACGACGACGAAATTTACCTTCGCCTTCTACTTTTTTTATAAGGCCAGTCTCGCCTTTAACTAATTCATCTAGTTTTTTCAGCATAATTCCTTCCTTTCTACGCTACTAGAATTTTCTTGGCAACATCACTATTGAGTCCAAGTCTTACACCTTTAACAATACAAATGACATTGCCGCCATGAACGGAAATAATAGTTATTTTTCCACCAGTAACCACTCCTAAAGATTCAAGATGTTTTTTAGTCTTATCATCTAGAAGAACTTTTTTTATAACTAATTCTCTATCTAAAGGGGCTATAACTAGTGGCATATATAATCTCCATTGGTTAGTCTTATCTAACCTAAATTCATAAATAATAGTCATACCTTAGTTAGACATGACTAACTTATAATAGATAAAAAAGAAATACTAGTCAAGCAATAATATAAAATTATTAAGATTTATTTAAAGTAGTTGAGCAAAAATATTCATGATGGCGCACATCAAAGAGCTCATCGCGGATAGCTTAGTTTTTCTTTCGTCGACTAGTTCACTATGTTCGTAGCAATCAATTAAATCGTTTTCGACTTCTTTAACGGCATTGTCATCCATAAATATCGCGCCGCATTCAAAGTGATGAACTAAAGAACGATAGTCCATATTTATTGTGCCAATAAAGGCAAGTTTACCATCAACCACAACCGCCTTTTCGTGATTAAATCCTTCGTTATATGTATAAACCTTAATTCCGGCGTCTAATAATTCCTTAAAATAAGTAACCGCCATTTTATAAACTGCTTTTTTATCTGGTATACCAGGAACCAAGATACGAATATCAATTCCACGATACCCCGCTCTTAAGATTGCGGATTTTAAACTTTCAGTTGGAATGAAATAAGGGGTGCAAATATATACCCTCTCTTTCGCGTTTTCAATCATATTGATAAAGGTCGCTTCTCCACTATTTTGATTAATAAATGGTGCAGGCCCATCTCCAAAAGGAGTAACAAGTGCATCTTCTTTATATCTCTGATATGGATAACCTAAGTATTTGCTATATTCAGATAAATGGTCAGAACAAAGATCATAAGTATTAAGGAACATATTGATAAAACCATCAATCGCTGGCCCTTCAACTTTAATCATCGCATCTTTCCAATAGCCAAAACGTACTATGTCATTAGCGTATTCATCAGCGAGATTCATCCCACCTGTATAGGCTTCTTGATGATCGATAATTGCGATTTTACGGTGATCTCTATTATTAAATACACCTGAAAGAAGAGGGATGAATGGATTAAATCTAAAACATTTAATTCCTTCTTTTCTTAATTGATTAGGATATACAGAATGAAGTAAACCAGCGCATCCAATATCATCATAGATGAGTCTTACTTCAACACCTTCTTTGGCCTTTTTAGCGAGTACATCATGCATTTGTGTCCATTCCTTACCGCGATCAATAATAAAGAATTCTAAGAAAATAAACTCTTTTGCGGCTTTGAGTCGCTCAATAAAGTAAGGAAACCATTCTTCACCACTTTTATAATAAGTGACGCGATTACCATAAGTTGATGTTTGATTTAATGCGTGCGCTAAAAAGAGAAACGGAGTGGAATATTCTCCCTTTTCTTTTTCTAATCGCTTCATATCATCAGTATCTAAAGGAAAATATTGTTTATTGCTATTATTTATTTGTCTAATAATACGACGATATCTCGGTTTTAATCCGTGATTACCAAAGAAGACATATATAAGCATTCCAAAAATTGGAAGGATTAAAATAATTAAAACCCATGGAAGCTTTAAATCAGCGTTTCCTTTCCTATTAATTACAATTAATAAGACGATGATATCAATAAGAATGAATTCAATAATAAAGGGAGGATATTGAATACATAAATAAATCGCTAATGCGGTAACTCCAACAACTTGAATCAAGATGAGGAGAAGCATCAACGCCATTCTTGAAAATATCTTCTTTAAAATCTTCATAACTTTCTAATTTTAAAACCAAATCATTTAATATGATAGATTCTTACTTCAAATGGTTTAAATCTCTCTCCGTGATTCTCATAATTTGAAATCACGATATCATTACTATTTAGTTTATTTGAATAGGCAAATTTTCTTTCTTTTTTTGAGAAGGAAGCAACAACCACTACTTTTTCATTATTTAAAGTTCTTTCATATGCAAAGAAATATGGATTATTAATAGCAATCATTTTGAATTCGCCGTCTCTTATAACTTTGTTATTCTTTTTAAACTCAATCAATTTCTTATAGAAATAGAATAAAGAGTCTTTGTTACTTAATGCATTTTTAACATTAATGACGTCCTTAGATGGATTTACTCTAAGCCAAGGCTTAACGATAGAAAATCCAGCGTATTCACTATCATCCCAAAGCATAGGAGTTCTAGCGTTATCTCTACTAACTTCATATAGAAGATTCATAAACTTCTTTTTAAATGGAAACTTACTAAGAATTTTAGCAATATTATGAGATTCAACATCATCAATCTCATCTAGAGACTTAAATTCAGCGTTTCTCATTCCGATTTCTTGTCCTTCATAAATGAAAGGCGTTCCTTGAAGTAAGAAATAAGAGGCTGCTAAAGCTTCAGAACTTTGAGTTTCATATTCTCCTAAAACACTACCAAAACGACCAACACTTCTTCTTTGATCGTGATTTTCAATAAATAAAGAATTCCATCCGCGACCCTTTAGATTCTCTTGCTGATTATTAAGCCTACGTTTAAATCTTGTTAATTTGAATTTTCTATAGAAATATTTAACCCCAAAGAAATTATCGCTATCCGTATGAGAGAAGTTGAATATCATATCAAGTTCTTCTCTTTTTGGATCAGTTAATAGAATGTTTTCTTTTTTAGTTGCAAGTACTGTTTCCCCAACAGTCATGCAGTCATAGTGAGATAAAACATCAACATTTAATTCGTGTAAAAATTCATGTAAACGAGGCCCGGTAATATAGGCGTCTTTGCCAGTTAAAGCAATCGCAGGGAAACGTGATTTAAAATCTTGTTTTTTAGAAATGAGGTTAATAACATCACATCTAAATCCATCAACTCCCATATCAAGCCAATATCTTAAGATATCTTTGACTTCTTCTCTTACTTTTGGGTTCTCCCAATTTAAATCTGGCTGTCCTTTAGCGAATAATCTTAAATACCAATCTTCACTATCGCCAATTCTACTCCAGGCACCTTCTCCGAAGAAACCTTGCCAATTATTTGGCGGTTTCTTACCATTTTTCTTTCCTTTTCTGATTATATAGTAGTCACGATAAGGAGAATTCTTATCGCTTATCGCGCTTTTAAACCAAACGTGCTCACTAGAAGTATGATTGACAACCAAATCCATAATGAGGCGTATTCCTCTTTTATGCATTTCGCTTAGCATCTTTTTAAAATCATCAAGTGTTCCAAAAGGAGGATATATATCTCGATAGTTTGAAATATCATAACCATTATCACATTGAGGAGAATCATAAACTGGAGAGAGCCAAACACAATTGACTCCAAGTTCTTTTAAATAATCTAGTTTTGAAATGATTCCAGGAATATCACCTAGTCCATCATTATTCCCGTCACAAAAAGAACGAGGATATATTTGATATATAATAGCGTCTTTAAACCAATTGGTCTTTTTATTCATGAGTTTTTTCCTCGATGATATATAACCTACTGCCGAAATCTCTCATCACTCTTACTTGATCGTTAAATCCACTGGCAGACCATTCTGGAGTTAAGATAACTCCGTGGCTATTTAAAGTGGATCCTCTAACGACATAATCATCTTTTTCGCTCGGCATTGTGATAAATTTTGAAGCGAGATCTACTAACTTGCCTCTAGGGTTAAGATGAATAGGAAGCATCATATTGACTAACTCACCAAATTCCTTAATGTTATGAGGAACTTTAACGTTACTGACACAATATTCTTTTGTCTCATCCAAATTATGTGTCGATAAAATTGATTCACTAGGAATAATTGTTTGAAGAGTGTTAAATTCTCCAACAATGCATTTTGTTTTATCTTTGCTATTAACTTGCCAACGCATATTTCCATTAGTGCTACTTAATTCATAAAATTCACCATATTGGAAAACATCTCTGTATTTCTTATACACTTCAATTAGTTTCTTGCATTGTTGTTTTTCAAATTTGTTGAGTTCAGAAAACATCAACTCATAGCCAAGAACACCAAACATTGCAGTGTTATATCTCGTATCGATTGAGATATCTCTTAAAGACTGTTGATTAATAGAAGTTGAGACATGGTTAGATAATGTTGATTGAGGATAACCGTATAAATAACCGTGTTGAATTCTTTGTCTTTCATGAGCGTCTGTATCATCACTTGCCCAAATTTGTGGACAATATGAAAGAATTCCTAAATCGAAGCGGTTACCACCACTTGCGCATCCTTCAAAAAGAATCTTTGGGTATTTATTAGTAAGTTCTCTTAATACTCGATATAGTCCCAAAATATAGCGGTGATAAAATTCACCTACATTTTCAATGTTAGGTAAGTCTGACATATGACGATTCATATCCCATTTAACATATTCAATTTGAGTAGAATCAAAGATTTTAGACATGTTATCAATGATATAGTCTTGAACTAAAACATTGCTTAAATCTAATAGATATTGATTACGAGATTGACTTGGAGTTACTTTTGAGCTTCTAATGACCCATTCAGGGTGTAATTTAAATAAATCACTTTCTTCGTTAATTGATTCTGGTTCAAACCATAGTCCAAAAATCATTCCAAGCTTATGGACTTTCTTAGAAAGTCTTTCTAGTCCACCAGGAAGCTTCTTTTTGTTAACCCAATAATCACCTAACCCATGACTATCATCGTTTCGATAGGAAAACCATCCGTCATCAAGGACGAAGAGTTCCGCTCCGAATTCTTTTGCTTTTTTCGCGATTTTAATAACTTTAGATTCTGTAAACTTGAAATAAGTTGCTTCCCAGTTATTAATGACTACAGGCCGAAGAGCCTCCTTCCACCTACTTGCGATCACGTGTTCATTTACGAACTTGTGCATATTACTTCTCGCCCCATTAATTCCTAAAGGGGAATAAGTAAAGACCGCAAAAGGTGATTTGAACTCTTCATTCATTTTTAATTCATGGTCAAAACAAAATGGGGATATACCACTTTGTACACGGACATAATTGAAGGAGTTGAGTTCAACTTCAGATATATGATTGCCGCTATAGATGAGATTGAAGATGTAAACATCTCCATTATCTAAAGAAGCATCTTTGTTCTTAAGAACAAATAATGGATTAATTTTGTGAGACGAGAAGCCTGTTCTTGATTCGTGGACATAATTTCCAACTTTAAGTAATTGACTGCCTTCATGCATTTCACTAGCCCAACTACCGGTGAAATTGATTAGTTCAAATTCACGATTGACCATATCGAGTTGCATACTAAGAGCTTTTAAAACATGGACATTATCATCGCTTCGATTTTTAATAACAATATTTCTAGCAATAACATCACTATCAAAGAAGATGACGTAATGTAATTCAATATCTACTCTATTACTTGAATCAGTTAATGTAACAACCAATTCTTCGTCGTGATCATGAGGGGCAGGTAATTCACTATTATCTAACTGGCTCTTTCTTAATTCATATTTTTCATAATTAAAGTCGAATGTATAACCGGCTTTATCACTTTTAAGTAAAACTGGAGTGCTTCGATAGTCTCCTTTATGTGGGAAAGAGAATTCTAGAAGTGTGTAATCCATTGATAAATCTGGATTAATTTCTTTCTTATAAATTACCGAAGTTCCTTTTTGAACCGCGACTTTTTGTTTGATTGCGTCGATATTAAAATCATTTATCTCGATTCTCGAACCAAAATAGTCATGCATTAATAAGCCTGTCTTATCGACATGAAAAATATAAGTAAGATTTTTGGTATTTAAAACAAATACCTCTCCATTTGTAATTGTCATAGTTTAAAACCTCGTTTTTTATTATATAATAATAATCGCGAGGTTAGCAAAGCAAATGAAAACATCATTGAATTACAGCTGGAAATTCGTAAATGATTTTAAAAACGAATATTTAACTAAACTTCCAAAAGAAGCAAAAGAAATTAACGTTCCTCATAATGCATTTGAAGTTCCATATAACTATTTTAAAGAAAAAAGCTATCAAGGAATTGTCACATATGAGAAAACGTTTGAAGTAAAAGAATTAAACAAAGATAGAAGATACTTCATTAAGTTTGAAGGCATCATGGTAAAGGCAAAAGTTTATTTCAATGATGTTGATTTAGGCGAACATATCTCGACTTACTATCCATTTGAAATTGAAGTGACCGAATATATCAAAGATAAAGGTAATCGTTTAGTGGTCGTTGTCGATAGCAACGAAGACACCGACATCCCTCCTTTTGGCTTTGCGCTAGATTACATGACTTTTTCGGGAATATATAGAGAAGTCTATTTAATCGATACCCCTAAAACATATCTTTCTAACATCTACGTTCACGGGGATATGAAAGGACAAGTTAATGTCTTGTATGATATTAACGGAAGTGATGAGGTTAATGTCAAACATCAATTATTTGATGGAGATAAATTAATAAAAGAAAGTAATGAAAATAGTTTTAAAGTCGATAACCCTACATTATGGGATTTAGATAATCCTCATCTATATACATTAAGAACCATTCTTAACGATAAAGAAATTTATGAAACTAGATTTGGTTTTAAAGACGCGTTATTCACTAATCACGGCTTCTTCCTTAACGGAAAGAAAATCAAATTAATTGGTCTAAATCGTCATCAAGGTTATCCATATATGGGCTACGCTACATCTAAATCGCTACAAGAAGAAGATGCAGATCTACTTAAAAATGAAGTCGGAGTTAACATCGTTAGAACTTCACACTATTCACAAAGTGAACACTTCTTATCTCGATGTGATGAAATCGGTTTACTCGTATTAAACGAAATACCTGGTTGGCAGCACATTGGAAAAAGCGAAGAATGGAGAAATAACTGCATTTCTAACTGTAGACGTATGGTGTTAAAAGAAAGAAACCATACCGCTTTAGTTGCTCATGGAGTTAGAATCGACGAATCAGTCGATGATCACGCTTTATACACCGAAACCAATAGAATTGCTCATGAATTAGATCCGTATAAGCAAACTATTGGAGTTAGAAACTTCACCAACAGTGAATTATTAGAAGATATCTATGGATATAATGATTTCTCATGTGATTCTTTAAGAATTGGATTATTAAATCCAAAAAAGGTCAAACATTTAGATAAGCCATTATTAGTAACTGAATATATGGGGCATATGGATCCTGTTAAAGCGACTAGTGACGTCGCTATTCGCACTGAAGTTGCATTAAGACACGCCAAAGTCATTGATGATAACTTTAAATATACCGATACATGTGGAGCAATTGGTTGGTGTTTCTTAGATTATCATTCTCACACCGACTTTGGTTCTGGTGATAAATTATGTACTCATGGAGTGTTCGATTTATATCGTAATCCAAAATACACTTCATATATTTATGCTTCACAACAAGAAAAGAAGCCTGTTCTTGAGCTTTTAAGCAATTTAAAACCAGGTGATGTCGCTGAAGGAATCTTCTCTGATGTATATGTCGCCACCAACTGTGATTATGTCGAACTTTATAAAAATGATGAATACGTCGCTAAATTCTATCCAAAACACGATCAATTCAAATATATGAAACACCCTCCAATTTTAATTGATGATATTGTTGGAGAAACTTTTAAAGAAGATAAATTCCCAAAAAGAACGCATCTTAAAATTGCAAAGATGTTCTCTTATGCTGCTATGCACGGCTTTAATCACCTTCCACTTAAAAACAAAATCTATCTCGGTTACATGATGTTGAGATATAAAGTGAGCTATACAGAGCTCGTCGGATATTGGAATAAATACGTGGGAGCGTGGGGCGGAAAGGCTAAAACGTATAAGTTTAAAGGATATATTAATAACCAATTAGTAAAAGAAATTGAAGCTGGACCAAGCGATGATTTTGCGTTAGATGTTTCTCCTAGTAAAAATGAGTTAGTTAACGAAGACACTTACGACACTTTAAGAATTAAAGTGAGACATGTTGATAGTCATAATTCAGTTATGCAATATTCTCAAAGAATATTAGATATTGAAACTTCTGGACCAATTGAATTAGTGGGTCCTACTCATCAAGCCCTATTAGGGGGACAATTATCAATATATATTAAGTCTAAAAATGAAAAAGGAATTGGTAAAGTCACAATCACCATGGATGAATTTAAGAAGACTTTAGAAATTCCTGTTATTTAATTAAATCTTTAATAACTTCACTTGCGATAATTAATCCCATTGAAGAAGGAACAAAAGAAGTTGAGCCAACACTGGCTCTTCTTTTTTTATCGAACTCTTCGTTGACTTTAATGGGTGTTTCTTTAGAGTAAACGACTTTTAAATCCTTTATGCCCATTTCTTTTAGTTCATGCCTTAATATCTTCGCTAATGGGTCAACACTTGTTTTATATATATCCGTAACTTCTAATTTAGTTGGATCAATCTTATTTCCCGCTCCTAAAGCAGAAATAATTGGACTTCCTACAAGTTTAGCGTTTCTAATGAGCTCTTTTTTAGCGCTCATCGTATCAATCGCATCAATAACATAATCGTATTTTTTTAAATCAAATTCATTAGAATTCTCAGGTAAATAAAATTTATCAATAGCGGTAACGATAGCATCAGGATTAATGTCTAAAATTCTTTCTTTCATGACATCAACCTTTTTTCTTCCAATTGTTTTAGTGGTCGCTATAATTTGTCGATTGATATTGCTTTCTTCTACCTTATCAAAATCAACAATAGTTATGTTACTAATACCATTTCTAACAAGTGCTTCAATAACGTAGCCTCCTACTCCACCGACGCCAAAAACAATAACTTTAGCGTTATTAATTCTTTTAAATTGTTCTTCAGAATATAAAGCTCTAGCTCTTTGGAAAATATCCATATTAGAGTGGTAAATCTTTTTTCACAAATCTTCTAGCGCCGATATAGGCGAATACTGCTCCAATAGTAAATAATATAGCGAGCTTCCAAATCCAATCATAGCTAGTAGTCATTGATATGCCTCTAACCGCTTTAGAGAATGTTGACATCGAAGTATTATCAACCAAAGTAAATAAGCTTAAGTAATTGAAGAAGCTCATCGCTTTAACACCAACACCAACAGCAACAAATACTTCGTTACCAAATAATCCTAAAATACAACAAAGGAAGGAAAGGATACATGCTCCTCCACCAACGGTAATGCTATTACTGGATTTATTAAAGAAGCCAGATGCACCAAAGCAAATTCCTGCTAAAGCAAACATCGCTAAAAATGAACCTAAACAGAAAATTAAAGTTGTAACTGGAGAATAAGGAATATCACTAGCGAGTTCAGGATTTGATTTCTGATGAATATCAAAGGCAATAGCTTCACTAGCAATCGCACTAGCGGTAATTACTAAGTACATAGTAAAGATTGTAAGAAGGAGGAAACAATATTGAGTTCTAACAACTGTTTTACGATTTGTTGGAGTAGATAAGATATAGGCCATAGATCCGTCGCTAACTTGGCTAGCGATAAGTCTATTGGAGGCAATCATGACATAAATCATTGGTAAAAGAACACCAGCGATCTTATAAATCAATTCATTAAGAATGCTATTTAAATCAATCTGAGACATGATTTGAATTCTGCTTAAAGAGAATCCCATCTTCTCAAGTAATCCGAGGATTTTAAGCCAATCTAAGCCTTCATCCTTAACGTAAGTGGAAACAGATTCCATATCAATATTAGTGAAGACGCCTTTTGCTCCGACAGCGATATTGATAACAACAAAAATAAATGCGGAACCAATCATTAATGCAAGCCATAATCCAAGTAATGATTTGAAGGATTGCTTAAATAAAGGTCCAGAAATATACTTTGATGGTTTATGTATATTATTTTTTAACGCCATTTCCATTCTTATCACCTCCCATATCTTTCGTAAAGAACTCTTCTAATGTATGTTTCTTTTCTGTAAATGCTTTAATATCTCTTTTTCTTAATTCTTCGATTAAGAATGTTGTATTTTTTAAATCCACCCTTATCGTATATGTGTTATCTTCCTGATCAGTGCTTAATATTTCTAACTTAGAAACATCAAACGTTTGATATTCTTCGTGATTTGAGAAAGTCACGACATAATCTCGATAAGGCATATTTCTTATTTCATTCATATCCACTACATCAATTAAGTGACCGTCTTTAATAAAGCCTACATAATCACATGTCTCTTCAAGTTCATCAAACATATGATTAGACATAATGATTGTTGCTCCTCTAGCTTTTTCAGCCTTAATTAAATTAACAAAGACATCTCTCATTAATGGATCAAGTCCAGTAGTAGGTTCGTCTAATATGATAATTTCTGGGGAATGCATAAAAGCCGCTGCAATAGCAGTTTTTTGTTTCATACCTTTAGACATTCTTTTTAAGTTCGCAGTTGGATCGAGTTGAAGCGCATTAATAATCGCTTCAGCTTTACTCATATCTTTTAAGCCAATTGTCTCGGCTTGAATTTTTAAGAATTCAGAACCGTTTTCTACTTGTGGGAAAGCAATTTCTCCTGGAAGATAGCCGACAAACTTTTTAATTTCTTCCGCATCTTTCCAAGCATCTAAACCTTTAACTTTAACAGTTCCTTTATCTGGCTTAATAAAGCCCATAATATTTCTTAAAGTGGTAGTTTTTCCGCTTCCGTTAGTCCCACAATATCCAAAAACTGTTCCTTTATATACATCAAAAGATATGTCAAAGATTCCACGTCCTCGACCATAATCTTTTGTTAAATTTCTAACTGACACCACTACTTCTTTATCACTTTTATTAATAAAAGAATTACGTTCTTTCTTTTTGTGAGAAGTCATATAATCCATTAAACGTTTATGATCTTCTTCGTTAACTAAGGATTCTTCTTTGTAACCAACAAATGGTCTTTTAACTTCTTCCAATAGATAAGTATCTTCTTTGTGTCCGTTAACTATAGAAGTAGATGATCCTTTAAGGATATAGAAAGAGGTCTTATGGTTATTTTCCATTATTTTTTAAGCCCTCCTTTGTATTTCCTTTAACACCTTCAAGTCCACCAAAAGTGCGTTCTTCTTTATAGAAGGACATGAAGTAGTCTTGTAAAGTGAATGGTTTTTCTTCAAATTGAGTAATAACTATTCCTTCTAAGGAATCAAAGAACTCATTATATTTATTAGCGGGGAAAGTCACAACCGCGAGAAGTATATCTTCATTAGAATAAGCAATTTCAAATTTATTCTTCTCTTTAATAAACCTATTAAGATTTTCTTTATTAAAGAAATGAAGAATAAAAGTACGATCTTGTTCTTTTTTAAGTTCTTTTGCATTAAATGTAGATACGTGATGGCCGTCTTTAATAATAGAAATCGTATCGCAAGTCGCATCTACTTCAGAGAATATATGGCTTGAAAGAAGAATTGTCTTTCCTCTTTTCTTTTCTTCGATGATGAATTTGATGAACACTTTTTGCATGACAGGGTCAAGGCCACTAGTAGGTTCATCAAGAATTAAAACTTCGGGATCATTCATAAATGCCGCAATAACCGCTAATTTACGCTTTTCACCTAAAGACATTTCTTTAACAGAGCAATCAGGGTTAAATTTAAATAGATCTAAAAGATATTTAAGTCTTTCTTCATTTGCCTCTCCGCGCATTCCTTGCATCATGCGGATAAATCCCCATCCGTCAAGTCCAGCGGGGATAGCGGGTTCTCCTGGAAGATAGCCAACCTGAGAAAGAATTTTATCAGTATTTCCAAAAGAATCTTTTCCAAAGATTTGGACTTTTCCAATCGTTGGTTTTGCAAAACCCATAATGTGACGAATTGTGGTAGATTTTCCCGCTCCATTAGGTCCGAGATAGCCGTAACATTCGCCTTTATGGATTTTTATCGATATATCAAAAACTCCACGACCATAGCCGTAGTCTTTTGTTAATCCTTCGACATTGATGATAACTTCACGATTATCCATTATTTCTTAATTAATCCCATTCCTAAAGCGTGATAATCTCTAAAAGTCTTAACAAGGTATTCCTTATGAGTATCTTCGAAGTCTTTTTTCGTTTGTTCGTAAGTATCAATATAAGCTTTGTCAGTAACGTGACTACCGAGTTCGTGCTTTCCTAGCCAAGGCATTTCTTCAACAACTATAAAGTCGTCAAAAGTTGGATCTCCGCCTTCGCCACTTTGTCCACCTTCGCCGCCTTCACCATCGCGAGTAGTTCTTAAAGGGTTTGGAGTGGTGTCATCAGTAAAAATACTTGGCAATGATTTGATCTTAACATCATATCCATACCAATATAATTGGTAATAGGCATCTTCAATAGAAACAGGAATATAAACATTAACTGTTTCAGTTGTGTATGAAGCATATAATAGTTGACTAATAATGCCTTCTTTGAAAAGATTCACAAAAGATTCTTCATCAACAGGGAGTTCTTCTGTGTATGTCTTTTCGTATGCGCGATCGAGTTTCTCATATATTTCTTTAAAATCTAATCCGAAGGTAAGAATCTCTCCACCATTTTTATCTTTTCTTCCGCTTCTAGAATAATAACCATCTAAAGCGAGGTTTCCATTAACAGTAAATTCATCAAGAACGTTTTTAGCGAATGGGTCATCTGTATCAAATCCAAGCGCTGACATGTTATTTCCACCTAAATCAAAGGAGATGCTAAAAGTTTTGTTTGATGTTTGTTTAAATAGGTTATCTGTTAAATATAAAAAGATACCAAAATGGGTTCCACCGTCTCTTCCAAGTTGGAAAGCGTATGTACCGGCAATAGAAGAGTTTCCACAGCTCGCTAAAGCCATAGAAGCAACAATTAATGACAATCCTTTTTTCTTCATAACATCACCTCAATTTTCTTTATTTTAAAGTAATCTTAAAATAATGAATAGATTTTTTTATCTCTATTTTAAAAACTGTAAAGATTTTCTATTTAGCAAAAATCTATATAAAACGTAGAGCAACACAGAGAAAATAATAACAAAAACATGAACCAACACATTTTTTTGTTTGTAATAAATTACATAATTACTTACATCCATCGCCCCACACATGAAAACTTGATTAAATAAGAAAATAAAATATGATAACCCATCAGTGAATTCAAAAAATCTATTTTCTTTATTCCTATTTAAAAACTTAAATAACGATAAGAAGAAAAACAAGGATGAGATGCCGAATAATGAATATAAAAGATTTACTCCAATCTTATAAAACACATCGCTTCTCCAACCAAAGTTTTGCATGATAAATAAGGAAGGAATTAAAGCACTAATAAATAGTAATAACCATATAAGAAGTCGCTTAAATTCAATTTTTCCTTCGACATATTTATTAAAGGAAAATGAGCCGATATAGTATCCGACTACATAGCTTGTTACGATAAATAATGGGTTAGTAATTAAAGCAGATGAACATTCTAAAACAAAGACTAAAAAGATGAAAATTATAGATAACCAATTCTTCTTATAAAGAATGGGCGTTAATAAATAGCATCCAAGAATATATAAAATATAATAGAAATTTCCCATTTCAATTAATAAAGAATGAGAACTATTTCTATATCCGATAAATGTAGAGCGGTAATCAATATTTTTATTCGCTAACATATAAATAAGATTCCATAAAAGAATAAAGATAGTAACAAGTAGTAAGGGGACAAATATTTTCTTAGCCCTAGATAGATAAAAATCTTTGACGCTCGTAATGATTTTTCTAGACATCAAAAAGCCGCTTAAGGCAGTAAGTCCTTGTAAAAATTTGGAAAGGATTAAGCTCATCCCTACATCATTTATTGATAAAATAAAAACGATATGAAACTCGAGCACTAATATAGTAGCTAGTAATCGATAAATTGATAAATTTATGTATCGAGTTTTCATATCGATATTTATTAATAAGCTTCTTTAGCAATATAAAAACAAGCAACACTTCCTGGCCCAATATGGGCGCCACTGATGAGGTCGTAGAAATAAATTTCTATGTTTTTTACTCCACCATTAACTAAATATGCTTTTAAAGTTAATGCGTCTTCTAAACAATTACAGTGAGTGATATAAACTGTTTGTTCTTTTTCTAAATCGATTTTATCTAAGACGATTTTGCTTAATTGCTTAAGGGAATTCTTTTTTCCAATCGCACTACCAGCAAAAGCGATCTTGCTTTCTTCGTTCCTCTTCAAAAGGATTTTAATGTTAAGTAGATGAATGAATCTTCCTAACGCTTTTGATACTCTTCCGGTCTTTAATAAAAATTTAATGTTATCAACAGTGAAGTCGCTTCTAACATAATGTTTAAATTCTTCACATTCTTTAACAATTTCTTCGAAGTCTTTTCCTTCTTTTACTAGTTCATAAGCGTGAATTGCCTGTAATCCTTCACCAAGTCCTGCAGTCATACAGTCGATGACTTCAACAACTTTTTCTTCTTTTTCTTTATTAACTTGATCACATGCTAAACAAGCGGAATTATATGTTCCACTAATCCCTTTAGCCATGGTAAAGCAAATTACTTTATTGCCTTTATTCACTTCTTCTAGGAATGCTTTCTCATAATCTCCAGGAGAGACTAAAGAAGTTTGTGGCTCTTTCCCTTCTTTCATTAGCTCGTAATATGTTTTAGAAAAGTCTTCAATATCAATATCATCTTCATAGCAAAGATATTCTTTGTCATCAATACGAAGATGAAGACTCATTACTTTTATGTCTAGATTTTTTTCTTTAATAATATTTTTGAATAAGTTACTAACTGCGTCCGCAAAAATTTTTACTGCCATAGTCAATCTCCTTCTTCCAAATGCTATTATAAAGGAGTTTTTAAATATATTCTATATTTCAACATATTTTAGACTTTTTAACTTCTTGTCTCACTTACTTCAATATAATAAGATATTTTCACAATGAAAAAGGTAATTGTGATAGGAGGCGGCATATCAGGGCTCACTGCTTCAATTTGTCTCTCTTTAAAAGGATTTGAAGTACACCTATATGAAAAGAACGCTTTTGTTGGTGGACTTGCTAATGGCTTTTACATTAACGGTCAATATGTAGATACTTGTTTACATTGGCTAATGGGGACTTTAAAAGGGACCAAAATAAACGACATACACCGCTTAACTCACGCGATTACCGATGAAGTAGAAATCATAAAACTTCCTTCCTTAGGAACATTTTCACTTAATGGAATAGATGTCACCTTTTATCGCGATTTAGAAAAAGCAGAAAAAGAATGGATAAAAATATCTCCAGAAGATGAGGAACAAATTAAACAATTCTTTGAATACACAAAAGATTTATCCACTTTAGTGCTCGCTACTGAAAATGATGGGTTAATAAAAAATATTGAAGTTAAACCCGCACTTAAAAGACTTACGAAACAGAGAAAGGATTTAGCGATAATCTTTAAAGAAAGTAGAGAAGTCTACGCGAGAAGATTTAAAAATGAAGCGATTAGAAATGCGATTATTAATTTTCAAAATGGCTATAATTCTATGGCGTTTGCCTTTATTGAATATGGATTATTTTCTAAGGGAGATACCGATTTACCTAAAGGTGGCGTTATTCCTTTAATAAATAGAATGAAAGAAAGATTTATTTCTTTAGGTGGTGTTTTACATTTATCTACTGAAGTTAATAGAATTGTAACTGAGAAAAAGAAGGCAATAGGTATTCTTGCTAATAACGAGCTAATTAAGGCAGATATTGTTCTATCATGTTGTGATCCACTATTTACTATAGAGAATCTACTAGAAAACAAATATAAATATCCTTTATATCAAAAACTAAAAAATAATATTGATAAAAACCCTATATCAAGTTGTTATAGTTTATTCGTGTCCGTTAAAAAAGGCCTCTCATATCTTGATGTACCTACTGGATTAAACATTGGTGAACTTAATATCAACGGCAAAATCATTAACACTGTTTTTATGCGGCCATATCACTATGACGATTCGTTTAAAAAAGAAGGAGAAACATTAATCTCGTTCCTATTTAACCAGGACCAAAACGATTTTGATTATTGGAAGAATCTTCATGATTTATCAAGCGAAGAATATAAAAGAGAGAAAGAATATATTAACGAATTCATCATCACTAAAATGTGTGAAACGTATAACATAAATTATGATGATGTCACTTATCTCACTTCCTTTGGTCCATTAGAGCTTAATAAACTCACAAATAGTAGTTATGGAGCAATTCAATCGTTTTCCTTTTTAAACGGAATCATGAGAATTGCAAAAGGAAAAATTGAAGGCTTAAAAAACTTTTATATGGCAAGCCAATGGTCCCGTTCAATAGGCGGCACTCCTACCGCTACTATTTACGCTAAAAAAATTAGTGATTTAATCGCTAAAGAAAACAAAAAGTAATATAACTTAATTATTAAAATAATTAACGTTTGCCTTTGCTATACGGTTCTCCTAAAGATTTTGGACCGACATTTTTCTTACTTGTAAACACTAAGACAATTAAACAGACTACATAAGGCAACGCAAATCAGACTCAGTAATATCAATACCAAGAAATCTTACATCTAAATGTTTAGGAGCAACTTCGGCAATTGCTTCTCCTAAAGCAAATCCAGGACATAAAATTACATCATATCCTCTATCGATTGCTAATGTTAAAGCTTTGACGCGTTCAGCTAAAGAAATTCCTGTAGGCTTATAATAATTAAATTTAATATTATATCTACCACACCACTCTTTAGCCCCTTCATAACAAGCCTGGTTAAAGGATTCATCATTCACATCAGAGAAATCAGTGACCATCGCAATTTTAAATTCACTATTATTTTGTCTAGACGATAATCCAATTGGTAAAACAATAGCAAAAAATATACTAATAGTAGGTGAACTTACTCGGCAATTGAATAACCGAGCATCTGGGTTATGGATTGATTAATTAAATTAACCAGCTCATATCCTGTTGGGTAGTTCCTACCCGATATCCCTACATTCCCAGCTTTACCATTCCAATTAATGTAATCTTCATTTAAAAACTGGTCTGTTACAGGAATATATTCTCTAGTTGGATTTGAGAGACCTTTAAGTGGAGTTTCGAATTGATTTCCACTTATTTGTCTATAGACTCTCATAATGTTATAAGCTCCAACTGAATCTGAGTTAAAGATATAGTTATGACACTTCATTAAGCCTCTTCGTTTAGTTGAAGCTTATAAAAGAGCAAACTATAAATCTTATTAAAACAAACTACACGAATGTTTTGGTTGTAGCGGTGTTTCTCATCGTTATTAACAAATTCTTTTTTAACATTGAGTAGTCCAGAAAGATCTCCAACAATAACTCTTGAAATATCATTAGATAAACAGTAATCAATAATCATTTTAGTCGCACGGTGAAGAATCAAATTTATTCTTCTATTTTTTAAGTTAAATAAATGTTTTATTTGTTTAGTTGCTTCTCCTTTCTTATGATTTGGATAACATTTATCAAACTTCGACTGATAATAAGCAATCTTTTTAGAAAAGTAATAATTAGTGTTTAACAAAGATTGACCTG
>CADCFC010000013.1 GCA_902800645.1 uncultured Erysipelotrichaceae bacterium
TGCAAACTTCCAAAAATGTAATGCACTTCATCTTCCAAATAAAGTTAGAGTTATTGATGACTTAGCTTTCTATGGATTAGGTAGAAGTATCACCGCTGAAAACGCGGCTATTGATTTGGTTTTACCTAATACTTTAAATGACGCAGATGCTAAGAAGGCAAATTATAAGCATTTGCAATTAGCATCATTTAAAAATGAAAAGTATAAATATTGGTTCGCTATTGGCAAATACGCCTTTAGAGAAGCTAAAGCCATTAGAACATGTAAGATGCAAGATGCAACAGAAGCACAAGCCGCTGATATGAATTATCAGTGTTCACTATTCTCCAACGTTTTTCACACTGCAAGTAATCTCGTTAGCTTTAGAGCTAGTAAGAATTTAGCGTATTTAGGTAAGGATGTATTTAAACTATGTTCCTCTTTAAGAGAAGTATTCTTAACAACAGAAAAAAGCGACGCTCTTACGCATGATACCCCTTGGTGTATTGGTGAGGACGATGGCAAATATGGTGGTCCATTATTCTATGGTACTAACGCTGAAGTCATTATGTATATTGATGGAGATGCCGCTCCTGGAAATCTTGAAGGAGATTCAATGCTTGTTAGTACAGAAGCAAGTACTCAATTATCTACTAGATGGAATGCAGAAACTTCTGGTTCCTATATTTTAGATGGTGACATCAAAACAAACGTTACTTCTGGCGGTAGCTATGAACAAAATAGAACCAATCTTAATAGAACCACAATCCCAACTTATTATGAAGTTGATTTTGCTAGTGGTGTTAAATATTGGAATCCATCAACAAAAACATTTGATACCGCCCCTAAAAACTTAGCGGATTATGATGGTATTATCGCTTTTGT
Source organism: uncultured Erysipelotrichaceae bacterium (assembly GCA_902800645.1). Lineage (GTDB taxonomy): Bacteria > Bacillota_I > Bacilli_A > RFN20 > CAG-826 > UBA2450. Next base: position 865 of record CADCFC010000013.1, read on the forward strand.
TAAAAATAATAGTGACGAATATACCGCAGCAAGATATTATGTCAATCCTAACAACACTAATTGTTATGATTATATCGATTTAACAGCGATTACAGGTATTTCTGACTCAACAACCCATAAATTAAAGATTATTGGTGATGAAGCTTTCGCTATTAGTGATACTATCACTGGTACTAATACAAACTTAAGTCGTACGCCAGGTCTATATTTCATTTTACCAGATACAATTACTAAGATTGGTGAACGTGCTTTCTTTAGAAAAACTAAAGATGGCGGAAATGGAAACGGTAGATTTGCTGTTCGCGTTGTGACATATAAAAATACCTCTACTGGAAAAATTATCTCTGCAGATGGAACTGAAATTGAACAGTCTGGCGAAGAATCCTTTGAATCATATATGGCAAGCAATAAAGGCGGTACTGATTCTGCTAGAAGAGGTTATTGCGCAATTCCTGCTGGAGTCACTTTTATTGGTAAAGCATGTTTCTATAACAATTTATTCTCCACTATTACTTTAGGCCCAAGTTTAGCGTATTTTGGTCACGCAGCATTTTATAGCCACGCTACTGGTACAGACACTACAAGAACAACAGTCGACTCTATTACTTTTACTAGTAATGCGAAATTTTTAAATGATGGTAATAAAGTGATTTATTATATCGGTCATGGAGTTAACAAAAAGATCGCTATTGCTGTCGCAAATAACGCTACCGGAGACTTCACTTTTGCAAGTGATACTAAGGCAGTTGGATTTTTAGCTTTAGCAAATAATAGTTTCTCTAAAATCACTCTTGGTGACAATATCACTTCTATTTATGGCTATGGATTCTACGGTAGTAGAAAATTAAATGAAGTCACTAATTTATCTCACCTTAGATATATTGGCTCGATGAAAAACGCCGACGGCAGTACTCCAACTGATTGGGATAATGATCCAAGCTATACTGAAGTATTCGAAGAATCGATGAATAAAGAATACGATATCGTTGATTTCCGTGACTATTTATATCGTCCACGTGCCTATCAAGAATCTGCTCAAGGTGCATTTAAAGATTGTTATAACTTAAAGAAATTTGATTTCACAACTATGACTGAACTTAGAAAGATTAGTCATCAAGCTTTTTATAACTGCAATGGTTTAATTGAGATGACTGGCACTAAAGAATATGTCTATAAAAACTATAATGCTTCTACTAAAAAACTTACTGTAGATGGAATCACTAGAGCTAGTAATAATCAAAAAGTATTAGATCTTTCTAGTTGTTCAAACTTGAGATCCATCGGAAAAGAAGCTTTTGCAAAATGTGTAAATATTAAATATGTACACATCCCAGATAATCGTCCAAGTGCTGCTACTGAAAGTAATATTTATATTGGGAAAGATCCAGAGGCTACTAAACTCGATGCCGGAAGTATTTTTGAGTCCAATTCAATGAAAATTCTTATTAAAGAAAAAGTTATTTATCCTAATGGATGTTTCAATAATTCTAATTCTCGTTATTATTATGTTGAAACAATTAATGATATCGGTACTGATGACCACACAGGTACATATTATTGGACTATGAGGAATGGTGAATATATCTTATTCAACAGCGCTGACACGGCTAGAACATATTTTAATCAAGGAGTTGTTGAAGGCTAATGTTACAAGATCAACTTATTATGGCATTTATCATTATTGGTGCGATTATTATGGTTGCTAATATCGTTTGGTATGTCTTCTTTATGAAGAACATGCAAGACGTTCTTTCTCGAGGAAGAAAAACCGATAATTACTTTTTGATATTTGGATTAGTGTTATTAATTTTCTTCTTACTCGGATATATTTTCGTAAGTATTTACGCTGACCCTCATATTGTAACCTCTCTCATCCTTTTATTCGGTTCGATATTTGTAACAGTGATGTTACTAATAACTACAAGACTACTTTTGACCGCTAAGGAAAGATCACTACAAATCGCAGAAATGCTTATTGGTGTTATTGATGCGCGTGACCCTAACCTTGATGGTCATAGTAACTGTGTTAAAGATGTTGCCAAGCTTTTATATAAGAGACTTCCTTTACCAATGAGAATGACAATTAATCCCGTCAGCTTAGAATTTGCGGCCTTAATGCATGATGTAGGTAAACTAGGAATTCCAGAATCAATTTTAAATAAACCGGCTAAACTCGATGAGAAAGAATGGGAACTTATGCGCGAACATCCTCGCATTGGAGTGAAGATTTTAAAACCAATTAAAACTTTTGATGTGATTAGTGATTGGATTTTATATCACCATGAAAGAGCGGATGGAAATGGTTATTATAAAATACCCGCTGATCAAGTTCCACTTGCGAGTAAGATAATCGCGGTCGCGGATACATATTCTGCGATTACCATGAGAAGGTCTTATAAGCCTCCAAGAACTCACGAAGACGCGATTGAAATTATCAAAGATATTGCAGGAAAACAGTTGGATCAATATCTCGTAGAAGTTTTCTTAACAATACCAAAAGATGAATTAATAAATTGTATTCCAGAGAAGGTTAAATATTAATCGTCTTTCTTTTTTTTTACTCAATTTCCACTTTACTATATAGTGAACTCCATTTATGAAACTCGTTATATTTTCGTGTATGTAAAAAAATAAAACAAAGTTTTAAGATTGGAGAAAATTGATTGTTGCAATTATATAAAATATAATAACGAAAAATGAAAAAGAGAAAATCATTATCTTTTAAAATCGCTCTTACTACAGTTATTTCTCTAGGGTTAGGTTTAACCGCTGGTATTATTTCTACTTATCTCGTTCAGGATAACTTGCTTTCGAATTATACGAATTTGAGACTTTCAAAAACCACAACTGAAAATTCCAGAGCCCTAGATGATTCACTTTTAAGAGTGCAAGCAACAGTTGAACAAATCGATTTACTAGCGAGTAATAAATTCTATGAAACCACTGATTTAGAAGACGAAACCTTAATTGAAAATACTTTACCAGTTTTACAAAGCGTTTATGAAACTAGTGCAAAAGCGACAAAGTTTGCCTGCGCTTATTGGATTATCTTAAATCCAGATTACACTCATACAATTGCTTCTGATGCTGAAGGAGATGGATTCTTCTATGTTAAAAGTGGTGATGATTTTGTTTCTAAACCCGTTACTAACATTAAGAAATATTCTCCAGATGATATCGAACATATCGGTTGGTGGATTGCAATAAACGAATCAAAAAAACCAACCTGGACTTCACCGTATTATAACGCTAACGCTAATTTCAATATGTTCTCCTATATCGAGCCATTTTTCTCAATTGATAATCACCTTTTAGGAGCGGTTGGAATCGATTTAAATTTGAATGAAATTGTAAATTCAATGGCCGGTTCATTTAGTTATAAAGACGGTTATGGAGCGTTATTAGATTCAAATAATAAAATTATTTACCATCGAGATGTAGTGACTTTTGATATCAACGGTCACTATGTTGGAACTGATTTAACACTAGATAGTTTAACGGGGTATTCTGGCATTGCAGATAGTGAGAATAACGTTATTACTTATCGATACGGCGGCAAGAGTAGAACTGCTTCCGCAGTTACCTTAAATAACAATATGAAATTTGTAATCTCTGTTTCTACTGGCGAATTACGTCAACCATTAAGAATTATGATTCTTGTTCCTATCGCTATCTTTTTAGCAGTTGCGGTAGTTGTTTTAATCATTATCTATTTTGTCGTTAGAAAATTCTTAAATCCTCTTTCTGAACTTAATGAAGATATTAAGAAAATTGAGGGTGGAGATCTCGATGCTGAAATCAAAAAAGAACATGATGATGAAGTTGGTGATTTAACTGATTCATTCAAACGTATGATGGAAACAATTAGAAATAAAAATAGTGTTATTTCCGCGATGGCCTATAACGATGGTCTTACTGGAGTTAAAAATAGAAACGCTCAAGAGCAAGTTGTTAATCGTATCAATCAAGAGATTAATGGTGGAGTTGCAAAATTCGCGATTGTGATGCTTGATGTTAATAAATTAAAACTAATTAATGACGAATTTGGCCATACAGCTGGAGACAAGGCGATTAGAGAATCGTGCTTTAAACTTTGTGAAGAATTTAAACATTCTCCAGTCTTCCGTATTGGTGGAGATGAGTTTATTGCTATATTAGAAAACTCTGATTACGATAACCGCGACGTTATTTTTGAGAAATTAAAACTCGATAGTTATAATCCAGAGACTGGAATGAATCTATACTCAATTGGAATGGCTACTTTTGATAAGGAGGTTGATTCATCTTTTGCAGATGTCTTTAGTAGAGCAGACGACGAAATGTATAAGATGAAGAATAACTAATTATGGGTGAAAACGAAAAAAGAAGTAGTTTCTTACGTGCTTTTGGCAAAGTTGGTAACGTGATTAAGTTCGGTACGATTAAAACTTTGCACTTCCTTGGATTTAGAAGAAATACTGAATACGTTAATGCCTATATTCATAGAGCGAACATCCGTTCTGGTGTCTTTATGTCTGCGGTTGTCTCTATTCTTGAAGTGTGGCTAGTTATCCGTCAACACCAAAAATATATTATTGGTAACGCTTTATCGTTCCCCCATTATCTAGACTTATTATTCTCTAATACATCACTTTTCTGGCTACTCATGGTGATGTCTTTTTCAATGTTCCTTTATTGCTTATTCTATTTAAGCGAAAAAAGAAATAAGGCTCAGATGATAAGCATTATTGTTATTTCCGCGATTGGCATTGTTTTATGTTCGTTACTTCCTCTTGAAAGTAGAATTAAAGATTTCAATCCTTCAAAATATGTCGACTTTGTTTTATTAATTACTCTATATTCTTCTATTCTTTTATATCACGTGCTTGCGATTATCGCCTCAATATTAAGATATAAGGGCAAAGATATCGATTGGTTACAAGCTGTTGCAGTTATTACCATATTTGCAACGTGTTTACTCGTTTTTGGAATTAAAGTTTCTTATAGTGACTTCACAAGTAGTAGAGGCGGAGTAGCAAATCCAGATTATAAACAAATTATCTGCTTCTTGATGATGGCGATTTATGTTGGGTGTCTATTAATTTGGAGACCTTATATTTCAATTGCTATTTTAGGTGCGGTGTTTTTAGGATTCTATTTCTTACTTAAGAGCTTTGATCATTCAATTAGATATTTCTCAGAAGGAGATGAAGTTAACTATATTACGTTCTTTATTTCTCTAGTTATGGTGTCTATATCTATTTATTCTCAAAGAAATCTTGAAGCTAAAAAAGACGAAGAGCTTGAACTTCTCGCTACTAAAGATACATTAACCGGTTTATATTCTTTTGAATATTTCAATTCTCTTTGCAGAAAGAAAATCGTCGAAGAAAACATTCAAAAAGATGAATATATTTATCTCTTCTTTGATATCGTTTCCTTTAAAATTCTAAACGATCAAAAAGGCTTTGATTACGGTAATGCATTCTTGAAGAATGTTGGGGATTTAACACTAGAAATATTCCCTAACGATTTAGTGTCTCGTCAAAGCGATGACCATTTCGTAGTCTTTACTAGAAATATTGATATTGAAAATAAATTAGCGATTCTTTCTTCTCGAGTTAAGGGATTAGATATGGATATTCGTCCTGAAGTTAAAGCCGGTGGTTATTTATTTAGTAGTAGCGAAGAAGACACTCATAACTCTATTGAAAAAGCGAGATACGCTTTCTCCACTCTTAAAGAGATGAGCGCTCACCATTATCTTCTTTACGATAAAGAGATGAGTGATAAATATATGCTTATTCAATATATCGTTTCTCATATTGATGAAGCAGTTAATAAAGGCTGGATTAAGGCTTACTATCAAGCAGTTGAGTATTCAAAAGATAGAAAGCTTTGTGGAGTTGAAGCTTTAGCGAGATGGATTGATCCTAAATATGGATTCCTTAATCCTGGTATCTTTATTCCTGCTCTTGAAGATTCTCAACTCGCCTATAAACTTGATTTATGCATGTTAGAAAATGTCTGCCGTAACATGAGAAAAGTATTAGATAATGGAGAGATTATTGTTCCTACATCAATTAATTTCTCAAGAGCGGACTTCTCAATTGTCGATATACCTAGCGAAGTAGTGAGAATAACAAGCAAATATAACATTCCAACTAAATACTTACATATCGAGATTACTGAAAGCGCTCTTCTTGAAGAACACTTTGATTTAAAAGAAGCAATGAATCGATTGAAAAAAAGCGGATTCTCTATTTGGCTTGACGACTTCGGTAGTGGCTATTCTTCGTTTAACACGCTTAAAGACTACGCTTTTGATGTTTTGAAGCTCGATATGGAATTCCTTAAGGGGTTTGAATCAAATCAAAAATCTAAGCCTTTAATTAAGGCGGTTATTGATATGGCAAATCAAATCAATATGCACACTTTAGCAGAAGGCGTCGAAACTGAAGAACAAGCAAAATTCTTAAAGAGTATTGGCTGCGAAAAATTGCAGGGTTACTTGATAAGTAAACCAATTACATACGAAGAACTTAATCAAGGTATTTCGGAAGGTAGATTTGTTATCTCGGAGGAACTTGAATAATGGGAAGCTTTCGTAAATTTATCAATAAAATATATTCTTTCGTAGATAAGATTGCTCCAATTTGGAGGGTAATTTTATTCGCTTTGGTGACTGCAATTATTATGATGTCACTCATCTTAATCGTTTACTTCACTTCAGTTCCTAATCCAAACATGATACTGATTGCGGGCTTAGTGTCTTGTTCTGCGATTTTTGGCTGGGCTGCAAGCGTTACTTCTTCTTTACTAATGATTTTATATTCGATGTTCTTTTTCTCAACAAATAAGAGCTTTATTTATTTCACTCAAACTAACGGACAAAAACTAATTGTTATCGTTATTGGAGTTCTTGTATGCGCGTTATTTGTTTCTTTATTTAGAAGAAATATACAAAGTGAAAGACAACATCTTCTCGCAAGAAATGAAAAACTTACTAATGTGGCTCATTTAGATACATTGACTGCGACTAAAAATAGATACGCTTTTAAGTCGGACATGAAACTTGCTAATAACAAGGAATTAATTTTAATGGTGGTGGACGTTGATAACTTTAAAGAGATTAATGATAAGCACGGTCACCAAAACGGAGATAAAGCATTAATTTATTTCTCTCAAGAACTTAAAAATTTATTTGGAGATGAACATGTATATCGATTTGGTGGAGATGAATTTATTATTGTTGATAATGAAACAAGTGCTAAAGAATTCAAAAACCTCCTTGAAGATCTTAAACAGAATCTCAATCAGATTAAAGAATTTGACATCCGTTTCTCTGCTGGGTTTGTTAGAGGAAAGATTGATGAAAATCTCACTCTTGAAGATCTAATCGAAAAAGCTGATAACGAATTATATAACGCTAAATCAAACGGCAAGGATTGCTACAAATTTAAAGACTTATTGAAGTAAGAAGATGTATTTATACATCTTTTTATTTTTTTGTTGATATATTTATCAAAAAATTTCTATAATAATTATGCATCAAAAATGTAAGTATTAAGGAAGTCCCAATCCTTATATTCGACAAATGATGTAACTTAACTATCGTCCATTCAATTTAAAAAATGACAAGTTGAATGATTTTTGTCGTTTATAAGGAGATAATATGAAAAAATCAAAAATTATAGTTCCTGCCATAGCGATGATTGCCTTCTCAACAGCAGCTTCAATTGCTGGATCTGTTGCGTGGTTTACAGCAAGTAGACAAGTTACCATTAACGCTGGTACATACGCCGTTGTTAAAACAACATCTAACTTAGATGCTGTCCTTACTGGTGGTGTTGGTACAACAGTTAATGAATCAACTGTCAGCTTTACCGGTAAATTAACAGATGGTTCCTTTAGCCACGCTAATGGAAATATCTATACCCCAAAACAAGTTGGCAAAGATGTCAAAATTGATGCTGATAAGGTTTATCCTGTCTCTACTGCAACAGCAGCTCAATTATTAAGAACAACCTTGCCAGGTAATGTTCCAGTTTATACTGCTGCTACATTTGAGATCGCTTTCTCAATGAACTTTGGCGCTGGTGCTAATGATGTTGCTTTATATTTAAACGCTGCCTCATCCAGTTTCACTAATCAAAGTGGTGGAGATGCTAAGACCGCAAAAGGATTTAGAATGGCATTCTATCCAAAAACTACTCCAACAGGATCTAGTTCAGCTGCGAAAGTCTTTGCAGACTTACAAGTTGCCGCTAAATGTAAATATGTTGCTGGCACTGATAACGAAACTGGTACAGCGTATGAAGCAAATACTTTAGTTGATAGTGCATATACTACCGCTGTTCCAGAATCTGCTGATGTTTCAACAGCGAGACCAGACTATTTAGGAACATTTAAAGCGCCTACAACCGCTGGTGTTGTCACAATTGTTTATACTGTTGTCGCATGGTTTGAAGGAACTGACGAAGAAATTAGGAATCGTACCATTAATGATGAATATCAAGAAGTAGCTGCGAGCTTAACCTTCGACGCCGTCGATTGCCCAAGCGCTTAATTTAGATTCAATCTAATAAAATTAGAACTCTCCTACTTTGGAGGGTTCTTTTTTGTATAAAAAAGTGTTGACTGGTGAAAATAATAGTGTAAACTTGTAAACGAGAGAAAAGCAAAACTGGAGCAATCCAGCGACGCAAAACTATAGGGTCTAACTATGAAAGAAAAAAAGATTAGATAGCCAGTTGCCTTAGAGGAAGCAACGTGTCGTTGTGTGGATGATAGGCAATTGGCATTTTTGTTACCTCATTTTGGGACAAACGCCTTTTATTAGGCAAAAACAACATTATGTACAGACTAGAATACGTGAAAAAACGGAAGAGAAGAAAACGTGTAGCGATTGTTGGGGGAATCTCAACAGTAGTCGTTGCGACTTTTGCTATCGTTGCTTTCTTAGGCCGATTCGTTGGGACATTTACGGTATCCTTAGAGACCAGGAATGTCGATTTAACGCTATTGGAGAAGAAAGATTCAACAGCTCACACTTCCTTTTTAAGGGTAAGTGATTTACCTGCATTCCAAGAGTACACATACAAATATTTGAAGGACATCGATGGATTTGAAAACATTGATAATGAAGATTCTTCCTCCTTTATGGGAGCGAATTATGATTCATCTCAACAAATCACCTCGTTAAATTTCTTCAAGTATACATACTATGTGAAAAACGTTGGATCGAAAAAAGCGAAGTATGATTGGTCTGTAAACGTTCTCGAAGATGTCAAAGCTAAAGATGGAAGATCTTTATTAGACACTCTTAGAGTGATGATTTTTGTTGATGGTGAACACAAAGTTTACGGTCAAGCCGCTACTGAACTTAATGATGAAGGAGATTATCGTTCTCCTGTCTCAGTTAGTAAAGAACAAGCGGATGATAACTTTCCTTTCGAAGGTTATGCATATTTATTTACTTCTTCAAAAGTGATCACGACATTTCAAGGTCAAGAAATTAATGTTGGTGAGCTTAAAAGGTACACAATTGTTACTTGGTTAGAAGGTTTTCGATCAAGTGACGAAGAATTCGCACCTCGTGGTGCAAAAATTAAATTAGGAGTTGAAATAAACGCTTATGAAAATGAATAAAAAATTAGTTGTTCCATTTCTTTCCTCCGTCATTGGCTTATCCATTGCCGGTGGCTTAGGTGGAGCATTTGCGTGGTATCAATTCAACAGCCAAGTCAGAACCGGCTTTATTGGCACATCTGTTGCCGATACTGGTTTGCTCCAAATCGGATATGACGATGGTAGCGGACACATTATTTGGGGCAGAGATCGTTTCTTACCAAATACAAGTTTAAAACCTGTTACTTTCGGTGAATTAAATAGCGATGGAACATTAAAAACACATGCCTATGGCTACCCAGAATCAGGTAAACAAAACGGTAATGACTACACAACTGGTTGGACAGAAATCCAAAACGGAAGTGGCTTCTATCAATATGATATCTATCTTAGAGCGCTTAAGGCCGATCCTGAAGCTCTAGGAGACGCAACAAATAATATTAATCCTGGTTATAAGTTAGTTGCTCAAGACGTTTATATGTCACAATTAACTCTTGAAGATTCAAACGGTGGTGCTGATGCACTTATCGTTGACGCTGTCAGAGTTCATTTAAACGTTAAAGATGGTAGAAAAGATCTACTTTCTAAGAATGAAATCAGCGCAAGCGAACCACTCAACCTCTATGGTCAATTAGACTTAGATGGTGATGGTCAAGCTGATAAATACGAAGCATTCCCATGGGAAAGCAACTATGACCAAGTATTGACCTATGGTATTAATGGTGAAACTCAAGTTACTAAAGCCGCAAGCTCTTTAGTTCAAGCTAGAGACAGTGAAGGCAAGATGCCAGCAACACCAAATGAAAAACTCATTTGTACAACTAAGACTGGTACAGAAATGACTAAGATCACTATTACTGTATGGTTAGAAGGCTGGGCGTTATTGAAGTACGGCAATACTGACGCTAAGAGCAACATCTGGAATCCACATATGAATGCTGGAATGGATGTTCGTGTCGGTATGATTTTCGACGTCGGCAATAACATTCTCGGTTAATTGAATGAAATAAGGGAAGAGCTACCGTGGAAAAGAATACTAAAGTATCACTCGGAATATTTGCAGGCACTGTGATTACAGCGATGGGCATTATTAGCGCCACCGCTGGATCTTTAGCGTGGTATGCATATTCTCGTAGTGTCAGAATCAGTTTTATTGGTACATCTATCGCTAAATCAGCATTACTTAATGTTGGTATTGTCGATGATAGTCATTATTTAACTGACGAAAAAGTAGCTCAATATGAACTTGTTAGAGAGACTTATGATAATCACTCGATTGTCTTCTCCCGTTCTACTGACGGTATTGACTATCACGTGATTCAAGATTATCTCTTCAGAAGTCCATACGCGGTTAATTTGCTCTTCCCTGTTACCACTCAAACTAGAGCACTTAGTACAACTACAGCGCTCTCACTTTATGAATCACCTGTTTATGGCGTGACTACAATTAATGCGCCTGCTAAAACTAATCACTACGTTGTTTTACCTCTCGCTTTCCGTATGGCGGATAGTGATGGTCAAACAATTGAGACTGATGTTTGGCTCACTGATTGTAAGGTTCAAGCTTCAGGTGAAAATATTGATCAAGCTTTAAGAGTTTTCATAGAAAATAGCCAACGTAAGTTTCTTATGAGACCTTCTGATAAGACTATGGTCAATGGAGTTACTAAGGTAGGAGGTATTCTTGACCTTGATGGTGATGGTACCTATGACTACAACTTAAGTAATCACAATGAATTATATTATGGTGAATATGATGGAACTCTTGTTCACGCATCTACTGAATATGGAATTGATAAAGAACACGCACCTTACGTTAACGTTAATGGTGTGACTGATTTAACTGAATCAACTTTCTATTCTAAGCATAACGAATTTGCCAAAATCATAGACACCACTCAAATCACTCCAAAAACAGCAGGCTATTATACCTTTGGTACTGTTAAACCTATGGTTGACAGTCAAGGTAAATATGTTGAAGGAGCAACTGGATTTAAAATGACAACCACAAACAGTGCAGATGGCATTGGTTATGTCACTTTTACAATCTTTATCGAAGGTTGGGATCATGTTGTTGTTGATAAAGCAGCAAACTATAACTTCAACCTCGGTTTGAAATTTGAAACAAATTTAGACTAATGAAAAAAAGTAAACTGATATTATCACTTTATATCGGAGCGATTGCTTTAAGCGTCGCCACTTTATCTATGTCTTTAGCGTGGTACGCTAATTCCACAAAGCTCAGAATTAATAGCATCAATATTTCTATTGATTGCGATCGTCAGCTCGCTATTTCTACTGCTCCTGATGGAAAATATGTGACAAGTTTAGACAAACAAGATTTAGAAGACTGTGGTAGTTTCTATCCAGTCACCAGCGCTCATTCTGAATGGTATGACGTCGATAAAAAAGATATGCCTGATTTCTATTTCGACACTAATTATACCGAAGAAGAATACGCACAATTATCATCTTTAGCGAGTCTTGGATATTTCGCTCAAAAATTATATTTAAAGAGTGATGATAATGTCTTAGTTTCAATAAATCCTAAAGAGACATTCATTAATCCTAATACTGAATTCAATAAGACTTATGCGCACGAATTATTTTTACGCGATCCTTATATCAGCGAAGCGGAATACGAATTTAGACTCAATGAATTAGTGAAATCAATGCGTTATTTGATTTTGATTAATGACATGGAGACTGATAATTACAAATACATCATTATTGATCCAAATAAAAATTCGACAACCACCTATGGTGGACTTTTGGATAATAACGATGATGACTATTACGATTATTTCAAAAAAGAATCCGATGGAAAGCTTTATGAAAGAGTCTATGGAGAAGTAAATGATAGAAGCTTAATTATTTACGATGATCCTCTAGAAGAAGACTCTGACTATAAAGACGTTACTGAAGAACCTAACGCCTTTAACGCTCGTCATAAAAAAGGCGTCTATCGATTCAATAGAGAACAGAGTATAGAAAACGGATTGGTCTTTAAAGAAGAAGTTAGTCACACTCTTGATGAATTTGAAGGGGTAAGTAAACCATTTTACTTCCCTGTATACTTTGATCGTCCTCAAGAAATTGTTCTTTCAATATACATTGAAGGATGGGACCTCGATAGTGTGAACTCTAATATGGGTGCGACCTTTAATTCCAATATTACGTTTAAGATTGAAAGGGAATTATAAACTATGAATGCTTATTTTGAATATTTAAGGCAAATGCTTATTTCATTTTTCAGTGATTTAGGCTATTTCTTTTACAAATTATTTGTCTCACCATGGACAGAAGTTGGTAATAACTTCGCAAATTACAATTCCTTATTCCAATCTTTCCAACGTGATTTTGGCTTCTGGGGCTGGTTCTTTTATGCCTTTTTCCTCATTTTCTTTGTCGGATTAATTGGAGCGATATTATTTGGTTTATTCTTATTACTAAGAAAATATATTCGCTTCGTTAAGAAAGAAATCGATAAAGATGAGTTAAGAAGACAAGTCGAGAGACTCAATTACGAACTCTATATCGCTACTCAAGAAAAAGACAAGATTCTCAATTTAAAAACTGCCTATATGGGTTTAAAACCTGCTGAAGAAGGAGCGCAAGCGGAAGAGATTCAAGAAATCAGTTCTCGCTTCCCAAAACTTATTTCGGTTGATAACAATTACAAAGATAGAGATACATCGATTATGTTTAAAGAAGGATTATCTCTTGAAGAACTTTGTAATTCCTTTAGAAATTACGCAGCGTCTAAATTAGGTTTCTATTATACGATTGATGTTGTTAGAGAACTCTTTGCTGGTATAGCAACAAGTAAACTCATCATCTTAGAAGGTATCTCTGGTACAGGTAAAACATCTTTAGCGTACGCTTTAGGTAAATTCTTCTGTTTTGATTCCTCAATCATTCCAGTACAACCTTCTTGGAAAGATCGTAGTGAACTTCTCGGTTACTACAACGAATTCACTAAGAGATTTAATGAAACTGAATTCTTAAAATCTTTATATATTACTACTTATCGTAAAGACATTAACGTTATTGTTCTCGATGAAATGAACTTAGCGAGAATTGAATATTACTTCGCTGAATTCTTATCCGTCATGGAAATGAAAGAAAAAGAGAACTGGGTTATTGATTTAATTCCTTCTCAAGATAAGAATGACCCAATTCACTTAGAAGAAGGTAAACTTAGGATTCCTCAAAACGTCTTATTTATCGGTACAGCAAATAACGATGATAGTACCTTCACAATTTCTGATAAGGTTTATGACCGTGCTATTTCCTTATTCTTTGATGATAAAGGTCGTCCTTTTGAAGCCGAAGAACAAGAGCCACTTTCAATTCCATATAGTCAACTAGAAGCTTTATTTAATGAAGCGAAAAAGCAATATGCGATTTCTCAAGCGATGTTAGATAAATTTGATGAACTTGATAACTTTGTTATTAAGAAATTCAAACTTGCCTTTGGTAACCGTATCTTAAAACAACTTGAAACATTCGTTCCTTGCTTTGTTGCTTGTGGTGGCAGTGAGGTTGATGCATTTGACTTTATCTTCACTAATAAGATTTTGAAGAAATTTGAATCTTTAAATATCGCCTTCTTAAAAGAAGAGTTACAAGAATTATCCGTTTACTTAGATAAACTTTATGGAAAAGACAAATTCCCTAAAGCAAAATCCTATATTGATTCTTTAATTAAAAATAATTAAACACATACATGAACGATAAAGAACTTTTTAAGTCTTACTTAGAAAGAGTAGATACGATTAATGATCGTCGTTATTTACTCATGAAAGAAGATGTCTATAACGGACAGACATCTTATTTAAGAATGAAATTTAAAGGTTCTTCTGTCTTCAATCCAGAATGGATTAACCGTATTGAAGACTGCATGTATGAGCTTGATCAAATTACTAATAATCCTCGCGAAGTCACCACTAGTGAAGGCTCTATTATTCCTATTGAACTCGCCCGTAAGATTAATTATGAATCCGTTCAACATTTAGCGAGCCACTCTCAATTTATTAAAGAGATTGACGAAAAGGGCAATGTTATCCCCGCTAAGATTTTAGGTTTATTTAATAAAGAAGAACTACACACGTATGAAAATAGATTTATCGCGACATTTATTCGCCGATTAATTCTCTTTATTGATAAACGTTATGAATTTATTCAAAACACTATTAATCTCGATGAAAAAGAGATTATGTATGTAAAAAATAAATCGATTGTCGATGGGCAAGAAGTTGAAATCGAAACTAAAGTCACTGTCACTCGTAAACTCGAGGATGATTTGACTATTACCGCTCGAGATTATATTGAACGTATTAAAAAACTTAAAGAATATATCGGCTACTATTATAATTCTCCATTCATGAAAGAATTTAAGACCGATAAAGATGTAAGAAGACCAATTATTTTAACAAATATTTTAAAGAAAAATCCTCTCTATCATAAATGCTATGAGACTTTCCTTTTCATTGAAAAATTTGAATCTCTTGGTGTGACCTATAACGTTGATAGGACTTATCAAGATTTTAATGAAAACGAAAGACGCAAAGTGTCTAAGATTCTCGTTCCTAATCTTTTATATTTAGAGAACACTGAAAATAATAAGGTTTATAACCGTTCAAGAAAAACATATAAACCAAAATTATTGTCATCAATCGATGATGAATCTTTCTTGTATGATGATTTAGTTAAAGGACCAGTTGAATTCGTTAGAGCGGATGAATCTTATCTCGCTTATTTGCACAAAAAGATTCCTACTAATTTGCCAACTAAACCAACAAAAGCTGAAAGAGAATATTATAAAGATCTATATGATTTAAAACACGATTTAAATAAAGAGATTAATGGTATCGACGCTTTACTTGCTCGTGTTAGAAAGATGATTGAAAAATACGAGAAGAAAGTTCAAGATCTCATCGCGACTCGTGAAATTGAAGAAGCTAAGTTATATGAAGAATATCTAAAAGCATTGCGTCAATACGAACAAGATATTCTCGATAAGAAGCGTGCGGAAATCATCGCTGCCGCTAAACTTGATCGCGCCGAAGTAAGTAAATCAAGCAAGAAGAAAAAAGATAATAAAACTACTGAAAATACTGCAAAAACCGAACAAATTGTTGAAAAACCAACGGAAGATGAAGAAATTCCAGTTAGTAAGCAAGAAGAGGAAATCCCTGTTTTTGTCGAACCAAAAGTTGATGAAGAAGAGCCTATTACTGTTGTTGCTCCTCTAAGCGAAGAAAGCGTATTTGTTGAAGAAGTAAAAGAAGAAATCGAGGCAAAAGATGAAGGACCAATTGTCGAAGTTATCGATGATGATAACGAAGAAGTTGAGCCTATTTATGTTGAAGTTCCTGAGCCAGTTAATGAACCTACTTTTGAAGATGAGTATGAAGGCGATGTCTACTATATCGTTTCTCCAGATATGCTTAATTCAGATGGATCATTAAAGAGTGACTCTATTCCTTATAATAACGTCACTCCAAATGATAATCGTTACATTGTTAAAAACGATAAAGTCTTTTACGTTTCAAAAGATAAGAGGTCAATCTTTAGAAAAGATGCCTTTGAATTTGATAATTATGAAGACGCGCTTGAAGCGAGTAGAGAAATGAACGGAAAGGTACTCAAGGTTAAATCATGAGCGAAGAGAATTTAATGATTGAGCAACAACCCGAGATGGTCTCTACTAAACCAAAACGGGTTAAACGACCAAAGAGCAAAGCCAGAAAAATAATTGAATGGATCTTCTTTGGAATTTTCGCTGTGTTTGCAATCTTTATCCTTGCCGGAAATATAAGTGGAGCAATTCACAAAAAAGAGAATTATGGACAATCAATTAGATTTGGAATTGGTAGTTTTGTTATTCTTACAAGTTCTATGGAACCAGACATTCCTAAAGATAGTGCGATTCTTACATATAAAGAAAGTTGTGACACTATTTTTGCAAGATATCAAAGTGGAGTAACACAGGATATTACTTTTGCAAATGTTGCAGTGTCAGTTGATTACACACCTACTAATCCTCAATACACAATTCCTGTTGTCGCTAATAGAGTTATGACTCACCGACTTGTAGAAATGGCGGTTAGAGATGACCACGCCTTTGGTAATGGAAGGTTTGTCTTCATTACCGCTGGTATTAATCCTAATGAATATGGTAGTGAAAAGAACCAATATCAAATTTTCACTGAAAAAGAATATTTAGGAACAGTCAAATTAGCTAATACAGCATTAGGAAAAGTGTTTAACTTCATCGTCTCACCTATTGGACTTATATTAGTTTTACTTGTTCCTGCTGCATATTTAATAGTGGCTAGTAGTATTGATATCTTTAGAGCGCTTAAGACTTCAGAAGAAGAAAATAGTGAACTTCCTACTGATAATCGGCTTGAACATTTAAGTGAATCTGAAAGAGAAAAACTCAAAAAAGAGCTACTCGATGAAATGATAAATAGCAAGAGAAAGGAAAAAGAAGATGGACATCAAGATTAAACCGTTAACTCTTTATAGAATCTTTTTGTGGGTAAGTGTTGCGCTTATCCTCGCTTTCCTATCTTTTATTGCAACTGCGATTGCTTTACCTCATTTATTTAAAGATAAACAAATTGTGTTAATAGTTTTATTTGCGATTTTTGAAATCATCTTTACTATCACTGCAGTTATTTCTGGTTACTCTGTTAGAAATGAGAAAAGATTCTTAAATCAATTAATGATTGAAAATAGTTACACCTTAGGTGAAGCCACTCAATTCTATAACTTAGAAGCCTTTAAACTTAGAGTGAATAAATTATCTCATCGCGCTTCTTTTGTTGATAAAGATAGATATATTGTTTCTTTTACTCCTACCGCTTTAGATATTTCTTCTAACCGTGGACGTGACAAAATTATCACTAACGTTAACTTAAATCTCACTAAATTCATTAACAATATGTTTAATGATCCAAATAACGCTCAATTTGAAAAGAAGAACGCTGTTTATGGTTTTTCTAGAGGTATCTTCTTATTCTGCTTATTCAATAACGATAATAACTATATCTCTAAATTAATCGCCGCTATTTCTAATGAATGCTTCCGTTTAGTTAACGAAGAGAAAGTTAAGATTTGGGTGCAACCATTCTTTGGAATTAAGAAGATGGATAGTGATGAATCAATTGTGTCCGCAATTGAAGACTCCTTAATCGCTAGAGATCAATCAGAAAAGAACTATGAATCATTTACATACTTTAAAGATTCGTTCCGCAACGATAGTAGTAGTTCATCTAACCAAATCTTAGAAGCATTAGAAGAAAATCAATTCATTCCATATTATCAACCCAAATATTCTTTAAAAGAGCATCGTTATGTTTCTTGTGAGGCTCTCGCTAGATGGAACTCACCTCAATTTGGCTTAGTTGGACCTGCTAAATTTATTGCTCAAGCAGAACAAGCTGGTTTACTTAATGCGATTGATATTCGTATTTTTGAGCTCGCTGTTAAGGATTTGAGTGAAGCGCTAAAAAGAGGTAGAACTGTTTTACCGGTGTCAGTTAACTTCTCACTATATGAGTTCTTCTCTAAGAAGTTCTTAGACACTATTATGGACACATTAAAGAAATATGATGTCCCACCTAAATATCTTGAAATTGAAATTACTGAGACAACTTCTCAAGTTAATAAATTCTTATCACTATCCGTTATTAAAAGATTACGTTCATTTGGTATCCGTGTTTTAATGGATGACTTTGGTGTTGGTTATTCTCAAATTGAGAACTTGCGTCAAATTCCTTTTGATGCGATGAAGATTGATAAATCTTTTACTGACAGGTTATTAACTGATACGAAAACTGCATCTATTGTTAAATATTTGATTGAACTCGCTCACACGAATGAAATGGAAGCAATCATTGAAGGTGTTGAAAATAAAGAGCAAATTGACTTACTCAAAAAACTTAAGATCGACACTGTTCAAGGGTTCTATTATTCCAAACCACTTCCATTTAATGAATATAGCGAACTTTTAAAAAATGACATTGAAGGGAAAGGAGTAAGAAAATGATTGTTATAGTTGGTGAAACCCATGATGATATTTTATATTTCGACTCTGTTTTAGCTAACCGTAAAGAAGAAACGATTTTGGATAAATACAAAATCTCTATCGGTACTATTTTCGCTCAAGACGTCGTTATTGTTCATAACTTATTTACAAGCACTCTTGCGAGCTCTGTTTTGATGCATCTATTAGACAAATATTACGTTGATCTTGTTATTTCTGTTGGTAGATGTATGTCCATCTCTTCAAAAGTTAAAAACGGTGATATTGTCGTTTCTACAAAAGTGATTGACGCTAACGTAGATTTAACAATGTTTGGTGATATCGCGATGGCCCAGATCCCTGGTTTTGATCGCGACTTTATGGTTCAAGATGATATTGTTGGCTATCTCGCTAAAGGTTTACAAAGACGTATTCAAATAAATTATTTTGAGTCGGTCTTTTTAAGCACTAATAATATGTCTAAAGAAACATGTGATTTATTGATTGAACGTAAAGAAGTTTTCTCAATTAAAAATGAGGCCATTGTTATCGATCAAAATTCTGCTGGAATTGCTGTTAGTTGCAAACTAAAACAAGTGCCATTCGTGGTTTGTAAAGTTGTTGAGAATAATTTATCGGTCGCAAATAACTTAGAATCTTATTCAGATGTTCTTAGTAAATATATCGATTTAGGAAAAGCGGTTGTTTCTACAATTAACGATATTAGTAGAAGCGATATCTTAGAGTAGAAGGAGATAATTATGGCGAAAAAGAAAAAAGGTCTTCTTCAAACATTTAAAGGATATATCTTTATCCCAGCTTTTATCATTGCTGTTATTTTAATAAGCACAATCATTTTAGTTACTTTGTACGCTTATTTACATTCACAAATATTTATTATTATTTTTGATGTCGTTACCGTTGTCACTTTAGTGTTATATATCATCTTTTACATTCGCTTATCTAGAAAATTAACGAAGACTTATTATAAGCAGTTATATGAAACCACTCTCACAAATCTTAATAAAATTAAGAATAATGACACTAATTTAGTAGATTACGGGAAGAGTGATATTCGTGAAATTCAACTTTTAAATAAAGCGACTGGAGATATTAAAGCTAAATTAGATTCCGCTTTCTTAGTCGTAAAGAAAAGCGATTATTCTTCAATTAATCTTGAATATATTAATAAGGATTTAAATCTTATTACTTATAAGAGTTTCAAAGATAATATCGCTAACATCATCTTTGTTTCTCAATCTTATCGTAACGTTATTATCGAAGTTTATTTTGATTTCCCAGGTGAAGTAGTGATTCAAGATAAAGACAAAGATAGACTTCTTTCTTTATATCGCGACACCTTCAAAGAACACGATAATGTCTTATATATGTTTGGTGAAGAGAACCGTTCTCTTATCATCTATATTCCAGTTATTGATTCCTTCTCTGAAATTAAAGAGAAACTTAATTTCGTTGTCACTAATTCATCATTAATGGTGAGAGATGAACGCGGCATTCGTAACATTTTAGCGAAGTATGCGCTTGTTTGTTATCCTTTCTCTAATGAAGACATGATTTTAGGTGATCTTCAATATGCGAAGAGTTTAGGAAAACCATATAACTTATACCTTCCAATTAGATATAAATCTAATGTTGGAAGTAACTTGCTTTTAAATACTTCAATGAGTATGAATTATACTTCTAAGATTGTAGAAGCTTTATCTAATCTAGATTATTCAACCTCTAACAATAATAAAAACGAAACAATTTTAAAGAATTCGTTTGAAGCTATTGCTAACTTCTTAGATGTTGATGACGCTGGAATTATTACTTATAACGATTCGATGGATCGTTACTATTCCTATGTTTCTTCAAGAAGAAGTAGTTTATTCACTAATCACGATATTAAAAAAGAAGTGGTGGAGGCTTTTGCTTCGGTTATCGATCAAGAAGATGCTTATTATTTCTCCACTAGAAATCATGCGAATATTTCTTTACAACCTATCTTAGGGCTTTATGGAATTCAAAGCGGTATCTATTACGTAGTTAAAGATTTAAATAGTGATAAAGTCTTTGCGATTATTTATTTGTTTAACCGTAATAAAGATTTACACCTTAATACATATTTAAGAGAAACATTCTTTATTTTTTCATTAAGAATTGAGAATCATTTTGAAAAAGGCCAAATCTCTGATTACGCAGATATTAAGGAAACTGAAAACGAGAATATTCTCGCTTTAGCGAATATGTTTGTGTATCACGTTGATGATGACTATACCATCACTTACTTGAGTAAGAATTCTAAAAAAGGATTCCCGTTAATCAAAAAGGGTGAGAAATGTTACAAAGCCTTATTTGGACTTGATAAGAGTTGTAAGGATTGTCCATTTGTCAGCAAGAAAAAGAAATATATCACTCTCGGTAATACCGAATACGAAGTTTCTACTACTTTAAGCGACCGTAAAGATGATGACCGTGTTTTACTTGTTAAACAAGTTACTAATAATGACCAAGTTGGAGATTTATATCAGGAAGACTTCTTAACATATTCATATAAGACACTTGTTACTACGATTAAAAATGAATACTCCGCTAACGCGAGAGGATATGTCTTATTACTCGCTATTGATAACTATGAGGAGATTCTTAAGAAGATTGGCTCAGAAGGTTATAACTTCTTAATTAGGGATTATGTCCGTTCATTAAAGAATACATTAGGTATTGAGGATATTTATTACTACAACGCTTCAACCTTAGCGATTCATTTCCCATTTATCGGACATAAAGACATTATTACTAAGATTGAAAATATCTATCCTCTTTCAAAACAGAATTATTACGATAACAAAGAGTTCTGTAAACTTTCAATTACTTATCTTCCTGTTGGCTATCCTCGTGGATACGCCTATGCAGAAGACTATTTGAAACATATTAGCGACTTCTATCGTGAGAAACATGAAAGAAATAGAGATTATATTTATTTCGCTGACTTCCCAATTGAAAGAAGCGCCTCTAAACGTGAATTCATGATCGGCACTCTTGAGAAAGAATTCTCTGGTCATAATTC
>CADCFC010000014.1 GCA_902800645.1 uncultured Erysipelotrichaceae bacterium
TATATTGCTCATCAACTCGTTAAGAAGAGTAATGATGATGGCTATATTGTTGGTAGTCGTGGATCTGTTGGCTCTTCTTTTGTCGCTACGATGAGTGGAATTACTGAAGTTAATCCTCTCCCAGCTCACTATTTATGCCCAAAATGTCATCACTTTGAATGGGGTAAGATGAGTTACCCTGGAATTCGTAGCGGATATGATTTACCCGCTAAGAAGTGTCCTGATTGTGGTGCGGATATGGTTGGAGACGGACAAGATATTCCATTTGAAACCTTCCTAGGATTTAACGCTGATAAAGTCCCTGATATCGACTTAAACTTCCCTGGTGATTATCAAGCTAGAGCACACGAATACACTAAAGTTCTTTTAGGAAAAGACAATGTCTTTAGAGCAGGAACTATTGAAACAGTTGCTGATAAAACTGCTTTTGGTTTTGCTCGTGGATATATCGAAAGAAAATTTATCTCTCAAGGGATGTCACTAGAAGACGCTCAAGCAGCGTTAAGTAAATATTCCAAAGCTAAACTTGATTATCTTGCTAGTGGATGCGTTGGTGTTAAACGTACTACTGGTCAGCATCCTGGAGGAATTGTTGTTATTCCTCGCGATCACACCGTTTATGACTTCACACCTATTCAATGGCCTGCAGATGAAGTTGATAGTGCATGGAAAACCACTCACTTCGATTTCCATTCTATTCACGATACGATTTTAAAACTTGATATGCTTGGTCACGTTGACCCTGTCGCTTTAAAGATGATGTGCGACTTAACTCATATCGATATTAAGGATATTCCGATGAATGATCCTGAAGTTTTAGCGTTATTCTCTAAGCCGGATAGTTTAAAACTTAAACATAATTATTTAAATGAAACTACTGGTGCGATGGCGATTCCTGAATTCGGTACTGATTTCGTTAGAGGTATATTAGAGAAAACTAAACCAACTTCTTTCTCTGATTTAGTTATTATTTCTGGTCTATCTCATGGTACTAATGTTTGGAACGGTAACGCTGAAGATATCATTGATAAAGGAACTGCTACTCTTCAAGAAGTTATTGGATGTCGTGATGATATTATGACTTATCTTATAGATAAAGGTTTACCAAACGCGATTGCTTTTAGAATTATGGAAGATGTCCGTAAAGGAAAGGGACTTAAACCAGAATATGAAGAAGCGATGATTACTCATAACGTTCCTTCTTATTACATTGATTCCTGTAAAAAGATTAAATACATGTTCCCTAAAGGACACGCGGTTGCTTATGTTACAATGGCAATTCGTGTTGGATATTTTAAAGTTCATTATCCTTTAGAGTTTTACGCAACATTCTTCTCTGTTAGAAGTAAACAATACGATATTGTTCCGATGATTAAAGGTGAAGAAGCAATCATTAATCGATTAGAACAGCTCCGCGTTAAAGAAAAAGCGACAGGAGAAAAACTCACCACCAAAGAAGAAGAACAATATAAAACATTACAAATCGCCATCGAAATGGAACAAAGAGGATATACATTCTCTAACATTGACTTATATCGTAGTGACGCGACTAAATTCGTTGTTGATCACGAAAGAAAGTGTCTTATTCCTCCTTTTATCACCATTGATGGACTTGGAGAAAATAACGCGATTACTGTTATTGAAGAAAGAAAGAAACGCCCATTTACAAGTAAAGAAGACCTCTTAAGAAGAACTAAATTAACGTCCACAAATGTTAATGATTTAGCTTCTTTAGGAGTGCTTGATGAACTATCTGATAGCGATCAATTATCTTTATTTGATTTTTAATGTCGGGAAGTAGCGCAACTTGGTAGCGCATCAATTTCGGGTGTTGAGGGTTGCCGGTTCAAATCCGGTCTTCCCGACCATTGCTTATAACATTATTAAATGTTAAATATATGAATATTTGGAAGAAATTTAAGGAAAATGAAAGTAATGCATTCTCTTCTCGAATTCATGAGATCGATTTTTTTCGTGGAATATTAATTATCCTTGTTATCTTTGATCACTTGATGTGGTTTATTAACTTTTATATCTTCCATAGAGCAAGTCCTTTTCTTTCTTGGTACTGGACGAGCACTTTAAGAACTACGGTTAGGCAAGTTGTTTTAATGCTATTTTTGTTTGCCTGTGGAATAAGCTGTTTCTTATCTAAAAACAACAAAAAGAGGGGCTTTCTTTTGCTTTTATTAGCACTTATTGTCACTATTGGGACACATATAATTCAACTTCTTCCAATGTTTAATAATAGAGTAGTGGTGATTGATATTAATGTTTTAGGAGTTATTGCTTTATCAATCTTGTTATTTTCTATTTTTGAAAAGAGAAGTAATAAAGATGTTTTACTTGTCACTGGTGGACTTATGCTTTTCTTTTTCTTCATTTTATTAAGTAAAAGAGTTGAGCCGGATATTGAATATAACGCTTTTAGAAGTGTTTTGTATTGCTCATTTAATCCGATTAAAGAAGGATATGTTGGTGATTATCTTTCTTTATTCCCTTATGTTATCGCTTTATTTTTAGGAGTTCTTTTTGCTAGAAGATTTTATTCTTCTAAAAAGGCAATCATTAAGAAAAAAGGAAATTGGGAGAAGCCTATTTGCTTTTTAGGAAGGCATACACTTATTATTTATATCGCTCACGAAGTGATATTTACTATAATATTTATGGTGATAGAAAAAATTATTTATTAAAGAGTTATGATTGAACATTTATCTTTATATCAAGCGTTAAAACAAGCTGCTTATGGAGTAGAAGATCACACTGCGATTTATTATTTCAATAGTCGTATATCTTTTTTCAAACTCTTAAAACGTATTGATGAACTCGCTAGTGTGTTACAAAACCAGTATTTGATTAAAAAGGGTGATGTTGTTCTAGTTTCTTTACCAAATATCCCTGAAACCATAGTTCTTTTTTACGCGCTTAATAAGATTGGCGCGATTAGTAATATGGTTCACCCTAATTCTCCATTTGAAGTAATGCAGAAATATTATGATGACGCGAATTGTAAATTAGCATTCTTATTTCAAGATCGTGTTTATAGAGAACTAGAATCATATCTAAATTTTAAGGGAACAATTGTTTTGTGCAGCGCTGGTTATTCTTTAAATATCAAAGAGCGTGAAAAATATAATTTAATGAATCATAAGATGATTAAGGATTTAAAGAATACAAGAAAGTTTTTATTCTATTCTCAACTTGATTCTAATAACCTACTATCCACAGAAGTACCAACTAGAGAAGATGATGTAGCAGTTCTATTACATAGCGCTTCAACTACAGGTATCAGTAAGACAATTTGCATCGGTTCAAAAAGCTTTAATTTTACCGCGAGTAGAGTTCCAGAAATCATGTGCTTAGATAAGGATGAGCTCAAAGGTAATTCTTTAATTAGTGTTCTTCCTTCTTTCCATGGGTTTGGACTTTGCATGACAATGCACGCTCCATTAGTCAATTCGTTTGGAGTGGTACTTATCCCTAAATTTTCTGCCAAAAATGTCGTTAAAATGATGAAGAAAGTGAAAAATGCAATCTGTATTTGCGGAGTCCCAAACGTTTTTAAGGCCTTGCTTAATGAACCTAGCTTTGTCAATAGTAGATATTTAAAAACATTAAAGAGTTGTTTTTCTGGAGGAGATTCGCTCCCACCTTTACTTAAAGAGAAATTTGACACTATGTTAGTTCATAGAGGATCGAATTGTAGATTATTTGAAGGATATGGGTTAACTGAAGCTCTTTCCGTATGTTCAGTTAACACACATTATCATCACAAACGTGGATCAATTGGTTATCCAATTAATGGGGTGTCATTTAAAATTTTAGATGATAATAGAAAAGAATGCGCTCCTCATGAAGTAGGAGAAATTGCGATTAAAAGCGACAACAATATGCTTTATTACTTTAATGATGAAAAAGCGACCAGAGATACATATTTTGGTGATTACTTAACAACAGGTGATCTTGGTTATATTGACGATGATGGATTCATTTATTTTATGACTCGTAAGAAAAGAGTTATTAAAGTTAGTGGAGTTGCTATCTTCCCCCATGAAATTGAGAGCGTTGTTTTAGGTTTAAGTGGTATTAGTCAGGTGTGTGTTGTTCAAATTCCTGATGAGAAAAGTGGTCACGCCGCTAAGGTATATGTTGTTAGTAAAAACAAAGATCCAGAAAGAATTTTACAAATTTGTAGAAAGAAATTAATTAGTTGGTCAATTCCTAAAGAGATTGAATTTGTTTCTTCTTTACCTATGACAAAATTCAATAAAGTTGATTATCGTAAAGTTCAAGAAATGGAAAATAAAAAAAGAGGTATTTAAAATATCTATATGTGACTATGGCGGAATTGGTAGACGCGCTAGTTTCAGACGCTAGTGGAGAAATCCGTGGAAGTTCAAGTCTTCTTAGTCACACCAAACTTGGTTATTAGCGTTATAAACGCTTAACAATAAAACGAAAGGAAAACATATGAAAACAAAGAATTTATTAATTCTTCCTTTATTCGCTTTATGCGCAACTTCCTGTTCTTTAAATGGTGTTGCTCATGATATAAGCGAATACATGTTAACAATTGATGTTGATGTGACAAAAGATTTTAACATTCTTCAACTCACTGATATTCATTTAGGTGACACTGATGATTTGGATCTTCACTTCAAATTCATGGACTTAACAATTAAAGACGCAAATGCAGACATGATTGTGGTTACAGGTGACCTATTCACATTTGCAAGTCAAGCAACTGCTCATCGTTTATTTGCATATTTTGATAGTAAAGGCATCCCCTGGACCGTTACTTTTGGTAACCATGACGAACAATGCATGTTCTCTGTTGAATGGTTAACTTCAACATTAAATAATTGGGGCGGTAATTGTAAATTCAAAGACATTCAAGATGATAACGTTACCGGTAACGCTAATTTTGCAATTAATTTAAGAAACAAAGATGATCACACCAAAATCCACGAGCAAATTGTTATCTTAGACAGCAATAGATATTATTTTGGTTCATATTTTGGATATGACTATATTAAGCAAGATCAAATCGATTGGTATGAGTCTCTTGTAAAGGCAACAAAAGCCTTAAATGGT
Organism: uncultured Erysipelotrichaceae bacterium; assembly: GCA_902800645.1. Classification (GTDB taxonomy): domain Bacteria; phylum Bacillota_I; class Bacilli_A; order RFN20; family CAG-826; genus UBA2450. The sequence goes on from CADCFC010000014.1 coordinate 5,095, forward strand.
GGCACAACTGTTGAGTCATTAATGTTTGCTCATATTCCTGTTCCAGAAATTAATGATGCTTACGCAGCTTATGAAAGGGGCGAAACAGGAGTAACATTACTTCACGGAACAAAAGGTGAAAAGTGCTGCCCTCCTGATGTTAATTCTGGCTTTTATGACAAGATTAAAGGATTAAATAGCACTAAAGGTATTTATTATGGCCACGATCACAAGAATGATTTTATCATTGATTATCATGGAATCCATATTGGCTATGGAATTCACTCAACTGACCGTGTCTATTATGACGAAACTAAAATGGGCGGTTTAGTAATTACAGTAAAACCAACTCACAATATTGTATATAATCCAATTAGACATACATATAAGGAGGTCAAATAATTATGGCACTCTCTAAAAGAACTACCTTAATCTCCTTAAGTGTTATCGCTTTAGTTACTTCTTTACTTGCTGTTCCTGCATGTAACTATTTCTTTAGTATTGTTTTAAATCACGCAGCATTAAGCTCTACAGTTATTACTGCTTTCCCTGTCTTAATGCTTTGTGCATCACTAATGGTTTGCTTCTTATTTATCTACCGTTTATATAAGAGACCAAAAACATTCAAAAGAATGGCGAAACTTTATTTAATTATTAATATTGTTTTAACTAGTATCGGTTTGATTACTTCTTTATTAACTGGAGTAGTGACTTATGGTTCATTTTTAAAACCATATCCATTCCCAGGATACGCGATTATCTTTTTAATCGTTCACCTCATTTTCTTAGCAGGCTATGTCTTTGGTTTAGTTTTCTTAAAGAAAGTTAATGACGATGAAGAAGTATTTAAGAGTGATTGGAAACATGTTTTAAAAACAATTGGCTGGTTCCTTTTTATTGGATTAGTCTTTAACCGTTGTGGTTTCTTCCTTCTATCTCCTACCTATATTGTTTGGAGAACATTTGATGTTACCTTTATCTTCTATCTCTTTATGCTCATGATTGTTTTGGTTGGAGTTTATAAAGTCTTAGTGGATTTTGAAGTCATTAATTGTCGCAAGGCAAAAATCATCACTTCTTCAGTAATGATTGGTGTTATCGCAGCTTTATTTGTTGTGATTGCTATTATTGGAAGCAAATACACAGTCTTTATTTCTGCAGTATCTCCAGCGATGCCATTAGAAAGACTTGCTTCTATGCCTCTTGAACTCCCAATTCATTTAGCGGCGTCCTTAGCGGTATTAATCATTCTTTTGGTTCAAGCAATTAAAAAGAAAGAAGTTAAAGAATAAGCAATTATTCATAAAATAGAGATGGATAAATCCATCTCTTTTCTTTACCATCTGTTTTTGACTTTTTCCGCAAAGCCTAATAGATGTTCTAATTTATATTCTTTTCCGTTTGCTTTTATTATTCCGGTGAAATAACCAAACACTTGATGCTGTTTACTTTGAATTATAAGAGCGTTTGTATTTGAGTAACGATCAATTATCGGTTCAAACACTAGGCTTATGTCTCCACTTTTGCTAGCGAATGTCCAAGGCTTGAGATAATCTTCTTTACCTTTGTTATCTTTTGGAATATTAAACGTTACATCCTCTAATTTAAATACTTCTTTATCATAGAAGAACATGTTTTCACTAGCGTTAGATGTATCGCCAAAACCATATCCTAGATTAAATCCGAGGTAGTGGTTATCTTGTTTAGCGGATAAACTTGACCAATACCAAGTATTAGAATAGGTCCACACACCTCTACCCCAATCTAAAACCCCAAGAGTTTTGCTCTTATTAAATTCATGTTTAAGTCCATTAAATTCAAAATAACCCTCACCATTTAACAAGTTGATCTTTTGATTGTAGTAAAAGTGTTTCTTCTTCTTAAATGGAGTGGCAATTACCATTGATTTATCAGTAGTGTTCTCTAAAGAGAATTCACATTTGAAAGTCTCTTTGTTTTTGAAGTTTTTCATCTCACAAATTAGATGTCTTTTGCCGTTATCGTTTTTAAATATTAAAGAGTATTGTTTACTCTCTATTTTTACATCGCCATCTTTTGAAGATGATGGGAAATTTACTTTTCCAAAGGTTAACCATTTGATATATGACTTAGTGATTTCGGTTTTATTTTTAATATCAAGTAAAGAGATAGAGGCCATCCCCATATAGGAATTATCATCTATTGTTAAAGCGACACCATATTCATCATCTCTAATGAAGTAATAGTCCCATTCTTTGATGCGTGACTTTAGGCCTTTTATTGCGCTTCTTCTATATTCTTTAACTAGTTCAAAAGCGTAACCAGCTTCCTCTAAATTACCTTTTTCATTAAGCAAAGGTCCATGAGTTAATTTATGTTCCATTTAAGTTTCCTCTCTTTAATTATATCAAATTGATTTTCTTTTTCTTTATTTATAAAGGACAATTAGAATATAATACTACCGTTGCCCGAATGGTGGAATTGGTAGACGCAATGGACTCAAAATCCATCGGTTAACAGCCATGTCGGTTCGAGTCCGACTTCGGGCACCAAAAATTATTAATAATTTTTATTTGAATATTTTGTCGGGGGTTAAATATGTCAAAAGCAGATCAAATCTTTATTTCTAATATGAAAGAAATTCTTGAAACTGGTTTTTCTGATGAACATTTACCTGTTAGACCACATTGGGAAGACGGCACTCCTGCTCACACAATCAAAAAGTTTTGTATTGTTAACCGCTATAACCTCCAAGAAGAACTTCCAATTCTCACCATTAGAAAAACAGCCTTTAAGTCTTGTTTAGATGAACTCCTTTGGATTTGGCAAAAAAAGAGCAACAACATTCATGATTTAAAAAGTCATATTTGGGACTCTTGGGCGGATGAAACTGGCTCAATTGGAAAAGCGTATGGCTATCAACTAGCAAAGAAATCCATTTATCCTGAAGGCGAATTTGATCAAGTTGATCGTGTTCTTTATGATTTAAAGCACAATCCTCAAAGTAGAAGAATTATGACAAACATCTATAATTTTGAAGATTTACACGAAATGAATTTATATCCTTGCGCGTACTCCATGACTTTCAATGTTACTGGAGACACACTTAACGGTATTCTCAATCAAAGAAGTAATGATATGTTGACCGCGAATAACTGGAATGTTCTTCAATATTCATTATTACTCATTATGTTTGCGCAAGTCTCTGGATTAAAACCTGGTACTTTAGTGCACGTTATTGCTGATGCGCATATTTATGATAGACATGTTGATTTAGTTAAAGAAGTAATTGCTAAACCTCAACATAAAGCTCCTAAACTTTGGGTTGATCCTTCTATCACTAATTTCTATGACTTCACTGTCGATTCCTTTAAATTAATCGACTATGAATATGAACCTTTAGACAAAAAGATTCCGGTGGCGATTTAATGATTATTTCTATTTTAAGCGCAGATAAAAAATGGGGAATCGGTAAAAGAAATGGACTTCTTTTCTCTTTGCCTTTAGATATGAAGTTCTTTAGAACTACAACTTTAAATCATGTTGTAGCGATGGGTGAAAACACTTTATTATCTTTTCCAAATAGTAAGCCACTTAAAAATAGAACCCATATCGTTTTATCTCAAGATGTCACTCATAATTATGAAGGAGTGATTAATGTTCATACTTTTGAGGATTTCTTGGCTAAAATTAAAGAATATTCACTTAATGAAGATGTTTATATCATTGGAGGAGCTTCAATATATAATCAGATGATTCCTTATGTTGATATGGTTTATTTAACTAAGGTTGATGAAGATGGTGGAGCAGAAGTGTTCTTCCATAACCTAGATGAAGATAATAACTTTGAATGCGTTAAGGAAAGTGAAGTTATAGTAGATAACGGTCATAACATTTGCTTTACGACTTACGTCAATAAAAACAAAAAAGAGATTTAATCTCTACTTGCTGACTTAGCTCAATCTGGCAGAGCAACTGAATCGTAATCAGTAGGTTGTAGGTTCAATTCCTATAGTCAGCACCAAATTTAAAACAATTATTTATATATAAAGGAGAAGATTATGAAAGCTTTAAGAATTATTCAAGTGCTCGCAAAAGTGATGAGAGTTATTTGTTTGGTTATTTTTGTTCTCACTATCATCGGGGCAGTATTTACTTTATTAGGCCTTATTATTGTTCCAGTATTACAAGATCAAGTTCTTTATGATGGGAAGACACTACAAATGCTTCTTCTAGAAAAGAATATTTCTATGGCTCAAGTATATGCTGGTTTATCCGTTGGATTACTCAGTACAGGAGTTGGCATTTTCTTGGCGAAATATAACGAGTCGTTTTTCGCTTATGAGATTAAAGAAGGAACCCCATTTAAAATGGAAGTTGTCAAACGCACAAGGAAGAATGCTTTGGTGAATATTATTGTTTCCGTTTCTTTAGTTATTCTTTCTATAATCGTTGTTGGAATAATTTCTGGAATATATAAAACCAAATTCAATTTCAATTATTCACTTGTTTCTTCAGTTGGATATGGCTTAGCTTTACTTGTCATTTCTTTGTTCTGTGAATACGGCGCAGAAAAAGAAGAAAAAGTAGAAGTTATTGATAATAAAGAAGAAGATAAATAACTAATTAGCCCTTAGGGGCTTTTTTAAAAGAAAATAATTAAAATATTCTTTGATTTCTTTTTCAATATAGGTATAATAGTGGAGCACTAAGTGGAAGGAACAATTCAGTGTTCCTCTAGTTAGATGCCATCTGGGTATTTAGCTCAGCTGGGAGAGCATCTGTTTGACGTACAGAAGGTCGGCGGTTCGATCCCGTCAGTACCCACCAGATTGAAAAGTTAGGCAACATTTGTTGCCTTTTATTATTCGCACCCGTAGTTTAATGGTAAAACTATAGCTTCCCAAGCTATTGTCACGAGTTCGATTCTCGCCGGGTGCTCCGATGAGTTTTGATTGGCAGTTAACAAAGGCTGCCTTTTTATATAAAATATAATAAATTATCATTTCAAAGTGATGGTTTACATTTTAAGGGAGATTAATTATGAAAAAAGCATCTGACATCATCTTAATAATTAACGGAGTATTATCAATTCTTGCTGCGCTCATGTTTTTAGCTTTTGGTATTGTTGGTATTGTTTTTTCAACACCAGCGTTTACTCAAATGTTTGTCGACGGAATAAAAAACGGTACAATTCATTCAACTATTCAAGGTACTCCAGAAGAAATAGCGAGACTACTTCAAATTGGAATGCTTGTAATGGGATGTATTTTCCTTCCTGAATTCTTATTAGCAGTTGCTAATGCCACTTTGAATTTTGTTGCGAAAAATAAGCATTCATTTACTTTATATATCTTAGTTATTATTTTCTCTTTACTTACCGGAACCTGGATTGGTGTTGTTGGTGGAATCCTTGGCGCGGTTAAAGAGTAAAAAAATATTATTTATTAATTAGAATTAAACTATAATAAAAATAGATATGATTCCTTCGATTGTGCTTCTAGTAATAGGAGCGATTGTCTCATCTATTTTTATCGTTAGTAAAGTTATTAACTATTCTTTTAAAACGATTATTCTAAAAGTGGTGGCATCTTTATTCTTTGTCGCTATTGGGATAGTCGCTTTTTGTTTAACCCCAGGATATTTCTATTTCAAGCTATTTGCTTTATTAGGACTTATCTTTGGCTTATTAGGTGATCTATTCCTTGGCTTTAAATATATTACTAGTGGCAAAGTTCAAATGATTTGGATCCTTAGTGGAATGTTTGCCTTTGCTTTTGGCCATATCTTTTATATCACCGCATTATTAAAAGAGTTTTATATACCTGGTAACACTTTATTTATTATTGTCCCATTTGTTTTACCGATTGTTATTATTTCTCTTTATATGGTAGTGGCTAAGAAGGTCGGTATTAACTTTGGAAAAGGAATGTTGTTATTTGGATTATTTTATTTATATTGCTTGACCTCAATGGTTTCTTCTTCGCTTTCCATGGTGTGCCTATATCAATTTAAAAAGACTACTCTTGTGATGTTCTTTGTTGGAGCGCTTTGCTTTATGTGCAGTGACTTTATGCTTACTGGTAACTATTTTAAAAGTGGAACGAGAAGTAAAGCGTATAGAGCGACTTATTCAATCTTTTATTACATCGCGCAGTTTATAATTGCCTTCTCCATTTTGTTCTTATAGTTAGAACTAATCTCAATATTCTCTATTATTAAGAAAATGCAATTTAGCATTTTTTTATTTATTTTTCACTTTCTTATCTATACTATATTTCTAATATGAAAAGAACGATTAGTAGAATTACTGGAGATGGAATGTTACTGGCGATATATATCGTGCTTTCTACTTTAACCGTTAAAATAACTCCAAATCTTCAGATTTCTTTTACTGCTTTAGCGATTATTATGGCTACTGTATTATATGGTTTTACTGATTCCATATTAATCGCGGTATTAGGAGCATTTATCGCTCAACTTAGAAGCCCATATGGCTTAATGATTACCACGCCTATTTGGATGATACCTCCAATTTTAAGAGCAGTAGTGTTTGGCTTATTTTACGAATTATATTTAAGAAAACAAATCCATCTCGAAGATAAAAGAATATTATTCATTGTCTATTCAATAGTTGCTGGACTTGTTACTACATTCGCTAACACGCTAGCGATTTATTTAGATGCAAAGATTATTGGCTATCCAGTTTCTTTAGCGTTACTAGAGAGCATATTTAGATTTGTGTCTTCAATCGCTTCTTCAATATTCTGTTCTTTAGTGGCGCTTCCAGTTATTTACGCTTTAAAAAATGCGGGATTATATCATGACCGCATTAAAAAGATTGAAGTTTAAAATGATTGAAACTGTTCTCGCTTACCTAGTTAATAAAGATGAAGTTCTTTTACTGTATCGTAATAAAAAGAAAAACGATATTAACGAAGGTAAATGGATTGGAGTAGGGGGTCATATTGAAATAGGCGAATCTCCTAGCGACGCTTTAATCCGCGAAGTTAAAGAAGAAACTAATTTAGATGTGATTACCTTTACTAAAAGAGGCGAGATCCTATTCATAAATAACGACTTTAAGGAAATCATGCATTTATATGTCGTTAACGAATATAAGGGTGATATCAAGGAATGCGATGAAGGTGAACTTCGTTATTTTAAGATAAAAGATATATTCTCTTTACCGATGTGGGAAGGAGATAAGATTTTCTTAGATAAGCTATTTAACACTGATGAAGTATTTTCATTAACTTTGACATATAACGGTAACAAACTAATTAAGAGCGAGTTTCATTAATTTTATATAAATATAAGTAGTTATTATTTTTAATAGTGATAGAATAATAATGTTGATGAAAAAGAAGCTTATTATATTCGACATGGATGGCACCATTTATTTAGGTGCGAATTTATTTCCTGGCGCAAAAGAAACTTTTAGATATTTAAAAGACCATAACATCGATTATGTATTTTTTACTAATAACTCATCTCATGATTTAGAGTTCTATTATCAAAAGATGACTAATTTTGGAATTGAATGCGACTTAAAGAAAAACTTCTATTCTTCTAGTGAAGTTACCATTTCTTATCTTTTAGATAGAGGAGTTAAAGATATCTATTTGATTGGTAACAAGTCTTTGAAAAAGAAATTTGAAAAACATTTTAATTTAGTAAACGAATATCAAAAAGAAAGAAAGATCGACGCAGTTGTTACCGGTTTTTCTACTGAACTCGTCTATAAAGAACTTCAAGATGCTTGTTTATATTTAGAAACGCTTGATGTTCCTTTTATCGCCACTAATGGTGATTATCGTTGCCCAATTGAAGATGGACTATATATTCCTGATAATGGCGGGATGTGTGAATGGATGAGACTCGTAACTGGTAAAAAAGCTACTGTTATGGGAAAACCAAATCCAGAAATCGTTTATTATTTAGCAAAAGAGTTTAACGTCTCTTTAGATGAAGTTCTCGTCGTGGGAGATCGTTTATATACTGATATCTTAGTGGGTATTAACGCTCATGTTGATACTCTTTGTGTTTTAAGTGGGGAATCCTCTTTAGAGGATATTAAGGCATACGAACATAAACCCACATATATTTTAGATTCCATCAAATCATTACCTGATTTGTTGAAATAAATTTTAGTCATATAGGAGAAAAGTAATTATGACAAATCAAACATCAGCGAACGCTCCATTAAAACTTAATATGAAGCGTACCATGATCATTGGTTTTGCTTTCTTTGGCATTTTGCTTTTATGGCAAGTTTATGATTCATGGTGTCCAACTCTTTTAACTGAGTTATTTGCTAAGGCGATGTATCCAGATCCTGTAAACGGATATATGGCGCTTATGAGTGTTGCAAATGACCCGATGGTTACAAAAGAAGTGGCTTTACAAGCAATTGCAAATAGAGAAGCAATGGCTAAACAAGTTCAATATATCGTCGGAGTTATGATGGCGATTGATAACTTAGCAGCCTTAATCTTATTGCCAATCTTTGGTAGATTAAGTGACAAGACCCACACTAAATGGGGTAAAAGAATGCCATACATTGCTATTGGTACTTTAGTTTGTGCTATCGCCTTCCCATTTATTCCGGTTATCTTCCATTACGCTGGATCAATCGTTGGCGTTATCGTAATGATGGCTATCGTCGTTTTATTTGCGATGATGTATCGTAACCCAGCTGTTGCTTTAATGCCAGATATGACACCTAAACCATTAAGAAGTAAGGCTAATGGTATTATCAATATCATGGGTTATATCGGTGGTTTATTTGCTACTTTAGTTGGTATGGTATTTGTCTTAAGTGAATATTTAGGAACCAAAGTTGATGCGAAAACTGGTTTATACGCTAAACATAGTTGGGCATATAACAATCCATGGGCAATCGTTATGCCATTTGTTATCGCCTCAATCTTAATGGTGGTTTCTGCAGTTGTCTTATTTATTAAAATTAAAGAAAACAAAGTTGCTGAAGAAGTAAAAGACGAAATGGCTAGAGGCGAACTCGAAGCTGAAGTTGTTGATAAAGTTAGTGAAGAAGCACCAATGAGTAAACAAAATAGAAGGATGCTTATCTTTATTCTTGCTGCTGAATTCTTTTGGTTTATGGCCGATAACGGTATTGGTACTTTCTTTGGTAATTACACAGTTTATTATTTAAAAGCAAGCTCAATGGATGCGATGATTAACACGATTATCTTCGGTGTTGGTAGTGTTGTTGGTTTTGCTTTTGGTGGCACAATTGCTAGCAAAATTGGTCGTAAATGGACATTATTTGGTGGCTTAGGAATCGCTTTATTTGCTTATGTTTTGTGGGCGATTTTATCATTTGTTCCTGGCGCAGTTGTTGTGGGTAAATTCCCGGTGTGGCTTTATATCATCTTCTTACTTAGAGGATTTGGTATGTCGCTAGTTCACGTCAACTCCTTCCCAATGGTTGTTGAGCTATGTCCTAATAGTAAAATCGGTCAATTTACTGGTTATTATTACGCGAGTAGTATGGCTGCTCAAACTGTGACACCAGTCTTACTTGGCTTGCTCTTATATTTACCAAACTTCCCATTCACATATATTCCTTTATATGCGGTAGTTTGTATCTTGATTGCTACTTTAATCTTCTTCTTTGTGAAGAACGTAAAGAATAGAAAAACAAACTTTGCTTCTGGTATCGAGGCTCTTGGAGAAGTTGATGACTAAGAAGAAATGTCTTTCTAAAATTAATCCGGTCTTTCTTAATGGAATCGCTCATCGCGGACTTCATAATGAAGAATTTACCGAAAACGGTATAAAAGCATTTACTAATGCGATTAATCATGGCGTAGCTTTTGAATTTGATATTCATTTGACCACTGATAACGAATTAGTAGTGTGCCACGATGAAGATTTAATAAGAACTACAGGAAAAAGTGGAATTATTGAAGACCTATCTTTGAAAGATATTAAAGAGAACTATCGTTTACTTGATGGAGGAGAAATTCCAACATTACAAGAGGTGCTCGACTTAAATAAAGAAAGAGTGCCGATGGTAATTGAACTTAAAGTCTTTAGAAAGAACTATAAAGCTCTCGCCAAAAGATTTAAGGAATACCTTCCTCAAATTAAAGACAAAAGAAATGTCCTTATTATCTCTTTTGATCCAAGAAGCTTATGGCCACTTAAGAGATGTGGATTTATCCGTTCTCTTCTCGTCGCTAAAAGCGATGAATATACTTGGCCGTTCCGCTTAACTGTCGAATCTGTTGACTTAGATATGCAACTATTCGAAGAAAAAAGAGTGCAAAGATATGTTAAAAATCATTTCACTAATGCGTGGACAATAAGAAAAAAAGAGGATCTAGATTATGTCCTTCCATATGTCGATACAGTGACATTTGAACATGTTGATCCAGCTTTAGTTAAAGAAAAATTAACAAAATAAATAACTGCTCATCCTTATGGATGGGCTTTTATTTAGTGTTAAATATGAATGACTGTTCATTTTTATATTGAAAATATGAATGGTTGTTCATATAATAATAGCGAGGTAAATAATATGTACATTAATGACGTAGTGATAAATAAGATGCAAGATACGCTTAAGATTGCATCTGATGCGACTAGACTTAAAATTCTATCTTGTCTATTGAATGAACTTGAAGAAAAAAGTGGCGATAATCATTTTATTGAAAAATGTGTAAACGATATCGCTCAACAAATCGGTTCTTCTCAATCTTTAGTGTCCCATCAATTAAAAGTACTTAAGGATGCAGAATTTGTAAAAAGTAGAAAAGAAGGAACTAAGATTTATTATTCCTTAAAAGATGAACACGTACGTCAAATAATGCGTATTACCTATGAACACGTATTAGAGGAAGAATAATTATATGAGAAAGAGTTACTGTATCACTGGTTTTGATTGCCCTAATTGTGCGAATAAAAGTGAAAGACACTTAGCTAAAGATAAACGTATTAAGGAAGCGATCATTGATTTTAATAATGATCGGCTTCATATCGACTATATTGATAAAGAATTATCTATTGAAGAGATAAAAGCCATCATTAAAGAAGTCGAAGACGATGAAATTGAAATTGAAGAATTAAATAGTGAAAAAAAGAAATATAAATTCTTTAATAAAGAAAACATTGTTATCTTATCAAGAATTTTGTTCGCTGTTATCATCATCCTTTTAGATTTATTACTCCTTAAAGGAGAAAACTATTTTTGGTATAACTTCTCTATTTCTCTTATTGCCTTACTCATCATCAGTTACGATGTATATTTAGAAGTAGCAGAGCATTTTGCAAAACTAGAAGATATTATTGATGAAGCGTTATTGATGACTCTTACCAGTATTGGTGCTTTTGTTATTGGAAGCGTTACTAAAGACACGAGCATTTTTGTGGAATCGATGCTCGTCATGATTCTTTATCAAGCTGGTGAAATCATTGAACACGTCGCTACTAGTAAAAGTAAAGAAGCAATTATTTCTACTGTTTCTTTAAGAGTGGAGAAAGCTAATTTACTTGTTGGTAGTGATATTAAAGTGGTAAAACCACAAGAATTAAATGTTGGCGATATAGTTGTTGTTAGTAATGGAGAAGAAGTTCCAATTGATGGAGAAATAGTAGATGGAAACGGATATATTGATACATCTTCATTAACTGGTGAATTTGTCCCTATTAGTGCGACTAACGGAAAAGATGTTTACGCTGGATATATTGTTAAAGAAGGCTCTATTAAAATTAGAGTTAATAAAGTATATAAAGATAGTGCGATTAATAAAGTCAATGAACTGATCGCTAATAGCGGAGCTAAAAAGAGCAAGGCAGATGAATTTGTTGATAAATTTGCTAGAATTTATACTCCTTTAATCTTGCTTGTTTCTATTTTAGTCATGATTATTGGTGGAGCGATTAGTAAGAATTGGAATGAATGGGGCATTTTAGGACTTAAGATGCTTGTTGTTGGTTGTCCCTGCGCAATTGTTATTTCTGTTCCACTCGCTTATTTCGCATCTTTAGGTTTAGCGAGTAAAAATGGTTTAGTAGTAAAAGGAAGCAATTATCTTGATAGTCTTGTTAACACTAAAAAAGTTATTACTGATAAAACAGGTACATTAACTAAAGGTGTATTTAAGATTAATAAAATTAATGCGATTAGTGGAAATGAAGAAGAATTATTAGATGTTTTAAAAAGGGCGGAATATTTAAGCAATCACCCAATTGCTAAAGCAATTATTAATGGAGATTCTATTTCCGATTTCAATTCAAACTGTAAAGATTATAAAGAATATGCAGGATTAGGTGTATCAATTCTATATAATGACAAGCTCGTCTTAGCAGGTAATGAAAAGCTACTTTCTAAATACGGAATTAAGGTCGATAAGGCGCAAGAAACTGGCTCAATTATTTACGTGAGTTATGATAATAAGTATCTTGGATATGTATCTTTAAGTGATGAAATTAGAAGTGATGCTTATAAAATGGTGTCCTTACTTAAAAAAGAAAAGATTGAGACTATTTTATTGACTGGTGATAAAGAAGATAATGCGAAAGCACTATGTAATGAACTTGGAATTTCAGCTTATCATAGTGAACTAATGCCTATTGATAAAGTTAACTATTTAGAAAAAGAGTTAAATAAGAAATATACGACTTGTTATATAGGAGATGGAATTAATGATGCGGCTTCTATTAAAGAAGCTGATGTTGGCTTTGCAATGGGCGCTCTTGGCAGTGATATCGCTGTTAGTAGCGCTGATGTAATTGTTATGAACGACAATCCTAGTAGTGTTTATGATGCGATTAAAATTTCAAAGATTGCTAGAAGAACATCTCTATTCAATATCTTCTTTGCTCTATTTATTAAAATAGGTATTGAAGTAGCTGCGTTTTTAACTGGACTATTTGGTCTTGGTGGAGTTATTCCAATGTGGGCAGCGGTTTTAGCGGATACTGGATTAACTGTTGTTCTTGTTATTAATTCGTTATTAATCTTATATAGAAAAATTAAGCATTAAGATGTTTAATATATAAGAACGCGCCATTAACTCAATTGGATAGAGTGTCAGACTTCGAATCTGGAAGTTGAGGGTTCGAGTCCTTCATGGCGCGCCAAAAATTAAATGAAGATCCTTGATTAATTTCAAGGATTTTTTAATTTAAAAATAGCAATGCTATAATTAACGCATGGAAAAAGTTAGATTAGTTACTTTTAGAAAGTATCTTATGCTTAGTTGTAACCGCTATTTCTTTTTTAAAGGTCATAAGAAATATGAACAGTCTTTACTTATTGATATAACTCATAATCGTGGTCAATTTTCTTTGGAATTTACTAATAGAGACACTAATGAAACAATAAAGATCGAAAATGAGTTTAAAGAGACAATTGAATTTCCTCTAATTAAAGAAAATAGATATTCACTTAAGGTCACTGCTAAAGGTGCCTGTGGTAGCTATAAAATTCGTAAAAAAACAATCAAGGAATAATATTATAAAAACAACTATAATATTGCGATAATGTTGTTCCTTTTTTATTTTGCCTATTTTATTAAGATTAAGATTTATGATTTATCATAAATTAAATGCGTGTTGAGTCCTATTTAGCATTATGCTAAAATCTATGTACGATGACTAGCACAAAACACATTTATCCAGAGTATGATAATGTCCCAGTAAAGAAACCGAGACGCATTTATAGATTCTTTAAAAGATTGTGTGATATTTTCTTATCTTTTTTAATTTTGCTTTTAACTGGTTGGGCTTTACTAATTATCGCTTTAATCGTTTCTATTTCTTCTCATGGAACTCCTTTATATAAAGATCCTAGAATTGGTTATAAAGGCAAAGAGATTAAAATCCTTAAATTTAGATCAATGGTGGTTGACGCTAACGAGCATCCTGAGAAATATTTAAACAAAAAACAAATGCAACAATTCATTGCTGAGAGAAAGGTTGATAACGATCCACGTATCACAAAAATCGGCAAATTTATTCGTAAGACTTCAATCGACGAACTTCCACAATTATTAAATATTATAGGTGGAAGTATGACTTTTGTCGGTCCTCGTCCAATTACTCAAGGCGAATTCGATACTTGTTTTACTGAAAAACAAGCAAAGATTTACCAAAGCTGTAGACCTGGATTGACTGGATTATGGCAAGTCAGTGGTCGTAGTGATATTGAATTTAGTAATGGAGAACGTCAAAGAGTCGAGCTTTCATATTTCTCTAAGAGAAGTTTCTGGTTTGATATGAAGATTTTCTTCAAAACTCCTATTGCTGTTTTAAAGCACCGCGGTGCTAAATAAATATATTTTTACCTCATAATTAATTACAACATATAAATTTCATTTGTAATTTAAGTCGCATGCGATATAATTTTACACATGAAAGAGAAGAGTGCCGCTTTAGTTTTATCTAACCAACTAACATTCCCACTCTATGCAGCGAGCAATAAACTCATGCGTAGATATAACGAGTTTCTTTCTTATTTAGGCCTCACATATACTCAATATATTGTGATGGCGACTCTTTGGAAAAAAGAGGATATTAATATGAAAGAACTCGGGGAAACATTATGGCTTAAAAGCAACACCCTTACTCCTTTATTAAAAAAGCTTTCGGCTAAAGGTTACATAAACGTTATTAAAAACAAAAACGATTCACGTAATTTAGTAATCTCCTTAACAGATGAAGGAAGAAAGCTAAAAGAAAAGGCGATTAATGTTCCGCCTAATATTATCAAGAGGTCGAATCTCTCAGATGAAGAAATAAGAAGTTTCCTGAAGATTCTATATCGCATTCTAGACGAAGACGATAGTGACCTATATTAAACTGGTTTACACTCATTGGCTCATATATAATCTTCTCTTTTTCAGCTTTTTAAGCTATTGCCAATCGAGTTAAACAGGAGAGCTTCGGCTCTCTTTTTAATTATATAAAGATAATACACCTATAGATTGCACAAAAGTGCCACACAAAACAAAGATATGGAATATTGAATGGAATGTTAAATTTTTGTGACCAATACCGTATAAGATAGATCCGATCGTATAAAGAATTCCCCAAGTGCGAGATATAAAAACATCGATATACCTTTAACAAATTTATTATTGAAGTTGATGATATTTAAACTCGCCCCTATAATTGCTAGCCCCCATTCAACGACCAACATCACAAGTCCAATATTATAATTATTCAATAAAAGATATACACATATTGGAGTGTAGGTTCCCGCAATTAATATATAAATTGTAGAGTGATCCAATATTCTTAATATCTTTTTTCTTTTTTCTATTTTTGGATCAGTAAAATGATATATTCCACTAACGAAATATAAAAAGATGATTGATATACCAAAGGCAATTAAAGAGATGAAATATTCGTTTCTTAGATTAGATAGAAATCTTAATATAAATGAAATAATAATAATTACTATTCCCATTGGAATCCCTAAAAAATGGGAGACACTATTAAAGATTTCTTGTTTAAATGTGTAAGAGGGAATATCAATTTGTATTATTAAGATTACGATATGAGAGAAGACGAAATTAGAAACAACTTTTCCAATAACTTATTACTTCTAAGAAAGAGCAAAGGGCTTTCTCAAACTCAACTAGCAGAGAAACTCAATTACACTTTTAAAGCAGTAAGCAAATGGGAAAATAACGAAACCATTCCAGATATAGTTACATTACAAGCTATTGCTGAATATTTTTCTATTACAGTGGATGAACTAATATCTAATAAAGATGTCGTATATATTTCAAATAAAAGCAAAAATCATAGAAGAATAACTTTATCGAGTGTTGGCTTATCCGTTGTTATTCCTTTATTGATTTATTTAGCGCTTCTTTTATCAAACACTCCTAAATCTTATATTGCTATTCCATTTACTGCCTTTTGTAGCGGGATAGTTTACTTAATATTCTCTTGCTTATGGTTTAAGAAATTCCATGTCTTTTTAGCAACCACAGTTATTATTTGGAGTACATTACTAATAGTTATTCTATTTATGGATTTCGCTTATTGGTGGCTAATTCTAATTATTGGGGCGGCAATAAATCTTGCGTTCTTCCCATTCTATCGAGTTATATTCGCAAAAGAAAAATCCATCAAATCAAAGTGATGGATTTCTTTTTTTATGCTCCGTAAGCCCAGGAGCAGATATTGAAGCTCCCAATACCTATATTGTGGTTTTTATCACCAATAATTGGTAGAGCATTAAATCTTAATTCCATATAACTTATTTGACTGACATATGAATCAGTTACATAGAACTTTAATTGAGTAGTCGTAGATTTAAATGTGCCTTCCGCTATTGTATATTTGCCAAGATTCTCTCCAGTTTTACTGAAGTAATATACGTAACCAGTAGGAATTGATTTATCGTAGCTGCCACTTGCAGAATTTATTTGAGATATTCCAATTCTTACTTCAAGCTTAAGTCCACTCACTTTAAAGGCTCCTGTTTGGATTCCTTTACTTTTTTGGTCAATACGATATCCACCAGGATATTGCTTTGAGTCACTAGCGTTATAAGAATAGAAGGCTTTGCTACTAGTATTCTCATTGTTTCCGTATATTCCTCTAAAGTTTTCTGGATAATCATCAGTAATTGAATTATTCCACCAGTGAAGATTTCCGTTTGTAGATGTTTCTATAACATATGGATTATCGATGTTATCAGGCAATTCCATTTGTTTATAGCCACAATCTA
>CADCFC010000015.1 GCA_902800645.1 uncultured Erysipelotrichaceae bacterium
TGGTGACCTGTATGGGATTCGAACCCATGAATGCCACCGTGAAAGGGTGGTGAGTTAAGCCGCTTCTCCAACAGGCCAATAAGTGGCGCCTACCGAGGGACTCGAACCCACGACCGATCGGTTAACAGCCGATAGCTCTACCGACTGAGCTAGGTAGGCAACACTCTACGCTTATTAAAAGCGCATGAATGATAATATCATAATAGATTTTGTAAAATCAATCCTTATTTCAATTTTGATTCAATTAATTTAATGACGTCTCCTAAGGTCGATACTTCGCCGATTTCGTTTGAATCAAATTCGATGCCTAATTCATCTTCGATTTCGAGCATAACTTCTACTAAATCTAATGAATCTAAACCAAGCGAAGAAAGTGAATCATCTTCTTTAAGATTAGAAACATCCACTCTTTTAGACATTATTTCTGATACTTTTTTACGAACATCCATTTTAATTATCTCCTGATTAGTATAATACTCTTATTTTCTTATTAGAAAAAGGGGCAATTTCATCCCCTTTTCTCTATTGCTGTGGCTTGTGAATTAATAAGATAAAAATCCACTACCGAAATCGACATTATCATCGCTTGGAGTTTCTTCGGTTTTGTTCATCTCGGTTTCAACCGCTTCGCCTAAACCGTTACTTCTATCAGTTACTTGTTTTGCGGTATTTCTAAAGACTGCTGCCATAGAAACTGAGATTGCTCCAAAGACAATTAAGACCAAGATAATGCCTAATAATTGACCTTTAATTTCAGACATATGTTTCTCCTTTCCATCATCCGTAATAACCAACTACTGTCGAACGTTTAGCCACAAGCTTAATGTTATTAGTGGTTAACACAAACGGACGATAAAATCGATATATGGTAAAGTCCACTACATCTCCTGGATTTGGAGAAGAGGAACTTACATTTTCAAAAGTGACGCTATATTTTTCTTCTAATTGACTTAAATAGTCCTTATCTGTTCTTCCGCTTTTAGCGATGTAATAGCCAATTGCAATTGATGCATTATCTAAATTGCTATAGTTAGAAGAAAGAAGAAACATGTCTCCTCCTAAAAGGATAAAAGCAACTACAAATAAAGTTGAAAGAATCATTCCTAAATTAAATGACATTGATATATTCTCCTATGATTTGAATAATGCACATTGATAAAGTGATAGTTATTGCGCCAGCTCCAAATAGTGGAAAAGAATTCAAAAAATCTAATGATTTCTTCTTCTCATCTATTAAGTCAGTTAAATATTTTTCTTTGATATTAGAAAAGAGCAAATCGAATTCTGAAAATTGAGAGATATTCTCCCCGTTGTCCACCATTTGGTAAATTGAAAGTAATAAAGACTCGACTATTCGATTATTAAATTTTGAGGCGAATTGAATATAAGGACCAACCGTCTTATCCGCATCGATGTGATTCAATAAGCTATTAATCGCATCTTCCATAAATAACGAACAATAAGGGAGAAGCAATCTAAAAGAGGTATAAACGTTATTGCCATTAGAAATAAAGATTTCAAAATAGGAAAGTAGGGATACTAATTCATCGACATGCTCCTTTTCTACTTTCTTTTCTAAGGAAGAATATCTTGATAAATATAATATAGATATAGAAACTCCTATAACGAGTGTTATTCCTGCGTAGATTAATTCCTTTAAAAAGAAATATATTAATAACGCAAATACAAAAGAGATCAAAGTAAAGGAAAACGCAATTATCATTTCCTTAACATAATTTAGGCCGAGAGATTCAATTCTCTCTTTTAAAGTTCTATTCAAATCACTCACCTCCTTTAATCTTTAAATTAGTTCCTCTTAATAAGAGTAAATAGATACTAAACAAGACAAAAAGCATCACTCCACAAATAGAAGCAATAAACAAAATTTGGTTTTTAATTGATAGATAAAAATCTTTAAGTACAAATCTCAGGATCACCACAATAACAAGGCAGAAACCCCATAAAATACCTATCTCTACATATTTATGTGACGATAAAGAATCAGCTTTATTGATATATTCCTCATTGTTTCTTAGTTCGCTAATTAAATATTTCGACATCTTCAAAATATCGCCTCCCTCTTCTTCAAACAGATCCACTATTTGTGTGAATAATCGATAAATATGGAATGGAAAATAAGTGGCGAGATAAGATATTTTGTCTCTATCCGTCATATTCTCTAATCCTTCGTATAAATCAATGAATTCGTTTGGCATTGAATTTACTGTTGTTTCCAATGAACCACTTATTGTTTTTTTAATCGATAACGCAATAATGAAGTTATTAATAAAGTGATAACACTCATGAAATTTTTGAACCTTGATTCGATATTTAGAAATAAGCGGAGCAAAAACAAATATCCCAACTAGTAAATAAGCTGCCATGATTCCTAATGAATAGAAAATATTATCTAAAGATAAATATGTCACTCCAAAAGCGATAAGGGAGATTATTATAAATAAAATTGGAACCTTATTTTTCATATTTTTTCTCCTTTTTCATAAATTTCGTATCAGATAATAAAGAGACATCTTTAAGAAGGATTAATGATTCGTTGGGTAGGGATGTAAATGTCTCTTTTTTATCCAACTTGTTATATAAAAGCGTGACCTTACCGCTATTGGAGATATAAGCAATTTCAGAAATATAACGTTTTACTTTTTTACCGTCATATTCTTTTCTTAAATAAATATAGAAATGAAAATGATAATAGAGATCATTAAGGATGTCTTCCAATTCCATCTTTTGTTCATTACGTTGAACCATTCTCGCCATACGATACGGAAGAGATTTCACATCTAGAGAGTGGATTGTTGTTATAATTGGCGCTCCTGTCATTGCACTATTTAAAACGTCCAGCATTTCTTTATCTCTAGCTTCGGCTAAAATGAGCCAATCCGGATTATTTCTTAAAGCGTTTTTAATAAGAATTGAACAAGAAGAATTAGGATTACGTTCATCTACTTTCCAGCAAGTTAAATCAATCTTTCCATCATTTCTAATCGCATCTAGTTCCATAACGTTATCAATAACAATAACTCTTTCGTTTTCCTTCATGTTTCTTAAAAGATATTTCTGAAATTCCGTCTTACCACTACTAGTTACTCCACCTATTACAATGGAACAATTGTTAAATAACAAACACTTAAGTAGCTTAACTATATCTTTATTAAAAAAATCGCTATTGTCAGTAATTCGAGGAGTGGTTGAGGCAATTCTTAAAGAAAACGTTACAACGTCTTCATCCATTATTTTTCCAATCGACTGATGTGTTGCGTTAATTCTATATTTCCCAACAGAAACATCTAAATTTGGATTTGTATAACTGAATTGTTGCTCCGTGTAATTTGCGATCTGTCTTAAAAAATCTTTCACGATTTGATGTTCAACAAAAATGTCACTTTTCTTTCGTCCGTATATATTTGAGACATAGTAAAATTCTTTACCGTTATATGAGATATCGGTCACATCTTCTTTTTTCAGTAGAGAAGAAAGAAAAGATGATTCAATATATTCAATAGTCTTAATTTTATCCATTAGAGTTCCTCTTTAATTGATAGTACATTGTACGCATATATTCTTTATTTAGAATTAACTTACAATTTATAGATACTTCGACCGCGTTACAGTTTTCAGTTATACACATTGATCCATCTTCAATGTTGTAATAATAAAATTCAACCGAATAGTTTTTCGAGTATCTGCTTATTGATTTTGAATAATATGATAAAAATGAATTTTCTAGATTCTCTTTGTTATAAATAATTTGATCGTCTTTCACTTCGATCACTGACATAAATAGTTCTATCGGAGCATTTATAATTGCTCTTTCAAGTCCTTGAATGGAGTAATTTATAGAGAAGAATTGAGCGGAAAATATGAGCAAAAACGCACTTAAAAACATCAAAATCATCTCTTTATACCTCCTTCAATGCAGTAATCAGAATCATAACAGGCACCAAAGAGTCTTTTAGAAGAAAAATAATCAAACGGTATAATTATCGTGTCTTTATTTAAGCCAAACTCCTCAATTATTAAGCTAACCTCATTTCTACTGAATTGTGACTCTTTCCCAATAGGTAAATAAAAGCTAGTGGTTTCTTCATAATTTTCACGAGGATCACTAGACATATCTAGAGTTTGTGAATTAACATACATTTTGCTATTCCAAGACAATCCGATTTCATTCTTGTCGTTATATATATTTATTGGTACTTCTATTAGATTTCCAATCTTATTAACATAAGGATAAACGTTCTCGTAATCATAAATTTTTAAATAGGCTTTAGAGCAAGATGAAAAAAATGAATTAGAATACATAAAGTTCACATCGCTAATATCGATTTGATTCTTTGAATTAGTGGTTATATATCGATTTGTATTAGTGAAATCTAAGGTTTCTTTCGTGTTATATTTATCATCATTAATTTCAAAACACACTCCTTCGTGAACCACCACTTTTTCACTCAATAAAGCAACATTAATCGTCTGATAAGAAGGCGGATAGAAAACTGGGTTTATCTCAACCTGTTTCATTCCAAGATTATATTTAAAATTACCTCTAATGCCTTTACTTGTTAGTCGATTTTTAAATGGAAGCCTAATTGATCCCATCGACTGACATTCATAATCAATATGAGAATATAGACTG
Source organism: uncultured Erysipelotrichaceae bacterium (assembly GCA_902800645.1). Classification (GTDB taxonomy): domain Bacteria; phylum Bacillota_I; class Bacilli_A; order RFN20; family CAG-826; genus UBA2450. The sequence continues at coordinate 4,652 of CADCFC010000015.1, forward strand.
TTATAAAACAAATCACAATAATCAACCGAGAACTTTACGGTTGCTCCATTTGTGAATAATTGGATATAGGAATCTTCGTTAATTGAAAAAGGTCCGGCCGGAATTATTGAATTAATGGATACTAATTGAAATATAGGTGTAAGAGATCTACTACCAATAGAGAGTAATAAAGAAAGAGAAACCAAACTAGTGAATTTCATGAAATACCTCCAAAAAAGATTTGATCGCTAATCTTTTAGCTTTTTTGAATTCTTGAGGAGTGTAGTCGCTAATCCACCAATTTGAAAAAGCTTGATAAAAATATTCATTGTTAATGATTCTTTTATATTCGCTTTTAAGTTCAGAGAACGTCTTTTCTACATCTAAATAATATAGATAGAAAGGAGAAGTCTCATCGACATCGCCACTAGAAAAGAAGTTTGCGTTTATCTTTTTTAATACCAAGAAATAAGTTTTAGATATCTCGATAATTTCTGCTTCAAATTTTTCGGTGTTCATATTTACCCCCTTCACATACTTAAATAGGGTCGAAAACAAAAAAACTTTACAAAATATTTTTTTGGTAACACCGATAGTTCTTAAGAACTATATTTTTTTCACTTTTTTTCAATTAACAAAGATTATATATTATTAGCAAGATGATTGTATTAGCAGGCGCAAGCGCTTCTGGAAAGACAGAAGTTGCAAAAGTTTTAGCAAAAAAATACGGTATTAAAAAAATAGTTACCACCACAACAAGAGAAAAGCGCGTCGGTGAAGTCGATGGAGTCGATTATTTTTTCGTGAGTAAAGCTCAATTTGAAAGAATGATCGTCGAAGATAAATTCGTTGAATACACTTTATATAACGGACAGATGTATGGTTCCACTAAAGATCAAATAGCGAATGATAGATGCGTAGTAATCGATCCAGCCGGACTAAGAAGTTATATTAATTTAAATAATAAAGATATAGTTACTTTCTTCCTTGAAGCTAATGAAGAAATAAGACATAAAAGAATGATTCTAAGAGGCGATAGCGATGAAAAAATTAAGTCTAGAATTGAAAATGATCGCATCGCATTTAAAAAAGAAAAAATTGCTAAAGTCGACTATATAATTGACTCAAGTGACAAATTTTCAGTCGAACAAGTAGCGGAAATGGTCTATAAGGCCTATATTTCTCATCAAAATAATCAATAATTTTCTATTTTTAATAAAAACTTAAGAAAATATATTTCTATTTTTCTTATTGCTTAATATAATAACAAGTGGACATTAAAAGGAGATAAAAATAATAATGGCTAAAATTGTTAAAGTTCATGGTCGTGAAGTCCTCGATAGTAGAGGAAATCCTACCGTTGAAGTCGAAGTCACCCTTGATGATGGCACAAGAGCAAGAGCAATTGTTCCTTCAGGAGCTTCTACAGGTGAAAACGAAGCGCTCGAATTAAGAGATGGCGACAAATCAAGATATTTAGGAAAGGGCGTTCTTAAAGCAGTTGAAAACGTCAACACTAAGATTGCACCAGTTGTTGAAGGATTAGAAGCAACTGATCAAGTACTCGTTGATAGAACAATGCTTAAACTCGATGGAACACCATTTAAGAAAAACTTAGGCGCTAACGCAGTTCTAGGAGTTTCCTTAGCAGTTGCAAGAGCCGCAGCTCAAAGCTTAAATATGCCTTTATATCGTTATATTGGTGGAGTTAACGGCAAAGTTATCCCAACCCCATGTATGAACGTTATTAATGGCGGTGCTCACGCTCAAAGTAGCGTTGACTTCCAAGAATTCTTCATTATCCCAGCGGGATTTGAAACATTTAGAGAAGCTTTAAGAGCCGGAACAGAAATCTTCCACGCTTTACAAAAAGTTGTTAAAGAACACGGTTATGAAACTGGTGTCGGTGATGAAGGTGGATTCGCTCCAAGCTGTAAGAAAGGTAACAAGGAACCACTTGCTTTAATTGCTGAAGCAGTTGAAAGAGCTGGTTATAAACTCGGTGAACAAATCTTCTTAGGTATGGACGTTGCTTCTAGTGAATTCTATGAAGGAAATGGTGTCTATAACCTCGTTAAATCTAAAGAAGGTAAAAAGACAACTGATCAAATGATCAAATACTTAGAAAAACTCGTCAAAGAATATCCAGCAATCGTTACCATCGAAGATGGTCTTGCTGAAAGTGACTGGGAAGGCTGGGCAAAACTCACCGCTAAACTCGGAGACAAAATCCAACTTGTTGGTGATGACTTATTCGTTACAAACCCAGAATTCGTTAAAAGAGGTATTACCTCTAACGTCGCAAATAGCGTACTCATCAAAGTTAACCAAATCGGTACTTTAACTGAAACACTCGATGCGATTAGACTTGCTCAAACCAATGGTTATACATGCATGGTCTCCCATAGATCTGGTGAAACCGAAGACAGCACCATTGCTGATTTAGCGGTCGCAGTCAATGCCGGACAAATCAAAACTGGTTCTGCTAGTAGAACTGATAGAATGGCAAAATACAATCAACTCCTCAGAATTGAAGAAGAGCTCGGTGAAAGCGCTCAATTCTTAGGTGTGAAAGCCTTCGCAAATCGTAAATTCTAATTTACCGAAAAGAAATAACAAACCCTTGGTTTTACCAAGGGTTTTTCTTATTCTTCTTCTTTTCCGTAATCTCTATCAATTACTTTAATTTTTTCTACTACCGTTTCATCCGCGGCGAGCACCTCAATATCATAGCGATCTGCAAAAGTGAATTTATCACCACTTACCGCAAATCGATTTAAGATTTCTTGACAGAATCCTGCAACAGTCTCATAGTCGGTTTCAAATTCGCCCTTATATTCGATGAGTTCAAAGAAATCTTCGATATTCATTTGTCCATCTATAATATATGTTCCATTACCGTTATCAATATATTCAGCTTCATCTTCATCAGTTTCATCAAAGATATCGCCCACTATTTCTTCTAATATATCTTCCATTGTGACAATACCTTCTACTCCACCATATTCGTCAATTACAATTGCGATATGAATTTTGCTAGTCTTGAATTCTTCTAGTAAATCAAGCAATTGTCTATTTCTTGGAATAACTAATGGTTTATAACACAAAGAAAGAATATCGATATTTTCTTCCTTTTTAAAAATTGATTTAGCGAGTTCCTTTATTGGTAATATACCAATAATATTATCAATTGTTTCTTCGTAAACCGGAATACGGGAATGTTTAAAAATTTCCCCTTCTTTAATAATTTCTTTAATATCATCATCTTTATCAATGGCAAACACATCAACTCGAGGAGTCATGATTTCATGAGCTTCAACGTCGTTAATATCAATCGCACTTCTAACAAGTTCTGCTTCATCTTCGTCATATTCTTTATTATCTTCAAGCTCGTCCACCATTTCAGAAAGAACATCTTCGTCAATCTTTTCTTCTTCAATTGCTTTCTTTTTAAATAATTTATTAACGAGTTGGAAGATTTTAGAAATCGGCCACACAAAGATAAAGAATAAATATTTAAAGACAAGCATTGGGTAGACATATGCTTTTGCTAAAGAATAGGAGAACTTTTTAGAGAACGATTTAGGTGTAAACTCTGCAAAGATAATAATAAAGACAGTGAATAAAATAGTAGACACTGTTACTCCCCAATCTTGATTCCAATTAACTCCAATAAGAGTAATGATAGAAGAAGCCAAAATATTAACGAGGTTATTACCAAATAAAACAGAAGCAATTGATAATTCATAGTCGTTAGCGAATTTAAGCGCTCTACTCGCAGTCTTATTGCCTTTATCTGCTTCTTCTTTTAGTTTGTCGCGATTAACGACTGAATAGACCATATCCGCACTAGAAAAGAAGGCGGAGAAAAGTGAACATATTGCGACAACTATCCAATAATACCAACGCATTATGCTTTCTTCCTTCTTTGGATATTAGGCTCAGCAATATCGCTAACAATTTCTTCTAAGATATCTTCCATAGTCACCATACCCACTATCTTCTGATGGTTGTCGCGTACAAGAGCGATATGAGTGCGATGTTTTCTAAAACCATGGAATAAATCATCAATCATAATTTGTTTATTAACAAAATATGGTTTTTGTAAAATTGAACGAATTGAAAGATGAGGATCTTTTTCATATTCCTCAAAATAAATCTTAATTAAAAGAACACCAATGATGTTATCAAAGACTTTATCATAGATTGGAATACGTGAATAATTGGTCTTCAAAAAAATATCTTGAAGCTTTTCATGCGTAAGATCTCGTATATTTAAGGCGAAAATTTTACTTCTTGGAGTTAATACTTCTTTAACTGATGTATCTAAAAAATCCATTGTGGATTGTATGATTTCCGCTTGGTCTTCATCAATCATTTCATTTTCACTAGCCTTATCGATAATATCTTCTAAATCATCCTCGGTGAATTCTTCTTCACTTTTCACTTTGAAGATTTTTTCAAAAAGTTTAACACCACTATCAAAAAGGAAAGTAATCGGGAGAAGGACAATCATCAAAATATAAATTGGATAAGCGACAAAAATTGATAATGTATCAGGAATATTTCTCGCAATAGTTTTCGGTAAAGTGTCACCAAATAAATAGACGACAAAAGTAATAACAATAGAAGAAATTAAAGAAATTGTCGTTTCTACTAAAGAAGTCCCTAGTATAGATAAAAAGAGTATCGTAGATAACGAAGATAAAGCGATAGCAACTATATTATTACCGATCAAAATAACAGTAAGAGCACGGTCATATTGATCTAAAATTTTAAGTAAGGTTCTTGCGGTCTTGCTTCCTTCTTCTGCTCTAACCTGAATTTTAAATTTATTACAACACGCTAGAGCGGTTTCGCTTGCAGAAAAGAAAAAGTGAAAAGCAACTAATAGAATAATGATGATCCACAATATAGTAGGGTCAGGCATTAAACAAACCACATCCTTTCAAATACGACAAGAAAGATTATATCACAAATATAAAAATTGTTTAATACGTGTTACGCGTATAAAAAAGATCGATGAATAGCATCGATCTTCTAATTAATTTGAATTAGTCTTCAGATTCGGCCTTTTTGCCACTAGCAAGTTCGGCCTTTAATTCTTTAATCCAATTGACTTTACCAATTTCGCCTTGTTCAAGTCCATCTTTCTCCATGACGTCTTGAATAAGTTCTTTACATCTTCTAACAGAGAGAGGAGATTTGACTTTGAACACGAGAGGAATTTCTTGATACATCTCTTTGCCACTAGCGTCTTGAACTGGGATAGTGCTATCCGCGTAATCCGCTGGGTTAAGAGCAAAATAGAGTTTTAATGATTTTCCAGCAACAGTGATTCTGACATACATTTTCTTATGTAATCTGAATGTGTCGCCAACAGCAGAAATTCTTGATTTAACGCCATAACTTAAAACTTCGTTTTTAATTTCGTTATAGAGTTCATGAATATCCTTTTCAGATTGTAATAATCTTTCAGCAAAGGTTAATCTTTCATATTTCTTTGGTTCTTCTGCTGGTTTTTGATCAGGTTGAGCGTCAACTTTAGGGGCCTCTACTGGCTCTTTTTTGACAAATAATTGTCTATTAGCAGGTTTAACTTCTTCCTTTTTCTCTTCCACTACTGGAGCAGGAGCAGGTTCTTCCTTCTTTTCTTCAGTAACAGGTTTGACTTCTTCCTTTTTCTCTTCCACTACTGGAGCAGGAGTTGGAGTAGGAGTAGAAACACCATTAATACCACCATTGAAATATTGAACAACAAGTGGTCCACCGAATGTTGCACCAGTAATTGTTTGATTTCCGTTTGGAGATTGTTGAGGTTGTTGAGGTTGATTTAAGTTATTACGAGCAATCTCATCTCTAACAATATCGCGCACAACTTCTCTTAATAAACTTGCGAGAGAGGCTTGGTCTAAGCCACCACTATTAGCTGGGTTATTATTAACGTTAACTTCAACGTGTTGACTATCTTCTTTTGGTTCAGGTTCAACTTTTGGTTCTTCTTGAACTTCAGAAGGTTCTTCAACAGGTGCAGCTTCTTCAACTTCAACTGGTTCACAAGCTTCTTCAGCAACTGGTTCAGGTTCGCTTTCAACAACTAAAGCTTCAGCAGGAGCAAGTAATTCTTCTCCTTCTTGAACTGCTTCAGGATCACCAGCGGCTTCAGCAATGCTTTTTGGTTCTTCTTCAACTTCAGGAACTTCTTCTTTTTGCATAGCTTTAGCAGCATATATCATTCCGAAAATTGTAGTAGCAATAACACTAGCACAGAATAAGCAAGCAAGTGCAAATGTTAAAACGTTACAAATTCCACCACCAATATTATAAAGTTGTGGATTGGCAGTAAATGAAATGGATGCTCTTCCAAGCCAAGAATGACCGACAGAAATTAATAATCCTGCAACATATCCACTAGCTGCAATGGCTAATGCATAAAGACTAAAGTTTGATTTCTTGTGGGTACAAACAAAGACGATTCCAAGAATGATGAGAATTAAGAATAAAGAAGAAACAACATATTGAATAATCGAAAGAGTAAGTGGCATAGTAGCTGGATGCATAAATGCGCTAATAAGACCAACATATTCTCCGGTTAATGCGTTATCTTTATCAAATGGGAAAACAAAGCTTTGATAGTAAGCAAAGGAATGCAATCTAAAAGTTTCACCGATGGTTTGACCATTTCCACCATAAGCGATAGGTGTCAATGTATAGACCAAGAGAAATGAAACTAATAAAGCACCACTTACGATTGCTAATACTGACAAAACTTTTCTAAGTGCTGAATTTTTCATAACAAAACTCCTATATTTAATATTAATTTACTTATATATGCGCGTGAATGCAACAAAAATTGATTAAATCAGCTAAAATAAAGGGTTTTTGCATTAAAAAAGCGGGAAAACCCGCATATTTTATTTAGATTTTGATATTCTTTCTTCTGCTTCTTTATAGTAACGAATATAGCTTTTTTTGCAGTAATGAGGATGCTTATCTTTCTCTTCCTTTTGAGGATCTTTAAAGGCGTAAGGCTTATTAACTCTCCAATTATTTAGAATAAAAATAGAGAAGGCGTCAGTAGGACAATTAAAGGAGCAACGAGTGCAACAAATGCACTTATTGGAGAACTTAAATTTTCCGTCAACATAGCTAATATTGTGTGTCGGACAACTATTAACACACTTCATGCATTTAATACATTTTTTCTTGTTTATCTTATAAAATTTTCCATTAATTGGAGCGAACCATTGTTCGATTCTTAATAACCAAATAAACCATCCAACAAGATGATGTTTCTTTAATATATGAGGCACACCATCAACAAGATATTCTTTTACATCAATCGGGACTAGTTTAAGCATTGTTTCATACATTTTGAAAGCTCTAATTTCAGTATGTCTAAATATCATGTTATATGGCATGATGTAGTGATAATCACTTTCAAAAACAAAATTTCTTTTCTTTAAAATCCTTTTGGTTTTATCAGCGGATGAATGATTAATTGTCATATATTCGCCACTGACCATAATGAAAAATAAAGGCATTGGTTTATCTAGTTTTGGGAACTTTTTAGCATATTTCCATACATTCTCAGGAGCATTAAACGCGTGAATTGGATAAGCAAAACCAACTTTGTCATATTTAATTAAGTTAGAAAAGTCAAAATCATTCTTTTCAATCTGGACTAAATCAATAGTGACGTTAAAAGAGGAAGCAGATTTCTGCCATTCCTTTACTACTTTTTCGGTATTACCAGTACCTGAGAAATAAAACAAAACGATGTTCATGTTTAGTCAATATCCTTATAATGAGCAGCAAAATGATGATCGTACCAATAATAATGATTCTCATCTTTATCATGAGCGTCATACCAGATCTGAGCAATCATTTTATCGGTTTTGGCTAAGTGGTCAAAATCCCACGCGTATTCTTTATAAGATATATTAATCCAGTGTCCACAATATAAAACGGTGTGTGGACGAGCCATGAACTCCACTCCATCAGCGTTTACCCAGTGAACCTTACGATAAATATCTCCAGTTACAAATTTATCTTCTAATAGTTTTCCACCTCTAGCCTCTGCAACTTTTCTTAAATCTTCAATAGAAATAAGGCTTCTATCTTTATCGATATCGAAGAAATGTTCGAGTCTAGTTGGTGTTTTAACTAAAGCGGCATAATCAATATCCCCGCCATCGCAATTTTTACCCTTCACTAATAATGGAAAATCTTTCCAATCTTGAGGAATCTTTTTAAACTCTTCGCTTCCTTTAAAATAGGCAAGAATTTTGGCTTCATCTTTATTTTTGTACCAATAATAAGGAGCGTTATCATCTTTTAATAAAGGCTTAATTACAAGGGATTTAAGCAGTTTCTTTGGCAAAATACACGCTAATTTAAAATATTTATGAGTATTTAATACCCTTTTCCAAAAGCCAACAATGTCTTCATGTTGAAAATCAAATAGGTCATTTAATTTATAGGCGTCCGAATACCATGATCCGTGGAAATTGCGCAATGCGTTATAGTCGGTATCAAAGAAGTCTTCTACACCACATCCAATCATTTCAAATCCAAGTTTAAAAGTATCATATCCGGTCACACGATTAGCTTCTCCACCTCCAATATTGAAGCAGTGCTTCCAGAAGTTTCTATCATCTAATTCATGTTTATTATCTCTTCTTAAAATGTTTCTCATTAAAATAGCGGTATCTCTACTTGTTGCCCATTCAAGAGGTACATTAAAAGGGGTGTGAAACATTAACCCATCACTGACGTTCTTCATTAATAAAGAGTCATATAATAGAGCGGTTTGTCGTATAACAACCCATTCATTTATATCGCTTTCTAAAACTTTGAATTCTCCACGCATCTTTGTAAGAGCGTATAAATCAAAAGGAGAAATAATTAAAGGATCACCAACTTCCGCAAAAGGATGCTTATAGTTACGGTCACCATAAAGTCCAATGGTAGAAATATGAATAAGCTTAGGTTGGTTTTCTTTTATCTCCTCAATAGCATTGATTATAATTTCTGGGCCGAATTCATTAGCCTCGATAGCTGATTGAGGTTTTTTATCGCTAAGTGGAGGAATGACAGCTGCCATATTTATGACATAGTCGCAATCTTCAATAGTTTTTTTAACATCCATAATGTTAGCGACAGTGCCGTATTGCACTCTATAATCTTTTCCACTTTTTTTAAGAAGCTTGATAATCTTGTTAGCGCCTTTTTTATCATGGATAAGTAAACTTATCATTGAAATATATTCTTCATTTACAATCGCTTTAACAACTTCACTTCCCATATTTCCAGGGACACCTAATAACGAAACTTTCATTCATTGACTCCAATCTATAGTAATATATCAAAAAAAATTAGACTTCTTCAGTAATTTCTCCAGCTTTAGTAAGCGCCCATTTACTAATAAGAGGCCCTGCTAATTCATATATAAGGGTAGAAGTTAAGACAATCGCGACAACCATTATTCCCGCTTCAGCCGCTCCTTCTTCGATAAACATTTTGTTTGCAGTAGTAGCTAATCCGATAGCGACACCTGCTTGAGGAACTAAAGTAAAGCCTAAATATTTTTTAACTTGTGGCTCGCATTTAGTGACGGTTGAACCAATGAAGGCTCCACTATATTTGCCAACAACTCTAAAGATGATATAGATTAAGGCAATTAATAAAACGACATACCAACTATCGCCAGTAAACACTCTTAAATCTAATGAGGCTCCACTTAATACAAAGAAAATCATATATATTGGGGAAGTGAAACGATCAAGAATATCGAGAGTGCGATCGCTATCTTTACAAATATTAGTGAATAAAGCACCAGCAACCATACAAGTTAATAAGGATGATAATTCAAAACCACCCATGTATGGTTGTTTGAAGAGGAAATAAATGCCTAAAGAGGCAAATACAGTAAATATACAAAGGACTAACTTATTATTACGTGAATGGAAGAAACGATTAATGAAACCAATAATAATTCCTAAAACCACTCCAACACCAAGAGATATAGCAATTTCAATGAGAGGCTTACCAATCATCTTATAAAAAGATAAAGACCCACCACCAGCTACACCATTAGCAATCTGGAATAAAATTGCAAATAAAATCAAAGCGGCAGCGTCGTCAAGAGCTACAACTGGTAAAAGAGTATTCACTAGTGGCCCTTTAGCGCGATATTGCTTAATAACCATTAAAGTTGCAGCAGGCGCGGTCGCGCTAGCAATCGCAGATAAAGTTAAAACAAGTTCTATAGATACGCGAGATGAATCAATCGCATATGCAATAAACAAAGCACCCATTACTAAAATAGAGGCACCTGTTGCTTCTAATACAGTAATAACCAAGACTCTTTTGCCAACAGATTTAAGTGTTTCTTTTTTAAATGAGGTACCAATTGAAAAAGCGATGAAACCTAAAGCAACAGTGCTCACCCATCCTAAAGAATTAACGTGTTGATATATTGGGCTCATTTCAATATTAGCGAATGAGAAGTTGTTAAAGAAAATACCAAAAACAAATGGACCCATAATAATACCAGTAACGATATAACCAGTAACATTAGGGAGTTTAAGCACTCTCATTAATCTTGTAGAGAGCAAAGCCGCAAGCAAAAGAATTGCAATATATGCAAAAATTGGGAAATCCATTTTTAAATAGAACCTTCGTAATCTTCAATTGTGCGAGAGAACATAAAGCCTTTAATAAAATTAAAGCTTTTGGTTCTTTCTCTAATAACATCTTTAAGGTGATTTACTTTATCTTCATCAACAATAAACAAGCATAAAATAGATTCGTGTAATTTTGCTTTTTCTGCTTGTCTAAGAGTAAAGAAATTTCTTTCTTCAGGTAAATCATCTAAAGCATGACGTAATGATTCAGTAGACATAACAGTAGCGTTATATCCTTCTAATCTAATTTGATCAAGTATTTGGATGGCCTCAGGCGAGGACTTCATCACTAAGTAAAGCATTCTTTTCATATTTTTCACCGTCTTAAATATAGACTATTATTTAACGATTGTTAATCGATAAATAGTTGGAACAAACATATCAATTTGAACCGAAGAGTCATAAAGAGTAAATTTATCAGCACTTTCGTTGTACATTAAGCGACCAATTACAGCGCTAGTTGATTCAATATATAATTCACCGCTATCAATGTCTTCAAAGATATCCCAAAAGATATTTCCTTTGTTTGTAACCCAACTAACTTTTTTGGTGTTTGCAGCGTTAAGATAATATCCATCTTGATTTTCAAGCGTCCACCCTTGATGTACATTATCATAACCAATAATAAATTCAGCGGTCTTTTCTCCTAATGTAGATATATAAGATTTATCACTAGAAAAAGTAGAACTGATAGAAGTGAGTGATCTCGATTCTTCAATAGTAGTAAATGTCAATCCTTTTTCAGGACAAGCAAAGCATATAATGTCTCCATCTTTAAGAGTGTCTAGATCACTCATGTTCATTCTTTCATATCTGCGAGTAATACTATCGACACTGCTAACAACATTAATGAGAATTCTATCTCGCTTATGCCCAATAGGGGTTTCAACAATAATATAAGTACTACCTAAAGAATTAGCAGTCACCACTCCATATTTACTAACAGAAGCAATAGAGGGGTCAATTGAAGTCCAAGTGACTTGGTTCTCCTCATCAGTTAATGGCGATCCATTTTTAGTAGAAATAGTCACAGTTAAATAAGCTTTTTTATTTAATAATAAATATTGCTCACTCTCATTAATTTTAACTGAGGCGATATTGCTATCATCAACTTCAACAACGTCATCTCCTCCACTTGGTGGAGTAATAGCACCAGGCTCATTACTAACTTGAGAATTAGAACAAGAACTGACTAATAGTGACAATAATAAAATGGCGATATTTCTCTTTTTCATAATCTACTTCCTTAAGCCTAGTGTATTGTATCACATATATAAATATATGTAGAACTTTTTGTAAAAAACATGCTATATATGTTTTATTTAAAAGATATAATTTAGGAAGATGAAATCAATAGTTTTATCTGGATTTTCTGGAGGAATGGGATTAGAGACCGCTAAAAAATTTGCCTCTAACGATTATTTTGTTTATGGCCTAGATATTAAAGAGCCAAAAGAAAATATCAAAAACACTAAATTCATTAAAACAAATTTAAGAGATATGTCTTCTGTTTTAGAAGCTTTTGAAGTGGTTAAAGAAGACACTAAAGAAATAGACGCAATTATTAATATGGCGGGTATCTATGACTTAAACTCTCTAATTGAGATGAGCGAAGAAGATTTGATCCGTATATTTGACATCAATGTCTTTGCAACATATCGATTAAACAAAACATTTGTTCCACTTCTAAAAAAGAAAGGAAAAGTAATCATTACTAGTAGTGAACTCGCTCCATTATATCCTCTTCCTTTTACTGGAATATACGGAATAACAAAAACAACAATAGAAAGATACGCTTATTCTTTGAGAATGGAACTTCAACTTCTTGACTATCAAGTTGTCGTCATTCGTCCAGGAGCGATCAACACCACTTTATTAGACGTCTCCACTAATAGGATCGATCAATTCTCTAAAACAACAGAATTATATAAATATAACGCAAACAAATTTAAAGAGATTACAGAAAAAGTAGAAGCGAGAAAAATATCGCCGACTAAAATAGCGAATCTCGCATATAAAATTGCGAATAAAAAGAAAGCTAAGTACGTATATAAAATAAATAGGAATCCACTCCTACTATTACTTAATGCACTCCCAAAAAGAATGCAAAACTACATCATAAAGAAAATACTATTATCAAAATAATTTATTTATAAATGAATCTATCGCATCGTTAACTTCGATAGATTCTTTTAATTTTGTTTTGACAACATTATGAACGTGGTCAACCTCTTTGTTATCACTATTAATATCAACAAAAGAGAAATTGTCTCTATCTTTAATATCGTTATACAAAATCATGCTCTGTTCTCTAATGAAGTCATTTTTACAAGTCGATAAAAAGATCGGTAGTTTATAAGTACAGATATATGTTCTTGGAGATAATTTATTTAGCCATTCACCATCATTATATCGAGGTCCAAGCATTCGATGTAAACCACCTTTAGTTAATGGTCCTTTATTAATGTTTCCAAAATCATATACAGGGCAATTTAATACTGTACCTATTAGATTAATATCCAAAGGTCTAATATCAATAAAAGAAGGGCTTTCTTTCGCTTTAATTAGTTC
>CADCFC010000016.1 GCA_902800645.1 uncultured Erysipelotrichaceae bacterium
ATTTTAGAGCCAAAAGTTTTTGGCGATAATCGTGGATACTTCATGGAAACATATAACAAAAATGATTTTGAGGCCATTGGACTTAATTATGATTTTGTTCAAGACAATCAATCAAAATCCACTAAAGGGGTACTTAGAGGTCTTCATTATCAAAAAACTCACCCACAAGCAAAATGTGTAAGAGTGCTTGAGGGCGAAGTTTATGACGTTGCCGTTGATTTAAGAAAAAATAGTCCTACATATGGAAAATACGTTGGAGTTATTCTTTCTGGAGAAAATAAAAGAATCTTCATGATTCCTCGTGGCTTTGCTCATGGATTTTTAGTTCTTTCAGATACTGCGACTTTCACTTATAAATGTGATGATTTTTATCATCCTGAAGACGAAGGTGGAATTATGTGGAACGATCCAAATATTGGAGTTAAGTGGCCATTTACTGAAGGAGTACTTCTATCAGAAAAAGATAAAAAACACCCTTCATTTAAAGAGAGCAAAATTGAATTTTAATTATGGATAAAAATAGCAAGATTATCGTCACTGGTGTTAAAGGTCAACTCGGCTATGAGTGCGTTCGTGAACTAAAAGAACGTGGTTACTCAAATGTTTTAGGAATTGATATTGATGACTTAGATATCACTAACGAAAAAGCGGTTCATGAATTCTTTAAAAGAGAAAAACCAGCTTTCTTAATGCATAACGCTGGCTGGACTGCAGTGGATAAAGCCGAAGAATTTCCTGATAAGGTTTATGCAGTTAATTCCTTTGGTCCTAAATATCTTGCTGAAGCTTGTAAAGAAGTTGACGCTGGGATGATATTTATCTCAACTGACTATGTATTTGATGGAAAAGGAGATACACCTTTTGAAGTCGATTCACCTCGCTCTGGATTATCGGTTTATGGAAAATCTAAAGTCCAAGGTGAAGACTATGTTAGAGCCGCTTTAGATAAATATTTCATTGTTCGTATTTCTTGGGCGTTTGGAATTAATGGAAATAATTACATTAAGACCATGCTTAAACTTGCAGAGACTAAAACTGAACTCAATATTGTTTGTGACCAAATTGGTTCTCCAACATATATGTATGATTTATCAAAACTTATGTGCGATATGATGGAAAGCGATAAATATGGTGTATATCATGCGACTAATGAAGGATATACATCTTGGTATGAATTTACTAAATACATTTATGAAGTAGCGGGTATTACTTCAGTTAATGTTAAACCAATTACAACAAAAGAATATCAAAAATTAGTGCCTGCTCAGGCTAATCGTCCACTTAATAGTAGACTATCTAAAATTAGCCTAGACAAAGCAGGATTTAAGCGACTTCCTACATGGCAAGACGCGACTAGAAGGTTCATCAAAGAACTCAAAGGAGAATAATTATGTCAAAATTTTTAGTCACTGGTGGAGCAGGATTTATTGGAGGTAATTTCCTCCATATCATGGTCAATAAATATCCAAAAGATCAATATGTTTGCATTGACGCTTTAACATATGCTGGCAACATGGAAACACTTGCCCCAATCATGGATAAACCAAACTTCAAATTCGTTCATGAAAATATTTGCAATCGTGACGCTGTATATAAATTGTTTGAAGAAGAACATTTTGATTATGTTATTAATTTTGCAGCGGAATCTCATGTTGATAGAAGTATTGAAAATCCCGAAGTATTCCTTAAAACAAATATTTTAGGTACACAAGTACTTATGGATGCTTGTAGAAAATATGGAATCAAAAGATATCACCAAGTTTCCACTGATGAAGTTTATGGTGATTTACCTTTAGATAGACCAGATTTATTCTTCCACGAAGATACACCTATCCATACATCTAGTCCATATAGTGCTTCAAAAGCAAGCGCGGATCTTCTCGTTTTAGCGTATCATCGAACCTTCCATTTACCAGTTACTATTTCTAGATGCTCAAATAACTATGGACCATATCATTTCCCTGAAAAACTTATTCCTTTAATGATTCAAAAAGCTTTAAGAGATGAACCATTACCAGTTTATGGAAATGGTGAAAATGTTAGAGATTGGCTCTATGTTGGTGATCACTGTACTGCGATTGATTTAATTGTAAGAAATGGTAGAGATGGTGAAGTTTATAACATCGGTGGTCATAACGAAAGAACTAATCTACAAGTTGTTAAAACTATTTTAAAAGCATTAGGCAAACCTGAAACTCTAATTACATATGTAAAAGATCGTCCAGGACATGACTTAAGATATGCGATGGATCCAACTAAGATTGAAACTGAACTCGGCTGGAAACCTGAACACAACTTTGATACAGGTATTGTCGCCACTATTAAATGGAATCTTGATAATCAAGAATGGCTTAAACATGTTGAAAGTGGCGAATACCAAAATTGGATGGAACGCCAATATAAATAGATTGCATTATTACAGCAAGATAAATATAATTTATAGCATTATATAATGAGAAAAAGTATCAGCGATGAGACAAATATAGAGAGAATTGAACACAAGAGTAAAAAGAATATCGCTCTTGGGACAATTTTTGGATACCTCGCAATTCTTATCAGCGTTGCTTACGGTATTTTCATGACCCCAGAAATCATTAGAACTGTTGGCGATAGTGAATATGGTTTATATGGTCTATCATCTTCTATCGTTAATATTTTCTTATTAGATTTTGGTTTATCGGTTGCTATTAATACTTATTTAGCAAAACTAAGGGCTAATAATGATAAAGCTGGAGTTGAAAAATTCTTAGCATCTATTTTTAAGATTTATCTCTGGCTTGATATCTTCTTTATACTCGTTATTGGAGTATTAGTATTTTCCGCTCCATATGTTTTCTCACAAACTTATGGTAATCCCGCGACCTTTGAGGTTACACCTCAAATTAGAACATTACAGTACTTATTTATAATTGTTGGCGGATATACTATCATTTCTCTTCCATCTAGCTGCTTCAATGGGGTTATTCAGACTTACGAAAAATTTTCTTATGTTAAGTTGATGGATATGCTTCATAAAACACTATATTTAGTGTTTTCCATTTTAAGCATTCAACTAAGATGGGAAATTAATGGCTCTGGTATTATTCCTATTGTTTTAATTAATGTAAGCGCTGCGCTTTTTGCGATTTTATTACGTTTTGTTTATATGAGAACTTATCTGAATATTCGTTTAGATTTAAGACTCAGTATTACAAAGGAAGAAAAGAAACAAGTATTCAAATTTAGTGCATGGGGATTTGTCGCTGCGATTTGCAATCGATTAGCGTTTAATATTACTCCATTTATTTTGTCTATTGTTTCAAACGATCATGCGGTTGCGGTGTTCTCATTAGTTACTACATTAGAACTTTACATTTTCACTTTTGGTGAAATTATCACTCAATTCTTTGTTGCTAAAGTTGCTAGAACTGAGGCTAACGTATCTGAAGAGGAACAAAGAAAACGCATTCAGGCTTTGGGAGAAAAATTTGGCAAATTACAGCTTGTTATTATTGGATTAATTTATCTTGGGTTTTTATCCGTGGGCCAAGAATTCATCATGTTTTGGCTTAAAGATGAAAAATACATGATTATTTATTGGTGTATCATGGCGATTTGTTCATATGAAATCTTCCATATGCCATCTATCATTTTTGAAAATTCAATGCTTATTCACGGCTATATAAAACCACTAGGCATAATTGCTGTTGTTAAAGCCGCAGTTAATTTATCATTATCGTTCTTATTATCTTATTTATTTACTAGATGGTATGCGAATATGTATTTTGGCGCTGGCGCTCTCGGAGCCGCTATTGCAGTATTATGTGGTCGTGTTACCTATATGATTCTTGATTTTGTGTGTTTCAAGAAATACCTCAAGATCTCTATTTCCCATTTCTTTAAATCTGTATATGGTAGAGCAATATTCACAATGGTAATCTCTTTAGCTATTGGTCTTGGTTTACACTTCTTAAATGTTATTCCATATAACTGGCTTAAATTATTAGTTAATGGATTTGTCTTTGTTGGAGTGTATTTCTTATGCACAATCTTTATTACATTTAATAAAGAAGAAAGAGGATATTATGTTGGAGTGCTTATGGAACTCCTCCATATCAAAAAGAAAAATAAAGCAGTAACTCCTGAAGGAGAAACTGTTGAAATAGAAGAAAGCAAAGAAATCGAGAACAAAGAAGAGGAAGAATAGAATGAAATATTTATTCATCATTCCTCAATATCACGCAAAAGGACATTCGAGTAATATTAATACTTTAATGTTTTTAGACGCCTTAAAAACTAAAGGTCATGATATTACTATTCTTTCTCTTGATAATCAGAAACTAGAATATCCCGCTACTGAAATAGTTGATGGCGTTAAAGTTATTTCATTAATCGATAGTAGAGATAAAGGCACGCTTAAACTTGGAAAAGGCAAAAGCTACAAAGAATTAAATCCAATTTTTAAAGCTTATATAAAGTATTCTTCATATCTTAAAAGAATGTTTAAAAATAAAACCGAAGAATGGCCAATTGATGCGGTTTCTTATGGTTTAATTAGGAAATATTTAGATAAAGAATATGATGCAATTATATCCACTTCTCACCCATTTGTTAGTCACGTTATCGCCTCCTATTTAAAAAGAAAAGGATACGCAAAAAAGTGGGTTGCGTTTGTGTGGGATCCTTATGTTTATAATTACACATTGTCTACTAAAGGTATTAAACAAAGAAAGTCTACAGTTTTAAAAGCTTTTAATAATGTTGATAGAGTTTATTACCTTAAAGGTATATTAGGAAAAAATCACAAGGAAGGATTTTATCTATCCAATAAAGAGACAGAAAACGAAATTGTTTTACCTTCTTTAAGAAAAAGAGAAGTAATCGCTCCGCTTAATAACACAGTGCCAACTTTACTATACGCTGGAACTTTTTATGAAGACATTCGCAATCCAGAAGAAATGTTTAAAGTGCTTTTAAAAATTGATTCCGAATTCTTCATGTCGATATTTTATTTTGGCTGCCAAGATATCATTGATAAATACCATCAAGAATTTAAAGGAAGAATTGTTACTAATCCAATCGTAGATAAAGAAGAGATTCATCGCTTAGAATCAGAATCATCTATCTTAATTAATTTAGGCAATTCTATTACTAATCAATTACCTGGAAAAACGTTTGAATTAATTAGTAGTGGAAAGCCAATTATTAATTTCTACTTTACCGAAGAAGATCCCGCGCTTGAATATTTTAGAAAATATCCAATTTGTTTCTCTTTCAATTTAAATAAATACACCGATAAAGATATTTTAGATTTAGAAAAATTCATCAAAGAAAATATCAACACAAATATCAGTTTTGAAGAAGCAACAAAAAAACTTCAAAGCGAACGCAGTGAAGCTGTTATTTCTAAAGTAATTGAGAATCTAGAAAAATAAAATTATTTGATAAGGTCTTTTAAATTTACTTCTCTATTCCTGAATAAAATGAGGTAGAAGTAATAGGACATACAGTTAATAAGTAGGTAAGAACTAATCGATGCAACAATAAGCATTGAGCATTTAATTGTGACGTCACTTCTTAAGATATAAACCGATATACCTAAAGCACTTAATCCAAGACCTAAAGCAGTGCCAACGATAACCGCGATAAGTGGAACATTATTTACTCTTCCATTATCGTTAAAGGCGATTTTATATAAATAACTGTCTTTTTTCCAACCTTTTAAGATGATAAACATTTCTAAAATTGAAAATACGGATGTAACACCTATAGCAATTATTAGTAATGCAGGATCATCAGGTCTAAGCATGATTACTTGAGACATCGCAAATGCAGAAACGCCTAAATTCAAAAGTAGGAGAAAACCGCTCGCGAGTCTAAATAATACATTTCTTTTTTGGTGGAAATTCATAGTTCATATTATACTCTATTGTTTTATAAAAACTATAGTTGCGAATGGAAAATTACAGTCTTATAATTGATTTCATAAAGAACGTTATCGTTTGTATAACGTCCATACATAAAAAGTAGGAACGAGCTTATGAGAAAACATCTTAATTTTTCTTTGATGCTAAGCACCGGCGTTTTGCTTTTGAGCACGCTTTCTTTGGCTTCCTGTGGTGAAGCTGCTTTTTCTACCGCGCAAGTGCGAGTGAGTCAAGTCTCTCTTGAACTTAAAGTTGGTGAAAGTAAGCAGTTAACCGTTTCAGTCAGTCCTAAGAACGCGATCAGTGCTGAACTCCGTTGGTTTAGTAGCAATGAGAACGTTGCTTATGTCAACGACAGTGGTGTTGTATTCGGTGTCGGAGAAGGAACCGCAACCATTACAGCCGCAATTGGTGGTGGCTTTGCTAGTTGTAAAGTTACCGTTCAAGGTGAAGGAGGCGGTGGCGAAGATGAGCCATACGTTTACTTATCACCATCTACAAAAAAGATTAAAGAAGGCACATCCTTTGAATTAGTCGCTAATGTCTATCCAGCTAGTACAACTGTTACATTTACTGTTACTAGTGGTGCTGACCGTATTAGTGTCACTCCAAATGGCAACTCTGCTAGTGTACTTGGAGTCAAAGAAGGTGTAGCGACAATCAACGCTACAGGTTCAAACGGAAAAATTGCTTCTTGCTCTGTTGAAGTTACTAAAGACGGTGGAGACGACGCTCTCGACCATGGCGTTGAGAAGAACTTAGGTTATTCAGGCGCTTTCACTATTGGTGCTACCCCAGGACAAGAAAACTTTATCCGTGGCTTAGTTGATGAATTCAATGCATATACAGGCAGTTCAATTAGTGCAACTGTTCTCACTTGGAGTGAAGATAAGGCTGCTGACTTAATTGGTACCGACCCAACCGTTGGTCCACATATCTATCCTTATGCTTCTGACCAAACATTAAGACTTAACCAAAGAAATGCATTATCTAGATTAGACATGCCTGAAATCGAATGGATTGAAGAAAAAATGGGTGAAACCGCATTAGACTATGCAACCTTAGCTGGTGCTAATGTTACTGTTGGTTATCCATTTACTGGAGATAACGGCTATGTCATGTTCTATGATAAGAGCGCGGTTAATGCTTCTCAAATTTCTAATCTTGATGACATCCTTGATAAGGCGAATGAATTAGATAGAGAATTCGCATATCCATTAACCGATGGATTCTACGCTGCCGGTGCTCTCATGAGCTATACCCAGGGTAAATCTCTCTATAAGATTACTGTTACCAATACTGGTTCATTTACTGCTAGAGGATCATTTAATGGTGATCAAGGTTATAAAGCCGCTCAAACAATGAGCAAGTTATTCTCAAGAGTTGGAGATGGATTCTTTGATGGCAAAGAAATTCCAAGTGCGACAACTGGAGTTTTAGCAACTATCGCAGACTGCTCTAACGTTCAACAATATAAAGAAGCTATGGGAGCAAATTATGGTGTTGCACCTCTCCCATATATTTCTGAAACTGATCAAACAAGATTAGGCGTTTTCCTCGGCTACAAATTCTATGGATTAAATCCACAAAGAATTGGTAGTGACGCCAATGTAAAAGCTGCATCTACTGCTTTAGCAAGATTCATTTGTAGTGATTATGCTCAAGCTAAGAGATACCAACAATTCTCAGTCAAACCTACTGTTATTAATGAAGACGTATTAGAACTTTGTAAAAACGAACCACACATTGCTGCTCTTAACGAGCAAATCGCAAGTGTTGGTACTATCCCACTAACCGCTGTTGATAGCGGATTCTGGGATGCAACTATGACAGCGGCCAAATCTATTAAGACCGCCGCTGCTAGTGGTGATTCATCCGAAGCCACACTTAAAGGCATTCTTGCTGATTTAGATACGCAGTGCCGTAAATAGAAAGTAAAGAATTATGACAAAAATTCAATACCTCTCTTTATCAAAAGGTGAAAGATTTCTCGTTAACACTGGTGATTTCTTTAAAGGAATCGGTACAGGTTTCGTGAATTTCTTTAAAGGTATTCCATTAGCCTTACTTAAACTCTGGCATAAGATTTGTGCTCCTTTTAGAACGCTTAAAAATGCTTGGGTTGGTGGCACATGGTTTACAAGAGGTAATTTCTTAATTTTCGGATTTTCACAATTTTTCCACAAGGAGATATTCCGTGGAATTTTGTATTTACTTTACGAAGCAGTCTTCATTTGGTTCTTAATCGTCATTGGGGTTCCAAATTTAGCTAAACTTGGCACTCTTGGTACATTTGCAGGTACGAGTGAATTTATTTCCGACCCTTCAAGAGGAACGACTCTTTCCTTTGTGAGCGGTGATAATTCATTCCAAATCCTCTTATATTCAATTGTTACATTCTTATTTATTATTATCTTTATTGCCTTATGGTATTTCTCTATTAGAGATGCGAAATCACTTCAAGACAATATCGCTGTTGGAAGACTTAGTAAAAACTCTCAATTCTTCACTGATTTAACAAATAAGAACTATCATACTTTATTACTCGCGGTACCACTCGTTGGTTTATTCGCATTCACTGTTATTCCAGTCGTCTTTATGATTATTACTGGATTTACAAACTATAGTAACGCACACGCTGACTTATTTGACTGGGTTGGTTTTGATAACTATGGAATCCTTTTCTCTGGAAGTGGAGAAAATAGTGCGGTCGTTACTGTTTTCCTTAGAGTTCTAGCTTGGACTCTCTTATGGGCGTTAATCGCAACATTTACTAACTATTTCTTAGGAATGGTTATCGCCTTATTAATTAATAAAAAAGGAATTAAATTAAAGAAGTTATGGAGAACTATCTTGATTTTAACAATCGCAGTTCCTCAATTCGTTTCCTTGCTTTTAATTAATAGAATGCTTTCAAATAATGGTATTCTTACTGACTTATTCGTTAAGTGGGGATGGGTTAAACCAAGCTTCTCTCCATTTGATAACGTGTTACTAGCAAGAATATTAATTATTGTTGTTAACATGTGGGTTGGTGTTCCTTACACAATGCTTATTTGTTCAGGTATTTTAATGAACATCCCTGAAGACTTATATGAATCAGCGAGAATCGACGGTGCTTCATCATTTAAGATGTACACTGCGATTACTCTTCCATATATGTTATTCATTACCTTCCCATATTTGTTATCTCAATTTGTAGGTAACATCAATAACTTCAATATCATTTACCTCTTATCTCAAGGTGCTCCTACCTTTAAATCAAGCGGTATTATTATTCCTTCTTCCTTTGGAGGAAATACAGTTGGTGAAACCGACTTACTTATCACTTGGATTTATAAGATGTCAATGATTGGCGATGATAAAAACTATGCATTAGCCTGTGTTCTTGGCTTATTAGTCTTTATCGTCATCGCGATTTTATCACTCGTCTTCTATGGACGTAGTAATTCCGTTAAGAATGAGGAGGATTTCCAATAATGGCAGAAAAACATTACGCGAGTAAACGTTTGGCTGAAAAGTCTAATCGAATCCTCGTTTACGCAATCTTGATTTTGGTCTCCGTCATTTGGGTTTTACCATTTGTCTATTTGATCTTCCAATCATTCATTAACATTCCTTCCTCTAAATCCTTCTTCCCAGAAGCAGGAAACTGGACAGGACAAAATTACGCGAATCTTTTTAATAAAGATACTCCGTTCTTTAGCTGGTGGATCAATACCTTTATTATTGCTTTCTTCACAGCAGCGTTACAGACCGTCTTAGTCTTAATGACTTCTTACGCATTAAGTAGACTTAGATTCTCTGGTAGACAAGCACTCATGAAGTTAATCCTTATCTTAGGCATGTTCCCTGGCTTCTTAGGAATGCTCGTTATTTATTACATATTAAAATTATTAGGATTAAATACATCGGTATTCTCCTTGATTTTGGTTTATGTCGCTAGTAGTGCGATGAGTTATTACATTGCTAAAGGATTCTTCGACACGATTCCAAAATCATTAGATGAAGCGGTTTTAATTGATGGAGGTAGTAAGAACACTGTCTTCTGGCAAATCATTCTCCCTCTTTCTAAACCAATCATCATCTATACAATTCTCGTCTCATTTACTGGCCCATGGGGTGACTTCATGTTCGGTAGCTATATCCGTGTTGCGGGTGGCTTACAAGCAAGCCAATACACTGTTGCAGTTGGTTTACAACTATTAGCAAATGAAGGACATGGCTTACATGATTATGGAACATTCTGTGCTGGCGCAGTGCTTGTATCAATACCTATTACCGCCCTCTTCTTCTGGTTACAACGATACTATGTTGAAGGTATCGCTGGCGGTGCGGTTAAAGGTTAATAGGAGGTAGTCAAATATGGCTTCACTTAAATTAGAACACATTTATAAAGTCTATCCAAATGGCCACAAGGCTGTTAGTGACTTTAATATGAACATCAAAGACGGAGAGTTCATTGTTTTCGTCGGTCCTTCTGGATGTGGTAAATCTACAACCTTAAGAATGATCGCTGGACTTGAAGATATCTCTAGTGGTGAGCTTTATATCGGTGATACTTTAGTTAACGATATGCAACCAAAAGATAGAGATATCGCGATGGTCTTCCAAAACTACGCTCTTTATCCACATATGACAGTTTATGAAAATATGGCCTTTGGTCTTACATTAAGAAAAGTCCCAAGAGCCGAAATTCATGAAAAAGTCATGTGGGCGGCTGATGTTCTTGGTTTAAAAGATTATCTCGATAGAAAACCAAAAGCGATGTCTGGTGGACAAAGACAACGTGTCTCTTTAGGAAGAGCGATTCTTCGTAATCCTAAAGTCATGCTTCTTGATGAACCTCTAAGTAACCTCGATGCGAAGTTAAGAGGTCAAATGAGAAGTATGATCTCTAAACTCCATCAACAACTTAAAACTACATTTATTTACGTTACTCACGACCAAGTCGAAGCTATGACTCTTGGTACTAGAGTAGTCGTTATGAAACTTGGTAGAGTTCAACAAATCGATTCTCCACAAAATTTATATGACCACCCAGTCAATAAATTCGTCGCTGGATTTATCGGTACTCCACAAATGAACTTCTTTAACGTTACTTTACTCGAAGGTAAAGATGATGTTGAAGTCCGTTGGAGTGATTGTGAGCAACCATCTTTAAGAATCAGTAAACAATCAGTCTTAAAAGCTGAGAAAAAATATCTTAGAGGCGATGTCCCTGTCTGCTTAGGCTTTAGATGCGAAGCAGTCTCCGCTGAAGAAGAGGAACTTGCTAAGAAAGATAACATTGTCGATGTTACTATTTCTCACTTTGAAGAACTCGGTAATGAAACCCTTATTTATGGTGACTTAAAAGAGATTGAAGGATTAGGTGGAGAATCCACAACTTCTATCATCATTAAAGCAAGTAGCAAAATGGGTCATAAAGAAGGAGATGTCATCAAAGCTAGAATTGATGTCGAAAGAATTCATCTATTTGACGCAAAGAGTGAGATGACTATTATCCCAAGTATCCCAGAACATAACGTTTTGCCTGTTTCTATTCAAAACGAAAAGATGGATTTATTCGGTACATTTAATAAACCAGTATCTATCCCAGTTGATTTCCTTAAAGATGGAACAATTTCTATTCCACTAGACGCAATCACTGTTGGAAAAGGTAACGTTGAAGCTAAAGTCTTACTTGTTGAAGATCACGAAGACAAACATTTAGCGTTAGTTAAGGCTAATGATAAAGAATTATTTGTATTTGTTGATGAGAAGGTGAAAAAAGGAGACAAGATTGTTTTCTCTGTTAACTATTCACGCGCAACATTTAAAGATGAAAAAGAAATGGTTGTTGCTTCTCCTTTAGCGGATCGCGATAACTTATTCGCAACCTTTGTTAACTTAAAGACTGCTTACGAAGACACTAAAGATGAAAATTTAATGGCGATTCGTAACGAAAGAGTTAATAAAGTTAATGAAGAATATCAAAAGATTGAAGCTGACTTTAACGCTGAAAAAGAAACTGCAATTAATGAAGCGAGCAAGAAAGAACAAGAAATTGCTCCTGAAGTTGAAACTAAGCGTCAAGAATTAGAAAAGAAAAACAAAGAGCTTACTGAAAAACTCGCTCAAGCAAGAAATGAATATCGCACTGGCGTTAAAGAAGCAAAAGTTAAACACGCTCAAATCATGAAAGATGAGATGGCGAAAATTAACGCTCAATATAAAGAAATGTGGGAGAAAGAAAAACTTGACTACAAAGAGTCCATGATGAAAAACAAGGACAGAGAAACTCGTAGTCAAAGAAGATTAAGTTATTCAATCTTCAAAGAGAGTTTCCCACAAATGAAACAAAACGACGTTGAAAGAAAGACTAACTCTTTAGACTTTGAAAAGGAAACTGAACTAAATGGTTTAAGAGCGAAATTTACTCAAACAAAGACTTTATTAACTGATCAAATTAAAGAGAATAAGAAAGCGTTTGAAGAAGAATGCTTCCCACTTAAGATTGTTAATAAAGAATTTGCTAAACGTGAAAAAGAACTTCAAGAGAAGAAAGCGAATGATTTACTTCACGCTGAACTCATCTTCTTCTTTAAGTTCAATGATCAATTCTTCCTCATTCCAGATGATATCACTGGTAGAATCATCCAAGGTTTAGGAAATAAAGTTTTCACCAAGACCTTTAGAATTGAAGTCCCTCACTATGGCTTTAAAGAAAGCGATAAGGGATTACCATTTAAAGTTGTCTCATTCATAAATTACGGTGACACCAAGATGTATAAGTGCACCGGAGAAATCTTTGGTGAAAAAGTAGTGGTATATATCGATAAAGAAAGAGAGATGGAACTCGGATCTTCTGTTAATTTGGAACCAATTATCCCAGAGACCCAAATTTACGAAAACGAGCTCAACATCAGGTTATACTAATATGAAAAACAAATTAGCGTTACTTCTTTTACTTCCACTTACTGTGATGAGCTGTGCTCCAAAAGACACAGGTTTTAGTGGTGTAAAAAGTTTAATCGATAATATTGAAGTCAGTAGTGAACATCCATTTTACAAAGTGGTTGGCGCTTTAGATTTCAATAATACCTTAACCACTGTTAACGCTACTTTCTCTAATAACCCAAATGGAGATGTATTTGTTCCTTATACGAGATATAACGAAGGATTTTATAACAAATACGCGGAAGTTCTTGAAGATGGCGAGGATATCAAAATCTATGCGATGGCTTCTCACTCCTATTGGTTAAGAGCCCCACTTAAAATCGATAAGTCTAATTTCTATTTTCTAGATGAAGAAGGATTAGAAAATATTACCACTGCAAATTATATTTTGACCCATATCATTACTTCTTGGGTCGGTGGAGTTGGAAGTAGTAACCCAACTTCAAATTACACTTATTATGAACTTCTCCCTGATGGCGGATTTGCCGTTGGTGGAAGAAGTGTTCATACAGTCATAATGATTGATAACTACCCATGTTATCCAAGCGGAACTGATTCTGAATTTGGTGAATGGAAACCAAGAAATCCTCTTCCAGCTTATAAGAACAAAGTTGATGGTAAGTTTGATATCCGTTTTGAATATGATAAAAACGGTTGGCTTAAACATGAAACTTTCTCCACTATTAATTATGACTATGGTAAGACTACTGTTACTCAAACTGCGGGTGAGAGTAGATATTACTACGAAACTGAAACTGAGACATGGTAAAGAAAAGATATTTATTATTTCTTTTACCGACTCTATTAATCTCTTCTTGTGGCAAAGAACCTCGACCACTTAGAAGTGATATTCAGGAGTTTATCCAAGGCTTCTCCTTAGAAAAAAGCATGGAAATCTATAAGAAAGCCTCTTATTTCACAACATTTGAAAGTGTTGTTAAAGGAGTGAAAGAAAACGAAACCGAATATGTGACATTCGATTGTCGAAGTGATTCCTCTATCTCGTATACGCACGAATTAAAAAAATATAAGGATAGCGCGTTAGTTGAGACTGTTAGTGAATCAATAGTGACAGAGGATAACAAATATATTCATTCGTTTAATGGAGAGGAAGAAGAATATACGAAAGATGAATGCATTTCATTAATTAGTACTTACTTCTATCGTTCCACTCCAGTAGAAGGCTTCCATGATTATGGAATGTATAGTGGCGATTATATTAATGGAATCGCTTATACCTTCCAAGATTACATTAAGATTGATCAAGAGAAGAAAACTCTTGAATTCAAAATTCTTGTCGAAGACAGTGAAAAATCCGCGAAGATTAATCACGAGATGAAAGTCGATGAGACAGGAATGCTACTCCGTGTATATAACAAAACCGAAAACACTTCGACTAGTGAATATGCATTTAGAGAAATTACGACATCAAAAGAATAATTGAAAACATCAAGTTCAATGAAGGAGATTGAA
The DNA here is from genome assembly GCA_902800645.1 of uncultured Erysipelotrichaceae bacterium. Lineage (GTDB taxonomy): Bacteria > Bacillota_I > Bacilli_A > RFN20 > CAG-826 > UBA2450. The sequence continues at coordinate 14,322 of CADCFC010000016.1, forward strand.
TTATGAAAAAGAAGTTCTTAATCCCATTTCTAGTAATTCCAATGCTCTTCTCCTGTGGAGGAAATGATTTTGTGGATGTTCCACCTAAAGTCGATCCTTCCGCAAGTGAAAAGGTCATTTTGAATCAAAGAACTGCGAATATTAGAGTTGGCGAAAGCGTGACTTTAATCGCACATTCTACTTCTGGCTCATCTGTTGGAATTAAATGGACAATGGACCGTAACGACATCGTTAGTATGTCGACAGTTAAAGACGCGAGTAACGCCTCTTTTACTGGTTTAACTAGTGGCAGAGTTATCGTTACTGCAATTATTGGTAACGAATCTAATTCTTGTGAAATTATCGTTAGTGGCGGAGGCGGCTCAACTGAAGAGGCTGAGATTAAATCTGTTAACCTCGATATTTTAAATAAAACCATTAACTACGAAGAAGGCGGTAATAACTCCTTCATATTAACCGCGACCGTTAGATCCGTTGGTTTTATTGACACGACCGTAAGTTGGGAAAGTAATGCCCCACATATTGTTAGCGTCACTAAACGTGATGTTAGTAGCGCAGTTGTTACTGCTTTAGAAGATGGTGTTGCTATTATTACTGCTACCGCTGGTAGTAAAACTGCAAAATGCACAGTTACAGTTAATAAATTATCTCCTTCTGGCTTATCTATCTCCTTAAATAAGACATCACTTAATATGTATGTTGGTGACACCGATACGCTTGAAGCCACTGTTAAAGGGGCTGATGTCGTTGAGTGGGCAAGTAATAACGTAAGTGCTGTTACAGTTTCTAGTAATGGCGCTATTTCTGCTGTTGCGGTAGGAAGTGCGACAATTACTGCCACTGTTAGAAATGACGCTGGCGAAGTTAAAACCGCTCAATGTAATGTTGTTGTTTCTGAACATGGTGATGAACCAGATTATTCTAGTTGGCAACAACCAGGACACTTATATTTACATTATTTAAGAAAGAATCATGACTATGATGATTGGGCTGTCTATATTTGGCAAAAAATGCCTAATGATATTGATGGTACCCTTTACGGTGCAACTCACGCCCCAGATAATGTCACTCCAACTACAACTAGATGGATGAATAATTCTGAGTGTGGTGGAAGTGGCACTGATATATTTGAAGACTCTAATGGTCAAATCGTTGATATCGATTTAACTAGAGAAGACTTAATTGACGCTAAAGAAGGTAAACCAGCACCTCTTATTAGTGACTGGAATAATCTTAAAGGCGCTAGACTTGGTTTCTTAATCGTTGACCAAAATCACATGGACGGCAAAACTCACTGGGTGAGTGATGGCGGTAGTGATACTTGGATTAAAAAACTCGACGAAAAATTACCTGAAGGAAAACAAAGTTCCTTACATCTTTATTGTGTTGAAGGTAGTGTTAAGAGCTACACCACTGAAAGTGGTAAAGCCGTTGAACCTAACCCAACAATCAAAGATACAAGTGGTAATTATTCTAGTAAAAACGACATTCAAGATTTACTTAACGATAAATATCCTCGTGGAGTTAATACTTCTACTTCATTCTTAGAAGATCGTCCAGGTACTGGTTATCAAATCTTCGTTCCATCTTACGCTGATAGTGATGGAGACGGAATGGGTGACTTAAGAGGTATTATCAATAAACTCGATTACCTTGAAGAGCTTGGTATTGAATGCTTATGGCTTACTCCAATTCAAGAGAGTGACTCTTATCACGGATATGATGTTACTGATTACTATAAGATTGATTCCAAATTTGGAACCATGGAAGATTATCAAGAATTAATCTATAAGGCTCACCAAAAAGGAATGAAAGTTTTAATGGATATGGTTATTAACCATACTTCAAAAAACAACGTCTTATTCAACAAATCAGAACAAGCGAAAGTTGAAGTTATTAATGGTAAAACCGTTGAATATAGAAATATGTACCTTTGGAAATACAAAGGTGAAAAGGTTAGAGAGTGGGATGGAGAAATTCCTGCTAGTGGAGATACTCCTGCTAACTATAACGATGTAAAAGTTGAAGATAGTGAAGACTGGTATCGTGACGGAACTAGTAATTATTACTATTTTGGTAAATTCGGTAGTGGTATGGCTGAACTTAACTACTCATATCAAGCAACAAGAGACTATATGGCGGATATGTGTAAATATTGGCTTAGCTTCGGTCTTGATGGCTTCCGTCTTGATGCGATTAAACACATCTACTTATTAAGCGAATTAAGTCCAGAAGAAGCGACAAAATACACATCTAACATCCGTTATGATGTCAGTTATAGAACATATTGGGATAATCAACTTAATGGAGAAGTTGAAGCGAAAAATGACTATTCTTACCACATCGGTCTTAACGTCCAATTCTGGAAAGAATTCTCTGGTGATATTAAATCTGCTTATCCAAACTGTTTCTTAGTTGGTGAAAACTTCGATGGATGGAATAAGCGTATTGCTCCATTCTATCAAGCGATTGATTCTCAATTCGATTTCTGCACCTATTATCACTTAAATGAATCCACAGTTAATGATGGACTCGTTGCAATGGGTGGAGATATTAAACAAACCCTTGAATATAACAAGGCTGAAAGAAAAGACCATATTAATGGTGCCTTTACAAGTAACCATGATATCGCTAGATTACTCAATCACGCGGCGGCTCATTCTACTACCACTCATCACGCAGAAGTGACAACGAGTAATAAAGACTTTGCAATTGCTAGAGCAAAATGGTTTGCAGCGATTACAATCTTTACTCCTGGATTAAGCTGGGTCTATTACGGTGACGAACTCGGTATGTCCGGTAACCTAAATAACGGAGAAACTGGCGACCACGGAAATAACACTGATAGATGGTATCGTCAACCGATGAGATGGGGCAAAACTCAACTACAAGATGGCGTTACTAGATATACATTCTCTGGCTTAACTGTCACTTGGGATAACTATAACGAACACCTCGATACAGTTAGTGAACAGAAAAATAAACCTGATTCAATGCTTAATTACTTTATAGCTGCATGTAACGCAAAGAAGAGTGATGACTATCCAACCTATGGTTATATCCACAATTCTTGGGGTGACGCGAACTGTATCCATCTCGATATCATTGATGGTGAATCTAGAAGAGTTATCGTCACGATTAACGCAGGTAGCTCAAGTGTTAACATCGAATCACAAAATAGAGGTAAATCTTTAATTGGCGGAACCGCTGGTTCTACGCTTGATACAGTTTTACCTGGCGGCTTCATCGTCGCAAAGATGTAAGGAGGTTATCGACTATGAAAAAGAAATTATTATTTACAATTCTTCCTCTATTACTTCTTTCTAGTTGTGGTGGATTAAATGAAGCTGAAGCAGTTTCACCTGCTCCAATT
>CADCFC010000017.1 GCA_902800645.1 uncultured Erysipelotrichaceae bacterium
CCACCTACTTAGGCTTAGCCATTAACCCAAGAAACATAACAATATTTTACTTGAGCAAAAGAAAAACCCTATATTTAGGGTAAAAAAAAGAACCGCTAAGGAGCGATTCACCACTATTTATAGTAAATCACAAGGAAGGAGGTTAGTCAACTCCCCCTCTATTGAAAATAGACAATCATTTATTTATAATCTTTCCTAGAAAGAATTAGTAAAAACATATGATAGCGATAGGTGTAGATGTTGGTGGTACTTCTATTAAAGGTGCCTTTGTTAATGAAAAAGGAATAATACTTTCAAAGTTTTCAATGAAAGTGAATAAACAAGAAAGAGCGGAAGTAGAAGTCAAAAAACTGTCTGACATTATTAATGATGAAATTAAGTTACATGGTTATAAAGAAGTAAAAGGTATTGGCCTTGGTATTCCTGGTATCTTAGATATGGATAAAGGAATAGTCATTACTTCTCCTAATTTACCTTTATGGGATAACTTTGATATTGCTTCATTTATGAATAAAGAGACTGGCTTACCAGTATTAATTAATAACGATGCGAATGTTGCCGCTTTAGGCGAAGCTCGTTTCGGTAGTGGTAAAGACTATAAAAATGTCATTATGATTACTCTAGGTACTGGAGTAGGAGGAGGCATCATCATTGATAACCATCTTTATGATGGAAATCTTCATCAAGGTGGTGAACTCGGTCACATGGTCATTGAAGTTAATGGCAGAAGTTGCGGATGTGGAAGAAAAGGATGCTTTGAAGCATATGCCTCTGCAACTGCTTTAGTTAAAGAAACAAAAAGAATGATGTCTGAGCATCCAAATTCTTTGTTACATGAAGTTGCTAAGGAGCTTGGGGAAATCGATGCGAGAAACGCCTTTATAGCGCAAAAAAAGGGAGATCTTGTCGCAGACACTCTTGTAAATGAATATGTGATGTATTTATCCGAAGGATTAATCAACTTCTGTAACATCTTTAGACCTGAAGCATTTATTCTTTCTGGAGGTGTCGCTAACGAAGGAGAAAATTTATTATCTAGAGTTAGAGAATATTTAAAACTTCATACTTATGGAATGAAGAGATCTCCTAAAGTTGATGTTGTGCTCGCCTCTTTAGGATACGATTCTGGAAAAATAGGAGCAGCCACTTTAGTGCTTGATAATTAATTATGAAAATATATCGTTACATCAAATTAGTTTTGTTCATTGCTTTCTCTGTTCTCATCTTTGTATATGCAGAACATTTATTACATAACTTAAAATACTTAATCGGTTCTCTTATGATGGCATTTGGCTTAGAAGATGTCATCGTTAACTTAATTCTTGAAAAGAAACATGCGATTAAAGAAGTGAAATTCTTATATGGCTTCCTTGAAGTTATTTTAGGTATATTAATGCTAGCGTTAATCGATGACTTTGTGGCGATCTGTATCATTTGGTCGATGTGGTCAATTATGAGAGAGATGTTTGAGATTCATGAGATCACTAATCAAAAGATTAAAGGACCTATCGCAATCGTTTCTTTAATTGAATCAATCGTTGTCTTTGTCTTTTCATTTATGTTAATCATCACTCCAACAGAGCATCACGCACATACGCATATATACTTACTCATTGCGGAATTCTTAGTTACTGGTTTCTCTCCTGTCTTCGATGAATTAGTAGTTACTCCTTTATTAACGAAGTTCAAAAAGAATCAACAAAATGTTGATAAAAGCGAAGAATAGTTTTTAAATATCATAGCGAAAGGAAGATTTAATATATGGACAAAAATAAAAAAGTATTAGCGGTTCTTGAAGGACTCGCAACAATCGTATTAGGTGTCTTAGTTGCAATTTTTGGCACTCAAACCTTGGCGACTTATTTTGGTATCTTATTTATCGTTAGTGGAGCAACATTCCTCGTTGTTTCTGTTGCTGGCTTAGCAAAGCTAAAAGCGTTATCATTTGCAGCGGTGCTCGCCTTTACTGTTTTAACAACGTTTGGTATTCTTTTACTCATCCAACCTGGATTACTTGGATTATTCATCACCTTATTCGTCTATTTCGTTATCGCTTTAGGTGGAGCGTTATTCTTCTATGGAATTTATTTCATGATTAAATATAACGTTATCTACGGTATCGGACAAATGACATTAGGTGTTATTGTTTCCGTCCTTGGCATCTTATATTTAACTGTCGGAGGATTTAGACAAGCCTTCTGGATTGTTGTTGGTGTTGTTATTGCTCTTTACGGTATACTCCTCGTCATTAGTGGTCTCACCAAAAAAGACTTCTCCACTAAACTCGTCGTTAAGAAATAACCTATATTTTAAAAAAGCAAATATACCTCAATTATAAATTGGGGTATTTTTTTATACATTGATAGAGTGAAAATTCATAAAAATATGCATCAATAAATATTAATTAATTAAGGCAATTAACATAGTTAGATGATAAAATTATTTCTTGTCTTGAGGTATTCAACATGAAATACGACGTAATTATAGTAGGAGCGGGACCAACAGGTTATATGGCGGCCTATGAACTCGCTAAAGAAGATAAGAATTTAAAGATTCTTCTTTTAGACAAGGGAAGAAATATTTATGAAAGAAGATGCCCGGTTTTAGAACATAAGATTGATAAATGCCCTGTTAATCAAAAAGGTTATCAAGAGTGTTATCCATCTTGCAGCATCACTAACGGGTTTGGTGGAGCAGGCGCATATAGCGATGGAAAATTTAATATCACTACTGAATTTGGTGGTTGGTTAACTGACTATATCGATAGCGTTGAATTACTCAAATTAATTAATTACGTTGATGAAATAAATTTAAAATATGGTGCAACTCCTGTTATCACTAATCCAGAGACAGAGAAAGTACGTGAAATTGAACGTAGAGCGATGTCTGTAGGAGTTAAACTTCTTAGAAGTAAAGTTAGACACTTAGGCACTGAAGAAAACATTAAAATCCTCTCTCGTATTTATGATGACTTAAAAGAACATATCGAGATGCGTTTCTCTTCTAACGTGAAAGATATTTTAGTGGAAAATAACAAAGTTAAAGGTGTTATTTTAACTAATGATGAAGTCATTGAAGCTGATTACGTTATTTTAGGCGTTGGTAGAGAAGGAAGTAGTTGGCTTAATAACATGTTTGAGAAATATAAGATTCCAATGTCACAAACTCAAGTTGATATCGGTGTACGTGTTGAATGTCCAAACATTGTCATGGAAGAGATTAATGAAAACTTATATGAAGGCAAGTTTATTTATAAAACTTCAGTGGGTTCCACAGTGAGAACCTTCTGCGCAAATCCTGGTGGACACGTCGTTATGGAAAATTATCAAGGAGTGATTAATGTAAATGGTCACTCATATAATGATTCCAGTTTATCAAGTAATAACACAAACTTTGCTTTACTTGTTTCTCATCACTTTGAAGAACCATTTAAAAAGCCGAATGAATACGCTTTAAAAGTTTCTTCATTAGTTAACCAATTATCTTGTGGATCAGTGATCGTTCAAAAATATGGTGACATTAAACTCGGTAGAAGAAGCACAGTGAAACGTATTGAAGAAGGATTTGTTAGACCAACATTAAAAGAAGCAGTTCCAGGCGATTTAGCTCTCGCTCTTCCATATAAAACAATGCGTTCTATCATTGAGATGATTGAAGTACTTGATAAAATCACTCCAGGTATCGCAACTGAACACACTTTACTATATGGAGTTGAAGCAAAATATTATAGCGCTCATCCAAAGATGGATAAGTATTTTGAAGTTGAAGGCGTATCTAATTTATATGTCGGTGGTGATGGAGCGGGTTTAACTAGAGGGTTAGCCCAGGCTAGTGCTTGTGGAATATATATCGCTCGCAATATTTTAAGAAAGGTGAAATAGTGTATGTCTAAATATGTCGGAACAGTCTCTAGAGGTATTAAACTCCCAATTATTAGAGAAGGGGATGATTTAGCCTCCATCGTTACTGAATCAGTATTAACTGCCGCTAAAAACGAACCATTTGAAATCAAAGATAAAGATGTTATCGCGATTACTGAAAGTGTTGTTGCTAGAAGCCAAGGCAACTATGCGAGTGTTGATGATATCGCAACTGATATAAAAGAGAAATTTCCAAGTGGAGAATTTGGAGTTATCTTCCCAATTTTATCAAGGAATAGATTCGCAATCCTTCTAAAAGGATTCGCTAGAGGAGCTAAAAAGATTACTTTAATGCTTTCTTATCCAAGTGATGAAGTTGGTAACGCTTTATTAACTTATGATGAACTAGATGAAAAGAATGTTAATCCTTATAGCGATGTTTTATCGCTAGAGAAATATCGTGAACTATTCGGTCATAAGGTTCATGAATTCACTGGAGTTGATTATATCGATTACTACGTTGATTTGATTAAAAAAGAACACTGTGAAGTTGAAGTAGTGTTCGCTAATCAGGCTAAAGCAATTCTTAGTTATACTAAAAACGTTCTTTACTGCGATATTCATACACGTAATAGAACTAAACGTATCTTATTAGAAAATGGAGCAAATATCGTCTATGGAATGGATGATATCCTTTCTCGTAGCGTGAATGGTTCAGGATATAACGAAAAATATGGTTTACTAGGTTCTAATAAATCCACTGAAGAGAAAGTAAAACTATTTCCGAGAGATGCATTTAAATTAGTTAATGATATTCAACTAAAAGTAAAAGAGTTAACAGGTAAACACGTAGAAGTTATGGTGTATGGAGATGGTGCCTTTAAAGATCCACAAGGAAAGATTTGGGAATTAGCAGATCCTGTCGTTTCTCCTTTTTATACGGATGGACTAAAAGGAACTCCTAACGAACTAAAACTCAAATATTTAGCAGATAATGATTTTAAAGATCTTCAAGGAGAAGAATTAAAGAGAGTTATCAAAGATAAGATTAAACAAAAGAGCGGTTCTTTAGTGGGCAATATGGCCTCTCAAGGAACAACTCCTAGACAATTAACTGATTTAATCGGTTCATTATGTGATTTAACTAGTGGTAGTGGAGATAAAGGCACTCCTGTGGTCCTTGTTCAAAACTATTTCACAAATTATTCGGAGGATTAATTATGGCAAAGATTATTTTAATCGGTGGAGGTTCTGCAAGTGGCAAGACCTATGTTTTACATCAGGTACTTGAAAAGCTTCCAAAAGATAAGGTCACTCTTATTTCTTTAGATGACTATTATAAAGACTTCTCAGTCCTTCCTATGGAAGAAAGAGCGGGTATTAACTTCGACCATCCAAAAGCGTTTGATTGGCCACTTTTAAGAAGTCAGATTAAAGATTTAAAGAGTGGCAAAAGTATTGATAAACCGATCTATGATTTTGTGATTCACGGAAGAAAAAAAGAAACTGAAAAAGTTGAATCCAAAGAATTAATTCTTATTGAAGGTATTATGGCGTTAGTGAATAAGGAACTTAGAGATATGGGAGACTTAAAAGTCTTCATTAACGCTTCTAGAGAAAAGCGATTAGTGAGAAGAATTAATCGTGATACGAAAGAAAGAGGAAGAACATACGAAAGTGTTGTAGAGCAATATTTCGCGAGTGTTCAACCAATGTTTGAAGAGATTATTGGTCCAAGTCAATATTATGCGGACTTGATCATCAATAACGAAGGTGTTACAAATAACTCAATTGATGTATTAGCCTCTGTTTTAAATAACATGCTAGATAAATAGAATTATATTTATTTGAAAATAAAGTGAATTTTTCTTATTATATAATTCGCTTGGGTCTGTAGCTCACCTGGGAGAGCGCATCGTTCGCAACGATGAGGTAGCGAGTTCGAGCCTCGTCAGATCCACCAGAATGATGAAATAGGACCGATACTTGTATCGGTCTTTTTTTAAAACGTTTTCACTGTTTATTAGGTTTTTTATTATTTTTGGTTCTTTTTCTTTCTATAAACAAGAAGTAAAGACGCTGCTACTAAAGCAGTAGAAACAACTGCAATCACAATAATAGTTGAATTCATTGCTTGGGTATCAATTCTAAAGAAGATACCACTATAACTACTTTGCATAGTTCCTGCTTCTAATCTACCGATAAAATCGGTGATATATGAATATCTATGATATTTACTATAAATATAGTCATATCTAGACATCGCAAATTGAATTGCGGAAGTATCTTCTTCACCAACGCTATATAAAGTGTTAACGTATTCAGCTTGAACAGTGCCGCTTAATGAAGCGTATGCTTCTTCAAGATCTCTCCAATTATTACTAGTAATGGAGAACGTTGATCCTGTTTCATCACAAACATTTGTGGTACTTATGAATGAAGATGTAAAAGTATCAATTGCGGTTTGTTCTTCACTTGTTAATTCGTATTTATAAAGGACGATAGGAGTTAAAAAGTTTGCATCTTCTATTTCTTCCATTGTTGCTATTGCGTAATTGAGGTTAGTGCTAAGACTATCAAAGCACAAATATCCACCATTTGTTCTTCTAATCATTACACCATAAGAAGTATGCTCAATTACAAGACTAGTAGTTGGATCACTAGAGAAACATATTCCATCTAAATCAATATAGTAATTATTAGCACAACGAATATGGTAACCATTCTCATCTTTACTAACTACACATCTTAGTTCTTCGTATTGAGTTTCAGTTTTTGCGTAACAGACACCCTGATAATCAAATTTAATCATTTTAAAGTTTTTGCTTATGTTTTTTGTTGAATCAGCACCATTAAATCCATATCCTATGCTTTCTTCCACCAACATGTATGAACCACGATAATCCGCTAACTCACCAATCTTAGTCGCCGAATATGTTGGTTTATTAACAATAATAGAGACAGTAAATTTCTTATCCGTGTAATAAACTTCTAAAAACACTTCGCCTTCTCCAGTAGCAACATCAGGATATGAGAATTTATCTAAAGAATAATCATATGTAACGTGTTCAGTGCTACTTTGAGAATAAATATCAATCTCTAAGCCAGTTAAATCAATAGCCTCACCATAGTTATAAGTAGTTTTGTCTGGTTCTTTAGTCACTACGATACTATAAATAGAGTTGTCTTTAATTTTGTAAATATTTACAAGATTACCCATATTACTACAAAATCTAGGCGCGTAGTCACGGGTGAATGTCAATTCATTATTAGGATATCCAGCTTTAACGTTTTTAGCGTTTCTAATATAAGTGTGGACAAAGTTTTCTCCAGTGTATTTTTTTTGTTCGACATTGAATTCAACATACCAAGAAGACTCTAAACATTTGCTTACTTCCACAGCGATATCACGATCTTTGAAATAACCAATATTCTTAAATGTGTTATCACCGTAATAATCTTTTTCGTTATGAGCAATATAAATATTGCTCTTTTTTTGACCAGTGACTTTCATTAAATCCGCTCTAAAAGCAAAGGTGTTTGTTTCCGTTCCTGCTTCAACAGTAAAGATTGTCGCATTAGAGTTGTTCAGTGTAACTTCGTTTAAATTACTAGAAAGAGTCACTCCATCACCACTACCGTGTAAATATCCTGGGTTACCCCAAATATCATCCATCGCTTGTCCATCATCACTAACGAAGATGACTTTCGTGCCGATTACTAATTCTGCTGTAGTGTTAACTTTAATAAAGCTACCGCTAATAGGTGAAGAGCTAGTAGCATCAACTTCCACTACATTGCTTTTATTAAAAGAAGCGACAATTCCTGGAATAGCAAGCGCTCCAACAATTAACGGAATTAATATATTTTTTCTTTTCATATCTTATGTCCTTAAAATAACGTTTGTTATTATATAGACATAATAAAAATAGTGCAAATAATAATATAGGTGCTAATAATAAAAGGTGTAATTATCTAAACTTAATTATTCAAAATTGGACAAAAAGACTTATCCAGTATAGATTAGGCCTCTATTGAGGTCTTTTCTAATGTTATTTAGTTGTCAACTTTTCGAGTTTTTCGAATAGTTCGGAGTGAAGGAAATAGAGAAGTGGAAAGAAATGTAAAATTATATTCGCTTCAAATGATTATTGCGGTTGGTTTTTTACAGATTATTAAGCATTAATTAATTTGCATAATTGCGTAAAAATTAAAGTGACAGTTAAATTATTATGAATTTGTTAATATAAACTAACTCGTTGAGTTAAAAATTATTAATAAAATTAATTTTAAAAAATTTGGAAAAGTCAACTACGGAGATACATAGTATCTCCTTTATTATAGTGAGAGGATATCTGTTCTAAATACCTCTCTAATGCCGTATGAATCGAACAAAGATTTATTTGGTAATATCACGATAAAGTGATATAGTAGAGGAGATGATATAAATGCCTGTATTATCTAGATTTTACGGAATCGTCATCAAAATGTATTTCCTACCAAAAGAGCATAATCCACCTCATGTTCATGTGATGTATGCCGAAGAAACATTCTCAATATCGATCAAAGACTTGGTGATTATTGATGGTGAACTTAATCCAACAGCTAGAGTATTGTCTATGGTCAAAGAATGGATATTGCTTCATAAGGAAGAACTGCTAAATATGTGGGAAAGTCAGGATATTCACGAAATCGAGCCACTTAAATAAGGAGGTTGTATTATGTTTCACAAAGTCAAATCTGTATTTCCATTAGATGATTACAAACTTTTAGTCCAATTTTGTGTTGGAGTGACTAAGGTTTATGATGTGAAACCATTATTCGAATGGAAAGATGTTTTTAAAACACTTGAAGAAAACAATCTCTTCTATGATGTTGTTGTTGATGTTGGTGGTTATGGCGTTTCCTGGAATGACAATGTCGATTTATCTTGCGATGAATTATGGGAAAATGGTCAAGAGTTTAAAACACCATTCGATGGTTTAATGGCGATGAGTGATGCAACTACAATTTGGGGATTAAATGAATCAACATTAAGAAAAGCCATTGTTTATGGAAAACTAAAAAATGGGATAGATGTTTGCAAATATGGCAAACAATGGGTTGTTTCAATTGAATCTATGTTTAGAGAATACGGACAACCAAAATAAAATAATAGATTTCTTGCGTATTTTTCTATATTGTTATCGACTCAACCAACAGTATGTATATTCTTTCAAAAAGTAATTCTAAAGTATAAGCGAAGGAGGAAAGATCATGGACTTAGTCAAAATTGGAAAGTTTATTGCTGAAAAAAGAAAAGCGAAAAACTTAACACAACTACAATTAGCGGAACGCTTATACGTCACTGATCGTGCAGTATCTAAATGGGAATGTGGTAGAAGCTTACCAGATTCATCAATCATGTTAGAACTATGCAAAGCACTTGACATCAGTGTTAATGAATTATTAACTGGGGAGGAATTAGAAATGGAAACATATAACAAACAGGCAGAAGAAAACCTAATTCAAATGATCAAAGAAAAAGAAGAATCAGACAAAAGGTTTCTTAATCTAGAAATAGTGTTAGGCATCACTGGAACTCTGTTCTTATTAGTCATGATGTTTACTGGAATATTAGGTTATCAATATTTAGGATTACCATTATGGGCAATGCTTCTTATGATGTCGGTAGGTTTTGTTGTCTTTATGGTTGCAATATTATTCTGTGTGCTTATTGAGCAAAAAGCTGGATATTATGAATGCAAAGAATGTCATCAAACATTTGTTCCAACTTATTCACAAGTATTATTCGCTCCACACATCAATAGAACAAGATATATGAAATGTCCACATTGTGGCAAAAGAGCGTACCAAAAGAAAGTAATATCAAAATAGAAAATAGACGGGTTAAAAACTCGGTTTTTTTCTTATTCGCGAACAGGCGAAAACACGGCATAATATGGATAGGCTGATTTAGACAAAACAGAATGGATTGGTTTAGACAACTAATTTCGTTGTCTAAAGTCACTTATTCAAAACTGGACAAAACGACTTATCCAGCATAGATTAGGCCTCTATTGAGGTCTTTTCTTGTGACACATCTGTGACAAACATTGTGATAGTATATAACTAACAAAGGAGAGAACTTTGACTATGAAAAAAGAATTATTAAAAGGTTTAACCCAAAAACAAATCGCTAAAGTAAGAGCATGTAATAATACTGATGAAATTTTGGCTTTAGCTAAAGAAGAAGGTTTAGAACTCACTAGCGAACAACTTGAAGCTGTTAATGGTGGAGCGTGTTCTAACACAGATAATTGTCCGCCATGCCCATATTGTCGAAGTAGTAATGTTAAATTAAGACAATCTGGCAAGGTTTTAAAAAAATACAAGTGTAATGATTGTGGTAAAGAGTTCGAAACAGGTTCTACCGGCAAATAAACTAACTGCCTTTAAACTTAATCAATATAAAATAGAAGCCGGGTGTAAAAGCTCGGTTTTTAAGCGCATAATGTGTAAATAATAAAACAATGTATCTATAGATAGTTGCGCGTAAAAAGCGAAATACTTAAAATAATATTAAATTCCACGAGGTATTAAAAAATGAAAAAAACAAAAAGAAACATTTTGATTGTTGCTTCTAGTTTTGCTTCTCTTTTTGCATTGACTGCTGGATTAGTTTTTAGCCACAGTTCAAACGTAAAAGAAATAAAAGCTACTAGTCCAACGATTGATTTATCTACACTAAGTGAAGATTATACTGCTCAGGATGGAGATATATTAACTGGTACATTGTCTTCAAACACTATCGAATTATTTATTGCTAATGATGCATCCGTTACACTTAGAAATGTTAATATTCCTCAAAACACTCAAAGTGGTACGATTCATCCGGGAATTTCATTGCTTGGCAACGCAACCATTATTTTAGAAGAAGAAAACACAGTCTATGGGGATAATTATGAGAAACCTTCCATTATGGTTCCAGAAGATTGTGTGTTAACTATTCAGGGTACTGGAATTTTAAATGCTCCAAATAAGGGTGCTACATGGGCATCTAGTATCGGCGGCGCTTATGGTGAAGACTGCGGTTCCATTATAATAAACAGTGGAACTATCAATGCTACAGGAGGCAGAAATGGTGGCGCAGCAATTGGTGGACCTGTGGATGGAAGTTCTGGCGACATTACCATTAATGGTGGAACATTAAAACTTATTTCGACATATGCCGCGTGTATAGGTTCCGGCTTTGGTTATTTCAAAAGTGGTGAAATTTCTGGTGGCGACATTACCATTAATGGTGGCGAAATAACATGTTCGAGCAGATGTGTTTGTATAGGCGCTGGTCAATATTCAACATGTGGAGATATTACAATAAACGATACTGTTACTTCCTTATATTTATCCATTGAAGCTTCGACATACACTATTGGTTATGGCGATGAAGCATCATGTGGAACAATCACTCTTATGGGAGAAGTTAGTGATCCAATTACAACAAATCCTTATATTTATCCAGTTCCACCGCATACTCATGATTGGTCATACGTTGCTAATGGAGCGTCTATCACAGCTTCATGTAGTGCTTCAGATTGTCCAATTACAACTGGTTTAACTCTTACGTTAGAAGCACCAACTAATTTAGTTTACGATGGTTCTGCAAAAGTGGCATCATTTGCTGATGACTATAGCGATGTAGCTTTCGGTACACCATCGATTGAATACTATAAAAACAATTCACTTATTACTGAATGCGTTAATGTAGGAACTTACGAGGCAAGAGTGACTGTTGGAGGAGCAACCGCAAAACTTCAATTTGAAATCACTAAAGCTACTCCAACTGGATATGTTGTTCCTACTGGTTTAGCGGCAACTTATGGAGATACTCTTTCTAGTGTCACCCTTCCAGAACATTGGGCTTGGAAAAACCCTAACGACAAAGTCGGTAATGCAGGTGAAAGAACTCATATAGCAATCTATACTCCAGAAAATCCTAACTATAAAGCAGTTGAAGAAAATGTAACTATTTCTGTTTCTAAAGCAAATCCTACTTATGTCATCCCTGATAGTGTTACTGTCCCGTATGACGTTGCTTTATCTACTATTGGTCTACCAGAAAGATTCTCCTGGATGGATGGAACTCAAAAGACAACTGAATGGGGATTACATGCTTTTAAAGCTAAATATACTCCAAGCGACACTGAAAACTATAACATTGTTGAAAACATTGATATCACATTGAACGTCAAATGGATTTTGACGGATCCAACTGAAGAAGATGTTATAGTTACCATCAAAGATGGTGAATCAGAATATAATGCTGATATCTCAGTTAAAGTCGAAGTTAAAGCAGAAATAACTGTTGAACAAAAACGTAGTGAATACGCGGATATCGGTCGTAGATATATCAAACCAGATGAAGATATTAACGAAATCTATTCTGTTAAGTTAATTAAGAAAGTTGGAACAACCGAAACTGAAATTCAGCCTTCTGATATCAAAGAAGGAACAAAGATCATTGTTTCTATGCCTGTTCCTACTGAACTTGTTGGTCAAGAATTTAGATTACTTGAAATATATAACTCTTCCGAGGCTAAAGAATTTAGCAATAGTGAATATGCGGTTACGGGAGATGGCAAAACCTTAATGGTAGAAGTTGATCGTATGGGTGAATTTGCATTTATTTCACATACTGACACTGATAATGGATTCATCTATACAACAACAACACCTGCGAGAGGAATCTCTCCAGTTGCAGTTGTCTTCATTGTTTTAGGTGTTATACTTTTAGTCCTTGTTGGCGCGTGGGCATTAATGATGTTTGTCTTCAATAAATGGATTAGAAAAGATGATAAAGCTATTAGAGTATTCAAACTCTTTAACATTAAGAAAGATGATAAATTCTTAGTTGTCTCATTCCCAGTTAAGTTTGAATACAAACTGGATAACGAAATCTTCAACACAAAAGAAGAAGCTCTAAAATAATTTAATAAATTAAGGGCCTATAAATAAAAAAACGGATTTAAGTGGACAAGCTTAAAAAACTACTTAGGCTTAAACAAAAAGGTGGAGACCTCTTATGCGTTGCGTGAGGGGTCTTTTCTTGTGACACATCTGTAATAGATGTTGTGATATCATTTAACTAACACAATAGCCTTTGCTAGTAAGCGACATAGTTTTCTAATGTCTTCCTTTACCTTCTTCTTGTTCTTTTTGTTTTTTAGCTGTTGTGCGTAATATAAGCAAGTTCCATATAATCCTTCAAAACAAAAGATGGATATATAATCACTAGGAACGTCGTATCCACCAATTCTAATTAATTCAGTTATGTATCTACAATAGTTATCGAATAACGCTCTTTTAAATATTTGCAAAGGAAGAGTTTCACCTTTGTAAGTGAGATTACTGATTTGATTATAATGTTTCGCTATCATATCATATGTTGCGATTAATGAAAGATATTCAATCTCTTCTAAGTTAGTGACTTCGCTTACTATCTTGTAATATTCAGCATCAAATTCAGTATTGATTAAGTTAATAGATGCGATTGCTAATAATGCATCCTTGTCTTTGTAGTAATGATAAAACGTCATCTTAGTCTTATTAGCTAAAGCTGCGATTTCGTTAATAGTGATATCGCGATAGTTCTTCTTTTCTAATAAAGCGAATAACGCTTTTTCAAATTCTTTTGTTGTTTTAGTGTTATCTCTCATACATAAAAAATAATCCCATTCTTACTATAAGTAAATAAAAAACTTTACTTTGAATACTTGAAAGTATAGTTTTGGCATGTTTTTTCTTGAATATATGTATTTATTAGATAAATATTTTATTAGACCTATTTAACTGATATTAAAGAGTGAAGACCAGGTTATGAAAAAAGTGTTCTTAAAGTTTTATCTTTTTCAACATTTTTTTGGCATTGACACGATAATTGGTATTTCTAGCATAGATGAACACTCGGATGAGTCAGCGCATTTATCCAAGTTATAAATGGAGATTAACATGAAGAAGAAACGTTTATTTAAAAGTTTAGTATTGTTATTCGGTTCGTCCCTTGTATTAGGAATTTTTTTAAGTCTTAAATTAGCAGACGTTAAGGATAAATCCATTGCCGTTTATGCCTATGAAGGAACTAAATTGCCTACTAATGGAGGTTCATTAGCATCTGGTACATATTACATAGATACTAATATGACCTTAAATAATTACATAACAGTCTCTACTGGCAGCAGTGTTATTATTAACCTTAATGGTTGTACTTTAAATGCTAGAACTAAAACAGGCGAAGAAGATGATCAACCTGTCATATATGTTAATGGCGGAACAGTAACAATTAATGGTAAAGATAACGTTACTGGTAACAGAGGCACATTAACCAATGGTACAGGTTATAGAATCGGAGGTTATACTAGAGGCGGCGCCGTTGCTGTTTATGGTGGTGAAGCAATAATTAACGATTGTAATCTTATAGATAACAATTGCTGTTTCGGTGGTGCAGTATTTATTTCTACAGGAAATACTGTCACTTTAAATAATTGCAATATTTATGATAACGATACATATGGTGGATATGGGATTGTTGGCGCTGTTTATGCTGAGGGTGCTGGTGCTACAGTAAATATAAATGGTGGCGAAATATATAATAACGATGCTGGCGTGCGTTTGTATAGTGAAGCATCTACCCCAGCAAAAGGCTATTTAAACGGAGTATATATTCACGACAACAAAAGATATGGTGCTTGCGTTGATGGTGGTGGTAGCGGCGGTCCAGCTTTAAATATATCTGGTGACACTATCATTGAAAACAATTCTACATCAGTAACTTCGGGAGCACGTCCAAATTTACGTCTGAATGGTGCTAATCAAGCTAAAGTTGCATTCACATCTCCATTAGGTGAAAACGCATCCATTGGTGTTAATTTAACAAATAATACAGGTGTTTTTACTTCTGGTTGGTCAACTGTTATGGGAGACGCCGATCCTAGTGATTATTTCTTCTCGGATACAACTGATGTAATTATTGGCAAAAACCCTAGCGGTGAATTATTATTTGATGTTCCTAGAACAGTTACCTATATTACTGAGCGTGGTACTGCTCCTGATCCAGATACGGTTGCAAATGGTTCTATTATTTATAATGAACCAACTTCTCCTAGTGAAGAAGGTTATGAATTTAAAGGCTGGTACAAAGATTCAGGCTTTGAAAATGCCTGGGATTTTGAAACTGACACTGTAACAGCGAACACAACTTTATACGCCAAATGGGATTACATCGATCCAGCTGTTGCTAATGTTATTAGATTAATCAATGATATCGATCCCGTAACTTATGATGGCGGAACAAACGATTCAAAAGCGGATATTGAAGCTGCTAGAAATGCATATGACGCTTTAGATGATGATTTAAAACAACATGTTTCTAATTATCAAACTTTAGTCGATGATGAAACAATTTATAGTCATGTTGATGATGTCGCTATATTAATCGAAGCAATTCCAGCAGCTAGCGAAAGCGATGAATACTATAACGCAGTAGATGCTGCTAAAGCTGCATATGACTTATTAACTCCTGAAGAACAATCAATATTAGGAGATGCTCCTAACTTTGATTATGTCAAAAAGTTAAATGACAATGAAACCGCATATAATGCTTTAACCGATGACCAAAAGGCTATAGTTAATGGTGTTAATAAAGACACTTTAGAGCACGATAGAACCGTTTATGATCACGTCGATTATGTTGCAGGCTTAATTAACGCTATTCCAGCAGCTAGTGAAAGCGAAGAATACTACAACGCAGTCGATGCTGCTAAAGCTGCTTTTGATGCATTAACCGATGCTGAAAAAGCAATCATTAGAGCTGCAACAGATGTTAATTATGAAAAAGTTTTAGAAGATAATGTCGCTGCAAGAAATGTAATTGAAAAGATTCAAGATATTGGTTCTCTTACTTACGATGGTGGGACAAGTGATTCAAAAGCGGCAATTGAGGCTGCAGAAACCGCATATAATACTTTAACCGATGATCAAAAAGTATTAGTGAATTCAGCTAACTATGATGCATTAGTTCACGATAGAACCGTTTATGATCACGTCGATTATGTTGCAGGCTTAATTAACGCTATTCCAGCAGCTAGCGAAAGCGATGAATACTATAATGCAGTCGATGCTGCTGAAGCTGCATATGACTTATTAACTCTTGAAGAACAAACAATATTAGGAAATGCTCCTAACTTCAATTATGTCAAAAAGCTAAATGATAATGTCGCTGCTAAAGACGTGATTGAAAAGATTCAAGATATTGGTTCTCTTACTTATGATGGTGGGACAAGTGATTCAAAAGCGGCTATTCTTGCTGCAGAAACCGCATATAATGCTTTAACTGATGACCAAAAGGCTATAGTTAATGGTGTTAATAAAGACACTTTAGAGCACGATAGATTAGTTTATGATCACGTCGATTATGTTGCAGGCTTAATTAACGCTATTCCAGAAGCTAGTGAAAGCGATGAATACTATAATGCAGTCGATGCTGCTGAAGCTGCTTTTGCTGAACTAACCGATGCTGAAAAAGCAATCATTAGGGCCGCAACAAATGTCAATTATGAAAAAGTTTTAAATGATAATGTTGCTGCTAGAGAGGTTATTGAACTTATCCAAAATATTGGTGAAGTTACTTATAATGGCGGAACAAGTGATTCAAAAGCGGATATTGAAGCTGCTGAAAATGCATATAACGCTTTAAGTGCTGATCAAAAAGCCATTGTTAACGGTGTGAACTATAATGATTTAACTCATAAAGATACCGTTTATGATCACGTCAAAGATGTCGCTATATTAATCGAAGCAATTCCAGAAGCTAGTGACACACAAGAATATTATGACGCAGTCGATGCTGCTAAAGCTGCATATGACTTATTAACTCCTGAAGAACAATCAATATTAGGAGATGCTCCTAACTTTGATTATGTCAAAAAGTTAAATGACAATTGATTCATTAGCGGATATTGTAGCAGCAGAAACCGCATATAACGCTTTAACTGATGACCAAAAAGCAATTGTTAATGGAGTCAATCACAACACTTTAGTTGATGATCGAACCATTTATGACCACGTTGATTATGTTGGAGATTTAATTGACGCTATTCCAGCAGCTAGCGAAAGCGATGAATACTATAACGCAGTCGATACCGCTAAAGCTGCATATGATAATTTAACTGGCGTAGAAAAAGCTCTATTAGGGAACGCTCCTAATTTCGATTATGTCAAAAAGTTAAATGATAATGTCGAAGCTAAAAAAGTGATTAAACTCATTGATGATATTAATGAAGTCACCTATAACGGTGGTAAGGACGATTCTTTAGCTGATATTATCAATGCCGAAAAAGAATATTACAAATTAACTGATGACCAAAAGGCTATAGTTAATGGTGTTAATAAAGACACTTTAGATCACGATATATTAGTTTATGATCATGTGGATAACGTGGGAGATTTAATTAAAGAAATTCCTGAAGCAAGTAACACTGATGATTACTATAATGCAGTCGATGCTGCTAAAGCCGCATATGACTTATTAACTCCTGAAGAAAAAGCAATATTAGGAAACGCTTATGATTTCAATTATGAAAAAGTTTTAGAAGATAATATTAAAGCGGAAGAAGTTATCAAATTAATTGATGAAATTGGAGATGTTACCTATAACGGCGGCTCTAACGATTCATTAGAAGATATCGAAAACGCTGAAGAAGCTTATAATGCTTTAAGTGCTGATCAAAAATCTTTAGTGGAACTTGCTAATTTAGACACTTTAGAAGAAGATAGAGAAACATATGACGCAGTTGATGAAACCGTTAAATTAATTGAATCAATTGGAGATGTTTCTCATGGAGGAGAAAACGATTCAAAAGAAGCAATTGACGCTGCTAAAGCCGCTTACGACTCTTTAACTCCTGAACAACAAGAGCTTGTTGCATCATATAATGACTCAGAAAAAGTATTAGAAGATGATGAAGCTGTTTATGGTGCGATGGAAGCGATTGACTCGATTGGAGACGTTTCTTATACCACCGAAAGCGAAGAAGCAATTAATCACGCTCAAGAAGTTTATGATTCGTTAACCGATGATCAAAAAGAACAACTCGGAGATGATTATAAAAATAAAATAGTTGAATCGAAAAATAAGTTCGAGTTAGCTAAAAAACAAGGTGATATCTTATTCCTTATCCTTATTATTGTTGTTTGCTCAACTTTAGTTGGTGGAATCGTATTCTTATGTTTCTTGATAAACAAAAAAAGAAAAGATAATGATAATGATGGAAAAAATAGTAATGGGGAAAATAAGCCAGTAAAGGCGATGTCCGTTGGTGGTTTACTCCCAGGAGTTATCCTTATTAGTCATTATTTTGATACTAAATACATCATCCTTTACGTTTTAGCGTTTTTAGCGATTGTTGTTTGGACAGCGTGCTTAATCTTAGCCTTAACTATTAAAAGAAAGAAGGCTATTAAAGAAGAAACTAAACCTCAACAAGTTGAAGAAGCTAAACCACAAGAAAATAATGAAGATGAAGAAGAAGTTGAAACAGTCACTGATGAAAAAGGAAATATCTTTCAAATTAGATATATCAAATCCTTCACTGCTAAACTCATTCAATCCCCAGAAGAAACAAAGAAATACTACGAAGAACTCAAAAACGAAGTTCTCTCATATAAAAATACAAAATCCAGAATCTCCTGGCACTTTGATTCTGTTAATTCTGGAAGAAACTATGTCTTAAGATTTGCGGTTCGCGGAAAGACATTATGTGTATATTTCCCACTTAATGCGGATGACTACGCTGACTCTAAATATAAAGTAGAGAAAGCCGAATCTAAACGTTATGAAGATGTACCATGTCTTTATAGAATCAAGAATGATAGAAGATTAGGCTACGCGAAAGAACTAATCGCTACGGTTGCTAATAACCTTGGTTTAGAAAAAGGCGAAGAACAACACGAAGTTTATTCTAATCTTCCATACGAAGCGAATAAGCCACTTGTTGCTAGAGGTTTAATCAAAGAACAAAAGATTCAAGTTAATAAACCTGCTACTGCTCCAGTTGTTTTAGAAACTAAGACCAACTCTGATGGTGATGAAGTTATCGTCACTAAAGATGCAAGTGGCAATATCTTTGAAATTAGATATATTAAATCCTTTACTGCGAAACTTTCTCAAAGTGAAGATGTCACTAAAGATTATTACACTGTCTTAAAGAATTATGTTATCTCTTATAAAGGAACCCACTCTAGAGTTTCTTGGCACTACGATGCGATTAATGTAGGAAGAGACTACGTTCTTAAATTTGCAATTAGAGGTAAGACCTTATGTGTCTACTATGCATTAGACACTTCTAAAGTCGGAGAGAAATATAAAGTCGAAGAGGCTAAAGGTAGAAAGTTCGAAGATGTTCCAGTCTTATACCGTATTAAAAACGATAGAAGATGCGAATACGCGAAAGAACTCATCGATCTCTTAATGAGTGAAAAAGGCTTAACTAAAGGTGAAGAACAATCTGAAGACTATCGTATTCCAACTGAATCCACTAAAGCGTTACTCGCTAAAGGATTGATTAAAGAAGTTAAGACCAGAGTTCAAGATAAAGCGGTTATCGAGCATTACGAATCTATTTCAGTCAGCAAAGCTGATGAAGTGATGAGTGATGATAAAGCTGAGGCTTCTATTGAAGAAGTTGAATTAAATAAACATAAAGAAGGTAGTAAAGAAATCATTAATGTCGATACTTTATCAGAGCATTATAATAATGGTGATGAAGTTACTCTTGATTCATTAATTGAAAAAGGATTAGTGCCTTCTAAATGCGGTCGCGTAAAAGTTCTTGCTAGAGGTGAACTCAATAAGAAATTACATGTGGTCGCTAATGAATATTCATTACAAGCCATCAAGATGATTGTCTTAATGGGTGGTAGTGTTAAAAAGGTCAAATAAAAATAATAGATATATTAATCGAAAGGAGAATATGATTATGTTCGGATTAAAAAGTAAAAAATTATCTATTTTTGAAAAGGTGTTTGCGTGTGTTTTCCTATTGTTAACACTCACCTATTTTATCTTGCTTGCTTTTAGCAAAATGATATTTGCTACTAATAGTGTTTTCTATCGTAGCTTTAATATCTTTTCTGGAGCGAGTGACGCAAATGTCTTTATTAGAATCGTCAGCTATACATTCTTTATCTTTGGAAGTAGCTATATCGTAAGATTATTATTTACCTTATGCTTACCATTATTAAAGAAGACAAAAGGATTATTAACCATTTTGATTTCGGTGATTAAATACGCTGCTGTCTTAATATGGTTATTCTTTGTCTTATCTAGCTTTGGAGTCAATACCACCGTCATTTTAGCAGGTATTGGTATTCTCTCTTTAATTGTTGGCTTAGCTATTCAACCATTACTTGCAGATATCATTGCTGGCTTATTCATCGTCTTTGAAGACGTATTCCACGTTGGAGATGTAATTGTCGCGGATGGATTTAGAGGACAAGTTAAAGAAATCGGAATGAGACACACTCAACTTGTTGACGCTGGTGGCAATGTCAAAGTCATCAACAACTCCGATATCCGTTCAATGGTCAACTTAACTGATCAACTTTCTGTTGTTGCAGTGGAAATGTCCATTGAATACGGCGAATCTCTTGAAAGAGTGGAAGCTGTTATTGCACAAAACATTGATAAGATTAAAGAAGCTATCCCAGCTATCGTTGAAGGTCCTTACTATAAAGGTGTTTCTGCTCTAGCAGATTCATCAGTCAATTTAAAATTCTTTGCCAAGTGTGAGGAAGATGATAGATTCCAAGTTGAAAGAGATTTAAATAGACAATTCAAATTATTATTTGATAGGAACAATATCAATATTCCATTCCCACAAGTGGTGGTTAATAAACCAGTTGAATTCGCTTCTGCGACTGAAAAAGAAAAAGCAATCGCTCATGAATTTGTTACTGAACAAAAAGAAACTTCTAGTGGAGTTGAAGAAAACAATAACGACGTTAAATAAATATGGATTTTGATAAGAACAATTTGCATCTTGATAACGATTACGACAATTACAAAACTGATGAAATAAACAAGATTCAGCAAGGTAATGAAAGTTTTCGTATTAGTCACGAATCCTTCTCTTCTAAAGAAAAATTTGACGAATCCAAAGAAATAAACGATTTTTCTACTTCTATTGATAATAAACCTCTTAAAGAAGAAAGAAGCAATTCAAAACAAACCTCTAATGCTTCAAGCGCTGCTAGTAGTGGAAGCGCTTCAATTAGTGTTGGAGCAGCTTCAATTGCTCTTCCTTCTGTTTTGATTGCTTTAGTAGGAGCGGTTGCGGTTATTGGTGTCTCTTCTGGACTTATTCAAATCCCACCTTCTAATCACGTCTCACTATTCATGAGCAGAAGTACTGAATTAGGATTTGAAATTGAACGAGATCCAAATAAATCATATGTCATGTATTTGACTAATGAAGAATATTCATATTCTGAAGCTATCGATTTCATTGATCAAGTCGTCTTTAAAGATTTAATCCCTAACACCGTTTACGATTTAGCGGTCTATGATACGAGTGTTGATCCAAATGAACTCGTATATACAGGAAATTATTTAACCCCGGCTTATGATCCATATTCTTCTTCGATTAGTAACGCCACTCAAGAAGGAGACTATTTGACGTTTGATGTCAATTATGAAGGAAATAATATTGAATTCGTCACAGTTATAGTTTATGGAGATAATAACCAAGTTATTTATAAATATGAAGGCGCTCCAATTGATCAAGTTACAGTGAATGCCGCTGGATATGAGAACGTTACTTGCTCTATCTCTGTTAATGGTCAAATGACTAATTTTGAACAATTGTTAGGACAAAAAATCATTCATGTTAGTAGTGTCTCTTTAGATGCATCATCATTAGATCTTTTTATTGGTGATACTTATGAATTAGTAGCAACAGTTCTTCCTACTGATGCAACTAATAAAGAAGTGACTTGGTCAAGTAGTGATGAAAGCGTTCTTACTGTTACTGATGGAGTTATTACCCCTGTTAAAGAAGGTAATGCTACCGTTACTGTTAAATCTAAAGATGGATTTAAATCCTCAACTTGTGAAGTAAGAGTTAATAAAGCACCATCAATTATTCATGTTAGTAGTGTTTCACTAAATGAAACCACATTAAACATTGAGACTGGTGATCGCTATACATTAGTCGCTACAGTTTTGCCAAGTGACGCGGATGATAAATCTGTCTCTTGGAGCAGTAGTGATGAAAGTGTTGCTACTGTTACTAGTAAAGGTAAAATTACCGCAAAAGGAGCTGGACAAGCGATTATAACTGTAACTACCACTGATGGCGGTTTAACCGCTTCATGTACCGTTAATGTTACTCAAAAGATTGTTTCTGTTAACGGAGTAAGCTTAAATTACAGTGAATTAGAATTAAGTGTTGGTGATAGTGAAGATTTAATTGCTCAAGTACTTCCTACTAATGCAACTAATAAAGAAGTGATTTGGTCTACCACTGATGATGAAGTCGCTAGTGTTGACGAAAACGGAAAAGTCACTGCGCTTAAAGTTGGTGAAACTATAATTACTGTTACAACTGTTGATGGCGGTTATAAAGACTTCTGTATAATCAAAGTAACTGCTTAATAGACTTATTATTAAAGAAATCAGGCCTCTTCGGAGGTCTTTTCTTGAACCTCATAACATCGAGGGCGGGAGATTAAATTTTCTATCTCACTTTCAATGTTAAAGAATCAAAATAAGAATTGGAATCTTATAAAAGTAACCGAGTGTAAAAGCTCGAATTTTTTCTTATATATAAGTAGAATATATTCTAAAATTATAGTAGAATATTATTGATAAAAGGAGATCCGCTTTATGAATAAAATTACTGTTAAAAATATAGAGATTAATGTTACTGGAATAGGTGATGATGATTATATTAGTCTTACTGATATGGCAAAAATTAAAAATCCAGAATTTCCTGCGGATGTAATTAAAAATTGGATGAGATTGAGAGCAACTATTGAATTTATTGGCATTTGGGAGCAAATAAATAATTCTGATTTTAACATGGTCGAATTCGACCAGTTTAAAAATGAATCTGGCCATAATTATTTTGTAATGACACCTACTAAATGGGCAAAAAGCACTAATGCAATTGGATTCAAAACTAAATCTGGTAAATATGGTGGAGGCACTTTTGCCCATCGCGATATTGCATTAGAATTTGCATCTTGGATTTCCGCTGAAGTAAAACTATATATCATTAAAGAATTTCAAAGATTAAAGGTACAAGAATCTGAACAGCTTGAGTGGCACGGTAAGAGAATGTTAACTAAGTTAAATTATCTTATTCATACAGATGCCGTTAAAGAATATTTGGTTCCTGTTGAATTATCAAACGAACAAAAGAATTTTATTTATGCTAGTGAAGCAGATCTTTTGAATGTTGCCTTGTTTGGTAAAACTGCAAAAGAGTGGAGAGATACGAACATAGGCAAAGAAGGCAATATTAGAGATTACGCAAACACTATAGAGTTAGCAATTCTTAGCAATTTAGAGTATTTGAATTCAATGTTAATTGCTCAAAAACTATCTCAGAAAGATAGGCTGGTTTTACTTAATAAAGAGGCAAATAGAGAAAAGGAATTATTCAATAAAAATAATGTTAAACCAATAAAGAGAATTGAGAAGAAGTAAACTGTTCGATTTTGACGGGTTTAAAGGGGTCGAATTCGATCAAATAAAAAGGAGACATTTATGGCGTACAAAGTATTAGGAGAAAGAATCAAAAAGATTCGTTTAGAAAATAATATGACTCAGCAAGAATTTGCAGAGGCTCTAGGTTATACTCATAAATCAATGATTAATAAGATAGAGACAGGCCAAACTGATATATCTTTTGATGTTGTTATAAAGTTGATATTGATTTTTAAGGTCAACGCAAACGAGTTTCTAGATTTATCAGATGCCGAAAATGAAGAATTAATGATTAAGGCTGATAAAGCTGATAAACCAGATTGGAGAAAAATACATCCTCTTAAATCAAGAGATGAAAGCGTGGTGTATGTCAAACCAACGGTAATTGATAATCCAAATATTATTGTTGGTGAATATACATATTTTGATGGCCAGAATTTTCAAAGGCACGTTACCCATCATTATGATTTTATTGGTGATAAATTAATTATTGGCAAATTCTGCCAAATAGGTAGAGGCGTAGAATTCATTATGAATGGTGCGAATCATCAAATGAATTCGGTGTCTACTTATCCTTTTTATATTTTTAATGGCTGGAAACAAAATTCACCAAGAAAAGAGGATTTGTCTTATAAAGGTGACACAGTATTAGGTAGTGATGTTTGGGTTGGTCAAAATGTCACCTTCCTTCCAGGAGTGCATGTGGGAGACGGATGTATTATTGGGGCCAACGCTGTTGTAGGTTCAGATATACCGCCTTATTCCGTGGTGGTGGGTAATCCAGCGAGAGTGATTAGAAAAAGATTTGATGATGAAATGATTGAGTTATTAGAAAAGCTAGAATGGTGGAATAAGACCACAAACCAAATCCAAAAGATTATCCCTATTCTTTCAAATAGTGATATTGCTTATGTTAAAGAAGAAATCAAATGCATTTTAAATGGTGAAAAAACATTATAATGCATATATGATAACGCCGTACAAAATTGTGCAAAAATGTCCCCATTTCTAGGACTAAAACTTATCCAGCGTAGATTAGGCCTTTATTGAGGTCTTTTCTTGTGACACATTTGTGACAATCACCATGATAATATATGATTAACAAAGGAGAACTTTGGGTATGAAAAGAGATTTATTAAAAGGATTAACCGAAGAACAAATTAAAAAAGTAAAACAATGTAAAAACCACGATGAACTATTAGCATTGGCTAAAGAAGAAGGCATTGAATTAACTGATGAACAACTTACCGCGATTAGTGGTGGAGGAGCTTGTAGTGTTGTTTCAGATATTGGTGATCGTATCAATCCTTTTGATTGCCCAAAATGTGGCGCTAATCGCCCTATAAAAGATGGCAAAAAGCTCACTTGCCAAAAGTGTGGCTACGTTTGGACTGATAACAGCTCTCCTATTTAGGAATATTGTGATAGCATCTAATTAACAAAGGAGAATTTTGAATATGAAACAAGATTTATTAAAAGGCTTAACTAAAAAACAGATCGCTAAAGTCAAAGCGTGTAAAAATAGTGAAGAACTATTAGCATTAGCTAAAGAAGAAGGTATTGAATTAACTGACGAGCAACTTACCGCTATTAGTGGTGGCGGTGCTTGTAGCGTTGTTTCAGATATTGGTGATCGTATCAATCCTTTTGATTGCCCATATTGTGGTTATAATGGCCGTTTTGACAAAGATGGTAATATTATCACTTGTCCAAAATGTGGAAAATCTTGGAGAGATAATTAATATTTGAATTTGAAAAAAGTGTGGTTACAAATGGGATTATGACGATAATTATCTCCCACACTAGTAATTGCTAAACGTATGATTATAACCGAGTGGAATATCTCGGTTTTTTCTTATGTGACACATTTGTGACAATCACCATGATAACATATGATTAACAAAGGAGAACTTTGAATATGAAAAAAGAATTACTAAAAGGATTAAGTGAAGAACAAATCGCTAAGGTTAAGGCGTGCAAAAGCCAAGAAGAATTATTAAAACTTGCAAAAGAAGAAGGCATTGAATTAACTAGTGAACAAATTGAAGCCGTTAGTGGTGGTGGATGCTTCTCAAGTTTTAAATGCCCAGTTTGTGGTTCAAAAGATTATAGAAAATTACCAGATTATCAAATAAGTGGATGTTCAACTTATAGATGCAATTCATGTGGTCACGAGTGGTCTTTATAATATAAACCTATAAGTGAATTAACAAAACACTTTCTATGAGTATGAAAAGCAAACTATTAAATGGCTTGTCTGATGAACAAATCGCCAAAATTAGAGCGTGTAAAAATAGTGAAGAACTATTAGCGTTAGCTAAAGAAGAAGGCGTTGAACTCACCGATGAACAACTACAAGTTATTGCTGGTGGTGGCAAATGTCAATCCACACCAACCGACGAGTGTATGTATTGTGGATCAAAAGATGTCAAATATAAAAGACAATCCACAGGAGTATTATTTGATTATCAATTCGAATGCACGTGTAGAACATGCGGACGAACATTTTACATTTTTTAAATTATTGAATAGGAGTATTGTGTATGAAAAAAGAATTACTAAAAGGTTTAACTGATGAACAAATTGCGAAAGTAAAAGCCTGTAAAAGCCAGGAAGAACTTTTAAAGCTCGCTAAAGAAGAGGGTATTGAATTAACTGATGAGCAACTCACCGCTATTAGTGGTGGAGGAGCCTGTAGCGTTGTTTCAGATGTCGGAGATTTTTTGAATCCTTTTGATTGCCCAGAATGCGGCAGCAACAAAGTTGAGGCTGTGAAAGGCAAAGGCAATTTATTCGAATGCAAAAGCTGCGGATTTAGATGGAGAGAGTAATAGATCCTATGAAAATGGATTTATTAAAAGGCTTAACTAAAGAACAGATCGCTAAAGTAAAAGCCTGCAAAAGCAGTGAAGAACTATTATCTTTAGCTAAAGAAGAGGGTATTGAATTAACTGATGAACAACTTACCGCTATTAGTGGTGGTGGTGTTTGTAGCGTTGTTTCAGATGTCGGAGATTACCTCAATACTAATAATTGCCCAAAATGTGGATGCAACGATTATGATGTAGTAAACGGCAAACGCAAATGCAAAAAATGTGGCCACAAATGGGTACACCAAGAAGTAACGGATTAATAATATTAATCAATCAATGATGACCGAGTGAAATATCTCGGTTTTTCTTTGAAATTAAATGTAGCAGATGCTACAATTTGTTTATGAAAACGTATGACATTAAGAAAGACATATTAACAATTAGAAAACTTTTTAATATTACTCAAACAAAGTTTGCTAGTGAGATTGGACTATCTAGATCTAATATTGCAAGATATGAAGCAAACGCTATTTTTCCTAATGAAGCCGCTCTTGAAAAGGTTTATTCCTATCCTTACAAACATGATTTCCATTTAAATAAAGCTAAAGAAATGCTCTTTTTAGGAATATGAACGGGAATCCTCGGTTGTTCAACTGTCGAGATGAAAGTGACTAAAATTAATACTATATACTACTGAAATTCAATAAAAAAATATAAATATTAAGTGGCAAAATGGCCACTTTTTTGATATACTATATGTAAGGAAATAAGATATGTGTGAACTAAGGCATGGACGTACATGTGTTTTTAACATTAACTATCATATTGTCTGGTCTACGAAATATAGAAGAAAGGTTTTGACCTCAAAAATAGAGACTAGATTAAAAGAAATATTGATTAATGTTGCTCAAGAAAAAGGATTTGAAATCGCTGAAATTGAAGTAGGAACAAAAGATCATGCTCATGTATTTGTCTCTGCTATACCGAAAATATCAATCTCGTATATTGCTAAGATGATGAAAGGAATTTCTGGAAGATTACTATTAAAAGAATTTCCTGAAATATCTAAAGAATTATGGAATGGAGAGTTATGGAATCCTTCTTATTATGTAGAAACAATTGGATCAGTATCAGAAGAAGCGATTAGGAAATATATTCAAAATCAAGAGAAGGAGTAAAGATGTTACTAACTTGCCAATTTGAACTTAATGTAGATGAAAAGACATCCATAATTCTGGGTCATCTTTGCTACGCGGCTAGTAAGTTGTTTAATGTTGGTAATTACGAACGAAAAGAATATAAGTCTCTTGGCTTTGATACGATGCCAGATTGGTATGATCAAAAGAAAAGACTTAAAGATTCTTTCTGGTATAAATCTCTTCCTAGTCTAACGTCACAAGATGTTCTTGCTAGATTAAGTGAATCTTGGAAGAGCTATTTATCTCTTCACTATAAATGGATGAAGAAAAAAGAAAATGGCCTTCTAAAAGAAAAAGACGGAGAGCCACAAGCTCCTTATTATAAAAAAGATGGATATCATATGAATATCAAATACTTAAAAGGACAATTTGAGATTATTGATAATATGATTCGTCTTTCTATACCAAAAAAGCTTAAAGAACACCTTCTTGAGAAATATCAAATAGAAGAGCCGTTTTATTACATTAAATTAAAAAGGCAGTTCAACAATATAAAACAAATTGAATTTTCATATGTGAACAAAAATAGATATAAGGTATATGTGATCTATGAAAAGCCACAATCAAATATTAAAAAAGATAATAAGCATTATATAAGTATCGATATTGGTACAAAGAACCTGTTAACAGTCTATGACAATAAGGGAAACTCTTTTATTGTCTCAGGTCAATCTTTGTTAAACACTAATTATTATTTTTCTAAAAAGATTGCTTATTATCAGTCGAAGTTTGATAAATGTTATCCAAATCATAAGAAAGGAGGAACAACTAGACGGATTAAACATTTATTTGACTTAAAAATTAGAAGAATAAATTTGATTCTTCACCGCGCGACTAAACAGATTGTTGATTACTGTTTATCTAATGATATTTCAAGAGTTATTGTTGGAGATCTTTCTGGACTACTTAATGTTAAAAAAGAATTTGTTAATAACGATGAGAAACACCGCTATAACCAAAATATCCGAGTAGTTTGTTTTAATAAGATTTATAGCTTGCTCTTTTATAAGCTTCAACTAAACGGTATTGAACTAATCAAAGTAAGTGAAGCTTATACTTCTTCTTGTCTTCCAAATAGTAAAGATGTCTCAGAAAGATGCGCTAATAAAACATATCGAGTTAAAAGAGGCTTAATGAAGTGTCATAACTATATCTTTAACTCAGATTCAGTTGGAGCT
>CADCFC010000018.1 GCA_902800645.1 uncultured Erysipelotrichaceae bacterium
GACTCTCTTGATTTAACTGGATTAGAACTTAAGGCTACTTATAGTGATAAATCAGTTGATATATTAACTAGTGATGATATAAATGTTACTGGTTTTGACTCTTCTAATCCTGGAGCGTGCCAACTCACTTTCAGCTATACTTATAAAACTGTAACTATGAGTATTAATTTTACAGTTATCATAGGTAAAAGAAGTGATCCACCTGCTCCTACACCAACGAGTGGAGGATGTGGAGGAGATGTTGCCACTAGTAGCGTTATCCTTTCTTCTATAGCCTTATCCGCTATAGCGTTAGTCGCTATTACTTCTTATATTAAGAAGAAAAAGACAAAATAGGTTATTATTACTCAAAAATATTTTGAGATATAATATAGACAATAAAAAACATAAAAGGAGATATTTATTATGGCAGTAAAGAAAGCACCAGCGAAAAAAGCTGCGCCAGCAAAGAAAGAGGCACCTGCAAAGAAAGCTGCTCCCGCTAAAAAAGCAGCCCCAGCTAAAAAACCTGCAAAGAAAGAAGCGCCTGATTTCCGTACATATCACTTAGTTAAAAGAGATGATGGAAAATGGGAAGTCAAATTTGCCGGTGGACAAAAGGCTATTAAGTTATTTGATACTCAAAAAGAAGCTCTTGAATACTCAAAGAAAATGGCCAAAAACCAAGATGGCAGTGTCTTAGTTCATAACTCAAAAGGAATGAACAAAGGCCGTATTGCTAAAAAGAAATAAATCCCATTTCTTATTAAACAAAAGGTACGAATTCTAATCAATCGTACCTTTTTATATTATTCTGCTTCTTGAGCGCGTTTTACGTGTGCTTCGTATTTCTTTCTTTCAGCAGTGTTTAAGATCTTCTTACGCATTCTGTATGTTGTTGGAGTAATCTCAACGAGTTCATCAGAGTTAATGTAATCTAAGCAAGCTTCTAGAGACATCTTTCTTGGTGATTTTAAGACCACGGTTGTGTCTTTATTACTGCTTCTTACATTAGTAAGATTTTTCTTTTGTGTAACGTTAACCGCTAAATCGAAATCATAACGGTGTTCACCAACAATCATTCCTTCATATACTTCAGTTCCTGGAAGAATGAACATTGTTCCTCTTTCTTCAGTATGTTCAATTGCGTATGGAGTTGCTTGACCAGCTTCAACAGAGACAAGAACACCAATGTTTCTTTCTCCAATAGCACTTGTAACGATTGGGCGATATTCTCGATATGTGTGTGAAATAATTCCATATCCTTTAGTTAAAGTCATGAAATTAGTCATATATCCAAGTAATCCACGGGATGGGATGATGTAATTTAATACGGTTACTGTTTCTTTTGCATCCATATTAACAAGTTCACCATTTCTATCTCCGATTGTGACCATGATGTCACCAACGAATTCATTTGGTACATCAATAGTTAAATCTTCATATGGTTCACATTTTACTCCATCTATTTCTTTGATGATGACTTGTGGTTTACTAACTTCGAGTTCAAACCCTTCTCTCCTCATATTCTCAATTAAGATTGAGAGGTGGAGTTCTCCTCTTCCTGAGACAATCCAGCTTTCAGTATTTGGGATACGACTTACTTTTAAAGCGACGTCCTTTTGAGTTTCTCTATATAGTCTTTCTTCAATTTTTCTAGCGGTTAAAAGTTTTCCGTCTCTTCCACTTAATGGAGATGAATTTGTACCAAAAGTCATTTGTAGTGTTGGTTCATCTAATCTAATTAGTGGGAGTGGATCAACTTGTCCGTTTTGGCAGATTGTTTCTCCAACATTAATATCCGCTAAACCGGCAACTGCAACGATATCTCCAGCGTGAGCTTCTTCAATTTCTAATCTCTTCAAGCCTTGGAAACCAAATAATTTTAAGACTCTGAAATTATTAGTAGAACCATCTAAACGAGAAACGGTAACATTATCATTAACTCTAATTGTTCCTCTTTTAATGGTACCGATACCAATACGTCCAACAAAGTCGTTATAGTCTAATAATGCGACTTGAAGTTGAAGTGGCCCTTTAGCATCCATTGATGGAGCAGGTATTTCATCAATAATTGTTTGAAGGACTGCGTCCATTCCCTCTTTTTGAGTGGATGGGTCACTATCATAAGATGATGTTCCTTTTAAGGCAGATGCATAAACAGTTTTAAAATCTAAGAATTCATCAGGAGCACCGAGTTCGATAAATAAAGTTAAAACTTCGTCTAATGTTTTAGAAATATCAATATTAGCGCGGTCGACTTTGTTAATGACAACGATTGGTTTAACATGTGCTTCAAGGGCTTTCTTTAAAACAAATCTTGTTTGTGGCATTGTTCCTTCAAAAGCATCAACAAGTAATAAACAACCATCGACCATATTCATAATACGTTCGACTTCTCCTCCAAAGTCTGCGTGACCTGGAGTGTCTAAAATATTAATTTTAGTGTCGTTATAGATGATAGAAGTTGTTTTAGCTAAAATAGTGATTCCACGTTCTCTTTCAATGTCATTAGAGTCCATGGCGCGATCATTTAATTCTTCATTTGCTCTAAAGGTTGTGGAGGATTTTAAAAGTTGGTCGACGAGTGTTGTTTTACCGTGATCGACGTGAGCGATAATTGCGATGTTCCTAACTTCCATATTTGTAACCTCCGAGCAAAAATGCTTTTCTAGTATAGAAAAAGAGATATTGTGTTTCAAGAACAATATTAAAAAACACTCAAATTCATGAGTGTTACTTAATCAAATCTTTGATGCGATTCTTTCTAATTTTATATATTTCACTTACTGTTTCTATCGCATCCTTTTTATTCATGCCTTTATTCACGAAGTAATTAATTTTATTAATAACTTCTTCATCACTATATTCTTCTATATTTTTATTACCGCTTACGACAATTACCATTTCTCCTTTAAGCGAAGATTGATCAAGACTAACTAGTTCACTTAATGAGCCATATATTTTTTCTTCATTTAACTTAGTTAATTCTCTTTGTAATGAAGCGTATCTATCTCCAAGAACCTCATATATTACTTTTAAGGTATCAATGATTCTATGTGGACTTTCATAGAACACAAGTGTTTCTCTCTTATCTTTTAATGAAATTAGTTCGTTTCTTGCTTCGTTTTCTTTTGGCGATAAAAAGCCGTGGAAATAAAAGTGAGAAGTATCAATAGAAGAACTAACTAGAGCGTTAATGAAAGCAGAACTTCCACTAATTACTGATACTGCAATATCATTTTCGATACATAATTTGGTTAATAAATAGCCTGGATCACTTATTCCTGGATATCCAGCGTCAGACATATAAGCAACTTTTTTGCCTTCTTTAATTAGTCTAATGACGTGATTAGAAGCTTCAACTTCATTGTGTTCTCTAAGTGATATTGTTTGTTTTTTAATATCAAACTTATTTAATAAGTCGATTGTGTTTCTCGTATCTTCCGCAGCGATTAAATCAATTTCTTTAATGGTTTCAATAGCGCGAGAAGAAAACTCTCCTAAATTGCCTATAGGAGTAGCGATTAAATATAAAACTTTTTGTTCTTTATCAAAAGATTTAATTCTTTTCATTTTTGTGACTATCTTGTTTATCAAAGTTTTGTGGCTTTAAGCGATAATGAGTTTGTTTAAAGAATTCAGATAACGGAAGATATTTACTATCGTTTTCGTTATCAATCTTTACCATTTTACTAACGACGTTAATCGCAGTGACTTCGTATTCATCTTTATCGATAAATACTTTCGCTCCGATTGGCGGGAACTCTTTTTTAAGGTCGCTATAAATATCATCTTCATATTTTAAGCAGCATAATAGTTTTCCACAGTGTCCAGATAGCTTAGGTATGTTAATTGCAAGCATCTGATTTTTCGCTTTTGAGATTGAAATGTTATCAAATTCATTTAAGAAAGTTGCACAGCATAAAGGAAGCCCACACATTCCGAGTCCACCAATAAGTTTTGCCTTATCTCTTGTACCGATTTGGCGTAATTCAATACGGGTGTGGAACTTACTTGCAAGAACCTTTAAAAGTTCGCGGAAATCCACTCTTTCATCAGCGACATATGAGAAGATAACTTTACTCTTATCTAAGGTATATTCACATGAAATCAAATTCATATCGATTCCAAGTCTTTTTACCTCATTTTTACATATATCAAGTGCAAAAATAGCGTCTTTTAGATTAATTTCATGTAATTTTACATCTACATCCGTTGCTTTTCTTAAAATTGGCTTTAAGTCGAGAACGCTTTTATATTGGCTGATAGGAATTGGTTCAACCCACACTTCTCCAAGCTCTGGTCCATGGGTGGTTTCAACAACTACTTTGTCACCAAGCTTAAGGTCTAAATCTTTATAGCCAAAAAAGTAGGCGTGAGTGCTATAGTGGAACTTGATTCCGATATAGTGTGAATATTTATTTTCTAAGTCATTATTATCCATTTTTTTACTCCTTCACTAGTTTTAAGATGAGGTGATCTATTAATAAACCAATATTGATATTTAGGTTAACTGTATTGCGTGTTTTTAATATCTCAACAAGGCTCTCTTTAACATTATTTAGTTTATTTGCTAATGCGTTAATTTGCTCACTTAAGCTTTTTAGATATATTTCTCTATCACATTGGATATTTAATATATCTTCATAAACTTCAGCGAGTAAATCAACAAAGAATCTCAATTCTTCTTTAGTTTTGATAAGTGGATTTACCACTGTTTGTTCGTAATATATGACGTCTTTATAGTTTCCATTCATTAATACATCGATAAAACCTAAAAGCGCTTTCTTTGCTTCAAAATAATTCTCATTTATCTCTTCGTCTTTAATGAAGTCATATATTAGTTCACCATCATTATAGAAATATGATAATAGTTCAGCGTCCATTTCTTCTACTAGCATACTTATTGCATCATCTATAACGATTTGACGATCGACACTTTTCAAATTTAAGGTTTGGCATCTACTTATAATAGTAGGTAACACATTATTTACATTATTAGTTGTTAAGAAAGCATAAACTTCACTTTCTGGTTCTTCGAGAAATTTCAATATTGAGTTAACAGCCTCTAGAGTCATATTTTCTACTAGATTAACGATATAAATCATTATTCCTTTCGTTTCAAAAGCGGTTTTCTCAAATCTAGATTCTATATTAAGAACATCTTCTTTTTTAATTGTGGCTTTCGATCCATCAAGGGTGATGATATCTGGATAGTTATCGCTATCGATTCTTAAACAAGTGATGCAGTTATTACATGCAAGTGGAGAAGGGTCATCACATAAAATTGATTTTGCTAAAAACTTCGCTACTTCAAATAAAGGAGTTCCTGGATTGCCTACAAGTAGGTAAGCATGGGATAATGTCTTCTTTTTAAGTGAATTAGTGAATGTTTGATATATGATCGGTTGATTATTTTCTAGGTATTTCCCTATTTGCATAATTTCTTTAATATTGCGTCTAATGTATCTTTAGCGACTTGTTCTCTTGATTTTGAGGCGTCGATTATCACGTATCTATCTGGATAAGTTTTCGCTAGAGATAAAAATGTTTCTCTTACTTTGTTATGGAATTCTAATTTTTCTAAATCGAGTCTATTTACTTCTCTATTCGCGTTACTTGCGATTCTCGCTAAACCAATTTCAGGTTTAATATCGAATAGAAGTGTTAAATCTGGCCATGTATTTTCAGTAGCGAATAAATTAATGTTTAAAACATTATCCACTCCTAAACCTCTAGCTCCACCTTGATAGGCTAAAGAGGAATCTAAATAACGGTCACAAACAACAATCTTGCCTTCTTTAAGAGCAGGCCATACTTTTTCTACTAAATGTTGTCTTCTACTAGCAGCGTAAAGGAGTGCTTCCGTTCTAGGATCCATTTTTGTATTTTCTTTATCAAGAATAACATTTCTAATTTGTTCGGCAATTGGAGTGCCACCTGGTTCACGTGTACGGACGATATGATAGCCCATATCTTCAAGCGCTTTACATGCAGCGTCAACGGCAGTGGTTTTTCCTGAACCTTCTGGTCCTTCTAGAGTAATAAACATGTAGGAATCCTCCTCTTTTTAGATTTTATGTCTTCCTTCTAAGGCTTTAGATAAGGTAAGTGGATCGACATAATCGAGATTGCCTCCGATTTGTAATCCATAGGCGAGTCGAGTGACTTTGATGTTATATTTTTCTAAGAGTTTTGCGAGATACATGGATGTAGTTTCTCCATCCACTGTTGGATTAGTGGCTAATATTACTTCAGCAAAGTTTCCATTATCTAATCTAGATAATAGAGATTCAATATTGAGTTCATCAACATTCATTCCTTTGGCGAGAGATAATTCTCCATTGAGCACGTGATATTGGCCTTTATATGATTCGCTTTTTTCTATCGACATTACATCTTTAGGATATGAGACGACCATAATTGTGGATTCATCTCTATCCTTATCATCGCAAATATAGCATCCATCAATATCAGTAATCATTCCACAAGTTGGACAAAAATGAATGTGCTCTTTTAAAGAAGATATTGCTTCAGCAATTTCTTTTAAATCTTCATCTGAAAAATCTAAAAGAGAGTACGCCATACGTTCAGCGCTCTTTTTTCCTATTCCAGGAAGCATATAAAGCTTCTCAATTAGATTTTCTAAAGATTTAAGCTTTTCCATTATTAGAATCCAAATCCACCTGGTCTACCTGTAATTTTTTCTTGGATTGCGTCACTTTCTTCATCGATTTGAGCGAAGAGTTCGTTTAATCCACTGACGATTAATTCTTCAACCATCTCTTTGTTATCGGCTTCAAATCCGTCTGGTTCAATATTAATTGATACAACTTCTTTTGATCCAAGGACTTTGATGGTTACTAGTCCTGCTTTATTCACTGTAAACTCTTTTTCTGCTAAAGCTTGTTGCGCTTTTTGTAATTCTCTTTGCATCTTTTGAGCTTGCATCATCATTTGTTGCATGTTCATAAAATTATTCTCCTTCGAATTCTAAAATGACATCTTTAGCTTTTGGTAATTTACCAATTTGTAAAAGATTCATATATAAAGATTGTAAGTCTACTGATTTATTTCTACTGACTGCGTAAACAAATAGTTGCTTATGAAATACTTGATAGAGTACAGTCTGTAATTCAGCCTGCATATTCTTATCATTAACTTTATCGACGAGTTTATTCATCGCGTATTCTAAAATAACAATTTTATTTGAGGCAACAAGTGGTCTTCCATCAATTAATAGTGTTGCGGCTTTGCCAATTAATGGATGCGTAGCGAATTTTTTGATGTTTTTCCATCCATCAATTAGTTCAGCTTTGGTTTCTTTTTTAGAAGCAACCATAACATTAACCATCAGGTTATCGTCAATTTCAAAGGAATCTTCTTTTTCACTATCCTTAAGGAAAATTACCTTATCAACGATAGAAATATTTGATTCGTATGAAATTGGTTCTTCTTTTTTCTCTTCAACGATTTCTTTTACTGGTTCAAGAGGTTTATCTTCAATTTTTACTTCTTTGGCTTCTTTAATAGGCTCAATAACCTTTTTCACTGGTTCGACTGTCTTAACTTCTTCTTTTTGAACTGGTTTTACTACATTTTGTTCTAATGAAGTTAACTTAATTAAAGTGATTTCAAAAATAGGGTTAATCGAAGTGACGTTTTTATAATCCTTAACAGTGTTCATTAAAATATCAATCATTTCGATTGCTTGATTATTACTTATTATCTTAATTAATTCTTGAGCTTCTTCTTCTTTTAAAGCTTCAAGGTATTCTGGGTTATAACTAGATGAATAAATCACTATATCTTTTAATATTAAAAGTAAGTCTTCAGTTAGCCTTTTAATATCTGTACCTTTTGAGACGTAATTATTTAATCTTTTTAAGACATCAGACATATCATGATTAACGATAGAGTTGATGAGCTTGATTTTCTCTTCTTTACTTTCTAAAGCAAAAATTTCTAATACGTCATTAACGTTAAGTTTGTCTCCAGAAAAGGCGAGGACTTTTTCAAGAATTGATAAAGCATCTCTCATTCCTCCATCCGCTAAAGAGACGATGAGATTAATTGCCTCTTCATTATATTCAACGTTCTCAATTTCTAATATTT
This sequence comes from uncultured Erysipelotrichaceae bacterium, assembly GCA_902800645.1. GTDB lineage: Bacteria > Bacillota_I > Bacilli_A > RFN20 > CAG-826 > UBA2450. The sequence continues at coordinate 8,098 of CADCFC010000018.1, forward strand.
TTCTAATTCTATCTTTAATATCTTGTTCGCTGACTTTATTAAAGTCATATCTTTGACATCTAGAGAGTATGGTTGGCAGAATTTTATGTGGTTCGGTAGTCGCTAAAATGAAAATAACGTGCTCTGGTGGCTCTTCAAGTGTTTTTAGTAGAGCGTTAAACGCTCCAGTTGATAGCATATGAACCTCATCGATAATGTACACTTTATATTTTCCTAATATAGTGCCGTATTTTACTTTATCGATTAATTCTCTGATTTCATCAACTCCGTTATTACTTGCCGCGTCGAGTTCTAATACATCTGGATGACTTCCTTCAGTAATAGCAACACAGTTTTTACATTCATTACATTGACAGCCGATTCCATGTTCACAGTTTAAAGCTTTGGCAAATAATTTTGCCATAGTGGTTTTCCCTGTACCTCTAGGACCAGCAAAAAGATATGCATGAGCGATCTTACCTGTCGCTAATGCATTTTTTAAAGTTCTAACAATGTGTTCTTGTCCTGCAACTTCTTCAAAAGTTTGAGGACGATATGTTCTATATAATGCTTTATACGCCATAAATATACCTGACTTTAAGTATACATTAGACTTCGATTTATTTGAATAACTTAATATAAATATTAATCAATTTGTCTTCCTTCTTTTTCTAAATAAGTTAATATGGTATAATTCCACCGCATAAGAGGTAATTATGGAAGAGAGCATGTTTCAAAGACTCACCGTTGCATCTAAAAGATTAGAAGAAATTGATCAAGAACTTTTAGATGAAAATACGATGAAAGATATTAAGCATTTTAGAGAAATTTCTAAAGAAAGAGCGGTTTTAGAGCCTCAAGTTGAAGCTTTTAATCGTTATAAAAAGAATGACGAGGACCTTATAGGCGCACTTGAAATGTCTAATGATTCTGACCCAGAACTTTCTGAAATGGGGAAAGAGGAAGTTAAAAGACTAACGAAAGAACAAGAGACGCTTGAAGAAGAATTGAAACAGCTCTTATTACCTAAGGATCCTAACGATGACAAAAATATCATTGTTGAAATTAGGGGCGCCGCTGGTGGAGATGAAGCAAACATTTTTGCTGGCGACTTATTTAGAATGTATACAAGATATGCTGAAAACCAAGGCTGGAAGATTCAGATGATGGATCAATATCCTTCAGAGGCCGGTGGTTTTTCTCAAGTATCATTTATGATTAAGGGAAAAATGGTTTATAGCAAACTTAAGTTTGAAAGTGGCGCTCACCGCGTTCAAAGAGTTCCAAAAACTGAAGCGAGCGGAAGAATCCATACTTCTACTGCAACAGTTTTAGTTATGCCTGAAGCTGAAGAAATCGATGTTGAAATTAATCCAAATGATTTACAAGTTGATACATATCATTCTCAAGGTGCTGGTGGACAAAACGTTAATAAAACTGAATCAGCTGTTCGTATTACTCATATTCCTACTGGCATTGTTGTTGCGTGCCAAACTGAGAAATCTCAAATTCAAAATAGAGAGATTGCTATGCAAATGTTAAGAGCAAAGATGTATTCCACTATGCTTGAAAAGCAACAAGAAGAAATCGGTAACGAAAGAAGACTTAAAATCGGTACTGGTGAAAGAAGCGAAAAGATTAGAACTTACAACTATCCACAAAATCGTGTAACTGACCATAGAATTGGATTCACAATTCAACAACTTGATCGTGTGATGGAAGGAAATTTAGAAGATATCATCGAAGCCTTGATTCACTATGACCAATCACAAAAAATAGCAGGCGAGAATTAATGACATATCGTGAAGCTTATTTCAAATATCTAAAATTAGAAGATAAATATTTAAATAAAACCGCAATCAAATCCATACTACTTGATGATGGAAAATTTGCGGATTTTTCTAACCTAATTCGTCATTTTGATGATGAAGTAAAAGACGAAAGCAAGATTGAAGAATTTTCAAACCGTGTAAAAACCGGTGAACCTCTTCAATATGTGCTTGGATATGCATATTTTGTTAATTCAAATTATGTTGTTTCACCTGACGTTTTGATTCCACGACAAGAAACAGAAGAACTTGCTGTTGGAACACTAAAAATGATTATTAAAATGTTTGGAAGAGATCCAAATATTAAGATTGTTGATATTGGAACTGGCTCGGGAATTTTGGGCATCTATTTAAAGGAATATTTTCCAAATTCGGAAGTAATTTGCACCGATATTAGCGAAAAATGTATAAAAATTTCACAGATTAACGCGAAAAATCATAATGTTGAAATCGATTATAGAGTGGGAAATATGCTAGAGCCAATTATAGAGGAAAAAGGTATTTCGGTGATTGTCAGTAATCCTCCTTATATTGGTGATGAAAAAACTGTTGATTCGCAAACATTAAAGTACGAACCTCACCTTGCATTATTTGCAAAACCAAAAACCAAATATTATGAGGAAATTTTTAAAGCTATTGATCAAAATTTATTGGCTGATAGATTTTTAATGGCATTTGAAATCGGTGAAGACATGGAAGAAGAGTTAACCCACTTAATTGAGAATAACTATATGGGAATTATGTATAAATTTGAAAAAGATCTATATGGGAAAACTCGCTTTTTATATATAGTAAAGGATGAAACAATTTCATATGAAGCCTGAAGAATACGTATTTGCTAAGCTCGCTTTAGACTCTTCTAAAGTTATTGCCTTTCCTACCGAGACCGTTATGGGGTTGGGGGTATATTTTGATGATTTTATTGCTTATCAGAATCTTAACGCCATTAAAAATCGTCCCGAAGATAAACCTTATACTATGATGGTTGCGGATAGAGATGACATTGAAAAGTACGCCTTTATTGATGATAGAGCTAAAAAAATCATTCATTCATTAATGCCTGGTGAAGTTACATTACTTTTAAAGGCTAAAAACAATGTCCCAAGTTATGTAACACACGGCACTGGAATTATTGGGATTCGTATTCCTAATTTAGATGATTTAAGGGGTTTCTTACGTGCGATTGGACGCCCATTGTTGGTTCCTAGCGCTAATAAGAGTGGAGAAAAACCTGCGATGTCTTCTAGCGAAGTAAAAAAGATTTTTACTGATGAACTTGGATATGTATTTGATGGTGAAGCTAATAGTGGCAGACCTTCTACCATTATTGATTTAAGTGGTGATGAAGTTAAAATTATAAGAGAAGGTAATGTTTCATTAGAAACAGTTTTAAATATAATTAAATAAAGAGGTACGGTTATGAAAATTGCGGTTGGATCTGATCATGGTGGACTTGAATATAAAAATGCAATTAAAGAGCATTTAGAAAAACAAGGATATGAAGTTATTGATGTTGGCACACATACAAAAGATAGCTGTCATTATCCATTATTTGGCGCTGAAGTCGCTAAACGTGTTGCGTCTAAGGAGTGCCAATATGGTGTTGTGGTATGTACATCTGGAGAAGGCATTTCTATGGCTGCTAATAAAATTAAAGGTGTTAGATGTGGGATTGCATATAATGATGACGTTGCAAGATTAATGAGACAACATAATGACGCCAATGTGATTTCCTTTGGACAAGCTTTTATGGAACTTGATGATGTATTAAGACGCGTTGATATATTTCTAAACACTCAGTTTGAAGGTGGAAGACACCAAACAAGAGTAGAACTCATTAATAATTTAGAAAAATAAGCCCTTTGGGCTTTTTCTTTTTTCAAAAAAATTTTTGAAAGAAATTTTAAAAATTCCCCTATTTATAAATGATAGGGGTTTTTAGATTGGCTTTACGTCATGTGGATCCCTAAAGACATGAAATCCATAGCAGAAAGGAGGAAATATGAGTAAGAAAAAGATTTATAACAAACACTTAGAAAAAGGACGTTTCTATATACATAGCGATGGACATAGAGGACATCCAGCACTTCTTTATAAGAAGAGCGATAAGAAAAACATTTATTTTATAGTGGTATTTACGTCTTCTCCAGGTCCGAAAAGAAAACGTCTTAAACACAGCATAGAGCCAATAAAGATAAAAGTTTCTTTTGTGCATAATACTCCAAAAATTAGCTCGAGGCGTGAACTAGGTAGAAATCCTATGAATGGTTTAAAGATAGATAAAGAAGACAAACCTCTTATTGAAACCATAAAAAGAAAAAAATGATTCACAAGACCGTTTAACGATCTCTACGTGCGAATCACTATATACATTTAATCAAAAGAAAGTAGATGATGCAATATAGAATCTTATAAATGTCCTGTATGCGGATCCCCAAAGACACGAAATCCATAGCAGAAAGGAGGAAATATGAAAGAAAAGAAATTCAAAAAACATTTTAGAATCTATTTTAGAAATGGCCACCCAGCATATATTGTAGACGAAGATGGAAATACATATGTATTTCATAGAGTGACTCATTCAAAAACATCAGGAGGAAGAAACAATATCAAAATTGATAATCCCCTAGTTAATGGAGGTGACCAAGCTACCTACATTGTTAAAAGGGTTGAAAAAGATAAAAAGGGACGTTTTAGTTTGTTTGAACTGGAATTAAAACCAGGAGTTGACACAGATAATTTATTAATAAAAAAAGCTGGCGGATCGCAACCTGTTGGTACGAATAATATAACAACCAGCACAATCATTAAACCAAAAGCCAAAAAGAAAGGCAAGAAAAATGGATAATCAGCATTCGTTTGTTTGCCCAGTTTGTGGTAATACAGACATTCATTCAATTGGGATGTTGAATGGCAAACCATATTGTCGTAGATGTATTTCTTTTAAAGGTGAAGAAGTGGAGCATAAACATTCTTATCCAAAGAAAGCACCTATTCACTTAGAGTATGAGTTATCTCCAGAACAAAAAGAATTGTCAGATAAGCTGGTGGAGAATTATAAAAAAGGTATTGATAGTCTTGTTTTTGCTGTATGCGGATCAGGTAAAACGGAAATTTGTATTAACATAATTAAATACGCATTAGTTTGTGGTGAAAAAGTGGCTTTCGCTTTGCCTAGAAGAGATGTTGTAATCGAATTGTATAATAGGTTAAAAGATATTTTTAATAAAAATAGAGTTATATCGGTATATGGTGGTCATAACAAAGTACTCATTGGTGATATTGTTGTCATAACTACTCACCAACTTTATCGATATAAACATTATTTTAATTTAATAATTATGGATGAGATTGATGCTTTTCCATTTAAGGATGATGAAGTCCTATATTCAATGTTTAAAAATAGCTTAAATGGTCATTATGTAATGATGAGTGCTACACCTTCTGATAAAACAATTGAATTTTTCTCAAAAGAAGGAAGAGATATTCTTAAATTACAAACTCGTTTTCATCGACACCCTCTGCCTGTTCCTAAGATTATAAATGGCCCAACAATTATTCTTATTTTTCATTTGATAGTTTTGATAAAAAGATATTTAAATGAGCAAAAACCAATATTTATTTTTGCTCCTACAATTGCGCAATGTGAGTCTCTATATTTCTTTTTATCAAAGTTATTTAAAAGTGGAAATTATGTTCATTCAAAAAGGATAAATCGAAAGGAAATTATTGAGGGATTTCGTCGTGGAGCGTTCTCTTATCTAGTTACTACTTCAGTATTAGAAAGAGGCGTAACTGTGCGTAATTTGCAGGTAATTGTCTATAAATGTCACACTTTTGTATACGATAAAGGTACTTTAATTCAGATAGCGGGCAGAGTCGGCAGGAAAAAAGATGCGCCTAGTGGGGAGGTGATTTTTCTTGGAAACAAAATTACTAAAGAAATGCTTGGAGCAATTGAAGACATTAAAGAATCCAATAAGTCACTGCAGAATATGTTTTAAAGAGATAGATGATTACTCTTTATATAACTTGATAAACAAGAACACTATATTGTGCAAAAACTGTTCATTTCAGTTAAAAGCTAAGTTTCATAAATTTAAAATTGGATCGATAAACGCTCTTGCGATTTATGACTATGATGAAATGGTCAAAAAACTGATCTATCAATATAAGGGATGCTATGATTTTGAACTAAAAGATGTCTTCCTATATCGTTATAAGTTCTATCTTAAATCTATATATAAGAAATATGTGGTTGTTCCAGTCCCCTCAAGTGAAATAGATGACCTAAAAAGAGGGTTTAATCATGTAGATGAAATATATAGAACATTAAATTTAGAAATGTATTACTGTTTGAAAAAGACAAGCAGAGATAAACAGTCAAATAAATCTAGTAAAAATAGGTTAAAGATTGACAAATTATTTATTGGTGAAAATATCGAGTATCTATATGGGAAAAAGGTTCTTCTTGTTGATGATATTTACACAACGGGAAGCACAATTTCTAAGTGTCTTGAGATATTAAAAAAAGCACATCCAAAAAAGATTGAAGTTCTGCTTATTGCTAAAACTACTGATTTAAAGAGCAGAACGCAAAATGAATATTAACCAAAATGTATTAGTTTTCTCTAATACACTTATGGTATATTAGAAAACGGACAAAATTCATTCTTTTATAAAAGAAAGAAATCGGAGGTATTAAGATGGGATTTTTCGACAATGTAGCGATTAGACGTTATTCAAAGATAGCGGATAAAGTGATCGCATTAGAAGATTCTATGAAGGCTCTATCAGATGATGAACTCAGAGCCAAAACTACATATTTTAAAGAACAACTCGCTAGTGGAAAGACTTTAGACGATATTAAAGTTGAGGCTTTTGCTGTTGCTAGAGAAGCAGCAAGAAGAACCATTGGTGAGTTCCCATATAAAGTTCAAATCATTGGTTCATTAGCGTTACACGCTGGCGATGTCGCTGAAATGAAAACCGGTGAAGGTAAAACCTTAACTGCAACTATGGCGGTTTATCTTAACGCTTTAGCGGGAAAAGGTGTCCATGTTGTCACTGTTAACGAATATTTAAGTGGACGTGACGCCAACTGGATGGGTCAAATCTATAGATTCCTTGGTTTAACTGTTGGAGTCAACCTTAGAGAAAAGACCACAAGTGAGAAAAAAGAAGCATATCTTTGCGATATTACGATGAATCCCGTACCCCTCTTATTATTTCAGGTGGTGCTAGAGCGAGCGCTTCCCAATATACTGTTGCCGATCGCTTTGTTAAAGCGCTTAAAAAGAACGTTGATTTTGAAATTGATGTTAAAGACAAAACAGTTAATTTAACTGATTCAGGTAACTCCAAAGCTGACAGAATGTTTGGCATTAAGAATCTTTATGATCCTGAATATGCTGATTTAGTTCATAGAATTCATAACGCTTTAAGAGCGAACTATATTATGGCTAGAGATGTCGACTATTTAGTTGATGCTGAAGGTCAAATTCAAATTATTGACCAGTTCACTGGTCGTGTTCTTCCTGGTAGAGAATGGTCTGATGGTTTACATCAAGCTGTACAAGCCAAAGAAAATGTTGAAATCAAACAAGAAACCATTACCATGGCGACTATCACATATCAAAACTTCTTCCGTCTATATAAAAAGATGGCAGGTATGACAGGTACTGCAAAAACCGAGGAAGAAGAATTTAGAAAAATCTATAACATGCGTGTTGTTTGTGTCCCTACAAATAAACCTGTTATTCGTGTAGATGCGATTGATTACGTCTATGCGCATAAGGGGCCAAAATTAGCGGCGTTAGTTAAAGAAGTTAAAGAAAGACACGAAAAAGGACAACCAATATTAATTGGTACTGTATCTGTTGAATCTTCTGAAGAAGTTAGTAAATTACTAACTGCTGCTGGATTACCACATGAAATGTTGAACGCTAAAAACCATGCACGCGAAGCAGAAATTATTATGGATGCTGGTAAAAAAGGCGCTATTACTCTTGCTACTAATATGGCTGGCCGTGGTACCGATATTAAAATTGATGATGAAGTTAGAGCGTTGGGTGGTTTATGTGTTTTTGGAACAGAAAGACACGAGTCCCGTCGTATTGATAACCAATTAAGAGGTCGTGCTGGTCGTCAAGGCGATCCAGGATTTTCTAGATTCTATGTTTCTTTCGATGATGAACTTTTAGTGAGATTTGCTGCTGACAATATGAGAAACTTCATCGAAAAGAATTTTGGAGATGAGGCTCTTGAAGCAAAGATGGTCTCTAACGTTATTACAAGCGCTCAAAAAAGAATTGAGGGTCAAAACTTTGATACTCGTAAATCGCTCCTCGATTACGATGATGTTTTAGCAAAACAAAGACAAATTGTTTACGATAAACGTGACCGCATTATTGAAGGTAAAGATATTAGTGACATTATTGATGATGTCTTTAAAACGACAGGTATGTTCCTAGCTAATAAAGCTGTACCTGTTGGTAACAATGATAAAGTTATTTCTGGTGAACTTCTTATAAAAGAAGTTGAACCAAGATTTTTACCTGCTGGTTCTTTAAAAGCTGCATTATATGATGAAGCTTATGTTGATGATGTTGGACCAGATTTAGGAGAAGTTATCTATGATAGATATCTCGAAAAGAGAAAAGAATGGCCAGAAGAATTACAAGGTCAAGTTGAGAGAAACTTCATTTTAAGATGCATTGACCAAAACTGGACAAAACATATCGATGCGATGGCGAGATTAAGAGAAGGTATTCATTTAAGAAGCTATGCGAACGTTAACCCATTACAAGATTATGTTAATGAAGGATACAAAATGTTTAGAGAAGCATTAGATATCGCGAGTGTTGACGCTGTTTTAAATCTCGTTAATGTCAAAATTGAAAGAAAACCAGTTGAAGAAGCTCCAAAACAAGACGAGAGCAATGTCGTTGATGTTGAAGTTAAGAAAAAGGAAGAAGAGTAATGAAAGATCTAGTTACCTTATCTCAAGAACTAGGTGCTGTTGGCGAGAGAATCCGTCAACTCGGGTCTTCTCTTTGACCTCGCTAAATTAGAGAGTGAAATTGATAATTTAAAGTCCATTAGTGAGAAAGAGGATTTTTGGAATGACCAAAAAAACGCTTTATCGATTATTAATGAACTAAACAGTAAAAGAAACACCTTCGAGAAATATAATAGCTTACTAACGACTTTCAAAGATCTTGAAGAACTTTTAAATTTGAAGGATGAAAGCATTCTAGATTCTCTTAATGAGTCTTTTGAAGAACTTAAAAAATCAGTGAATGAATTTGAAGTTGAAAGGCTTTTTACTGGAGAATTTGATAATTTAAACGCTATTTTAGAGATTCATCCAGGTGCTGGAGGAACAGAGGCCCAAGACTGGGCTGATATGCTTTACCGAATGTATGTTCTTTATGCCGAAAGTCATAAATTTAAGATGCAAGTTATTTCCTTCGAGCCGGCTGATGACGCTGGAATTAAAAGTGTAACAATTAAATTGAGTGGCAAAAACGCTTATGGGCTATTAAAAGGAGAAAAAGGCGTTCATCGCTTAGTAAGAATTTCTCCATTTGACGCAAACAAAAGAAGACATACCTCGTTTGCAAGTGTGAATGTTATACCTGAATTTACCGATAACTCTATCGATGTTGATATTAATGAATCTGATTTAAAAGTTGATACTTATCGTAGTGGAGGAGCAGGCGGTCAAAATGTTAATAAAGTCGAGACCGCGGTAAGAATTACGCACCTTCCTACAGGTATTGTGGTTTCTTGCCAAGTTGAAAGAAGCCAACTTTCAAATAAAGAAACCGCTATGAATATGCTGAAAAGCAAACTCTATTTATTGGAAGTTGAAAAAAGAGCGAATAAATTAAATTCAATTGTCGGTGAAAAGAAAAATATTGAATGGGGCAGTCAAATTAGATCATATGTATTCTGCCCATACACATTAGTAAAAGATAATCGTACTGATTATGAAGAAACCGATGTTTATGGAGTTATGAACGGTAATATTGATAACTTCTTATATTCGTATTTACAAATGGAGGCAAAGAATAATGAAAAATAGAGTAATTAGACAATTAAGAAACTATATATTGGTTCTTTTAGGTACTTTTTCATTAGCTTTTGGATCCGTTATTTTCTTAACAAAATGTGAACTTGTTGCTGGTGGCGTTTCTGGTATTGCTATTATCATTCAACACTTTGTAGCCTTTCCTATTTATGACTATGTTGTTATGGGATTAACTATTTTGTCTTGGTTAGTTGGTTTGATTTTTATTGGAAAAGATTTCGCTTTAAAGACCTTATTATCATCACTTTTATACATTGGATTCACTTTCTTATTTGTAAGAATTCCAACCTTTGACCGAATCGCATCTAATTTTGCTGGAACAATTAATGGTGGGACTCCAGAAGTAGGCAATTTAATTCTTTGTGGACTCTTTGGTGGAGTATTTGTTGGTGGTGGAGTCGCTTTAACCTTCCTTGGTGGTGGTTCTACTGGTGGTGTTGACGTTGTTCAAGTGCTTGTTTATAAATATTTTAGAGTAAAAGAGTCCGTCACTTCGTTCTTAGTTGACGCTACAATCATTATTGCCGGCTTAATTGCCATGAAATTATATATTCCAGCGCTTTGTGGTATCCTTTCTTCCTTTGTTACAGCCGCGTTAATTGAAGTTGTCTATATCAGAAACCAGACTGCATACCAAGTTGATATTATTTCAGATGAATGGGAGAAGATTAGCGAGTATGCACAAGACGAATTAGAAAGAGGGGCAACTATCATTCGCGCTGAAGGTGGCTATAAGGGAGACGAAAGAGTAATTTTACGTATAGTTTTTGATAAGCAACAATATGAAAAAATTAGAGCCTATATTGCTTCTGTTGATCCAAAAGCTTTTGTGACCTTTACACAGACCAACGCCGTCTTTGGAGAAGGCTTTAAAAGTAATAAAAAAATTAGAAATAAATCCAAAAAATAGCAAAAATACATGAAAAATATCGATAATACGCATAAATTTGAAATAGTTAGTAAGTTTAAGCCTACTGGTGATCAACCCACTGCGATTGAACACTTAGTAGATGGTTTAAATAGTGGCAAAAAACTACAAGTACTACTAGGCGCTACTGGCACTGGTAAGACTTTTACTATGGCTAATATTATTGAGCGTGTTCAACGCCCTGCATTAGTGCTAGTTCATAACAAAACTTTAGCGGGTCAATTATACTCTGAATTCAAGGAACTTTTCCCAAATAATAGAGTGGAGTATTTTGTTTCCAATTTCGACTTCTATCAACCTGAAGCATATATCCCAAAAAGTGATACTTATATCGATAAAACCGCTCTTATGAACGATGAAATTGAGATGCTTAGAACGAGCGCTATCAATTCAGTGCTTGAACGTCGAGATACCATTGTTGTTGCCTCTGTTGCTTCTATTTATGGCCTTACTGATCCAGACGAATATCGTAACTTAGTGTTTGAGATACGTGTTGGAGAAGAAATTAACCGACAAACGTTCTATAAAGCACTCGTTGATGCTCAATATAAAAGGAATAATTTGGATACACCTCCAGGAAGTTTTAGAGTGAGAGGAGATATCATCGAAATTGTTCCTGCTAATATGACTGATAACACTGTGATTCGCCTTGATACTTTTGGGGATGAAATTGAAAAAATATTAGAAGTTGACTTATTAACTGGTGAAATTAAGCATTCATACCATACTTATCCAATATTTCCTGCTTATGATCACGCTTCAACTAGAGAGAGAATTAAAGAGGCGTGTAAAACAATAAAAGAAGAGTTAAAAGATAGACTTGAGTATTTTAGAAATGAAGGAAAACTACTAGAAGCTGAACGACTTGAGATGAGAACAAATCAAGATGTCGAAAATATGGAAGAATTTGGTATGTGTCCTGGTATTGAAAATTACTCAAGACATATTGATAAACGTGCTCCTGGTCAAAGACCATTCTGTTTAATCGACTATTTCCCTAATGATTTTATTATGTTTGTTGATGAATCACATGTTTCTTTACCTCAAGTTAGAGGAATGTATAACGGAGATAGAAGTAGAAAGACTACATTAGTGGAATATGGTTTTAGATTACCTAGTGCTCTTGATAATCGTCCTTTGAATTTTGAGGAATTTGAATCGTTAATGCCCCAAACTATTTGTACATCAGCGACTCCTGGAGACTACGAGTTAAATCATACTGATAATGAGATTGCCGAACAAATTATTAGACCAACAGGACTTGTTGATCCTCAAGTTGAAGTCAGAAAAACTCTTGGCCAAATTGACGATATTCTCTTCGAAATCAAGGATAGAGTTAAGAAAAATGAGAGAGTAATGATTGTTACTTTAACCGTTAAAATGGCGGAAGATCTTACTGCTTATTTGAAGGAAAGAGGAATTAAAGTTGTCTATTTGCATCATGAAACTAAAACTCTTGAAAGAACCGAAATCATCTACCAATTAAGAAAAGGCAAATATGATGTCTTAGTGGGAATTAACTTATTAAGAGAGGGTTTAGATATTCCTGAAGTAAGCTTAGTCGCAATTTTAGATGCGGATAAAGAAGGATTCTTAAGAAGCACACGTTCTTTGATTCAAGTTATCGGTAGAGCGAGTAGAAATGCATCAGGAAAAGTCATCATGTACGCTGATAATATGACTGATTCCATGAAAGCTGCTATTTCTGAAACTAATAGAAGAAGAGCGGTTCAACAAGCATATAATGAGGAAAACGGGATTATTCCAAAAACTATTATTAAAGAGATTAGAGCCCCAATTCATAATAGCGATGATGAGATTAGTGAGATGATTAAACTATCTAAACATGGTAGTCGATCTGAAATTACTAACAGAATTAAAGAGTTAGAGAAACAAATGAAACAAGCCGCCAAAGAATTCGACTTTGAAAGAGCGGCAGAATTACGCGACATCATCTTAGAAATGAAAGCGGAATTATAAGAAAAGGAAATAATAGTTGATAAAATCAACACACTCACATAAAATATCAAACAGCGAAAGGAAGAAAAGTTATGCTTCAATGGTACGATTGGTTATTACTTGCTTCTAGTGTAATTCTTATTGTCTTATGCTTACTTCAAGGTGGTAAATCTGAAGGTGCATCTGGCGCGATTACTGGTGGTGGTTTAAACGTTTTCGTTAAAACCAAAGAAAGAGGAGCGGAGAAAGTTATTTCTATTCTTACTCTCATCCTATCAGCTATCTTCTTTGTTCTCGCTATTGTTATTAAAATTGTTAACGGTTAATCGTTAATATAAAGTATAGAAACAGGCAATGAAATGCCTGTTTTTTATATATTTTTGTTATCTAGTAATACTATTTATAGTAAAATGAAAAAGATATGAAAAAAGTTGATCAAGAACCAATTGTTAGATATGAAAGTGATCCTTCTATCGGATTAACTGATGAACAAGTTAAAAGTCGACAAGAGCAAAAACTTTTTAATGTTGCTAAAAGTCCAACTAATAAATCTTATTTACAAATTATTTTAGGCAACGTTTTCACTGGCTTTAACATTTTAATGTTTGCTATTGGTGTACTTTTATTAATTGTTGTCGGACCAAAAGTTGTCACGAACTTAATGTACTTATTAATCATTATTTTTAATACATTGATTGGCACTATTCAGGAATGTAAATCAAAACAAACAATTGAAAAATTAAAACTTCTAAATGATTCGAAGATTAAAGTTAGAAGAAACGGAAAAGATATTGATATTCTCCCTAGTGAAATCGTTTTAGATGATGTTGTTATACTTAATCCAGGAGATCAAATCCCCGCTGACTGTTTAATTCTAGAGAAAGAAATTTTGGAAGTTAATGAGTCTCTACTCACCGGTGAAAGTGTACCAGTTAAAAAGAGTCTTGGAGAGATGATTTACGCGGGTTCTTTCGTCGTAAGCGGCTCTTTAGCGGTCCGCGCAACTAAGATTGCTAACGATACTTATATCCAATCTATTGAGAATAAAGCCAAACAAGCAAAAGCACCAAAAAGTAGACTCATGCAAGTCATTAAAAGAATTATTGATTTGATGACTGCAATCGCTATTCCTCTTGCTATCATTGTTTTTATTAATGAGTTATTACACAACATTCAAAATCCATTTACATATTTTAAAGATGGTGTTGAAGTTGCTGCTCCTATGATTCCTACTTTCTGGGGTGAAGAGAGCAACATCACTAACGCTATATTTTATGGTGGAACAACAATTGCCTATATGATTCCTTGTGGAATGGCGCTTTTAGCCAGTGTCGCTATGGCAACTGGTGTTGTTAAACTTGCAAGTGTTAATACTTTAGCGTCAAATCTCTATTCAGTTGAATCATTATCTCGCGTTGATACCCTTTGTTTAGATAAAACAGGTACGTTAACTGATGGGACCATGACTGTTGAAGATTATAAAGTTTTAGATGATAAAGTAGATGTAGAAAAACTTATTGGTTCATATCTAGGCGCTTTTAAGGCCAATAACCAAACAAGTACAGCGATGATTAATCGCTTTGCTACAAATAATGAATATAAAATTACTCAGACCATTCAATTTTCCAGCGCGAGGAAATATTCCGCGGTTAAGTTTGAAGGCTTAGGATGGTTTGCGTTAGGCGCTCCTGATTATTTAACCGAAGATAAAGAATTATTAAAAGAAGTATTAGGACACGCCTCTAACGGCTTAAGAGTTATTCTATTAGCAAAAATTGATGAAGAGTTTAAAGATGAAGATACTCTTCCTAAAAAGAAACATAACGTAGCGATGTTTATTATTCGCGATACGATAAGACCTGAAGTAAAAGACACAATGCTTTGGTTCAGCGAAAACGATGTTGATATTCGTGTTATTTCTGGTGACACAATTGGAACAGTTAGTTATATCGCTAAACAATCAGGTATTAAGCACTGGGATAAAGCTATTGATTTATCAACTCTAACTGAAGATGACGATTTTGAAGAAGTGGTCTTATCTCACTGGATATTTGGTAGAGTTACACCAGATCAAAAAGCTGAGATTATTGCAATTTTAAAGAAGTATGACCGCGTTGTTGGAGTTACTGGCGATGGATTAAATGACTTGCTTGCCTTTAAACAAGCCGACTGTAGTATTGCTTTGGCAAATGGAGCGGCCGCTACTAAAAACGTTGCTAACTTAATCCTTTTAGATAGCAATTTTGGAAACATGAAAGAAGCCGTCTTCCAAGGAAGAAGAGTGGTTAATAATATTCAAAGATCTTCCACTCTCTTTGTTATGAAAGATTTCTTATGGTTATTTATTACACTCCTTCCTATTTTGATGGGTGTGAATCATATTATTCAGCCAACAGTTATGACTATTGTCAATATCTTCATTACTGGTATTGCTTCTGTGTTTGTTGCTCTTGAACCTGATAAAACAAGAGTTAAAGGTAACTTCTATAACAATGTTGTTGTTAAAGCTATAGGTAACGGACTATATATGTTTATTCCTGTTTTGACAATCATGTTATATTTCGTTTTCCATAGTATTTCCGTTACTGGATCATTTAGTTTAAATGATATGAAAACGATGTTTGACCCCACTACACATGAAATAGTGGCTATGGGATGGATTCCTTTAATGGCTTTATGCGTCGCTATCGGTGGATTTATTATCTTCTTTGATAATTGCCGTCCATTTACTAAGTTTAGAAGAATTTTGTATTCTTCAACATTAGCGGTGGTTCTTATCGTTTTATACCTTGCTCCTGAATTCTTTATTGTAAGTGGCACCGATATGCTTGAAAGCTTAGGTGGCAATGGAGTGTTCGCAAAATTTGGATTAATGTTTAAATACATCTTTAGACATGTTGGAAATAACGCTCAACTAGGATTTTATAGAACGATGAATTTAGAGCAAGGAATGTTCTTGCTCGCTTGGGTAATTACTTCTTATCCAATTTATCTAATCATTAAGAAGTCATTTAAATATATGGGAAATAAATTCTTCCCTGAGAAATAAAAAAAACAAGGCATTTGCCTTGTTTTTGTGGTTCTCTAAAATCTAACGTGGGGTGAAAAAAATACAATACCCCGTTAAATTTGATAGATTTTGGATTATCGATAAGAAAAGACCTCTTATAATTTAGG
>CADCFC010000019.1 GCA_902800645.1 uncultured Erysipelotrichaceae bacterium
TACTTAGCAAGCGTAATTGAGTGGTTTGCCTTTTAGAAAAATATATTTTTATTTATTTTTCGTCCTAGTTTGATATAATTTATGTCGCACTGGAACGGACCCATAGCTCAAAGGAAGAGCCCTCCGCTCATAACGGAGTTGTTGTAGTGTCGGGATCTACTGGGTCCACCAAAACGGAGATTTACCCAAGTGGTTGAAGGGGTCGGTCTTGAAAACCGATAGGGGGTGCAAGCCCCGCTAGGGTTCAAATCCCTAAATCTCCGCCAAAATAACAATTAGAGCCGATGTGCTCTTTTTTAATTTTCTCTAATCTTGAATATATCTTTTTACAATAGTAAAATTTATTATCATGCGAAAAGTACATATCTATCTAATAGATACTCGCAAACTCACTTTTAACGAGATTGTTTCATTATGTTCGCTTAATGAAGAAGATGTTTCTTCTCTTAGCAAATATAAAGTTTTAGATGTTAAAAAAGAGAAGGCAGTATCTTTATATTTTAGGAAGAAATATATTGGTGAAGTTTCTATTACTGAATATGGAAAACCTATTTCTTCTCATATATTCTTTAATATTTCTCACTCTAAAGGGGTAGTTGTTTTAGCTACTTGTTTAGATTGTGATATCGGAGTGGATGTTGAAATTATTAGAGAGAGTCATGATGATTTAGCGAGATATATTTCTAATGATTACGAATATTCTCAAATTAAAACTGAAATTGATTTCTATTCTGTTTGGACTAGTAAGGAATCAATTGTGAAATGTTTAGGAACTGGATTAAAGAATGATATTAAATCGATTCCTTCTCTTCCTTTTGATGGAGTTAAAGAATATAAAGGTGTCACTTACTTTAGTAAGATAAAACGTATTGGTGATGTAATTATTTCAACAACCATTAGAGGAAACGAGGATTTCGATATCGAATTAACATTGGAGGGAATTTCTCATGAATAAGAAATCATTTTTAAGTAAAAGCGAAGAAGGATTATATGTTTCTTCTTTATCACCCACTGATGCTTACAATTTAGCGAACACCATTGAATTTGATAAGTGTATCACTTCTAAAAAAATAGAAGACGCTATTAATAAAGTTGCTATTGCTCACCCTTCTTTATTCGCCGTTCTTTCAGTTGATGAAAATGGCAACATCGTCAAGGAAATCAAAGAAGAAAAGATTTCTTTAGAAGTGAAAAAAACCGATAAACCAAATTTTGAATCTCTACCGTATGACTTAACAAATAGTCATCTCTATAGATTCAAATTTTTTGAATTAAAAGATAAAAATATTTTCTTTTTTGACTTCCATCATCTAATTATGGATGGAACTTCTTTAAAGATTTTTATCGATGACTTATTCCTTGCTTTAGAAGGAAAAGAAATTAAAAAAGAAGAAGCAACTTCTATTGATTACGCTTTAAACGAAGAAAAGGTTAGAAAGAGTAAAACGTTTGAAGAAGATAAGAATTATTTCGATAAACTTCTTTCTGGTGTTGAAACTGATTCTACTTTAGTAGAAGATATCACTCTTGAACAAGTAAGTTATCAAAATATCAGAAGAAAAATTTCAATTACAAATAAAGAAGTTAAAGCGATTACTAATAAGCTTAAGATTAAAACATCGACATTCTTTTTAGCGACGTTCTCTTATTTGCTTAGCAAAGTGAATATGGAAAACGAAGCTCTTTTCTTGACTGTTAATAACGCTCGAGATGAATCGAGTAAAAGATCATTTGGTAGTTACGTTAAAACATACCCGCTTTATGTCACTTATAGCGATGAAGAAAAAGTTAGTGATTTACTTAAACGAGTAAACGAAGAAAATATCGCTAACGTATCTCACTTATCTTATTCCTTTATGGAGCTATCTAAAGATTTAGGTATTGCTCCTAATATCTTATTTGCCTATCAAGGTGATTATTTCTATAGTGGAACCTTTAATGGAAAAGAAATTAAAGTAACGCCTTTATTAAGAAAAGACGGAAAAGAAAAGATGAGTGTTGAACTCCATCGACTTGGTGATGAATTTGTCATTTGGCTTGAATATCGTAGTGATTTATATAAAGAAGAAACGATGGAGCATTTCATCAAGATGTATGAAATTGCTTTAAAAGAATTCGCTATTAAAGAAAAGATTATTGATGTTTCTCTTGTCGATAAAGACGAGGAAAAATTGCTCGAATCATTTAACATTATCGACACTCCATATATCGAAAAAGGAAAGACTATTTTAGATGACTTTAAGTCAGTAGTTAAAAAATATCCTAAGAAAGTCGCGGTTGTTTTTAAAGACCGTAAATATACATATGAAGAAGTTGATAAAATCACAACTAGAATCGCTAACGAATTGATTAAATTAGGAGCCAAAAAAGAAAAAGTAGTTTCTATTTTAATTAACAAATCTGAATATATTGTTCTCGCTTCTTTAGCAGTTATTAAAAGTGGAGCGGCATATCAGCCACTTGATCCTTCTTATCCTCAAGAAAGACTCAATTTCATGGTCAATGATTCAAAGGCCATTATTTTGATTCGAGATGATGATTTAAAAGGTTTGATTACCGAATTTAAAGGTAAGGAGATTTTGGTGTCCTCTTTACTTAAATTTAAAGATGATAGCGAGATTACTTCTTCCCCATCTCCAGAAGATTTATTTATCATGCTTTATACTTCTGGTAGCACTGGTGTTCCTAAAGGAGTTCAACTTGAACACGGAAACATCTTTGCTTTTACGAGATATTATCGTCAGGAATTTGATCTTAACGATAAATCAAAAGTAACAGCGTATGCTTCTTATGGTTTTGATGCGGATATGATGGATTTATATCCAACTCTTACTAGTGGAGCGACTTTATATATTATTCCTGATGAGATGAGACTTAATCTTGTCGAACTCGGTGAATATTTTAATAAGAACGAAATCACTCACGCTTTTATCACTACTCAAGTTGGTAGACAATTTGCTAGTGAGATTGAACTTAAATCTCTTAAGGTATTTGGTGTTGGTGGAGAAAAACTCGTTCCAATGAACCCACCTAAAGGATATAAATTTTATAACTTCTATGGACCTACTGAAGGAACAGTATTCTGCACTCGTCAATTAGTGGATAAATTCTATAACCGTATTCCAATTGGAGAATCTTTAACAGATTATAAGATTTATGTCTTAGATAAAAACAAAAAGAGATTACCAGTTTTAACTAGTGGTGAACTATATATTTCTGGACCTCAAGTTGCTAGGGGCTACTTAAATCGTGAAAAAGAAAACAAGGAAGCTTTCTTAACTAACTGGTTTACAGATGATAAAGATTACCAAAGATTATATAAGACCGGTGATATCGTGAGATTATTACCCGATGGAAAAGTTGATTTTATCGGAAGAAAAGACGGCCAAGTTAAAATTAGAGGTTTCCGTGTTGAACTTTCTGAAGTAGAAAGAATTATCCGCGAATTTAAAGATATTAAAGATGCGACTGTTAAAGATTTCACCGACCCAAGTGGAGTGAAATATATATGCGCGTATGTCGTCAGTGATAAAAAGATTGATGTTGAAGAACTAAACGCTTTTATCTTATCTAAAAAGCCTCCATATATGGTGCCTGCGTATACGATGCAAATTGATAAGATTCCTCTTAATCAAAACCAAAAGGTTAACAAGAGAATGCTCCCTGAACCCGAAGTGAAGATTATGGAAAAAGTTAATCCTGAAGGGGAAGACGAAAAAGCAATTTTTGATATTGTTAAAGATGTGATTGGTCATGACCAATTCGGGGTCACTAATGACTTATTTGAAGTCGGAATAACTTCTGTTTCATCTATTAGATTAACAATTCTTTTATCTAAGAAATTTAATAAATCGATTGATAATGAGAATTTAAAAGAGAATCCTACTGTTAGAAAACTCGCTAACTTTATTAATAATAAAGAAGACGATAAAACTTATGAAAAATTAAGTGAATATCCTCTTAGTAAAACTCAAGAAGGAATATTTGTTGAATGCGTTTCTAAAACTGATAGTACAACCTATAACATTCCATTCTTATTTAAACTTGATAAAAAGATTGATTTAGAAAAGCTTAAAGAGGCTTTAATCAAAGTTATTGATAACCATGAATATATCAAAACTACTTTATTCATGGATGATAACGGAGATATTAAAGCAACAAGAATTGATTCTCCTAGTGTAGTAACGATAATTAACGGAGAAATTAATAAAGATAAATTAATTCGTCCATTTAAGATTTTAAATTCTCCTTTATATCGCGTTGAGATTTATAAAGGCAAGACCGATAATTATTTATTCTTAGATCTCCATCACATCATTTGTGACGGCACTAGTGAAGCGGTAATCTTAAGCGATTTATCTAAAGCATATAAAGGCGAAGAACTCGCCAAAGAAGAATTCACCGGCTTTGAAGTTGCTCTTAAAGAAAAAGAAGATTTAGCCACCGATAAATTAGACAAAGCTAAAGAATTCTATAAAGGGGTGCTTAAAGATATCGATGGAGAATATGTTTTAAGAAAAGACCTTAAGACAAGTAAGGTAAGTAAATTAAAATCAACTGACTATTCTTTAAACATTAACCGTGATGAATTAAATAAATTTATTAAAGATAATAAGCTAACATTTAATGCGTTCTTTAATTTCGCATTCGCCTTTACTTTATCTAAATTTATTTATCGTAACGACTCACTATACACAACTATTTATAGTGGACGTAATTCCTCTAAACTCGCTAATACGGTATCAATGCTAGTTAAAACTCTTCCTGTTTATATTAAATACGAAGAAGATGATTTAGTGCTAACTAAATTAAATGAAACTAAAGAATTATTAGAAGGTCTTGAGGCTAACGATTTATATTCATTTGCGGATATCGCTAATGATTACGATATAAGTGCAGATGTAATGTTTGCCTATCAAGGAGATGATTTCCATTTTGATAATATCGGTGGATATAAAGTCGATGCAATTTTAATGGAAAGCGAAGATGCGAAAAGCGACTTCTCTATTGATGTCTTCTTAGAAGAAGGCAAATATCGTATCCATTATGAATATGATGAAAGTTTATATAACGAATCAACAATATCTTCTTTTGAGAGACTATTTGAAATTGTTTTAAATGAACTATTAATTAAAAAACAAATTAAAGACATCATTTTACTTAGTAAAGAAGATGAAAAGATGTATAAGGAATTTAATGCGACTGAAGAAGAAATTCCTAACATTACATTTAATAAACACATTGAATATCAAGCTGAGATTAACGCAAATAAGACTGCGGTTATCGCTAAAAATGGAAAATATACTTATAAAGAACTTAATGAAACTGCTAATAAAGTAGCTCATGCTTTAGTTGATGAAGGCGTTAAACTCGCCGATACAGTTATTATGCTTATGCCTCGAATTGCAGAAGCATACGTTGTTAGACAAGGAATTATTAAAAGCGGTGGAGCTTTTGTTCCTGTCGACCCTAAATATCCTGATGATCGTGTGGAATATATCATTACTGATTCAAAAGCCAAATTATTGGTGTCCACTAAAGAAGTAATCGAATCTAAAAAGGATTTAATCAAAAAGACTGGTATTAAAGCATTAGATGTTTTTGAACTACTCAAGAGTAATAAAACTTCTAATTTAGATTTAGATATCCCTCAATCTTCTATGTGCTATGTCATTTATACTTCTGGTAGCACTGGTAAACCTAAGGGTGTGATGATTTCTCATCGTAATTTGGTGAACTATGTTGTTGATGGCAATAACTTTGCCACTAAAGAATATCGCATGATTAAAGGCGGGGCAATTGGTTGTTCCTTTGCTTCACTTTCTTTCGATGCTTCTTTGCAAGAAGAATGTACAGTATTATCGCACGGCTTTACCGCTGTTATCGCTAGTGAAGAAGAGATTGAAAATCCGCTCTTGCTCGCTAAAACACTAAAAGAAAACAAAGTGAATATCATGTTTATGACTCCTTCCTTTGTTTCTAATTTACTTGATATAGATGAATTCGTTGACGCTCTTAAAAACTTCCAAGTTCTCGATATGGGAGCAGAAGTTGTTCCAATTGAGCTTTGCAATCGACTAAGAGAATTAGGCGTTAACGCTGAAATTCATAATGGCTATGGTCCTACTGAAACTACAATTACCGCCACATATTCAGTTGTCAAAGACGAATATATGACTATTGGTAAGCCAATCGCTAATATTAAAGCTTACGTTTTAGATAAAGCAGGCCATATCTTACCAATTAATGCGATTGGTGATTTAACTCTTGCTGGAGAAGCTACTGGTATTGGTTATTTAGGAATGGAAGAAAAAACCAAGCAAAGCTTTATTACTCTTAACGGATTAAGAGCGTATCGTTCCGGTGATCTTGCTCGAATTAACGGAGAAGGAAATATTGAATTCTTCGGTCGACTTGATAACCAAGTTAAATTGCGTGGTTTAAGAGTTGAACTAGATGAAATTGAAAAAGTCTTAAATTCGTATCCAGGAGTTAGTAGAAGCATCATTTTAGTTAAAACCAATCCAGTTGATGGCGATTATTTAGCGGCTTATTTTGTCGCTTCTAAAGAAATCGATAAAGTTGATTTAACTAACCATATGGCAAAATCACTTACCCCATATATGATTCCAAAAGTGATGATGCAACTTGATAAATTCCCATTAACCCCTAATGGAAAGATTGATAAAAAAGCGCTTCCTGAAATTGAAGTGAAATCTGAAAATAAAGAAAAGAAAGAAGCGAGCAATGATCTTGAAAAAGAATTAGTGAAAATCTTCTCCAAGGCTCTCGGACAAGAAAGCATTGGCGTTGATGAAGACTTCTTTGAACTTGGAGGCACCTCTTTAAGCGCATCTAAGATTGCGATGCTCGCTCTTAACGCTAATCTTCCAATTGCTTATGGTGATGTGTTTGATCATCCAAGCGTTTTAAAGATGGAAGAATATATTAATGATATTAATGGAGTTAAAAATGAAGTTAAAGAAGAGAAGACTGAGGAAACATCTAGTAGTGAACTTCCTTCATTAGCTAGTAACTCTATTGAATTTATTAATGACATAACTATAGAAAAAGAGTTTGATGATGTTTTATTAACTGGATCAACAGGCTTCTTAGGAATTCATATTCTTAAAGAATTAATCAATCAAAAGAAACATGTTATCGCCTTAATTAGAGGTGGTAAACTCTCTCCTTTAGATCGATTACATGGCCTACTCGCCTATTATTTTGATTCACCTCTAATTGAAGAAGTTGAGAAATATGTAACGATTGTTGATGGTGATGTTACTGATGAGACGCTTTATGAAAAACTTAAAGATTTGAAATTTGATCTCATTATTAATTCCGCCGCTATTGTTAAACATTTCGCTAATGATGACATTATTGAAAGAGTCAATGTCGGTGGAGTTAAAAACTTAATCGAAATTGCTAAAAAGAAAAATGCAAGACTCGTTCAAATATCTACTCTTTCTGTAGCGGGAGAAAATATCGATAATAAGTTCGGTCCATATTTCCGTATGAAAGAGAACATGCTTGATTTTGGTCAGGATGTCTCGAATAAATATGTCCACTCTAAATTTAATGCTGAAAAAGCAGTGCTTGAAGCATGTAATGAAGGATTTGATGGAAAAGTTATCCGTGTTGGTAACTTAATGAGCAGAAATAGTGATGGTGAGTTCCAAGCTAACTCTATTACTAACGGCTTTATGAGAGACCTCAAGGGATATGTTGCTTTACATAAATTCCCTGTTAACTCTATGGATATTGAAGTTGACTTTTCACCTATTGATGAAGTCGCTAAGACCATCATCTTACTTTCAAAAACAAGCAAGAAGTTCACTGTTTTCCATTCTGCTAACTCCCATATGGTGCAGATGGGCGATATCATTTATGTCTTAAACGAACTCGGCTTTGATATTAAAGTTACTAGCGACGAAGAGTTTGTTAATTCAATGAAGGAAATGATGAAAGATGAATCCAAGAGCATGTTGGTTTCTTCTCTTATCTCTTATTCTTCAAGCGATATGCACACTCACTCATTCATCCTTTCAGATAATGAATTCACCAACAAAGCTTTATATCATTTGAATTATAAATGGCCTATCACTGACTATAAGTATTTAAAAACCGCAATTGAATCTTTAGATTCACTTGGATTCTTTGAAAGAACAGACTTATGACCTTAAAAAGAAATTCTAAATTAATTGATCGCAAGTTTATTCAGTATTTGATTCCTTCGATATTGATGATTTTTGCGATGCAATTTGGATCACTTGTTGACGGAATCCTTATTGGTAACTTCTTAGGAAGCGACGCTCTTAGTGCAACATCCTTAGTTTTACCTATTTTATATGTCGTTCAAATTCCAGGATTTGCTCTTGGTGTTGGTGGGTCGATTGTTGTTGCTAATTTATTAGGAAAGAGAGACGTTGAAAAATCAAAGCGTGTATTTTCAATATGCTTTATTGTAGGAATTGGTATTTCTTTAATATTTGCTATTCTATCTTTCTTTGTCTCTACTCCTTTAGCGAGGATGTTTGGAGATGCTTTAGTTAATTATTCAAGTGATTATGTCTTCATGTATTTATTAACTGATCCAATTATTACATTTGCCTTAATTATTGGTTCATTTATGGCGGTTGATAATAATCCTCGTATCTCTTCTATTTTCTATATCTTATCTAATATTGCTAAAGTGGGATTAGAAGTCCTCTTCATTAAAGTATTTAATTGGGGTATGAGAGGAGCAGCGTTTTCTACTGCTGCTGGATATCTTGTCGGTTCAGTAATGGTTATCTTTTATTTAAGGAGCAAAGAGAGAACTCTAAAATTAACCTTTAAACTTCAAGATAATGGTTTTAAAGATGTCTTTAAAGCCAGTAGCACTAGTGGACTTAATCTTCTTTTAACTGCGATTCAAATGCTTATTGTTAATATTGTCATCGGCCAAGTCATTACTAATAGTAAAGACTTAAACGCTTATGGATTAATTTCAAATATGGTGTTTGTTTTTGATTTACTCTGTGGAGGAATTCAAAACATTATTCCTAATATTTGTGGCATTTTCTATGGCGAAAAAGATACATATTCGCTTAAACGGGTGGCAAGAAAGATTTATTTAATCAATGTAATAACTACTTCTATCATCTTTGTTTTAATCATGATCGCTCCTGATATTTATGCGATTTGTTTTGGATATAACGATTTCACTGACTTCCAATCTGTCGCTTTTGTTTTAAGAATTTATCTACTCTCATTTATTCCTTATGAAATAAATAAATTCTCGATGAACTACTATCCTACTATTGATAAAAACGTTCCTTCTTTAGTAACGGTACTATTACGTGAAGCAATTATTGTTTTACCTGTTACTTTATGCCTTTTATATTCACACGGATTATTTGGTTATTCTTTAGCGTGTGCTTTAACTGAAGCATCGACAGTTATTATCACTTATATCTTCGTTTTGGTTTATCAAAGAGTTAAGAAGGCCAACACAAAAGGTATTTTGATGATAGATAATGTTGATTTTGAATCTTTTGATGTCACTTTAACTAATGATATGAGTAATGCTTCTTTAATTAGTGAAGACTTAACTAATTTTGCTTTATCACACAATGTTCCAAATAGAGAAAGCCAAGTCGTTGGACTTGCTAGCGAAGAAATTGTTTCGAATATTGTTGCGTATGGATATAAAAACGGCAAAACTAATTATATAGACATCAATCTTAAGATTAACGAAGATATGATGCTTCTTAGAATACGAGATGATGGCAAGCCATTTGATCCAACTAAATATGAATTTGATGAGAGTGAAGAATATTCTACTAGTGGAATTAAACTCATTGAAAATATGACGGACAAGATGACTTATATGCGTATTCTCAATTTAAACAATACAATTTTTGAAATTAAATTTAACGGAGGTTTACAAAATGGAAATCACAGTTAATCACGGTAATGAATTTGTGGTTGCTCTTAAGGGAAGACTTGATACAGTTACATCAGTCGAATTTCAAGACAGGCTTCAAAAAGAAACCATTAAAGAATCGATGGTCGTAGTGGAAGCAAAAGATCTTGAATACATTTCTTCTGCTGGACTTCGTGCCTTACTTTCTTTAAAGAAAAGTCTTTCTTCTCAAGGAAAGGAATTAGAAATTCATAATTTAAACGCTGTCTGTACTGAGGTCTTTAAGGTTACAGGTTTTAACAACATTTTAACTGTTAAATAATTATGAAAATATCAATCAGGACTAAGATTGTTGCTTTAGGTGCGCTTATTTCTGTTTTAACTTCAGGAGCAGCGCTTCTTTTAACAAACTTTTTATATCGTAATAATGGTATAAATAACGTTCTTAAATCAGTCGACAATTGGCTTAGTAATCTTGATGATGATTATCGTAGTGATGTATACGGCGAAGAATACCGTGGGCAAGTAGAAGCTACTTATAATTACATTAGAGGTATTTATGATCTTGATCCTGATGATCCAACTTTTACTGATTTCAAATCTAAAAAGAGTCATTTCAAAGAAAAATATAACTGGTGCTATCCAATTGAAGGAATTAGCATGCATTATCAAACTGACGAGGAGAGAACTTTTAGAGCAGCGTATTCTGAGCTCATCTATGGCTTAAAAGACGCTCAAATTGCTACTTCTGCAACTAATGTTACTGTTTTCTTTATTGATAATGATAGAAATCGAATTGTCTATTTAGGTGATGAATCATCATATACCGCTAATATTGGAATAGAATATGATTTACCTGGTTCATATGTTGAAAACGTTACTGCTCGCCCGTTTTTAGACGGGCAATATTATAATTTTAATTTTACTGGGGCAGACCTTAGAGGCATTGCGGTAGGCTCAACTGCAGATCCTGACGCTAAAATCGCCTACATTATGATTCAATATCATTTTCAACAAGTTTTCGATAACGCAAATCAACTTATTAAAAACGAAGCGATTACTTTATCCATAACTAGTGTTGTGATGGTTGCGATGTTCTTTATTCTTGCTCATTTCTTAGTTACGAAGAATGTTACTAAATTAAATAAGACTTCTAAAGAATTCACTAATAGTCTTATCAAAAATGAGACGTTAGATGTTAAAGATCCAAAAATTAAATCTAACGATGAAATCAGTGATCTAAGTAATTCGTTTACTCAAATGGAACGAGAGATTATTAACTATGTCTCAATCGTAAAAGAAGAAACACAGAATAGAGAAAGAATGAACGCGGAACTCGCTGTAGCTAGCAAGATTCAATTAGAATCTTTACCAAATCCAAACTATTCTGATAAAAACGTTAAACTTAATTCATTCATTAAAACCGCTAAAGAAGTAGGTGGAGATTTCTACGACTATTTCTATATTAATGAAAATCAATTAGTTATTACCATTTGCGATGTTAGTGGTAAAGGAATTCCTGCTGCTTTATTTATGATGAAGGGTAAAGAATTAATTAAATCTAATATTAAGAGTGAAATTGATTTACAAAGCGCAATCTTTAAAGCCAATAACAATTTAATTAAGAACAATGATGAAAACTTATTTATCACTGCCTTTATTGCTGTTATTGATTTTGAGAAGAACACAATTACTTATGTTAATGCAGGACATGAAAAGCCGTACATCCTTTCAAAAGGCAAAGTTATTAAACTAGAAGGCACTTCTAACTTTGTTTTGGGTGGAGACGATAACTTCAAATTTGTGAGTGAGAGCAAAGCCTTTAATAAAGGAGATCGCATCTTCTTATTCACCGATGGATTAAATGAAGCGATTAACGAAAAAGAAGAAGAGTTCTCTTATTCTAGAGTAGAAGAAGTTCTCAAAAATAGCATTAATGAGAGCAACGAAGAAATCATCTCAAATATGAACAAAGCTCAAAACGACTTTGTTAAGACGCAAGAAGTCTTTGATGATGTCACTATGTTAATTGTTTCTAATGGAAACGATAGATTAACACTTAACTTTGATAACAAAGACTATTCGTCTATCGAAAAAATAGTGGATACATTTAACGATAATTTCTCCTTTATTGGTGATCAAGAAAAGAGTGAGGTAGGAATTATTATCGACGAAGTCGTTAATAACATCATTTCTTATTCTGGAGTAGATGAACTTGTTTACTCTGTTGATTTTGAGATTAATAAAAATGAATTAGTGATTACCTTTAAAGATAATGGAGTGGAATTTAATCCGCTTAACAATAACAAAAAATATCTAGAAAATTATCATGACAAGATTGAACTCGGTGGTTTTGGAGTTTCGCTTGTTAAAAATCTTTCTAGTAAACAAAAATACGAATATATAGAGAGACACAACGTCTTAAAGGTTTATAAAAAGATCTAATGGAAATAAATGGTTTTAAAAGCTGGGATATATCTCCAAATACGGTTTCTCCAAAGGGTCTACTATTAACTAAATATTTTGAAATTAACACTAATAACGATTTTAAACATCGTTTAGTTAGGGTGTATCTTCCTAGCACTTACGATTTTTCTAATCCTGATAAACGCTTTCCTTCTCTATATATGTTAGACGGAAAAAATCTTTTTGATGATTACACCTCTTTTGTTGGGGAGTGGAATATTGACGAATCGATTGAAAAGATGATTGATGAAAAAGTTAATGAAGGAATTATTGTGATTGGAATTGACGCTCCTAATCAAGATATCGACCGAACTTTAGAGATGACGATTGAAGGAGTAAAAAAATCTAAATATCACGCCTATCAATCTAAAGAAGGCTATGCCTATTTATTGTCAAATTTCATTTTTGACGTTCTAAAAAAAGAAATTGACGCGACTTTCTACACGTTAAGCGATAAAAAACACACTGGAGTAGGTGGCTCTTCTATGGGTGGACTTATGTCTTTTTATCTCGGACTTAATCGCCATGATGAAATTGATTATTGTTTGAATTTCTCTCCAGCTTTTTTCTTACTTAATTATCTCTCTTTATTGGATTACGTTAAGAAATATGAAAAATATGAATTACCTAAAATGATGTTTTATGTTGGTGGAGTAGGATTTGAAAAAGTCTTCATTTCATCTACTTATAAAATGTATAAACATTTTTTAGATATCGGCTATTCAAATAGTGTCTATATTTATGATAAAGATAAGGAGCATAATGAAAAGGCTTGGGGCGAATACTTTATAAAAGCCTTTAGGAGTGTAAATAAATGAAATATTTAGTCATCATTGCAACATTATTCGTAATCGGTTCTGTATCAGGGTATGTTATTGAACTGTTTTTTCGAAGATTTGTTAGCCAAAAGAAATGGATGAATCCAGGATTTCTAACCGGACCATATCTTCCTATTTATGGATTTGGAGTTGTCGTTTTATATGCGATTAGTAATATCCCTTTACCAATTTACCCAGAATGGGTGGCGATTATTGTTAAAATCTTAATTATTGGTCTTGGAATGACTTTAATTGAATTTATTGCTGGTCTTATCTTTATAAAAGGACTCAAGATGAAATTGTGGGATTATAGCAATCAAAAAGGAAATATTATGGGGATCATTTGTCCTTTATATTCTTTAATTTGGATTTTAGTGGGCTCGTTATATTTCTTCTTTGTTAATCCGTATCTTGTTATCGCAATTAATTGGATAAGTGAAAATTTAATTTATACTTTCTTTATCGGCATTGTAATTGGCATGGTAATTGTTGATTTTGCCTATTCTTTACATTTAGGACTTAAAATTAAACAGTTCCAAGAATATCAATCATTAAGATTTGAAGAAATTAGAGTAATGATAAGAAAAAAGATTTACGAGATTAAAAGTAAATAACACTTTAAATATATTTATATTTTGTTAATATATTTGAGGCTTAAAAGGTATTAATATGATTAAAGTTATTGAAGCAAAAACAAAAAAACAAATGAAACTCTTTGCGACTTTTCCACTTAAATTATATAAGGGTAATCCGTATTACGTTCCTTCTTTAGTGGGGGATGAAATTAATATCACCAACAAGAAGAAAAACTTGTCTTTAGGACATTGCGAAGTGAAATGTTTTCTTGCATATAAAGATAATAAACTCGTTGGAAGAATCGCTGGCATTATTTCTAATGATGCGAATAAAGCAAATAATGAGAGCAATATTCGTTTCTCTCGTATCGATATGATTGACGATATTGAAGTTACTAAGGCGCTTCTTGAGGCGGTTAAAAATTACGGAAGAGAAAAAGGATTAAAAGTCATTCAAGGCCCATGGGGATTTGATGATGCGGATAGAGAAGGAATGTTAACCTATGGTTATGATGAATTCTCTTCTTACGCGACCGCTTATTCTTATCCTTACTATAAAGAACACATGGAAAAGCTTGGATATGAAAAAGAATGCGAATGGGTGGAAAATCGTTT
This sequence comes from uncultured Erysipelotrichaceae bacterium, assembly GCA_902800645.1. Lineage (GTDB taxonomy): Bacteria > Bacillota_I > Bacilli_A > RFN20 > CAG-826 > UBA2450. The sequence continues at coordinate 14,385 of CADCFC010000019.1, forward strand.
AGATCCAGAAAACACCGATCCAAGATTCCCTAAAGTTGCAGAGATGCTTAAAGCTAGAGGATATTATGATTTAGCAGACAAATATAGCGCTTCTTATATCATCAAGCACTACGCGAAAGAATTCTTTGCTTGTTATAATAAAGCCTACGCTGAACTTGATAATTTCGTTCCTGTTGATGAAAGAGGAATGAAGAATATGATTCAAACATTCGCTGTTTTAATTAATACTCGCTATTTTTCTGTTGTTATGTCTCCTGATCATAAGGTGGTTGCCTTTGGTGTTGGTTTACCATATGTAGGGGATGCGATAAGAAAAGCAAAAGGTAATTTAATTCTTGCGGTCCCTGGAATTTTAAAAGCTAAAAGAAATCCAAGAAAAGTCGAATTAGCCTTGATTGGTGTTGACCCTATTTATCGTAATAGTGGTGTTCACGCTATTGTGGCGGCGAGATTTATTAAGCACGCTAAAGAAGACAAGCTTGATGATATTTTCTTAGATCCAACATTAACGACAAATTTAAAAATGCTTAATACTTGGCAAGGTATGGCTAAAAAACTTAGATGTACCCGTCAAACATATCGAAAGGTCATTGATTAAAATGACTTTTTCTTTTTCTATTGCTAATAAGCCCTTTTCTTTAAT
>CADCFC010000020.1 GCA_902800645.1 uncultured Erysipelotrichaceae bacterium
CATAATTTGATAGTTGTTTTTGTCGTGGAATGGAGTTTTTGCTTGATTTTGCTTATCTAATTTTATTTCAACTATTATCAACAAGGTGATGAATAGGAAAGTTAAGAACTATGCCATAAGCATCATCTCCTTTCTATTTGTCGACTAGTGGTTACTCGTCGATATAAGAAATCACAGAAAGAAGTTTCGACGAGCCACCAAAGCGGCTAGTCGACTATGTTTGGAGGTATATTTCCCCCTCATATATTAAATAGGGGTGAATTAAGAAAAAGTTGATAAAAAAGTTATAAAATTTTATAAATATATTTTCAAAAAAGAATGATATGAAGATTCTTTTTTGTATAATTTACATATAGGGGTGCGTGTTATGGAAAACAAGAAATTATTTATTCATAGTAAGACATATTTTTTCATTACCGAACTATTTGTTGGAATTGCATTAATGGGAATAGAGATGAGTGCGTCTAGACTCGTTTCAGTTTATTTCAGTAGCAGCCAAGTAGTTTGGACAATCATCATTGGCGTCATTATGATTGCGATGGCTATAGGAAATATATGGGGTGGTAGGCAAGCTGATAAAAAACCATCCTATTTAAGACTATATTTAGAGCTTCTTTTTGCTGGATCTTATATTGTTCTTATTCCTTTTGTTGGAAGATATGTAATTGTCGGTGTTTCTATGCTTTTCGCTTTAATTGCTCCTAATAGCTTAGTTATATGGGCTTCTTTATTTTCTTGTTTAATCCTATTTGTCCCACCTCTACTTTTCTTAGGAAAAGTTACTCCATCTTTAGTCAAATATATGATGGGTGAAAAAGTAAGCGGTAAAGTCGTTGGTACTTTAGAGGCACTAAATACAGCGGGAAGTATAGTAGGAACATTCTTACCAACATTTATCACCATTCCCTTTATTGGAACGAGTAATTCCTTTGTTCTATTTGGAACGATGATTGCTGTTCTTGGTTTAATTTTTGTCGTTACTACCTTTATCGATTGGTATAAAAATAAACCAAAAGTAGTGGATTCTACTGAAGAGACTTCTACTGAACTTAAAAAGAAAAATAAAGGAATGATTAAAGCTACCATTTTAACTGGTATATATACTTCCTTATTCATCTTTGGATCGGTTATTAGTTTTAATGTTCCTTTTGCGTTTTGGAAAAATGGAACCTCGATTAAAGAAGGAGAATCTGTTTATAATTATTTAAAAGTCGATAGAGTGGGAAATATGACCACTTTATCTACGAATATTCTTTTTGGCACTCAATCAGCGATTAGAGATGACTTCTCTTTAACAGATATGTATTACGATTATTTGCTCATTTCTCCATATTTAGTTAAAGAAAATCCTAAAATTTTAATTTTAGGAAATGGAACCGGAACATATGCGACAATGCTAAAAGAATATAACAAAGTCAATTGCGATATCACTGCGGTTGAAATCGATCAAAAAATTATCGATTATTCCTATGAATACTTTCATATGAACAACGAAGTAAAAGTTATATGTGATGATGGAAGAAATTACATCACAAGAACTAATGATAAATACGACATCATCTTAGTGGATGCTTATACGAGTGTATCTGCCCCTTTTCATATGACAACAGTGGAATTTTTCTCTTCAGTAAAAGAGCACTTAAATATAGATGGGTTAATGATGATGAATATTAATATGACATCTAATGCGCCCGGATCAATTAATCAAGCATTATGCGACACGGCGTATTCAGTATTCAATAATCTCTACACTTATAAAGTTTATAATGGTAGTGGAATTGAGGCTTACGCATATAATGGAAATAAAGATGTTCTTTATGAAGTTGAACATGCGACATATCCTACTAGTCTAGTTGGCTTTTCTAATGTGATTAATCAACTCAAATTTAATTTGAGAAAACATGAGGACACCGGAATTAGGTTATATGATGAAACTGCGGATGTTGAAATCAGAAGCATGCGCGCTCTTGCAGAAATAATTAGAGATTATCTAGATTATTACATCCAAATATTCCGTGAGAGAGGTCTACAAGGACTAATTGAAGTTTTGATGCAATAAATTATTTTCAAAAGTAAATCTTTATATATAATATAAATATAAAAAAGGAGAATTTGTCATGGCAAAGAAATTCCAAAAACTTTCAAGATTAGTTCAAATCTTGTTACTCCTTATTCCAGTTGTTAACTGGATCACCGAAATTGTTGTTCGTGTTTCCGCTTGTCTAGAAAAGCCAACACTCTTCAACATCATTGGCGCAATTCTCGCCTTAGTTCTCGGTTTACCATTAGGCTGGCTCGACTTAATTTGGGTCCTCTTATTCAAGAGACTCTTCTTCTGCAAAGCTTAATTGTATAAGGAAAAGAAAAAAGCATCAGCAGACGCTGATGTTTTTTGTTAGAACTTAAATTTGAAATCGCAATTTGGACAAGTATAACTAGTTCCTTTAATAGTTAAAGGAGAGTTACATCTAGGACAAATTCTACTAGTTACTGCTTCTTCTATTTCTCTTTGGTTTTCTAATCGTATTTGTTTTAAGTATGAAATATTTTCTAGATGTTCTTTTTTACTCACTTTAGAGGAGCTTTCTTTGATTAAATGATACGCTTTATCGATCTCAACTTTGCTCAACTCTTTTTGATAGGGATATGAATCAATGAATAGTAATAAATCTTTTAAGTTAATGACGTTTTCATCTCCTATATATGGAGCGTTGTTTTTAACGAAAACGACAATAGGAATGACTTCATAATCTTTTCCTAAGCATCTTTTAACTAATTTTGTGTGGCTCTTATTTTGTTTTAAAGGATCACCAATGCGTTCAACTTTTCCTTTAATTTCTTTTAACCAAAAAGAATCGTGAGTGTCACTAATGATTTTTCCATAATAGTTTTTGGTTTCAATGACGAACACTCCATGGGGGTGAAATAAAATATGATCGACCTGGTGAGTCATTTCACTATTTTCGTTGATAAAAGTGACATCGTTAAGTAAACGATGATATTCTTTGATTTTATCCTTAAGGATATCTTTAACTTTTTTTTCGCCTTTTTGGCCTCGGGTTATTTTACTCATTAGAATTTGAAATTAATATTTTGATCCGCTCTAATTGCTTTTAAGAAAAGTTCTTCCTTTGAAGATGAACGTTTCTCTTTATTCACCTTTTATTTTAAATAAAAACAGCAGCGAACCGCTACTGTCTTATTATTTTGAGTATTGCTTAAGATTTTCTTGTGTCTAGGATTTCAACAGTGTTAACACCAGGAATTGATTCTAACTTTTTCATAAATTCGTTAGTGCCAGTTTCATGGGTGTCAGCGATTGCGAAGAAGGAGAGTTCAATCTGTCCATCATCACAAAGTTCGGAGTGAAGACCATGGATTGAACAACCGCATTCTTTGGCAGCGTCGAGAACTTTAGAAATCACTGGCATATTTTGTTCAACGTTAAGGATGATTAATGGAGTGGATTTATTAATCTTATTTTCAAACTTCCTAAAGACTGTTAAGACCACCATCATTAAGATTGTTGAACCAATTGCAAGAACATAGTTCATGGATCCGCATGCAAGGCCAATTGCCATAACAATCCAAATTGTTGCAGCAGTGGTAAGTCCTTTAGTGCCACTATTACGATGAATAATTGCACCTGCGCCAAGGAAACCAACGCCAGTAATAACTTGAGCGGCTAATCTAGCGACATCTCTACTTAATCCGCCAGGGAATCCATAAATAGAAACAATCATGATTACGCAAGAACCGACACCGACTAATAAGTGAGTTCTAAGTCCTGCGTTTCTTCCTCTCATTTCTCTTTCTACTCCGATAACTCCACATAAGATTACGGAAAGAGTGATGGCGATTAAGCACGCGAAGAAATTACCGATAGGCCATTCGTTATACATCCATTGATTAAGTTTTTCAGCAATGACTTGATCTATAGTTACCATACTTGTATTTTAATACAATTTCGTAGAAAAGTATATAAGAAAAGCCACCTTAAGGTGGCTAGTCTAATATAGTTAGTTTTAGATTTCTTCTTGTGTTGTTTTTGGCGTATAAGCACTGACGGCAAATGTAATAGCTGCACCGAAGAAAGAATAATCATCAACAATGATGCTAACTTGATATGTGTTTGTTGGATCGGCTAATACAAATTCGTATCCGACTTCGTATGTTTCACCTTCGTCTTCTTCAGTTTGTGCTTCTTCTTTAATCATTGTCCACGATAAGGCAACAAGTTGATCTGCATAATACTTCATATCCTTTTGTGAATAATCATAGACAGAAGTGTATAGACTAAATTCATATTGGGTGTAACCTTCTTTGGCCTCTGGATAGTCAGCGTATTCTTCACTATATTGAGTGGATGAAATTGCAGGTAATACCCAAGTTGTATTAATAACCGCTAAATTAGTTGCGATTGTTTCATTGTCCCATTCGTTAACGGCTAAGAAGACTAAGGCATATACTGTATCTCCTGCGCTATCAGTGTCTTCATAAATTTGAACCATGAATTCATGGTGAGGAGAATAGAATACATTATCTCCATATGAATCTTTTCCAGCGTTAATAAATCCTGATGTATTTTCTAATAAAGATTCATAGTCACTAACGACATTTTCTGCATCACTATAAATGGTTAAACCTTGAACAGTGAATAAGATTTCAGTTGCTCCAGTTAATTCTGGAAGCACATCTTCATCGCATCCAAGTGCGTTACTAATTGCTTCTGCTGGCCAACTCTTAACCGAGTTAGAAAGATAGATAGCGATATATGTTCCTGTTTGTTTGAATTCAAATGAATAGGTACCGTCTTTAGAATAAGCAGTGTAGTAACCGTCATCATCTGGTGTTTCATTTAATTCCCAGTTAGTGTCAGTATTGACTGTTAACTTATAGTCTAGTTCTGAATTCTCTTCTAGGTCGATTAATAAATATGGGAATTCCATATCATATGTATCGCCTGGATAGACATAGTAACGTAATACATCTTCGTCATTAAACGCAGGAAGAGCGATGGTGGACGCGGTTAATTCTTCGACAAATTCACTGACAGTAGTGTTAACAGCACTCCATTCGTATACGTAAGGATCTCTAGCAACCATATAGAAGTTTCCTTCTAAGGCTTGAGAAGTTCCACTTACTGGATAGAATTGAACTTCAACAAAGCGAGAGTCACCTTCAACTTCAACTGCTTTTTCAAAAGCAAAGAATGTTTCAAGGACTCCAGAATATTGAACTGGTGTCCAACCTTTTTCTGTGGAGTAATTACTAGCGTAAGCTGTTAAATCTTGTAAATTTGTTTGCAGTGTTGTTGTGGTGAATGTAACTGAGCCATTTCCCGAAGAATACGCAACAGTTAATCCTTCTTTATAAAATGGTAAAACTTCGCCGTATAGATGTTCTTTCATCAAAGCAACATCTTCTGCTTTCCAAGTTGGGGCAGGGGCAGGAGCGTTACCACAGCTAGCGAGTGCACAGGCGGCTACTGCGCTAAAGAGTAAAGTAGTAAACTTTTTCATGATTGTACCTCTCTTTAAATTAATGCAAATAATTTATTATTATTTTTTATATTAATCAACAAAAAAGAAAAATCACTCAACTAGAGTGACTATTTCTTTTCATCAATTCCGAGTTCTTTGCCCTCGTACATATAATCAAACCAAGGGAAATTCTTGAATTTATTAACATGTAGACGATGCATTTCTTCGGTTAACATGATGATTTTACCAGCGCAGTGATAATCAGGATAGAAATCGTGATATCCGCTAGGCAAATAGAATGAGAAGATAGAGACATCGACAGTCATTGGATAAGTCCAAATGGTTTTATAGTCCAAATCGAAGTTAAATTCTTCTCCGTTTTTAGTTCCTCTAAAATGGACACCTTTATGATCGACTGTATACATTCCTTCTCCAACGATTTCAGTAGTGATTGATTTATCAACAAAGTGGTCTTTTGGAAGAGTACCTAGTTTACAGTGAACAGAGAATGAATAATTTGGATCTTTTCTAATCTCATCAATGATTGCTTGTCGCTCTAAATGCGCCCATTTACTTGGGGTATCAGGAATGACACAATCCTTATTAAATGGATGGAAATCATAATAATCATCCATTGTTGCTCCATTACCGCAATTGGTGCATTTAATTTCGTTGCCACTTGCGACCATTTCAAATTCATGACCACATTTTGGGCAGCGGTATAAGATATCTTGAAGATTATTACAAATTTTACCTTTAGAATCATATTTGATTCTAGCGGTCTTGTTCCATTCATAATCATCATGATGGAATTCTCTATTGATGATATCTTCAATTTCTTCTGCGGTGTATTTTTGTAAATCTTCTTTAGAGAAGAGAAGTTTTTGTTGATAGAAAACTTTTCCGATGCGGTCATCGCTATTAATTTTGTTATTAGTTAAGTAACTTCCTTGCATATATCCACAAAAGACTGGGACATTAAATGCTTTTAAAAATCTTCCAGTACCTGGAACGATTGGTTGATTATCTCCAAAAATGGAACTAGTTCCTTCTGGAGAAAAAGCGACGCATCCACCTTGTTTAATGATGTCACGGATCGCTCTCATTCCGTTCATATCATCGGTGAATACTTTTTTTGGAATAATTCTCGCTACTTTAAACGGCCACGCTAAATGCTTTCTAAAGAAAGAATTGTATTCACAAACAATTGATAATCTTCTTGGATAATTCGCAGTAGTTAAGAAAGTGTGATCTCTTCTTGATTGGTGATTCCAAATAAGAAAACACGGTCCTTTATAATCTGCGGTTGAATCTTTGACTTCAAATTTTGGATGGTATTTACCTCCTAGAAGTGGAGTGAGTCCAACGAAATAATAAATCCAATAGATGAATGGGTTTGGAATTTTATATTTTCTTCTAGCGAGCTCTAATTGTAAGTCTTTTTCTTTTTTCATTTTTATCTATGGATAGCGTGGAAACCAATACCGAGAACATCTGGTCCACAGTGACAACCAGCAGTTGGGTTAAGAGCGACAACTCTAATATCGAGTTTTCCAAATTTCTCTTCTAAGCGTTTGATGAAATCTTCAATTAAATCAGGAATACCAGCTTGAGCAATAATAACTGGATAATCTTGGATGTGATCTTCTAACTTAACGACATAATCAAAGATTTTGTCGATAATCTTTTTTCTTCCGATAGCGCGGTCTATTGATTCCATTTTTCCTTCATTAGAAATATGAATGAGTGGTTTAACTCCAATCATTCCTCCCATAAAGGCAGAAAATCCACCGACACGTCCGCTTCTTGCAAAGAACTTAAGATTATCAGCGAAGAAATAAGCGGCGGAGTGTTCGATATTAGTTTCACTCCACTTAAGGATTTCATCGATTGATTTTCCTTGTAAGGTTAATTCGCCGATTTGAATGCAAGTTAAATAACTAGAAATAGTGATCGCTCTTGTATCTATAAGAACGATTCTTCTCTCTGGATATTTGGCTTGTAATTCTTTAATCGCAGTATCCGCACTATTGAAGGTAGCGGACATTTTTCTAGAGAAGTGAGGATATAGAATATCCTTTCCTTCTTTTAATACTGGTTCAAAATATTCAATATATTCTTGAGCGGATAAAGCAGAGGTAGTTGGAAGAACATTTTGAGTTCTTAATATGTCATAGAATGCTTTATCATCAAATTCTTCCCAATCTTTATATGGGAAAGTTTCTTCTCCATCAATCGCGTAAGGCATGGAGATTAAGATTGCGTTATATTTTTTACATTCTTTTAATGTAATATCGCAATCACTATCAAAAAATAATTGGTACATTGTGTTCTCCTATATTAAAACGCGATTATTTGGTCGCGTTCTTTTCTAAAAATGTTAAGACGTCTTGGACGGTTTTAAAGGCGACTGGGCCATCAAATGTTACACCGAATTCATCTTCGATTGACATTGATAGCATCATCATGCCGATACTGTCCATTCCGAGATCTTCGATTAATCTTGATTCTGGTGAAACATTTTCAATTTTCTTTTCTGGTAAATTCTCATTAATGAGTTTTGTTAATCTTTCTAACATATTTTCTCCTATTCGTAGAATGTTTTATTATTCATAATGTTGATTAAAATCTTTGTTGTATTCTTAATCGCCATAGGACCGCTTGATCCACGGCATTTCATGACATATTTACGCGCACCGAGCATAATACCAGCGCCTAAAGATTCAAAGTCATATGTCTTCATGATGTAACCAGCGATTTGTTTGGTGATTTCTTCATTTCCAGTCATCTTACCGAATTTCATGATTTCGGTGATGAGATTAATCGCCATTCCTTCGGAATTTTTTAAGACTTGGTTACCTGCAAATCCTTCAGCAACAAGTACATCACACATTCCGCTTAAGGCTTTACTTCCTTCAATATTTCCGACGAAGTTAATGCCTTCTTCTTTAGAGAGTAGTGGATGAGTTTCTTTCACTAAGTGATTACCTTTAGTTGGTTCACTTCCATTAGATAATAGAGCGACTCTTGGATTTTCAATGCGGTAGAGCTTTCTCATGAATTCAGTTCCTAAATGAGCGAATTCAACGAGTTGAGTAGGACCGCAGTCAATTGAAGCACCTGTATCAACTAAACAAGTGAAGGTATGCGCCATATTTGGTAAAATTGCTGCTAAAGCAGGTCTTTGTCTTTTTTCATTTAATAAATAGCGGAGTGTTCCTACAAGTAATGCTCCGGTATTACCGCTAGAAATAATTCCGATTGCGTTAGGATCTTTTCCACATTCTTCTACAGCTTTAAATACTGAATAGACATTGGTCTTATCATAAAATGCAGCAGTAGGAGAATCGTAATTGGTTACAGTCTTTGGAGCGTGAATGATTTTAATTCGATCCATTGGTAAACCTTTAGATTTAATTAATTCTTCATCACCCACTAAAGTGAGATTGACATTTGGATATTCTTCAAGAACCAATCTTGCGCCTTCTAAGATCGCTTCTGGTCCTTTATCACTACCTAAAGTATCAATAACAATCGTGTACTTTTCTTCCATAAGGTATGCTCCTTATTTTTATATTAATATAAACCCATTAAGAGATCGTAAACGTCTTGTTGACCTTTGACGAGTCCGATTTCTAGTGATGGGAATTTTTCATTTAATTTATTAACAAGAGCGTTAGCTTCTTCATCTTTCACCATTTGTCCATAAATGATAAATAAGACTTCGTGAGAAGAAATATCACCAACTTTATTTAATAAATCGATAACTGCTTCATCTCTAGAAGGATTTGAAATTAATAATTTGTGGTGAGAACTACCAACATAGCTTCCTTTAGGAGCGACTTTGCCTCCAATTTTTGCATCTTTACCAGATTTGAATACGGTTAAAGGAGTGATATATGAGGCACCTTCTTTAAGAGTGTCATAGACTTCTTTTCCGTTTTCTTCTTCTCCAGAATGCATATTTAACGCAGCGTATCCTTCTTGGATGTTATGAGTTGGAACAACATATACTTTGCTTTCTTTAAATAGTTTAGCAGCCTGTTCAGCGGCTTTAATCATATTGGTTTCGTTAGGAAGAAGAATGATTTCATCAGCGTTAACGTATTTAAATGCATCAATCATTTCTGCAACAGAAGTATTCATTGTGGTACCACCATTAAGGACGAGATCCGCTCTTAATTGGTTAGAGAACAAATCGATGATGCCATCTCCTTGAGCAATAGCGATAACCGCAAACTTCTTTCTCTCTTGCATTTTCTTTTCTTCATTTTTAATGATTTCATTATGTTGAAGCGCCATATTTTCCATTTTGAAAGTGACGAATTCACCAAATCTTTGGGCGTATTCGATTACTTCATATGGCTTTTTGGTGTGGATATGGACTTTTACAATACTTCCAGTTTGGAAACAGACTAAAGAATTACCGTGTCCTTGCATCCACTTAATGAACTCATTGATATCGAAATCCGCAATGTTAATTTTACTAACTAAAAGTTGGAGTAAGAATTCGGTGCAATAGCCGTATTCAAGAGTACTATTTTCGTTAAACGCACTGAAATCGATTGATGGAGCGGATTTACCCTTATCATTAGTGAATTCTTCATCGTCGATTGTGATATCAGTGCCGGTGAAATAGGCTAAGAAACCTTCAAAGATTGTTAATAGTCCTTTTCCACCAGAATCTACAACCCCATTTTCTTTTAAAATAGGTAATAAATTTGGGGTGTTATCTAAAGATATTCTCATCGTTTGAACAACTTTAGTTAAAAAGACTTCAAAGGTATCATCTTTATTTAATTTTGGTAAAACATTTTCAATTGCTTCTCTAGCGACAGTAAGAATAGTTCCTTCTGCAACGTCTGCGCATGCGCTATAAGCATTTTTATATGCGGACACCATGGCTTTAGCAAAGTCATCAACTGTGATATCTTTTCTACCTTTTAAAGCATCAGCAAATCCGCGGAAATATTGGCTTGTTAAAACGCCAGAATTTCCTCTAGCGCCAAAAAGCATTCCTCTGGCGAATTCGTCAGTGATTTGACTAACTGAGGCATCATCATCAGTAATGGTTTTAAGACCATTAGAATATGTTAATTTCATGTTTGTTCCTGTATCTCCATCAGGGACAGGGAAAACATTTAAGTCATTAATTACTTTTAAGTGTGCTAATAAATTTTTATATCCAGAATTTAATACTTCACTAAATGTTGAACCGTTTAGTTTATTAATATCCATGTAGTAATTCTCCAATTTGTTGCTTTAGAAATATATATTTCTTAAAGGCAACCTTAAATAATATATAGGAATTAGTATTTTTAAGCAAATGAATAATATGTATGTACAAAGTACATATATATAGTAAAAATATTGCTATTTTCTTGCTTTATTCTTATTTAATTTTCTTAATAGAGCGCTCATTAAAATGAGGGATAATGCGCTTAAGGCAACAATAGATAAAATGATACTTGAAGTGCCAATATCTCCTCCACATCCTTTTTTAGTTTCTGTTGGTTGAGGGGTAACTGGTTCTTCTGGATCAGTTGGATCAGTTGGGTTGGTTGGATCAACTGGATTGACAGGATCAACAGGTTCTTCTTCCTCTCCTATAGAAACGATGATGTATGATAGATAAAATCTATCAGAAGTGCTTTCGATTACAAATGAAGGAGTGGAATTCGCTGTCACTTTTAAAGTGTATTCTGTAGTTTCACCCGCTATGAGTTCGTTATTAAATGATTCGCTTTCTTCTCCTGCACTAATTTTGATAGAAGGAGTGGTGTCGCTTCCATATTTATTAACGCCTATAGTGATTTTACTTACATCAGCGGAATATTCCGTTTCTAGGTTAACTGTGAGTTTGCCTTTTTTAGACGAACTACCAAATTTTAAACCAGCTTTTCCAGAGTAGACAGGATTACCGGTGTTAACGGCAAATGAAGAAATGAATTCTCCACCTTCACTCACTTCTTCAAAGACACCTTCACTACTAGAGAAAGCCTGACTACCATCGTTTGAGTTAGCTTTAAAATCCACTCGATATTCTTTGAATTTTGGAGCGGTGACTGTTAATCCGGATACAGTAAATGTTCTTATACCATATGTACCTACTACTTCAGTGGTTCCAGCAGTTAAAGGATTTGGTGACCATGTAACTAAATTAGTTACATTTTCTGTAAAACTTCCATAATTTGCCTCTACAGTTAATCCGGTTGGATCAAAACTCTCTCCTGCTTCATATGTAGTTTTTATAGGCGCCCCAATAACCCGTAATTCAATTAAAGCGACAACACTTATTCCAGTAACAGTAACAGTTTTGTTTTTAAATGTTCCAGTAACGGCTGTAGTGCCACCTGCTAATGGCTTTGGTGACCAAGATACGCTACTAGTGACATTTATGTCTTTATCATTATCATAATGAGCGGTAACGGTTAATCCGGTTGGATCAAAGTTTTCGCCTTCTTTATATTGAGTTTTTGTAGGTTGACCAGTAAGAGTTAAACTGACGAGCTCTGCTGGTTCTTCAATCGGTTCATTATTAAAGACAGCTTTAGCGTATTCTGGGTGATCGATATATGGATTTCGATTTCCTTGCCACTCTTGAACTAGATCATTTCTATTCGCTTCAAAATCATCAACAGGATCTTGTTCATGCCACTCTAAAAGAGTGGAGTATTCACTCGAATTAAAGGTAGAGTCGTATCTAGTAGCCATATAGAATAAGGCTCTTGCAATATCTCCTCTAAATTCTGGAGCAGGTTCACAATATCCTCCTCCAACATAGTTTTCGGTTGTGTTCTTTAATTTATCAACCACTGCTTCTGCAGAGGTTGTTTTCTTTCCAAAAGGATTATTTCCGCGTTTATTATTTACGTTATAATCACTTGCTCTAAGATGGTGGAGGTCATTTTTTGCTGGAGCACTTCCGGCACCCATTGATTGGGGCAAAATATGCTCTTTATTCCAAACATAGCCATCGGTTACTCCATATTTACCCTGACAGGTTTTAAATCTTTGAGGATTTGATACGTTATATTTGTCCGCATATAGGAGAACCATATATGGATTATCATCATTCTTATCTGGAGATAATGTCCAGTTTCTATCGGTGAAAAGCATCGCTTCTTCGATATTGTCATATCCTTTTTTTGGAGAGTGGCCATTACTGATAATCGATTTGAGTTTTTTCTTTAATGGCGAACCATAAGTAGTGGTGTCTACATCTTTATAATAATCTTCTTCCGCATAGACAATTGCGGTGTTATCTTTATTAAATAAAGATACACCATTAAAAATAGAGGCAATAAATAACGCTCCAAGAGCAAGTGTGAATATTTTATTTTTCATAGTGAATATATTATATCACTATATATCTAGAAAGTGTAATTCATGGGGTTATTATTAATCGTTTATTAAAAAACAATTAACAAATTATTTGAATGGTTTTATAATCACTATGTTTAAAAGGAGAAAAGAAAATGGAATTTGATACATGGTTTAATAAACAAGACAGACTTGTTAAGATTATTCTCTTAATCATCCCTTTTGTCGGATGGGTTGTTGAAATCTTAGTCAGATTATCTGCTTTACTCAGAAAGACTAGTACCACCAACATTCTTGGTTTTGTCTTATTCCTCGTCCTCGGTGGATTCTGGATTCCAACCTTAATCGATTTAATTTACTTCATCGTTAAGGATCAATTCCTCTTACTCGAATAATTTATTCGATTTAGAGAAAATAAATTCTCCCCTAATCGGGAGTTTTTTATTGCTTTTTGGACAAAAAAAGAAGGCATTAACTGCCTTCTCTTTTTACTCACTAATCATTATTAAGCGATACAACGAGTAATTCTGAATCTATTGTAGTTATCACAGACGTATTCAATGTCGTGCTTATTGTCTCCGATACAGTATTCATCTTCTACTTCCATATTGTAGTAGCTAATTTTTCTGCAGTAATTGAACATGTAGTCAATTGCTTGGTTTCGGGACGCAAAGGTTTTATTGAAGTTTACGTCATTACCGTTGATAACCGCTGTAAGTGTGTAGTATTTCATGTTTACGCCTCCATTTGACCTTTTAACGTCGTGTCTAGGACGGAAGGCGTAACTTGATTGTCTATATATTAGTCCTTTTTAAAATTAATGCAACAAAAATCGTAAAAATCTTACTTAACTATGTTAAGTAAAATATTTTTGAGTAAAAAATCTTATAAATATTTTATTTATTTTGTTAAATTTTTCGTTTTTCACCCCGACCTAATATATAGAGGGGAATAAATTACCCCAGTATTAAAATCCGACTTATAAACTTGCTTTGAAGGTAAGTTTACTCGGAAATTCTTCTCCTGGCTCTTATTCCGCACTTGCTTATTGAATTAGTAAGTTTGTATAATAAACCGGGAACTGGAAATTGTCAATATTCCCCTCTTTACTTTCGTTCATCAAATAGTCGTTAGCGATCCCAATTGAATTCATAAAAAAAGACCCTAGAAACTAGGATCAAACCCTAAAAGAATAATAAACCGGGAACTGGAAATTGTCAACATTCCCCTCTAAACGATATCTTCTTTATGAGGAAGAGAAACAATTGCTCCTTTTTTGGTAACGGTTAAAGAAGAACATTTAGAGGCAAATTCCATTGCGATCTTGATGTCTTCGTTCTTACTTAGTTTATACACCAACGCTCCTAAATAGGAATCTCCAGCAGCGGTAGTGTCAATCGCGTTTACTTTATGAGGAGAAGCTTCGTACATCATTTCTTTATTAACAAGAATTGAACCTTTGTCTCCAAGCGTTGCAATTACGTTTTTACATCCCTTAGATAATAGGCGACGACATCCTTCCATTACTTTTTTAGAACCGCTTAACGCTTCTAGTTCATGTTCATTAGGAACTAGATAGTCAATATATTGATAAATATCATCATTTACTTTTTTAATTGGGGCAGGATTAACAATAACTGTCATGCCACGCTTTTTAGCGAGCTTGATCATATATTCTACTGTCTCAATTGAATTCTCGAATTGTGTTAAGAAAATATCTCCTTCGCTAAATAAATCTAAGTGTTTATTGATATCTTCAATTTTTAAATCAGTATTAGCACCTTGAATGATGAGGATTTGATTCTCAGCGCTTATTTCTTCTAAGGTGATGAAAGCGACTCCGGTAGGGAGGTCACTTTCCTTCAAATAGGCGTTTAATCCTTGCTCTTTTAAAAACGTTTTAACATGTTCACCATTTTTATCTTTACCAATCGCTCCGATAAAGGAAACATTACTAGCGCCTAAAAATAAAGCTGCACATGCTTGGTTAGCCCCTTTTCCTCCAACGTTACAAAAATATGAATCACCAATGGTGGTCATTCCAGCAGTAGGTAACTTTTTAGTGTAAATAGTGTTATCAATAGCAATAGAGCCAACAACTAAAATATTCTTATCTTTCATAAGCACCTCTTAAGATGGTCATAAATAACTTCCCAATATTTCTCTAAGTTCACATCGGTAGCGACTTTACAGTTAAATGGTTTTTCTTTTGTACAAATTGTTTTTCCCACTTTATTAGTATTAGATGTATCAATAGATACATTCATATCTTCGAAAGTAAAAACATCATCTCTTAATAAAGATATGATAGTAGCGGGGTCATGAAGTGGGCCTGAAGGTAGAGAAAAGAATTTTTTTTGATTCTCATTAAATACTTTCATGAGTTTTACGAATAAGTCACTTCCTCTAGTATTAATTTTTCTAGCGTTTTCCATCACATCATCATTTACTAATATTCTTCTAGTAACATTTAGTCCTAGCATTCTTAAAGGAATATTACTTCTAAAACAAATATCCGCGGCTTCTGGATCCACTAAAATGTTAAATTCTGCTTCTTTTGTGATGTTGCCTTCTTTAGTACTTCCACCCATTAGAACAATCTCTTCGATGTGTTCTTTTATTTCTGGATGATGAATTAAAGCGAGAGCGAGATTAGTCATAGGACCAGTAGTAACAATAGTTACTTTATCGTTTTCTAGACATAGGTCACTGATGAGTTGATATGCGACTCGATAATCAAAATTATCTTTATAATTAGGAAAAGTAAAACCATCAAGTCCACTTTCTCCATGGATTTCAGGACAAGTCATTACTTTTCTATTTAACGGCTTACTAGAGCCTTTCGCTAAAGGGATATTAGTCTTATTAAAATAGTGGAGTAAGTTATTCGCATTTCTACTAGTTTTCTCTATTGTTTGATTTCCACAAGTAGTGGTGACTCCGATCAAATCAAGTTTATCGGTGTAACATAAAAGAAATAGAGCAATCGCGTCATCATGCCCTGGATCACAATCAAGAATGATTTTTCTAGTAGTCATCTGACTATTATATTTTACTATTTGAGTTATAGATTTTTAAGAGATTCTCTAAAAGAGTAATTCTAGTTAATAGGCCTACTCCTCCAGGGACTGGGGTTTGTAATTTTACTGGTAAATCTTTTATTGCGTCTCCATGAAGACCATTTTCATCTCTAGAAATACCGACATCAACGATGATCGCATCTTTTTTATATTCGTAAGAGTTATCAAGATACCCTTGCTTTCCAATCGCGATTACGATGATATCTGCGTGAGCGACATAAAAATGCATATCTTCTTTAGAAGTGCGTGAATGGACAACAGTGACATTACAGTGTTCTTTTAAAAGAAGCTTCGCCATTGGTTTACCAACGATATTACTTCTTCCCATCACTAAAGCATTTTTACCAACGAAGTTAACTCCTTCGTGCTTAAGATAATCGATAATGCCTTGTGGGGTACATGGATTTAAAGAACTTAATGGATGAAAGCCATCAACATCCTTTTTTGGTGAAATAGCTTCTTTAACTTTGTCTTCATTAATTTGTTTTGGAAGAGGCATTTGAACGATAAAACCATCCACTTTATCATCGTGATTAAGTGAATCAATAAGAGATAAAATCTCTTCTTCTTTAGTTTCTATAGGAAGTTTAATGAGTTCTGCTTCAATTCCAAGCTCGTTAGCGTCTTTAAGTTTACCTTTGACGTAAGCGTTACTTGCTTCATCTTCATTAACTTGGATAATAGTTAAATGAGGTTTTCTTTTTAAACCACTAACGTAAGCTTTAATTTCCTCTTTACGAGAGGCAACATATTCTTTAATTGTCATTATTTAATATTGATATCGATGTCTTTGCCGTTAAATTTGCGAAGTTTTATACCGGCGAGATCAAGCATCTTTTTACTCGCTTGAGTGGATACTTGTGTTTCGTATTTGTTGTCTAGATAGACAACTTCCTTAATACCGGTTTGAATGATCGCTTTTGTACATTCATTACATGGGAATAAAGTAACATATAGAGTTGCACCTTTAAGAGTGCCACCTACTTGAGTGTTTAATATCGCATTAAATTCAGCGTGACAGACATATAGATATTTAGAATCTAAGCCTTCACCTTTATTCCAAGATAAAGAATCTTCATCGAGCTGACGAGGCATGCCGTTATAGCCGATGCTTATAACTTTGTTATCTGGACTAACGATAACCGCACCGACTTTGGTGTTTGGGTCTTTACTACGTAATGCTGAAAGCACTGCGATACCCATAAAATATTCGTCCCAAGAGATATTGTCGTATTTTTCCATGTTTCCTATTGTAGCAAAATATTTGCTCAATAGGTATAATAAGTTACATGGAATTTGTTTCTATCAATAAAATGACTTTGCTCGACTACCCTGAAAAGGTTAGTTGTGTTTTATACACTCCTAGTTGTAATTTTATGTGTCCATATTGTCATAACTGGGAAACTTTAATTAAAGAGAGCCTTCCTCCTCTTCCTTTTGAGGACATTATTTCTTTTTTAAAGAAAAGAGTGGGCATTCTTGATGGAGTAGTTATCAGTGGTGGTGAGCCAACTTTAATGGAAGAACTTCCAGAAAGAATTAAGACCATAAAAGATCTTGGGTTTTTAGTGAAACTTGATACGAATGGCTCTAATCCAGAAATGCTTAAATATCT
>CADCFC010000021.1 GCA_902800645.1 uncultured Erysipelotrichaceae bacterium
TAGGATTGGTGTTCCTTATTGTCCAACTCATCACACTCCAATCATCTCTTTTAGTGTTACTAATATGACTGATATTGTTCTTTCTTATCCAGAAGGAACTAAAATACAACTCCTTTCTCCTGTTGTTCATAATGAAAAAGGAACTCATAAAGAACTACTCGATAAAATTAGAGCGAGTGGCTTTGTTCGTTTGCGCGTCGATGGAGTGTTTGCCACAATAGAAGAAGTTAAACCACTAGAAAAGAATAACAAGCACTCAATTGATATCGTCATTGATCGTATTGTTATAAAAGCAGAGAATCGTTCTCGTATTTTTGAATCGATTGAAACCGCATTAGATTGGTCTAAGGGTTTACTTATTATTTATTCAGAAATTGAAGAGAAAGTTCTTTCTGATCGTCACACTTGTCCAATTTGCGGCTTTTCTGTTCCTAAACTTGAACCGAGATTATTCTCTTTTAATTCTCCTTTAGGATTCTGCCCTGATTGTCGTGGACTTGGTATTAAGCGTGAAGCTAGTCCTTCTTTACTCGTTCCTGATCCTTCTTTAAGCATTTCTCAAGGAGCGGTGGAATATTATAAAAACACAGTGAACACTCAAAATTTGGAGTGGCAAGAATTTAAACTTCTATGCACTTTATATAACATTCCTACAGATATTCCTTTTAATGAACTAACCGAGAAACAAAAGAAAATATTATTCTATGGTTCTCCTGATATTCAAAAATACACTCTTAAAAGTAGCAGCGGTAATACGATGAATCGCCTTGGCTATATTGAAGGGGTTAAAAGCAAAGTTGAAAGATTATATGAAGAAACATCTAGTGACTTCATGCGTGATTATTACGAGAAATTCATGCGTGACTCTACTTGTACAACATGCAATGGAAGAAGATTAAATAAAGAAGCTCTTTCAGTTTTGATAGACAATAAGAACATCTATGATGTTACCTGTATGCAATTAGGAGAACTTAAAGAGTGGATTACTTCTTTAAGAAATAAACTAGTAGATAACGACTTAGCAATCGCTAATATGGTCATAAGAGAAATTGACTCTCGTGTCTCTTTCCTTTGCGATGTCGGACTTGATTATTTGACTCTTGCCCGTATGGCGATGACGTTAAGTGGAGGAGAGAGTCAAAGAATAAGGCTCGCTACTCAAATCGGATCTAAATTAACTGGTATCCTTTACGTTTTAGATGAACCATCGATTGGTCTACATCAAAGAGATGATGAAAAACTTATTCAAACTCTTAAACAAATGCGTGACCTCGGTAACACCTTAGTAGTGGTTGAGCACGATGAAGAAACGATAAGACAAGCAGATTACGTTGTTGATATTGGACCCCGCGCTGGAATTCACGGAGGAGAAATCGTCTATCAAGGCGATGTTGAAGGTCTTAAAAAATGTGAGAATTCTTTAACTAGCGACTATTTAACTGGAAGAAAGAAAATTGAAGTACCTAAAGTAAGAAGAAAAGGTAACGGTAAATTTATCGAGATTAAAGGGGCTAAAATTAATAACTTAAAAAACATTAATGTAAAATTTCCTTTAGGAACATTTATTAGTGTTACCGGTGTTAGCGGTAGCGGTAAATCTTCTTTAGTTAACCAAACCTTATATTTACAGTTAGTGAAACATTTTACCGGAAAAGAAGTATTCCCTGGTGAAGTTAAATCTATTTCTGGATTTGAGAATATTGATAAAGTTGTCAATGTTTCTCAAGAACCAATTGGAAGAACTCCAAGAAGTAATCCAGCGACATATATTAAACTCTTTGATGAGATTAGAGATTTATTCGCGAACACTGTTGAAGCGAAAGCTCGTGGATTTGATAAAGGAAGATTCTCTTTTAACGTGACGGGCGGAAGATGTGAGAAATGTGAAGGAGCGGGCGTTACTCGAGTTCTGATGAATTTCTTACCAGATGTTTACGTTAGATGTGATGCGTGTAACGGGAAAAGATATAATGAAGAAACTTTAGCGGTCACTTATAAAGGCAAGAATATTTATGAAGTGCTTGAGATGACTGTTGAAGACGCTTTAGAGTTTTTCTCTAACATTCCTAAAATTAAACATAAAATCCAAACTCTTTACGATGTTGGACTTGGTTATATTAAGCTCGGTCAACCAGCGACCACGCTTAGTGGAGGAGAAGCTCAAAGAGTGAAACTCGCTTTTGAACTTCAAAGAAAACCTACTGGTAAGACCTTATATATTTTGGATGAACCAACCACTGGTTTACACACTCACGATGTAAAGCAACTCATCAGCGTCCTTCAAAGGATTGTCGATCACGGCGACACTGTTTTAGTGATTGAACACAACTTAGATGTGATTAAAGTGAGTGACTATATTATTGATATTGGCCCTGAAGGAGGAGATAGAGGCGGTAAAATTGTTGCCATTGGAACTCCTGAAGAGGTCGCTAATAATAAAAACAGTTATACTGGTGAATATTTAAAGAAAGTTCTTGGTGAATAAGATGGTGAATATGGTTTTTATGATTCTATTCTTTGTTATTGCTTTAGCAATATTTGGCTATTCTATTTATCGAGCCGTTTCTTTAGCGCGTCATCCAATGCCTAAAACCATTGAATATAGTAAAGAGATTAAACGTTTTATCTTCTTTATTTTAGGGGCGACAATTAGCGCCACAATCGGATTTATTTTCTTATGTAATTATCAAGGCTATTTGATGAATGGAGGAGAATGGGCTTCTTTAGTTTTTGGTTCGCTCATCTTTTCTTTCTCTTTAGCGACATTTGTAAATTCTTTTATCGTTCATTATTACGGTAAAGAAATTGATAAGAAGAGTGACACTATTCTCTTTTATTCGTTGATTATCAGTGCCTTTACTTTTCTTTTCGGATTAGTTTTACTCACTAATGGAATTGCAGATCACTTAATTTATCCTTTAGTTAACGGCATTAATTTCCAAAATGGTTTCACTAATCCAAGTAGTAGCGTTAAACCTAATTTAGCGTGGTACGCTTTATGTATTCTTTCTGGAGCGGTACTTGTCTATTTTATTTGCGACCATCGCTTCTATGTTGAATATGGTAAGCATGGTATCTTAGAATCAACCTTCTTTATTGCTTTTCCTGCTGGAATTATTGGAGCTAGAATCGGCTTTGTTATCGGTGAATGGAATAAATTATTTGCTGCTAGAGTCGCTAGTGGAGAATGGTGGGCGCCTTTTGCCATTTGGGAAGGTGGACTTACTATTATTTCCGGTGCATTAATCGGAATTATTGTTGGTGTCATTTGGTTTATTTGGAGAAATAAAAAATATTCTATTTGGCTTGCAGTTGATATTATTGTCCCTTGTATTTTAGTTGCTCAAGCGATTGGTAGATGGGGTAATTTCTTTAACGCAGAAGTTCACGGCAATGTGATTAGCACCGCTAATTTCTGGTGGCTTCCTAAAATTGTGATGAATAACGCTGCTTTTTCTGAGCGTGTTGGATTTGCACCAGTTGGAAGTATTTATCTCCCACTTTTCTATATTGAATTTATTTCTAACTTAGTTGGATATTTCACAATTAGATTTGCGATTGGAAAAGGGCTAAGAAAATATTTAGAGTTAGGTGATCTTGCAGCCTTATATATCGTATGGTACGGCTTAACTCGTGTGATTTTAGAACCACTTCGTCATCCTGCTTATAATATGGGTAATGATGGATATTGGAGTTGGATGTGGTCAATTATCTTTGTGTTAGTTGGAACCTTCTTCATTATGGCTAATCACGTTGTGAGATATTTAATTAGAAAGAAAAAGAATCTCCCTCTTATCGCTAATGTTAATTTACCTTTATCTTACGCGATTGGTGGAGCTTTATTAATTGTTGCTCTTGGTCTAACAATTACTGGAACAATATTTATGTCTTCTAATCCTCAAAGCGCTTATATCGGATTTAACCCATTTAATAATGGATTCATTATCTTAACAATTGGTTTGGCTTTCTTGATGATAGCGATTTGTGCCTTAATTTATATCTTACAAGGTAAGAAAAAAGAACATGAGAGCTAAAAGATATAAAACGCTTCTATTTGATATGGATGGGACAGTGTTAAATAGTGATCCCATGATTTTAGAAACGATGAATATCTTATACGATAAATATCGTAATGGAGTGAGAACTCCTAAAGAAAAAGTCTATTATTTTAGTGGACCACCGATTAGAGAAACTCTTAAGACTGAATTCCCTAATTTAGACATTGATTTTATTTATAAAGAATTTCATGATGTCAGTTATTCTTTATATAAAAGTCACACCTTTAGTTACCCTCATTCAAAAGAAGTTCTCCTTAAACTTAAAGAAGCAGGGTTTAATCTAGGAGTGGTGACTAATAAAATACATCATTTAACCGAATATGCGCTTAGCTGTATCGGTTTAGAAAATATTTTCACTTACATTGTGGGAAGTGATGACGTCGTAAACGTCAAACCTCATAAAGAAGGAATGGAAAAAGCAATGAAACATTTCCATTCTTCTAAAGAAGAAACAATATATATTGGAGATAATGTTACTGATTATTTAGCGGCAAAAAATAGCGATATTGATTGTTGCTTAGTAAATTGGGGCCCAAGAGTATTACCAAATGATTTATTGCCAAAATATAAAATTAATTCCTACTTGGAATTGGAGGAAATAGTCTATGAATAATGTATATGACGTGCTTGTTATTGGAGCTGGCCCTAGTGGAATAGGGGCGGCGATTAAACTTCACCAAGATGGATATAAAGTCGCAATTGTAGAAATGTCCACTCCAGGAGGAAAGATTAACATTGCTCCTAGAGTTGATAATTATCCTGGACAAAAAGAAATACCTGGACCAGATTTAGCGGTTATCTTTTTCACTCGCTTAATGGATGCAGGAGTGGAATTTATCGGAGATGAAATTACTTCCTTAGATAAAGAAAACGATTTATTTGTTTCAAAAGGGAAAAGCAATACATATTATTCAAAGACTGTTTATATCGCTACTGGTACAGTTGAAAGAAAGATTGGCCTTCCTTTAGAAGATGAATTATTTGGCCATGGACTTAGTTATTGCGCTCTTTGCGATGGCCATTTCTTTAAAGGACAAGATGTTTTAGTTATTGGTGGCGGTAACGCTGCGCTTAAAGAAGCAATCCATTTAGCGGGTTTAGTAAAACATTTATATGTCATTCACCGCCGCAATGAATTTAGAGGTTCTCTTAAACTTGTTGAAGAACTTAAAGCGCGTGATAATGTCACGATTTTAACCCCATATATTCCTGTTGAATTTATTAAAGATGGGGATAAACTCGGGGCAGTTAAAATCCAAAATAAAGAAACTAACGAAGAAAAAGTTCTCACTGTTCAAGGTGTCTTCCCTCTTGTTGGACAAGATCCAAACACTAAATTTATTAAACTAGATATCTTAAATGAGTGGGGCAATATTCCTGTTGAAAAGAATATGATGACCCGTGTAGAAGGCGCTTTTAGCGGAGGGGATGTTCTCCCTCGCGATATCCGCCAGATCTATTTAGCGGAGCACGATGGCTTAGTCGCTGCTAAAAGTATTGAGGAGTATTTATCTAAATGAAAAACGTCGTCTTATTAACTGGTAGTGCTGGTAGTGGTCTTTCTAGCGCCGAATATGTTTTTGAAGAACTCGGATATTATGTAAGCAAAAATATTCCTAGTTCCTCAATTGAAACTGTCGTTAGTGATTTACTTAGTAGCAATAACAAATTTCAAAATATCTGTTTAATTGTTCATGCTTATAACGCTAAAGAGACATATAAGTTACTTAGTAAAAGAAAAGACGCTAGTTATCGTTTTGTGGTTTTAAGATGTGAAAAAGAAGAACTTCTTAAACGTTACGCTCTTACTCGTCGAGTCCATCCTCGTTCTGTTACTGATAAGATCGCTCCAACTGAAGCGATCGAAGGAGATGTCAAAGACATCTTAGAAGTATCAAAATACGCTGATTATTTAATTGATACTACCTCTTTAACAGTTAAAGAATTAAGAGCCAAACTCTATAAATATCTCGCGAATGTTAACGAGAGCAAAATGACTTCAGTTAACTTTGTTTCTTTTGGAATTAAAAACGGTATCCCTCAAGGCATTGATTGTTTCTTTGATGTAAGACTCATTCCTAATCCTTATTGGGTTGAAGAACTTAGAGAACTAAATGGAACTGATCAAAAAGTTATCGATTATATGCTTTCTTTTGATATCACTGAAAAAGTGATCGGCGATATCGTCAAATATTTAGAGCATTATCTTAAAGAGCTCCAAAAGAGTGGTAGAGCTAACTATACGATTGGCATCGGCTGTAGCGGTGGTCAACATCGTTCTACTTATGTCGCTAACTATTTAGCGGAATATTTCTCTAAAGAATATCGCACTCAAGCAATTCATAAAGACTCTCCAAAACTTAATTAATGGAAAATAAAATTACTTTTTCTCAAATAGTTAAAGAAGAAATCGCTAGTGAGACTAATATGTCTAGTGAGCGACTCGCTTCTCTTCTTTCCGCTTATATCCGTATTAACGGAGTTATTTCTTTTGTAAATAAGAAGACGGTTGTTGTTTTGAAAAACGAAAACGCAAAAACAACAAAATTCATCCTTTCTAGTTTAAAAGAACTATTCCCTGATTTAGATATCACAATGGATTATTTAAGAAAGAGTAATAAACGTAAAAAGACTCTTTATATTTTGAGAATTAATGATTCTGATCGCGTCTTTGATGAATTATCAATTAGTTTTCTAGAAGGAAAAATTTCTAAAGAAATTGTCTATAACGATGATACGATTAGCGGATATCTCGCTGGTGCTTTTTTAGCAAGTGGCTCAATTAATTCACCTGAAACTAGTAATTATCACTTAGAAATCTCTTTAGTTAGTGAAAACTATGCGAAGTGGCTTTCTAAACTATTTAGTAAATATAAGAAAATTGAGATGTCTCCTAAAATCGCTAAACGAAGAGATAAATATATTATTTATTTTAAGAAGAGTGATCAAATATCAAACTTCTTAATTATGGTAGGAGCGGTTTCTAGCTGTATGGAATTTGAAAACCAAAGAGCGTATCGCGATTACACGAATAACACGAATCGACTCGATAATTTAGATGTCGCTAATATGCGTAAAACTATTGATGTCGCTAAAAAGCAAATTCAAGAGATTAAATATATCGATGATGTTTTAGGAATACATAACTTCCATAATCAAAAAAAGGAACTATTATGCTATTTACGATTAGATAATGAATCTTTATCAATGAGCGATTTAGCGGATAAGCTTTCTGAAGAAATGGGAATTAAAATTACAAAAAGTAATGTAAACCATCTCTTTAGAGATATTCACGTTTTATATTTAAGATTAAAAGGAATCAAAGTATGAATATAAACACTCAACTTGGAATGCGTATACGATATTTAAGAAAACAAAAAGGAATGTCGATTGAAGATTTGTCGCTTGAAGCAAATATCAACCGCAACTATTTGTCTGATTTAGAAAGAGGAGTTCGTAATCCAACGATTTTAATAATAGAAAAAATCGCTAGGAGTCTAGACATATCTATCTCTGATTTATTTAAGGGCATACAATCTTTTGAAGATTGATATATAATAACTAAGGAAAAGAGGAAATATAAATGCAACTAGTTATATTAGCAGCTGGTATGGGTAGCCGTTTCGGTGGACTCAAACAAATGGAAAAAATGGATGAAGCGGGTAATTTCTTACTCGATTATTCTGTTTATGACGCAAAACGCGCTGGATTTGATAGCGTTGTTTTCATCATCAAAAAAGAATTCTTTGAAGCTTTTAGAGATTCAATCGGTAAAAGAGTAGAAAAACTTATTAAAGTCGAATACGCTTTCCAAGAACTTGATGATCTTCCAGAAGGATTTAAAGTTCCTGAAGGAAGAGAAAAGCCTTGGGGCACGGCTCACGCGATTTACGCCGCAAGAGATTTAATCAAAGAAGATTTCATCATTATTAATGGTGATGATTTCTACGGTAAAGAGACTTATGAAGTTGCTTATAACTATTTGGCTAATTTACCTAAAGGTAGTAGAGGTAAATACGCGAACGTCGCCTTTAAAGTTAGTAACACGATGACTGAAAATGGTGCGGTCAAACGTGGTGTTGCTTTCCAAAAAGATGGTTATTTAACTAAACTCGTCGAATCCTCAATTGAAAAGGTTGATGGAAAGATTATGTGCTCCCCTCTTGATGGAAGTGCTTCTTTTGAAGTCGGTCCTGAAGATTTAGTGAGCATGAATTTATTCGCCTTCAATGTTGATATCATGGACCATTTAAAAGAAAAATTCCCTCTTTGGCTTAAAGAAAATATCAATGTTCCGAAGAGTGAATTCCTCATTCCTACAGTAGTGGATGAGCTCGTTCATGAAGGTAAAGCAACCTTAAAATTATTACAAACCTCTTCAGTTTGGTTTGGTGTCACTTATAAAGAAGATAAACCAGGCGTTGTAAAAGCGCTTAATGACCTCGTGTCCGCTGGAGTGTATAAGAAAGGATTATATTAATCTAGAGCCCTTTATGGGCTTTTTTTGACGTATGAGAGATCGACATTACGAAGCTAATGATTATTCACTAATTAAAGAAAGAGTAGACTATGCTTATTCTTTATTTGAAAGTGGTAACGATAACGCTTTTGAATATGTCTACAATAATCTAGCGAAGTTTTTAGGCGGTTTTAATCCGGATATCGGAGTAAGAATTTCTAAAATTTTCAAGCAGATTAAAAAGGATACGGAAGGAAAAGAAAAAGAAGAAGCATATAAAATTGCCATGGAAAAATTCAATGTTATCTTCACCGAATACTTTCGTCATATTGCCGTCGATATCTCTGAGCATTACGGTAACCAATAAAAATAATGAGTTCAATTCTAAGAATTGGGCTCTTTTTTAAATTTTTAACAAATCTATTGAAAGAAAAATTACATATAGTGTAAACTATATAACGCAGTGAAATAAAGGAGGCATTTATATAATGTCAGTAAAAGTTGCAATTAACGGATTCGGTCGTATTGGCCGTTTAGCATTTAGACAAATGTTTGGTGCCGAAGGTTATGAAATCGTTGCGATTAACGATTTAACTTCCCCAAAGATGTTGGCTAACTTATTAAAATATGACACCGCTCAAGGTGGCTACTGTGGAGTCGTCGGAGAAAACTTACACACTGTTTCCTCTAAAGAACCAGTCGTCGACGAAGAAACAAAGGCTGTCTTAGTTCCAGGTTCCATTACTGTTGATGGAAAAGAAATCACCATCTATGCAGAACCAAAAGCACAAAACTTACCATGGGGCAAACTCGGTGTTGATGTCGTCTTAGAATGTACAGGTTTCTATACTTCTAAAGCAAAAGCACAAGCTCATATCGATGCAGGTGCTAGAAAAGTCGTCATTTCCGCTCCAGCTGGAAACGACTTACCAACCATCGTCTTCTCAGTCAATGAAAAGACCTTAAAACCAGAAGATAACATTATCTCTGCTGCTAGCTGTACAACCAACTGTTTAGCACCAATGGCCAAAGCTCTTAACGATGCTTTCCCAATTCAATCTGGTATTATGACCACTGTTCACGCTTATACAGGTGACCAAATGATCCTTGATGGACCACATAGAAAAGGTGACTTACGTAGAGCAAGAGCAGGTGCTGCTAATATCGTTCCAAATAGCACAGGTGCTGCTAAAGCCATTGGCTTAGTCATTCCTGAACTCAATGGAAAACTTATCGGTAGTGCACAACGTGTTCCAGTTCCAACTGGTTCTACAACTATCTTAGTCGCTGTTGTTAAAGGCGAAGAAGTTACAAAAGAAGCTATCAATGCTGCAATGAAAGCACAAGCAAGCGCTTCCTTTGGTTACACTGAAGAACAATTAGTCTCTAGTGACGTTATCGGTATGAGATTCGGTTCCTTATTCGATGCCACTCAAACCATGGTCACTAAGATTAGTGATGGCTTATTCCAAGTTCAAGTTGTCTCTTGGTACGACAACGAAAACTCTTACACTTCCCAAATGGTCCGTACCATTAAATACTTTGCAGAATTAAAATAAGTATTGGGCAAGTTTAAAAAAATATTCACTAGCGCCCATTAATTTGGGCGCTTTATTAAATAAAAGGAGAAAATTATGTTATTAGTCAAAGACATGAAAGACCTCAAAGGTAAACGCGTCATCGTTAGAGTTGACTTTAACGTCCCTCAAAAAGGTGGAGTTATTTCTGATGATAACCGTATCGTTGCTGCTTTACCAACCATTAAAGAATTAGTCGGTAAAGGTGCTCGTCTTATCTTAATGTCTCACTTAGGAAAGGTGAAACATAAAGAAGCCCCGGAAGTCGTTGAAGAACAAAAGAAAAAGAACAACATGGCTCCTGTTGCCGTTCGTTTAGGCGAATTACTTCCAGGTGTTAATGTGAAGTTTGTTAATGCGACTAGAGGTGAAGAACTCAAATCTGCAGTAAATGAACTTAAAGATGGCGAAGTATTATTAATGCAAAATACTCGTTATGAAAAAGGAGAAGAGAAGTGCGATCCAGAACTTTCTAAAGAATGGGCAAGTTTAGGCGATGCCTTCGTTATGGATGCTTTCGGTAGTGCTCATAGAGCCCACGCTTCTACTTATGGCATTCCTGAAATCTTAAAAGCTGAAGGAAAGCAAGTCGCTCTTGGCTACTTAGTAGAAAAAGAAGTCGTTTCCTTAGATAGAGTTGTTAATGTTCCAGAAGAAAATCACCCATATATCGCAATCTTGGGTGGATTTAAGGTTTCCGATAAGATTAAAGTTATCGATTCCTTACTCAAGAAATGTGACAAAGTCATTATCGGCGGAGCAATGGCATATACATTTGCAGTTGCTTTAGGAAGAAAAGTTGGTTCTTCTCCATATGAACCAGATCAACTCGAATATGCGAAGAAAATGTATGATACCGGTAAGATTCTTTTACCAGTCGATAGCAAGATCGCTAACGATTTTGAAAACCCAACTGATATTCGCGTCGTTGAAGGTGATATTCCTGAAGGATATCAAGGTATGGATATCGGTCCTAAAACCGCTGAACTTTACGCAAAAGAAATCGCTAAAGCTAAAACCGTTTTCTGGAATGGTCCAATGGGCGTCTTCGAAAAAGACGAATTCACCGCTGGTACCGTTGCTGTTTGTAAAGCGTGTGCCGAACTTAAAGGTGCCTTTACTGTAATTGGTGGTGGCGATAGTGCTTCTGCTGCTAAAAAGCTCGGATATAAAGAGAAATTCTCACACGTTTCTACTGGTGGAGGAGCGTCCCTTGAAATGATCGAAAACGATGGTCATCTTCCTGGAATTGACGTGATTAAGTAATATGAGAAGAAAATTATTACTCGGCAACTGGAAAATGAATAAGCTCGCTAGCGAAGCTAGAGAATTCGCTATTAATGCTCGTCCACTTGCTGAACTCGCAAAAAAACATCAAATCGATTTAGGAGTTGCTCCAACTTATCTCTCTCTTGCTGCTACTAAAGAAGCGGCGAGCAAAGATATGATTGTTGCTGCTCAAAACTGTCACTTTAAAGAAAGTGGTGCATATACCGGAGAAGTGAGCATTCCAATGCTTAAAGAATTCGGTATTGATTGGGTTATTATTGGTCACTCTGAAAGAAGAGCGTACGATAATGAAACCAATTTAAAGTGCCATGATAAGATGGCGGCCCTTTTCGCTAATAATATGGTTCCTGTTTATTGCGTAGGTGAAACCTTACAAGAATTTGAAGAAGGTAGAACTAAAGAAGTAGTCGGCACTCAAATTAGAGAAGGCTTAGCAGGTTTCACTAGTGAAGATGTTAAACATTTAGTCGTTGCCTATGAACCAGTTTGGTCTATTGGCACTGGCAAAAATGCATCTAGTGAAATCGCTCAAGATATTTGTAAATTTGTTAGAGATGTCATGAGAGAAATGCTCGGTGATGTCGCTGATGAAATTAGAGTTCTTTATGGTGGTTCGGTTAAACCAGTCAATGTTAAAGAATACCTCTCTTGCCCAGATGTTGATGGTGCATTAGTTGGTGGTGCTTCTTTAAAGATTGATTCCTATACTGAATTACTTAATAACATTCTCTAATTTCAGGAGAGGAGATTTAAATGCCTGGTTTTAAAGAAGATAGCAATTATTTTGTTAACGGAACAGTTGTTGAAGAAAAGAAATCTAAAGGCTCTATTACTGGCTTAGATAGCGCTGGTGCGGTTAGCTTTGTTAAGATTTTCGCTTACATGTTTATGTATTTAGCAATTACCGCTGTTGTTGCTTTTGCTGGTGGATTTGCTTTATATAGTGCTCTTAATAACGCTAAAGCCACTGGTAATGACGTTGCAATTAGTAACATTATTACCGCCTATTACGGACTAATGATCGCCAGTGCTATAACGCTTATTATTCTCGTATTCGTCATTAACTTTGTCGTAATAAGAGGAAAACATAGTGTTTTAGTTCCTTCAATCATTTATGCGGTGCTTGTAGGCGTATTATTCTCTTCACTTACCATCTTCATTGATTGGAGAATTATCGGTTCTGCCTTTGGTATTACTTGTGGTGTGTTTGGTCTTATGACTTTAATCGCCTTATTCACTAAAGGCAATATGAGCCCACTTTTAATGCTTGGATTCGGTTTAATTATTGGATCTGGTATTATTGCTTTAGTCAACTTCTTCATGCGTTCTTCTACTCTATATTGGGTTGTGAGCTTCGCTATTTTTGCAGCGATTATGTTCATCTCAATGTTTGATATTTGGAACATTAAGAAGATCTGTGAAAGAGGAGCGATGGATAAGAATTTATCCTATTATTGCGCTTTCAATATGTATGTTGATTTTATCAACATCTTCATTAGAGTCCTTTATTTCTTAGTCCTCATTTACGGAAAGAGCAAATAGAGTTAAAAAATAACACGAAGTTAAGGGGGCCAATGTCGACTCCCTTTTCTATTTATACGCGTGTACATACGTACGATTAATAATAAATGTAGAAAATTATTTATTGAATAAGGAATAAAATAATAAAAAAATTAATAAATTTTTATGATTTTTCTAGCTAAAAAAGTAAGGCTAATTCTAGATAAAAACAAATTACATAAAAAAAGTATAAAAAAAGTTAAAAAAGTCGTTGACTGAAAATTAATGAAAGTGATATGATATTCAAGCGTGCAGTTCAAAGGATGAACTTATTACATAGTAATATAAAGCACGACACTGATCTTTGAAAACTAAACAGATGTACAAACAACAAACGTCAATTTTTTAATTTACAAAAACCAGATAATAATTTTGAACTAGAATACAAACATTGAGAGTTTGATCCTGGCTCAGGATGAACGCTGGCGGCGTGCCTAATACATGCAAGTCGAACGAGGTGGAAGGGAGCTTGCTCCTGGATACCGAGTGGCGAACGGGTGAGTAACACGTAGGTAACCTGCCCTTAAGCTTGGGATACCCAGAGGAAACTTTGGCTAATACCGGATAACAACAGAGGAGGCATCTCTTTTGTTTGAAAGGCCCTTTACGGGGTCACTTAAGGATGGACCTGCGGCGCATTAGCTAGTTGGTGAGATAACAGCCCACCAAGGCGAGGATGCGTAGCCGACCTGAGAGGGTGATCGGCCACATTGGAACTGAGACACGGTCCAAACTCCTACGGGAGGCAGCAGTAAGGAGTTTTCGGCAATGGGGGAAACCCTGACCGAGCAACGCCGTTGACGGTACCTTACCAGAAAGCCACGGCTAACTACGTGCCAGCAGCCGCGGTAATACGTAGGTGGCAAGCGTTATCCGGAATTATTGGGCGTAAAGAGGGAGCAGGCGGCAAGATAAGTTTGAAGTGAAAGCGTGGGGCTCAACCCCATACAGCTTCGAAAACTGTCTAGCTAGAGTACGAGAGAAGTGAACGGAACTCCATGTGTAGCGGTGAAATGCGTAGATATATGGAAGAACACCAGTGGCGAAGGCGGTTCACTAGCTCGAAACTGACGCTCAGTCCCGAAAGCGTGGGTAGCAAATAGGATTAGATACCCTAGTAGTCCACGCTGTAAACGATGAGAACTAAATATTGCCGCGAGGCAGTGTTGAAGCTAACGCATTAAGTTCTCCGCCTGGGGAGTACGATCGCAAGATTGAAACTTAAAGGAATTGACGGGGACCCGCACAAGCAGTGGAGCATGTGGTTTAATTCGACGCAACGCGAAGAACCTTACCAGGGCTTGACATATTGATCTAAGGAGACTGCCGATGTAAGTCGGAGGAAGGTGGGGATGACGTCAAATCATCATGCCCTTTATGTCCTGGGCGACACACGTGCTACAATGGCCGGTACAAAGAGAAGCGATTCCGCGAGGAGGAGCAAATCCCACAAAGCCGGTCTCAGTTCGGATTGGAGTCTGCAACTCGACTCCATGAAGCTGGAATTGCTAGTAATCGCGAATCAGCCATGTCGCGGTGAATACGTTCCCGGGTCTTGTACACACCGCCCGTCAAACCATGAGAGCTGGTAATACTCGAAGTCGTTATCCTAACCGCAAGGGGGGAGACGCCTAAGGTAGGACTGGTGATTGGGGTTAAGTCGTAACAAGGTATCCCTACGGGAACGTGGGGATGGATCACCTCCTTTCTATGGAGAAAGTGTTA
>CADCFC010000022.1 GCA_902800645.1 uncultured Erysipelotrichaceae bacterium
GTTTCCACATGCAGATAATAACAATATTGGTAAGAGCAATAAAAAATATTTTTTCTTCATAATTGTCCTCTTATTTAAAAAGCCGAATAATCGGCTATTTTTTAGCAAAATCTTTCTGCAGTTGCGATTGCTAATTCAATCATCTTAGATAAACCATACGCACGTTGTTCAGCAGTAAGTTTAGTTGAATGATCGATAAAGCTATCAGTAACTGTTAATAAGCAAAGAGCTTTTTTACCAAGTCTAGCAGCGTTGACATATAAAGAATAAGATTCCATTTCAACACCCATAACTCCTAAATTAGCCCATTTCTTCCATGTTTCTGGATCTGGATCATAGAAGATGTCTGCTGCTAAGATATTTCCTCCGTGATAACGGATTCCTGATTTCTTTGCTTCTTCATAAGCCGCTAAGGCTAAATCAAAATCTGCGGTAGCGGAATATGTTCCATTTAAATGGAATTGACTCATCCAATTGCTATCTGTAGAAGCAGCGGTACAAATTAATACGTCTTCAAGTTTTATATATGGTTGATATGTGCCACATGTTCCAACACGAATGATTACTTCAACACCGTAACCGGTGAATAATTCGTGACTATAAATACCGATTGAAGGCATTCCCATACCTGAGGCCATAACAGAAATTCTTTTACCGTTTTTTGTATATCCAGTAAATCCTAAAATTCCTCTTACATTAGTTACTTCTTTATAATCGTGTAAAAATGTATCGGCAATCCATTTAGCTCTAACTGGATCTCCAGGCATTAAAACAACCTTAGCAAAATCGCCATTATTGGCGTTGATGTGTGGTGTTCCCATAAATATAAGCTCCTTAAACGATATTATTTTACAACATTGATACTTTACAAACAATTGATTTCATTTTGAATAATCAGTAAACTGATTCTATGAAAAAAGAATGCCAAGTATATAAGCTCTCTACTAGCGATTTAAAAATCTTAGAAACAGTCTATCTTCTTAATGAAAAAGGAATATATCCTTTAACAGAAGGGGTGTATTTAATTTTAGTTGGAGATGATTCTCCTCAAATTAAAGAATATACCGACTTAGCGACTTATAAAACTTTGGTCAGTTATCCATCTAAGAAATTATCTAGACTTGTGATGATGTTACTAAGATATCACTATCTAGAAAGACTATATGATGAAGCGAGTGATGAATTGTATCTTAAGGTAGCGGAAAAAGGACTTGTAGAGCTAGTTGATTATCATAAAAAACACAAGTACAAATTCGTACAAAAGAAGGTTAAAGACAAGCAACTATTTTTAAAGAAAGAAAAGAATTGATACATTTATAAATGTTCAATTTTTTTATATACTAAACTGATTTTTATTAACAAAAACAGCCTTTAATTTTATAATTAAGCAGTTAAGGAGTTTATCTTATGCAATATATTTGGAATGTATGGCCGTTAGGCAATTGGTTAATATCCCTCATAGCATTAGTGGGATTATTTGGTTTTCTTTACTTTATGTTTATAAAAATTGTGAGACGAACAGCGGGTTATGTTTTCATCTCTATTGCTTTTGTGCTCCTCTTAATCACTTTCTTATTTAACTCCTTACACGGATTTATTATTTCTTCTTGTATCACTGTTGTTGGAGTGACTATCTCCTTTTTCTCTAACCTTGGTGATTTACGTTCTTTTTTATCTAATCCATTTAGAAAAACTCAAGTAAAGAACAATAAATTTGAAGTCGAAAAAATATATAACCGTGAAACTCTCTATAAGACAATTGAAACTGCGGTTATCAGCTTAAGCAAATCTAGAATTGGCGCAATCATGACTTTTGAAAAGAATACAAGCTTAGCTGACTCTATTAAAAATGGTGTTCAAATTAAAGCACCTGTTAGTGCTGAATTATTAATGACTATTTTCTATCCAGGCACACGTTTACACGATGGCGCTGTTGTTATTCACGGAAATGAAATTGTTGCTGCGAGCGTTTTCTATACTCCAACAACTAAACCATTTGCTGGCAAATACGGATCACGTCATAGAGCAGCATTAGGTATTTCAGAAATCTCTGACTCAGTTACTGTTGTTGTTTCTGAAGAAACCGGCAGAATTTCCTTTGCAGTTGATGGACAACTTGATTCTGTCGATCAAGAATCATTCCTTAGAGTGTTTGAAAACTACATGGATGGTGTTTCCGAAGAATAAAGATATTGAAGGTTAATATGGATTCTAAATATTTTTATGATTTTCTTTTGAAGATTCAATCGATTTCCAAAATTGGTTTAGTTCATTCAAAAGATCCTTATGCCTTAACTAATTACAAAGAAATTAACGATTTATCAACTAAATATCTAGAAGAGTTTATGGACGTTAAATTTGATCGTCCTAATTATTTTGAAAGAGACATTTATCCAACCCCTAATGTTTCTGTTAGAACTTTAATCTTTAATGAAGATAGAACAAAGATTCTTTTGGTCAGAGAAGCCAATCTACAAGCTTATTCTCTTCCAGGTGGTTGGGCGGATTTATATGATTCTCCCGCTCAAACCGCGAGAAATGAATGTCTTCAAGAAGCAGGAGCAGAAATAGAAATAGTGAGACTTGTTGGAATCGCTGATCGAACTCCATTTAAACAAAAGACATCAATTCCTGAATACGTAGTTATCTTTGAAGCTAAATTAAAAGAACTTCATAAAGAACACGAATACGAAACTGATGATGTTGGTTTCTTTGAAATAAATAATCTTCCTCTAATCAGTAAAAAAACTTCAAAAGAAGAACTCATGAGATTTATAAACGCTGGATTAGATGGAAGCACAATCTACGATTAGATATAGAAAATGACTTTAATTATTAAGTCATTTTTTGTAATATAATCACATGGTTTTGTTATCGACTATTCAAAGTATATATATTACCTTCGCTATTATTGGTGGAGTAGTCGTCACGATATTATTGTTCGTTCTTATTTATAAGAACTTTCTAAAAGAGAAGTTTATTAAATGGATAGTTGGCACTAAATTATATAGAACCGCTAATCTCAATGACTACCTGTTACTTAACAATTACAAAATCAACATTGATGACAATAACATTGGAGTAATTGATCATATTTTGATAACAAACAAATACATTGTCGTCATTCATGACTTCTCTATTAGTGGAGTAATATCCCCTTCAAATAGCGAAGATACGATTAAAGTTACTAATAAAAACGGCGATAAATTAATCGCAAATCCATTAAACTACAATCGCAACTTAGCAAAAAGATTAGCTCTCTATCATAATCTCGATAATACATTTATAAAAGGGCTAGTAGTAGTAAATGATTATTCTTTACTTAACGATATCAACAAAAGCGAACAATTTCGTTTCGTTAGACTTAAAGAACTTAAAAGAACAATCTCTGAATTTGAAAAAGGAGATGTAAAGCCATTTAAGGAAGACGCGATTGTCTCATTCATCAATTATTTAAATGAACATCAAGCAAAGAAAGGAGCTAGAAAGTGAAATATAGCGAATTAGCGAGCATTAGCAAGAAAAACATGCGCAAAAACGGCGTTGTTTCTTATGTTATTTTTGCTTTTTTGATGCTTATGGGCGCTTCATTTTTGCTTCTTTGCATCTTTTTAGACACTTTATATTTAGCGATTGTCCCTCTAATTGTTATTCCTGTTATCTTTGCTTGTTTTGTTTCTGTCATTGCTCTAAGAGAACAAGACCCACTTACATTTCGAGCGTTTTTAAGAGGGTTTGGAAGCTATTATTCTTCTAAATTCAACTCAACTTTTAGAGTGTTTAAAAGCGCATTATTGTCTTTCTTAGTTTACATTATATTTTCTTTAGTTTACGGATTAATATTAAATCTTTGCTTATACTACAATAACGCATTTGGTTATCAGGCTGTTGCAGCAGATATTATCGCTCATATAAATGTTAGCTACTCTGATTTACAAATAATATTTAATAACCATAGAGAATTTATAAACATCCTAATGATTTATTATCGCTTACCTTGTTTATTTGTTTTCTCAATTAGTTTCACTTTTCTGATTTGTTTTTATTCCCCATCTCTATTTTATAGACTCGATACACCTCAACTACCTGGACAATTAAATAAGATTGTTCATGGTCTTGTTATTAAGAGCAATAGAAAAGAATATGTTTCGATATTTTTAAAGCTTAATTGGCCAATGTTTGTTATTTTACTAGGTGGATTTGCTCTTGGAGCAGTTATTGGCTACTATACGATTGGCACTTCATTTTCAATGTTTGCTTTTGGAATGGCGATTGGATTCTTTACATCTTTTGGATTTTATGGTCCTCATTTACTCGCTAATAATGAGACTATCTACACAGTGTTTAAATCTAAATACGGGCAAGAGGAAGATAGATTAAAGAATGAATACACTAAGACTATTCAACAATTATTAGATGAGTTTAATGACACAAAAAAAGACTCTGACGAGTCATGATTTCAATTTGGAGCAGGCGACGAGAATCGAACTCGCATAACTACCTTGGCAAGGTAGTGTTCTACCACTGAACTACGCCTGCAATTCAAATTTGCTCAATTATTATAACAAACTGAAACAATTATGCAATATAATTTGTAAGATTATTTGAAAAGGAGAAAATATGGTCACAAATAAGGAATTAGCGGAATTAATCTTTCCAGAGATCAAAGAAACAATCGAAGATTTAGAGAAAAAATATCCTGAAAGAAATCTTAAAGAAGGAGCGGAAGTTACTAGATTTGCTCCATCCCCAACCGGCTTTCTTCACACTGGATCTTTATTTACTTCTTTAATTTGCCATAAAGTTGCTAGAGATAGTGGTGGTGTTTTCTATGTTCGATTAGAAGATACAGACACCAAAAGAGAAATCCAAGGAAGTGGAGAACAACTATTAGAACAACTTAAACTATTTAACATTGTTCCTGATGAAGGCTATTTAGGCAATTCTCAAAAAGGAAACTATGGACCATATATTCAATCTCAAAGAGCAGATATCTATAAAGTAGTTATTAAATATTTATTAGAAAACGGTTTAGCGTACCCTGATTTTGCTTCTCAAGAAGAACTCGATGAAATTAGAAAGAAACAGGAAGAGCAAAAACTCACTCCTGGCTATTACGGTGAATTCGCTAAATACCGTTTCTTAACTAATGATGAAAGAAAAGAAAGAATCTTAAATGGTGAGCCATATGTTATTAGATTTAAGAGTAGTGGCAACCATTTAAACAAAGTCCCTGTTAGTGATTTAGTACATGGTGATTTCGAAATTGCGGAAAACGATTTAGATATCGTGATTTTAAAATCCGATGGACTTCCTACATACCATTTCGCTCATGTATGTGATGATCATTTCATGAGAACTACCACAGTTATTAGAGGTGAAGAATGGATTGCGTCTTTACCAATTCATGTCCAATTATTTGCCACATTAGGTTGGAAAGCTCCTAAATACGCTCATCTTCCAGTTATCATGAAGATTGGTGAAAATGGTAATAAGAGAAAATTATCTAAACGTCACGATAAAGAAGCGGCTGTATCTTTCTTCTTAGAAGACGGATATCCTTCTGAAGCATTAATCATGTATTTAATGACAATTGCTAATTCGAATTTTGAAGAATGGATTTTCGAACATAAATTTACTGGTATGGAAGAATTCAAGTTCTCATTCTCTAAGATGTCTCTTGAAGGCGCTTTATTCGATATGGGAAAATTATCATTCTTCTCTAAAGAAATCTTAGGCAGGATGAATAAACATGAAATACTTGAAAGAACTAAAAAATACGCGAAGGAATTTAATCCTGAACTATATTCACTAGTGGAACGCGATGAAAACTATTTCATGGAAATCATGAATATCGAAAGAGAAAAAGAAAATCCTCGTAAGGATTATGAAAAACTTGGTAACTTAAAAGAAATCATTGGCTTCTTCTATAACGATATTTATGAAGAATTATCTTCTAATATAGTCTTTAATGAGAAATTCTCTAATCAAGATATCAAAGATGTATTAGCACAAGTTAGAGATAATCTTTCGTTAGAACAGGATGAACAAAATTGGTTCAATAACATGAAAGAAATCGCCTCTTTCTTAGGTTTCGCTACTGATCGTAAAGCATTAAAAGCTAATCCTGAAGCATTTAAAGGAAGCGTCAGTGATGTAGCGGAAATCATTCGTATCGCTCTTACAACTAGAAAGAATTCACCTAATCTATATTACGTGATGCAACTCCTTAAAAAGAGTGAATGCGATAGAAGATTTAATTCTGTTATTTCAAAATTATAAAATGGTGGTATAATTCCACCAGTTGGTCCAATGGAGAAGCGGCTTAACTCAGTGCCCTCTCAAGGCACCATTCACGGGTTCGAATCCCGTTTGGATCACCACACTGTAAGATACTCGCTACAAAATTACTGAAATTTCAGTAAGAAACACAGTTGTAGCGAGTTTTATTTTATTTTGTAGTTTATATTTCAGCGAACCATAAGGGATTTGATACATTTTCAATACTAAAAGTATATTCCCAACTATAAACATTAGAGTTAGCAGATAAAATGAGGTGTGTGGGAAACTCGCTACTTTTTGTTAGCAAGATTTGGTGGTATATTTATATCAATGAAAAAAGCGCTTCTAATATTACCTGCTATTGCTTTTACTTTTGGTGGGTGTTCTAATTCAAATGCAAACAGCACTTCGAATAATGGCACTACTAAAGTTTCTTTAAATTTATCAAACTTCAATAGATATATTAGTTCTACAAGATATGAAGGTTTTACAGGCGCTGCTGGTTATTCGCCATATGAAGCTTGGTTTGAATTTAAAGGCCTTTTAACTATTGGTATTTATGATGTCACAGTAACTTATTCAGTTGACAGCACTTCCTATGTTTTAAAATTAGATGCTTCTGGAAGTGGTAAAACTGACTATTTTGATAGACTTGTTAGCAGTGGAATTACTAATGTTTCTGGTTCTGTTTCTTATCTAGAGCCAAACACTAAAGTTGACTTAGATTCAACAAATTTTGATAGATACATTAGTTATGCTAGATACGAAGGTTTTACAGGCGCTGCTGGTTATTCGCCATATGAAGCATGGTTAGAGTTTAAGGGCTCACTATCTCTTGGCGTTTATGAAGTCACAGTAACTTATAAAGTCGATAACAACTTATATAGTTTTAGATTAGATGTCTCCGGCGGAGGCAAAACCAATTCTTTTGATAGAAGCCTCGGCTGCCTGGTAACCAATATTTCTGGTTTTGTTAAGTATAGTGTTTAATTAAAATTGTGCTGCACATATAATAAATTGAGACATTTGAAATAGGATATAATTCAATTGATAAGAAACAGTTTGTTTAAATTACTATTTTATTATTATTTAAGAGAGAATTATGGAACCAGCAGTTGATAAAATTAATAGCGTTCTGAGACCAGCAATGAAAAATAGATTGGGAACGCAAGAAAACATAAATGGAGCTCGAACTTTAGCTCAAAGAGAATGGAATAAAACATCGTTAAGTGCCGGCCAATTAGCCTACGCTTTAGTTATTGAAATTGCATATTGGGTTGATATTAATATCAAAAATGTTTTTATTCCTGCTGATTCAATCGATGAGTCTGTCCGCGATATGATTTGGAATATTTGTTCTAAAGCCGATTCAACGCACGGGAAGGGCTCGAAGGCTGTTGCTGGTGCAGCCGTTGGACTAAATTTTGGAGTTTTAGGTGCATTGGTTGGAGCTGCTTTTGGCTGGGCAGTTGGACAAAGTGCCGCAAACAATGATTTGCAAAGTGTGATTTTGTATGCCGGACAGGCAATAGAGTATTTATGTGATGTTATTTGTCAAAAAACACAGGCATTAATAAACAATATTCGAAGCAACAAAAAAGAAGAA
Organism: uncultured Erysipelotrichaceae bacterium; assembly: GCA_902800645.1. Taxonomy (GTDB): domain Bacteria; phylum Bacillota_I; class Bacilli_A; order RFN20; family CAG-826; genus UBA2450. Next base: position 7,889 of record CADCFC010000022.1, read on the forward strand.
AACAATGGGCCCAAGCCTATTGAAGCAAAAAAAGAGTCAAATGGCTATCCAAAATTTGTTGATGTGATTGGCCTTGAGGAAGCAAAATTTGCTGTTGAAGAAAGAGTTATCAAACCTTCGAAAAACCCAGAAATATATAGGAAATATGGAAAAAAGGTAGGCGGTGGAATCCTATTATATGGTCTGCCTGGTACTGGTAAGACTATGTTTGCACAAGCAGTTGCAAATGAACTAAACGGGAAATTCTTCTCGGTTAAGGCCTCTGACTTAAAATCTAAATTCTTTGGTGAAACAGAAGAAAAAATTAAAAACCTTTTTACCGAAGCAAGAAATGAAAAAATTGCTGTTATTTTTATCGATGAATTTGAAGCCATTGGCATGGATAGAAACAAGTCTGTCGGAGCAAGTTCTGATCCAACAACCACGACAGTTGTTCCTGAACTATTGGCACAAATGCAGGGTTTTGAACAAGAAAGCGAAAACATATTGCTTGTAATTGCTGCCACAAATAGACCTTGGGATATAGATTCGGCATTAACTAGGCCAGGAAGATTTGATTATAAAGTCTATGTTGATCTTCCTAATAAAGAATGTCGTATGTCAATGCTGAAAAACTATTTAAAGAAAATTTTGATTTTAGATTATCCGTTGAATGTTTTGGCTGATAAAACCGAAGGGTACAATGGAGCAGATATTAAAAACGTTTGTGATTCACTAGTTCAAATTGTTATCGACAAGGAAATCGAAGGCATTACTAATTATCATATAGATTTAAATGATGTTGAAAATGTTCTAACAAAAATCAAGTCGTCTGTTTCGCAACAAGACGTTTATTTAATGGAGCTTTTTAAAAAACAAAAATAAATTACCAATCACCAATAATAAATTGGCGTTTAAGTTAATGGAGATAATTATATGGACATTTATGAGAATTTGATTAAAAGACTAACAGATTTTATCGATATTGCGGCTGATTGTATAGATGTTGACAACAACTATAGTATCAATAACTATGCTATTTCTAAACTAGATATTGCTTTAAAAGGATTTGAAGATGTTGCAAAGTGCTTTTATGGTTTCCACGGAGAAAACGATTATAAAAATTCTGTTGTTTTATGCAAAAGAGTTGCTAACGAATTAAAAGCTTACGCAAAAAATATAAGTGTCCATGAAATAGAATATGCTTTTACTCACCACCCTCATTTATGTGGTTTATTAGTTGTTCAGCAAATGCTTTCAAATTATGCATTTAATGATAATTCTTTAAGAATTGTTGTGCTGGATCACAAAAGTTGCTATGGGTATCACGTTTTTATCGATTATGAAGACGTTACCGAACCTGACAAAAGAACTATTAATGCTATATTTAATTGTGGTAGCACAGGATACGCAATAATAGGAGCGCGTACAAACAAAGTGAAATTTCATTTAAAATATAGTATCAATAGCGACCCCATTATCGATAAAGGAATAATTGAAATAAATAACTTGCATGAAGGGATTAATATCTATTCTTTCGTCCATAATTCGTTTGATGAACTGGGTTCATTTACAATTAAACCAATGTTTGAAGACAAGGTGTTTTGTGAAGTATACAAGTCTTCAGGCAATAAGGTAGGCGTTTTAAAAGAATAAATATGGGAGAAAAAAAGATGATTATATTAACTGAATATGACAAAAAAATGATAGATGCATTAATTCATCTCTTACATTATGAATATGAAAAGAGCATTGATAAATTTAATGATGCTCTTAAATTAAAAAGCAGTCCACTAGTTTATTACAATTTAGCACAAGCTTATATTGGGTTGAGAAAATATAATGAAGCGCAAAAATATGCGCTTTTGGCTATAGAGAATGGCTATGATGCATACGCTTTATATGCGAAAATAACTATTGGCAATCTGCAAAAAGTGAATGATGCTGTCAAAGTTTTAGAAAACGGAATCAAAAAACAAAACCCTTCTGCGTGTTTTGAAACGGCAAGGCTTCACATTGATAATAATTTAGAACCCGATATGAATGATCCGTATGAAGCATCTAAATATTTAGATTTAGCATTTCATTATACGCCTGTAGAAAAAAGAGGAACAATGGCTTATTCAATATCCAAAATGTATAAGACCATTTATAACATGTACCCGTATTTCATAGATTTTAAGGATGAGAATAGTGAACTACATTATTACAAGATTTTTCTAGATTATGGAGGATTATTATTCCCTAATGAATTTGCTAATATTGAGGCGTTTGATATAGCAGATGCAAATGATGATAATACCATCCTTGATTATCTTTATGAGAATTTTAATGGCGATGCAATGTTTATATTTTCTTTGATGCTGTTGGAAGAGGAATATAAAACAACAGGCACAATCGAAATTAAAGATAATCTTGGTTTGCTAACCGCTTGTGAGGGTGCATCGAAATTCAAACATAGTGGCTGTAGTGCTATTTGTGCTCTAATTTTTGGATCAGATTTTTGCCAAGACGATGAATTATATTTTGAGCAAGCACTAAAACTATTGAATCAATCTAAATTAAATAAAAACGTTATTCCGGTTCGATTTGAAAAGTTCTTTAAGGAATTGATGAATCACATTTATTCTAACGTTGAGGATGGCGATACAGTTTTGGTGGACTGATTTATATTTAGTGGGAACACGTCCAAAACAATCAAAAATGGCCAAAAAAGTGGTGGGAACACGAAAATTGAGTAACTTCAGAGCAGTCATTACTTTACTAAAAAATTTGTTAATTATTATGCTGAGTAATCACGGTTTATAAATTAACCACTTTGACATGAGAATCCAATAGAAAATTATGACTAAGTCATAATTAATCACATTTCTTAAATAAAATTGAAGTGCTATAATAATAAAGAATAGCTACTCAAAATAGTCTTCTAAACGACTAGAATTGCAACCAAAAAGTAGCGAACTCAATCCCGAACGCTTCACCATATAGTTTATAACTCGCTACCAATATATTGGTACTTCAGTATAGTTGATATGGTGCGAGTTTTTTACTTGCTAGCCAAGTTAGAAGTTCAGCATAAAAAAATACTTGTATATTTAGTTGTATGCAAAAGGTTTTAATATCCTGCTATTGCGCCATATGTGTGATACTTTTAAATGTTTTGCTATCGTTCTATAATATTATTAGATTGTTGGAGAATAATTATGAAAAAAATTGCGTTTGCCGCTGCGGCAATATCTTTGGGTCTTTCTCTTTTAGGGTGTAATAGCACTACAAGTAATCCACCAGAAGCAAAATCGGAAGACAACTTATTCCGTGAAATTAATGAAAAAATCGATGTCACGCAAAAATCTTTAGGTGCTTTAGCCACATCTGTAGAAAATACAAAAACATTAAAAAAAGGCGTAACTACTAAAGGCTATGATGAAAACGGAGAAGCACTTGGTTATGCCTATAACGAAACAGATATCCCATCCTTTGTTAATAAGCAACAGCAAATGCTATACATTGTTTCGATTGTTAACTATGTTAGAGAACATTTGATGGATGGCTCTTATGGGGTTAATTTTGAATATGGTAAACTTTATGAAGGCGCTGCATTTATGGAGACGCTTTTTGGATTGAATAATCCAATTCGTCAATATAAAGGTCCTAGTCCAGTTTTAAAACTTAAATATACGACCGGAGATCATTATCTCTTGTTTGAATCTAACTGGGATTATCAAAGCGAATTTATGAGAACAAATAATGAGTTTTGGAATATTAGAATTCTTTCTAAACTCAAGGTTGTTTACGATGACGAACAAAAGATTCAACAAATTTGGGTCAATTATGCTTTTGAAGGTGGTTTAGCCTTCGGTGCTGGTAATAGTTTATTTGATTATAAAAATAAAGAATTCTATTCATTTTACTGCGGCAATGATAACGGAAATCAAAAATCGTTCAGTGATCCAAGCAAGATTTTAGCAGGATATAATAAAGTTAATTCTGGTAACGCTACTTCGGATAATCTTGTCTTCTGCGGTAATACATCTGTAGAAAAAGCCGCGTTGGATTTAGAATCAACTAGTAACAATTACATTGGATATAATAAATGGATTAGTAACGCTCAACATGAAAATCTCGATGATTATTTTGATTGGTCTGAGAAACCAGGCAATAAAGAAAAATTTGATGCGTTATATGATGAGGTCTATAACAAATTAAAAGGCTTTACTTTACCAACTAGTTATCAAGACACTGATGGAGTTAAAGCTGATGAATTAATTAACGATTCCGCTAATTATGCTTTCTGGAGATCAAAATTCATTTGTGATAACACCAAAAAACTCACATACATTCCATTTATTGAAAGAACAGATTTAATCGATAAATTAAGCGAACTTAAAAAAGCTAATAATGGTGCATTAGCAAATGATGTCGATAAGATCTTAGCTAGTAGAGAGGCTAGTGCAGCAAAATATGTTGGTAACTACTTCCTAAGTGGAGAAGACAAATACGAAATTGCCCTTTCTGGAGAAGACACCACACAAATTTGGGCAGATAATCTTATCACTTACACATGTAACAATGGATTCTCATATGAGTTACGTAAAAATGGCACTAGTATAATCTCATTTAATTATGAGGATTGACCTTGAATTACAACCAAATAGTAGCGAGCTCAATCCCGAACGCTTCACCAAAATTTCGAATTTAGGTCGATATAGTATTATCGACCTTTTTTCTATTTTGCCTTAGACAAAAAAACAGTCCTATAAGTTGATTGATGTGGACTGTTTTATTGAATTTTAAGCAACTGTTTTATTCTTACCAGAGTTTTTACCTGAATACATTTTTTTATCAGCGTTTTCAATCCATTTTTCTAACGAGATACCATTAATGTATTCAGCTATACCAATGGTGGTGGTGATATTGATTTTATTGTTATTAAATTCAAATGTTGTTTTTTCAATTGTTTTTCTTATTTCTTCTAACTTCTTATAAGCGACGTTTTTATTCATAACAACCACGAATTCTTCTCCACCGTATCGGCAGACAAAAGAATCACTTAATTGATTATTAATGATTTCTGCAACTGTTTTTAATACGTAGTCTCCAGTAACGTGTCCATATCCATCATTAATGTTTTTAAAGTCATCGATATCAAAGATAGCGAGTGATAGATTGCTCTTATCTTTTTCTTGATCGAAATAGTCATATAGACTATATCGGTTATTGATTTGTGTTAATTCATCAGTTCTAGATTCATTCATAATCTTCTTTTCAAGCGAGAAAGCATATTTTAAGAAGACGACAAGATAGCTAGCAACAAAGACGAACGCTAAAACGGAGTGAATTGTAAATAAAGTCATTTCTAACCATCTAGGAGCTAGATAACGTGGTGTATTAAATTGAGTTACAAAATAAATTGTCAAATAAATTGCAATTGATAATCCAACCCAAACAATCGAACCTTTAATATTTCTATTTTTAGAGAAATAGGTTGTGAAGAAAGAAACTACACATAATCCGATTAAATAGAATCCAAACCCAGAGCCAAAGCCCATCATTATTGTACAAACAATAATAAAAGCAAAGAACACATTACCACAGCATAAAGCGTAGAGATAATATTTCTTTTTAAAAATGATTAGGAAGAATAAGAGATATAGTCCGATATATGCGGCGTCTAAATAAATTAGAATGTCAAATTTAGCAACGATAAAAAGAATTAAATAAAAAATATGTAACAACAAATATAAGACATTCGCGGTTAAACATGTCTCTTTAATAGTTCTATACATGTTTTTTTGATCAGTTGATGTCGCAACTCTTTTATTCATTTACTTAATTATATAACACTATATGAGAAAAACTTATCCCCCTCATTCTTTTGAAGAGTTTATTAATATTCCTTTTATAAACGATGACAATGTTTGTCACTCTTATGACGTTTATCTTGCAAGAAAAGAAAATAGAAAGAATTGCTGTGTTATTGATATTCATGGTGGAGCCTATATTTTTAATGAGCATCAAGACAATTATCCTTTTGCCCACATTCTTTTAGAAAAGGGATATGATGTTGTTTTGCTTGATTATGTTCCTAATGACGGTAATAAAGACACCAGTGATTTATTTAAAGATGTTGTAGCTGGTTATAATCATTTGGTTTCTCATTTAAAAGATTACGGGCTAGAAAACGATAAATTTGTTATTGCTGGAGATAGCGCGGGTGGACACTTTGCCTTACTTCTCTCTGAACTAATTAAAGCGAAAGAAAGCCCTTCTTTTATTGATATTAGACCTTTGGATATTAATCTAATAGGTACAGTATTAAATTGCCCTGTATATGATTTT
>CADCFC010000023.1 GCA_902800645.1 uncultured Erysipelotrichaceae bacterium
ACTCACGGAGACTTCCAAGATCACACCAAACAAAAAGAAGTTTGGGAACTCTTTGAAAAAAGAATTCATGAATACGCAAATAAAGCAGATGATGTAACAGTCATTCTTGATGCCTTAAATGATGTTAATGAAGTGAGACTTAAATATTTAAGCACCACTCCTGAATTTGATAAAAAAATCCTAGTGCTCTTCCCTAACTCATTAGAGAAATCACGTAAATATAACAACATGAGACTAGAAGCAGTAAGAGTGCCAGATGATGTACTCGTTGGTCTTGTTAATAAATTTGAACAGCCAAACGACGAAGTCTTAAAATACGTAGATGAAATCTACGAAGTCGAATGGTAAAAAAAATCCCACATTAATGTGGGTTTTTTAATGAATTATCCAATAATTATTCTTCGTCTCCAACAGGATTAGAAATCGAGTATCCAATATTAGTTAAGTGATCCGCCACTCTTTCAAGTTCACTAATCAAAGTAGCGAAATCATCACTAAGTTCACCACTACATTCATTTTGAGTCATGCGTTTATAATGCGAATCGCTTAATTCTTTAGCGAGTATATCACTATGATCTTCAAGTTCATGTAATGTTTTTAATTTAGAATATTCTTCGTTTTTAAATATATCTAAAGTTAATTCATTCATGTCCATGATTAAATCAAACATCTTTTGAAGTTCGTTAACCGCAACACTTGAAAAGCTTAATTCACTTTCTTCTATTCTTTTAGCGGTCTCATAGAAGTTATAGGCGTGATCTCCAATACGTTCAATATCATTGATGACGTGGAAATAAGAGCCCACTACTTTACTATCTTCACTATTAACTTTGTTAGATAACATAATTAAATATTCAGTAATTTTACTATTGATATAATCAATATTCGCTTCAGTGTCTTTAATACTAGAGGCATTTGTTTTATCTTTCTTAACTAAATATTCATAACCATATCTAAAATTGAGCATCGCAAGAGTGTGCATATGAATAATCTCGTTTTTCACCTGCATCAAAGCGATATCAGGAGTCTTAATTAATCTTTCATCAATATATAGGAGCAATTTCTTTTTATTTTCAGCGTCTTTATCTTTCACTAATTTTTCACTTAATTTAATTAATGGTTTAACCCCTAACATAGAAAGAGAAAAGAAAATCACACTATAAAGTAGATTAAACATCGCTAAACCAAATCCGACAGTGCCAAAATTAGAAGTAAAGAAACTAGTAAAGGCACCGCTAGTGGCTTCAAAAGGCCAAATAATAGAAATCGCAATTAAAGCGCACACTAATTTAATAATTAAGGATATAAGTCCGCTTCTTTTCGCGTTAACACTTCCTCCAATCGTTGCAATTAAAGTAGTAATACAAGTTCCTATTGTCGCTCCAAGAACGATATACATCGCGCTAGAAAAACTCATCGCGTTACTACTAACCATCACAATTGCAATACCAGTAACCGCACTACTAGATTGCACTAAAGCAGTAAATATTGCTCCGAGCAAAAGAAGTAATAAAGGAAAAGAGATTTTTGTAAATGTATCTTGCATAAATCCACTAATCTCAGTCGATTTAGTGAATGAATTACTCATCGTATATAAGCCAAAGAAGACTAAACCAAGTCCAGTTAATATCTCACCGATATTTCTCACCTTTTCGTTTTTAAAAAACATCATCACAACACCAATAAAGGCGAGTAAAGTGAGATATAAATTAATTCCTCCAACTGAAGAAATAGAAACGAGTACACCAGTAACGGTCGTGCCAATAAATGAACCAAGCATGATATTCATGCCTTGATATAAACTCATCACTCCAGCGTTAATAAAACCAACTGCAAGAACACATGTTGCCGCACTAGATTGAATTAAAGCAGTGACGCCACTGCCAATTCCTAAGCAAGCAAAAGGACTATTCTGAGTCTTTTTAAAGATGCGCTTAAGAGATTTACCAGTCGCTTTCTTTAATCCACCACTCATCATGTTCATGCCACTAATAAAAACAGCGACACCAACGATTAATAAAATAACAGCAGTCGTTAAATCCATACTAATAATATATAACATAGCCAAAAGAAAAACCCCTAAGAAATAATCTTAGAGGTGATTTTCTTATATTAATTAATGTTCGCTTTTTTGTTCGATCTTCTCGTGAATCTCATTGATTACACGTTCATGATCTTCAATATAACGATCTTTAACTTCATGCATGGTGCTTGTGACAGAGAAGTCTTTGAGTAAATCATTTTCTTCACTTTCACTAAGTAAGCCACGTCCAGCAGGAATTAAGTGACCTGTAATGACGTTTTCTTTTAAACCATGTAAGTAATCTGTCTTGCCTTTAATCGCTGCATCAGTTAAGACTCTTGTAGTTTCTTGGAATGACGCTGCTGAGAGGAAGCTATCAGTTTCAAGAGCAGCCTTAGTGATACCTAAGATAAGAGGTGAGAAGACAGCAGGACGTTTTCCAGCAAGAATTGCTTCATTATTTTTAGCGGTAAATGTATTAACACTTACACGTGTACCAGCGATTAAATCGGTGTCGCCAGCGTCAATAACGAATACTTTTCTTAACATTTGTCTAACGATAACTTCGATGTGTTTATCAGAAATACCGATAGATTGAGCGGAATAGACCTTTTGAACTTCTTTAACGATATATTTCTCAACTTGAGTAACATCGCTAACTTCGAGAAGTTTCTTAGGATCGATTGCACCTTCAGTAATCTTACTACCGTTAGAGACTTTATCACCCTTCTTAACGCGGAGTTTCGCGCCGAAAGAAGTAGTAAATGTTTTCTCTTCTAAATCGTTAGTAACAGTAACTAAATAGCAACCATTCTTTTCTTCGATACGAGTAATCTCGCCAGGGATTTCACTAATTAAAGCTTCACCTTTTGGATTTCTCGCTTCAAATAATTCTTGGACACGAGGTAAACCTTGAGTAATATCGCTACCAGCAACACCACCAGTGTGGAAGGTTCTCATGGTTAATTGAGTACCAGGTTCACCAATGGATTGAGCCGCCATAATACCAACAGCTTCACCAACTTTAACTTCACGACCAGTCGCTAAGTTACGTCCGTAACAGTGGACACAGACACCATCTTTAGTTTCACAACCAAATAAGCTTCTGATTTCCACTTCTTCAATACCACTATCGACGATTGCTTTAGCGCTTTCTTCATCAATCATGGTGTTACCTTTAACGATAACTTCACCAGTTTTTGGATTGACGACATCGCGTAAAGAATATCTACCGACTAAACGGTCATAGAGTTTAACAATAATTGCGTTTCTAGCAGTGTCTCTAATCTCTTTGACTTTGAAGCCGTGATCAGTGCCACAGTCAACTTCTCTAACGATAACGTCTTGAGATACGTCAACAAGACGACGAGTTAAGTAACCAGAGTCCGCAGTCTTAAGAGCAGTATCAGTACCACCTTTACGAGCACCGTGGGTCGCAATGAAGAATTCAGAAACGGTCATACCTTCACGGAAACAGCTCTTAACTGGTAATTCGATAGTACCACCAGAGGTGTTACCCATAAGACCTCTCATACCTGCTAATTGGGTAATGTTAGAGATATTACCACGAGCACCACTATCACTCATCATGAAGATTGGGTTACGTTTATCTTTTTGAACTTGTTCAGAAAGTTTATTTCTAACAGTCGCGTTAACGTTATTCCAAACTTCACAAACGCTCTTATGTCTTTCTTCTTCGGTTAACATACCGAGTTCGAACATATTTTCAATCTTTTCGACTTTCTCATCACCTTCAGCAAGAATCTTTTCTTTACCTTCGACGATGTGGATATCACTAATCGCAATGGTGAATCCAGCGACAGTCGCATATTGGAAGCCTTGATCTTTCATCTTGTCAAGAACCGCACTGGTCTTTGGATTACCTTTACGGTCATAACGTTGGAAGATTTCGTTAATAATTTTTCCTAAATCACCTTTTTTAACAGGGGTTCTTACTGGCATTTCGCTAATAACCTTTTTAACGTCAGTTCCCATTGGTACAAAGTATTCAGGAATATCATGGTTAATGTTTTCAGCATTAACTTGGTTTAAATATGGGAAATCACTTGGGAAGATTTGGTTGAAGATAACCTTACCAACAGATGTTAATAAGTAACTTCTATTCATCTCTTCAGTGAATCCTTTTTTCATTAAAGCACGACCGATAATTGCGATACGGTTATGTAAATGAATTTGTCTAGTTTGATAAGCGAGAAGAACATCGTCAACGCTTCTAAAGATTTTGCCTTCACTAGCAGCGTAAAGTTCAAGTCTTTCTGCGTATTCTGGATTATCTTTTCTCACTTCATCAGCTTTTCTTAAGAAGTCTTCTTTAGTGCTTTCAAGAGTTAAGTAATAGTTACCTAAGACCATGTCTTGAGAAGGAGTAACGATAGGTTTTCCATCTTTTGGACCAAGGATGTTATTACTTGCAAGCATTAAGTGAAGAGCTTCTTCTTGAGCAGCTTTGCTTAATGGAACGTGAACCGCCATTTGGTCACCATCGAAGTCAGCGTTAAAGCCAGTACAAACGAGTGGGTGTAAACGGATCGCTCTTCCATCAACTAAGCAAGGTTGGAAAGCTTGAATACCAAGTCTATGTAAGGTAGGAGCACGGTTAAGAAGAACTGGGTGCTTACCGATAATTTCTTCAACGATATCAAGAACTTGAGGATCGTATCTATCGATAATCTTGTCAGCTTGCTTATGTGCGTTAGCGATACCTCTTTTTAAGAGTTCACAAGCGATAAATGGTCTAAGTAATTGAACCGCCATTTCGCGTGGTAAACCGCATTGATACATCTTTAAGAATGGACCAACCGCAATAACGGAACGGCCAGAATAGTCAACACGTTTACCTAAGAGGTTTTGTCTAAATCTACCTTGTTTACCTTTTAATCCACTTGATAAGGATTTAAGAGGTCTTCCACCTGGGCCAGTAACTGGCTTATTTCTTCTACCGTTATCAATTAAAGCGTCAACAGCTTCTTGAAGCATACGTTTTTCATTGAAAAGAAGAACTGCAGGGGAATTCATATCGATTAATTTCTTTAAACGGTTGTTACGAGAAATAACACGACGATATAAATCGTTTAAATCGGAGGTGGCAAATCTTCCACCATCGAGTTGAAGCATTGGTCTTAAATCTGGTGGAATGACAGGAATGACATCGAGGACCATCCATTCAGGCTTGTTATCGCTATGACGGAAAGCTTCGATGACTTCAAGTCTCTTAGTGAGTTTAGTTCTATTAAGAGCACTTGTGCCTTTCATTCTACGGTTGATTTCGTCTGCTTCAGCATCTAAATCAACTTCGGAGAGTAATCTCTTAATCGCAGCAGCGCCTTCAGAGAATTCTGCTCCAGTATATTTTCTGATGAAGTTATAGTTAGTTTCAAAGTCAAAGACTTCACCTGGGTTTTTCATTTTAGCGATGAGTTCTTCACTTCTTAAATAATCATCACTGCCAGGCATTAAACCCCATTCTTCACCATGTTTTTGGATTTCTTCAATGACAGGAACAAAGATTTCTCTACCATTCTTTTCATTGATGAATTCACTCTTATAGAGGATTTCACTCTTGCCTTTATCTAAACAGATGTGAGCTGCGTAATACGCAACTTCTTCTAAGTGTTTAGGAGAGACATCTAATAGTAAACCAATACGAGAAGGAATACCTTTTAAGTACCATATATGGGTACAAGGAGAAGCGAGTTCAATATGACCCATTCTTTCTCTACGGACTTCTTTAGAAATGACTTCAACACCACATTTTTCACAAACGACACCCGCGTATCTAATTTTCTTATAACGTCCGCAGTGACATTCGTAATCTTTAGAAGGACCAAAGATCTTTTCGCAGTATAAACCTTGCATTTCTGGTTTTTGACTACGATAGTTAATGGTTTCAGGTTTAAGAACTTCACCATGGCTCCATTCTCTAATCGTATCAGGAGAAGCTAAACCAACTTTAATCGCACTTAATTTCTTTACGTCAAACATTGTTTTTTCCTCCTATTTATTCGTCATCTCTAAGGGCAGTCATGGAGATGTCCTCATCGATACCAGTTCTAACCGTTCCGCTTTCTTCACCGACGAGGTTACGGAGAGCAGTATTAATCTTTCTCTCTTCCTTATCAGCTTCTTTAGCGAGAGCGTCCATATCAATGTTATTGCCTTCGTTATCGAGTAACTTAACATCCATTGATAATGATTGTAATTCTTTAATTAAGACCTTGAAGGCTTCTGGGATACCCGCTTTTGGAAGTGGTTGATCCTTAATAATTGCTTCATAAGTCTTTCTTCTTCCGACACGGTCATCAGACTTAACGGTGATGATTTCTTGTAAGATATGGGCGGCGCCATAAGCTTCAAGAGCCCAGACTTCCATTTCACCAAATCTTTGACCACCATTTTGCGCTTTACCACCGAGAGGTTGTTGTGTAACTAAGCTATATGGACCAGTCGCACGAGCGTGTAACTTATCATCGACCATGTGGACGAGTTTAATCATATACATGACACCAACAGTGATTCTTTCATCGAAAGGCTCACCAGTACGGCCATCATATAAGACGGTTTTACCATCTTTATTCATTCCTGCTTTTTCCATCATTTCGAAGATTTCTTCGTTAGTAATTCCATCAAAAACAGGGGTGGCAATCTTATAGCCAAGTTTCTTAAGAGCCATACCTAAATGGACTTCAAGAATTTGACCGATATTCATACGGGAAGGAACGCCGAGTGGGTTTAACATAATGTCGACTGGAGTTCCATCTGGAAGGAATGGCATATCGCATTCTGGTAAGATACGGGAAATAACACCCTTATTACCGTGACGACCAGACATCTTATCGCCTTCACTGATCTTTCTCTTTTGAACGATATAGACAGTGACGATTTCATTAACTCCTGGAGGGAGAATGTTATCTTTAGCTTTTTCTTCACGTTTTCTAATTTTGACATCAAGGACGATACCAGCACCACCATGAGGAACACGGAGAGAAGCGTCTTTTCCTTCGTTAGTCTTTTCACCGAAGATTGCCATTAAGAGTTTTTCTTCTGGAGTTGGTTCAGTTTGTCCACGAGGAGTGACTTTACCAACTAAGATATCGCCTTCTTTAACTTCAGTACCAACAACGACAATACCACGGCTATCTAAGTGAGATTTAGCATCAGTAGAGACATTTGGTACATCAGCGGTGATTTCTTCATCGCCGAGTTTAGGAATGCTACGGCATTCACAATCATATTTTTCAATATGAATGGAGGTATAGACGTCGTCTTTGACGAGTCTTTCACTCATAATAACCGCATCTTCGTAGTTATAACCGTTCCATGTCATGAAGGCAATGGTAACGTTTTGACCAAGGGCGAGATCACCATTTTGCATTGCAGGGCCATCAGCGATGATTTGTCCTTTGTGGACTTTGTCGCCAACTTTAACGATGCTCACTTGATTAATACAAGTACCTTGGTTACTTCTTTCAAATTTTTGTAAGTGATAGGTGACAGGTTCACTACTACCTTTTTCAAGAACTTCAATGGTTCTGCTATCGGTGTAAGTGACGACACCATCATTACTAGCAACAACCGCGAGTCCTGAGTCACGAGCAACTTGATGCTCTAAACCAGTTCCAACAAGTGGAGCGTGTGGTTTTAAGAGTGGCAAGGCTTGACGTTGCATGTTAGAACCCATAAGAGCACGCATGGTGTCATCATTCTCTAAGAATGGAATACTACCAGCAGCAATCGAAACAACTTGTTTTGGGCTAACATCGACAAAGTCGACATCTTCTTTCTTTGCTAAGACGTTTTCGCCTTTATGTCTAGCGACCACGACTTCATCAAGGATCTCGCCTTTTTCGCTTAAGTTAATATTTGCTTCAGCGATGACGTAATCCCATTCTTCGTCAGCGGTTAAATAAACTGAATCTTCCGCTTTTGAAAGGACGATACCAGTTTTCTTATCGACTGGACGATATGGGGTTTCTATAAATCCATATTTATTTACTTTCGCGTATGAGGCTAAGTTATTGATAAGACCAATGTTTTGACCTTCAGGTGTTTCAATAGGACAAATACGTCCATAGTGAGAAACGTGAACGTCACGAACTTCGGTGCTCGCTCTATCTCTAGTTAATCCACCAGGACCTAAAGCAGATAATCTACGTTTATTAGTTAATTCTGCTAAAGGGTTAGTTTGATCCATGAATTGGGATAATTGAGATGAGGCAAAGAATTCTCTAATAGAAGCCACTAAAGGACGAGGATTGATTAAGGCTTTTGGTTTGACGTTGCCTAAATCAGAAATCGACATCTTTTGTTGGACAGTCTTAAGCATCTTTGCAAGACCAACACGGAATTGGTTTTGAATTAATTCACCAACACATCTAATTCTTCTATTACCTAAGTGGTCGATATCATCAGTATCTCCAAATCCGTCCATGACGTTTAAGAAATAGGAAAATACAGCGAGGATATCGCAAATATTGACGTAAGTAGAGGTGTTATGTAAATCAGTACCAATAATGACTGATACTTTTTCTTTCTTATCGTTATTATAAACTTTGAGGATATTGACTCTACCATTGCTATCAAGTCTTTCGTTGATCTTAACAGCTTTTAAGTGAGCGCCTTTTTCAAAGAATTCTTCATTTCTTAAGGCATCAACATCTTCAGTGGTTAATTGATAACCCTTCTTGAATCTAATTTCTCCTTCAGCAGAAACGAGGTTCTCCGCTAAAACGCGGTTTGGTAAACGGTTATAGATAGAAAGTTTTTTGATGAACTTATATCTACCAGCTCTACCAAGGTCATATCT
This sequence comes from uncultured Erysipelotrichaceae bacterium, assembly GCA_902800645.1. GTDB lineage: Bacteria > Bacillota_I > Bacilli_A > RFN20 > CAG-826 > UBA2450. The sequence continues at coordinate 8,847 of CADCFC010000023.1, forward strand.
TTTTCCATCAAAGAATTGTTGGATTAAGAAGTTAGCAGTTCCTTCTTCAGTAACTGGTTCACCTGGTTTCATCTTTCTAAAGATATCGATTAAAGCAGCTTTAGAAGTTTTGATTTTGCCTTCTTCTTTATCAAGAGTGTTTCTTAAGGCAAATGAATCACCAAATAATTTTAAGATGTCTTCACTTGTTTCAAGGCCTAACGCTCTTAAAAGAATTGTCGCATGAATCTTTCTTTGTCTATTAATACGGACAGAGAGAATATCTTTGGCATCGCTTTCAAATTGTAACCAAGTACCTCTTCCTGGAATTAAATCAGCTTCATATAAATATTTACCGGCTTTAAATTCCTTAGAAAGGTAAGCACCTGGAGATCTGACGAGTTGGCTAACGATAACTCTTTCTGCACCGTTAACAATAAATGTTCCACTAGCGGTCATGAGTGGAAGATCACCCATGAAGACTTCGCTCTCTTGAATTTCACCGGTCTCTTTATGGATTAATCGGACGGTGATATACATAGGAACATTATATGTAAGGTCTTTTTCTTTACATTCTAAATAGGAATGTTTTGGTTCACCTAATCTAATTGAGAGATATTCGATGGTAAGAGTGCCAACGTAGTTCTCAATTGGGAATGCTTCTCTAAATACTTCATCTAATCCCTTTTCTAAAAATTCAGCGTAACTCTTAGTTTGAATTTCCACTAAATTTGGAAGTGGGAGATCACCAGAGATTTTAGAGTAGTCATAACGATGATTGTTAATTTGTCTGAGTTCAGTAATGTTTCTGGACATTATAATGGCTCCTTATTTCTATAAAATTTTTACTGTTCACTTTGTAGCTTTAATAATCCAGTAGCCTTTTTCTTTATGAAGCACTGAAACGTTTTCAAATACTGTTTCGAGATATTTGAAAGCGCTTTCAGCTCCTTGTTTTCTACGGATTACGATATAAAGTGAACCGCCATCAATTAAGTATTGTTTCGCTCCCGAATACATTGAGTAGGTAACGACTTTACCAGCTCTAATCGGGGGATTAACAACAATTGAATCATATGGTCCTTCAATCTTTTCGAAGATGTCACTATGAAGGAAGGTGACTCGATTATTTAAATTCAATCGTTCACCGCTCTTTGACGCTAGAGCGAGTGCGCGCGAATTAATATCAGCGAGATCAACTCTCGCTTTTTCGTTGTTTAAGGCTAGTGTTAGACCAATCGGTCCATACCCACACCCTAAATCAAGAATTCTTCCGGATAATTCAAGGGGAAGTAATACCTTTAAAAAGATATACGACCCCTCATCAATCCGACTTTTTGAAAACACTCCGTTATCGGTGTAATAGGTATATTTCTTATCGAAAAGCGTGAAACTAATCTCGCGAATATGCGAACTAATCTCTGGATTCTCGTCAAAATAATGACCCATTACAACCTCAAGAGTATAGACGTGAAGCGAAATTATTTAACTTCGACTTCAGCACCAGCAGCTTCGAGAGCTTTCTTGTGCTCTTCAGCTTCAACTGGAGAAATGTGTTCTTTAACAGCAACAGGTGCGCCATCGACTAATTTCTTTGCATCCATTAAGCCTAAGCCAGTGATTGCTTGAACAGCTTTGATAACTTGAACTTTGGAAGCTCCAGCAGCTTTAAGGAATAAGCTAACTTCGCTTGGTCCTTTAGCAGCTTCTTCTTCAGCAGGTGCAGCAGCGGCAGCAGCAACAGGTGCAGCAGCGGTGACACCGAATTCTTCTTCAACAGCTTTGACGAGTTCGTTTAATTCGAGAACAGTCATTTCTTTTAAGCTGGCAATAATTTCTTCTTTTGTTAATTTAGCCATTTTTCTTTTCCTCCTAAATTGGCATTATTTGTCCGCGACAGCCTTTACAGCACAGGCAAATTGACGGACTGGTGCTTGTAAGCACGATAGTAACATGGCAAGTAAGCCTTCTCTTGAAGGGAGCTTTGCGATTTCTAAGACCTTTGCTTTATCAGCGAATTGACCTTCGAATAAACCACCCTTAATGTTGAGAGCGCCATCATATCTTTTAGCGTATTTTGCAAGAACTTTAGCTCCGCTGGTAACATCTTCCGCAAAGAAGATTGCGTTTGGTCCAGAGAGTAAAGATTTGAATTCAGTATAGCCGAGTTCATCACTAGCTCTTTCAACTAAAGAATTCTTATAAACGTTCATAGTTGCTTTTTCAGCAGCTAAGGCACGTCTTAATTCTTGAATTTGAGCAACAGTTAATCCACGGTATTCAGCGACGATCACACTTTGGCTAGCTTTAGCTTTAGTAACGATTTCACTGACTGTCTCTTGCTTAGCTTGTAAGACATCCTTATTCATGTTTTCTTGACCTCCTTTTTTCAATTTGTTCGTTTTGAGGCTCCAATATACAGTGAGAATAAAATGTATTTTTCTTCACCTCGGTAACATTATTAAGACTCCACGTCCGTTACTGTCTTGGGTATATTAGAATCTTTTTAGTAATTAACGACCATCAAATGTGAAGTGGATAGCTGGTCCCATGGTCGTATGGACAACAGCGTTTTTAACATATGTACCTTTAACAGATGCTGGACGAGCCTTCATAATAGCGTCAACTAAGGCTTGTAAGTTTTCAGCGATCTTCTTTGCATCAAAGCTTACTCTGGCAATAGAAACATGCATATTTGCTTCTTTGTCAACACGGTATTCCACTTTACCGGCTTTGATTTCTTTAATCGCACGAGCGATATCAGGATTGACAGTACCAGTCTTTGGATTTGGCATTAAGCCTTTTGGACCAAGGACACGGGCAACTTTGCCTAATAATGGCATCATGTTTGGAGTCGCAACGATGACATCGAAGTCGAACCAGCCACCGCTGATTTTTTCGATCATTTCTGCTCCACCAACAAGATCTGCTCCGGCGTTTTTAGCGTCTTCAACTTTATCAGTAATGGCTAAGACTTTTTTGGTTTTACCATTTCCATGTGGAAGGATGAGAGTTCCTCTGATTTGTTGATCAGCTTGTTTTGGGTCGACATTGAGTTTGAAACTGACATCAACTGTAGCGTCGAATTTAACAGTAGAAGTTTCTTTAACGAGCTTAACTGCTTCTTCAACACTATAGAGTTTTGTTGAATCCACCTTTTGGGCGGCAGCGAGATATTTCTTACCTTTTTTCATAACACACTCCATTAGTCGTCAACGACAATTCCCATGTTACGAGCACTACCTTCAACGATTTTCATAGCCGCTTCAATGTCATTAGCGTTTAAATCTGGTAATTTGTACTCAGCGATTTGCTTGAGTTGTGCTCTTGTGATATGGCCTACAATAGTGGTTTTACTATTTGGAGAGCCCTTTTGGATTCCGGCTGCCTTAAGAAGTAATGGGGCAACAGGTGAAGTTTTGATGACAAAGTCGCAGGACTTGTCTTCATAAGCCGTAATGATGACTGGGACGATTTCCCCACGGCGATCAGCGGTCTTAGCATTGAAGTCGGTACAGAACTTCGCCATGTTAATACCAGCAGATGCGAGTTTTGGTCCTGGTTTTGCTTCGCCACCAGGAAGTTCCATCTTTAAGACTTTCGCGATTTTTTTACTCACGTGACTTTTCCTCCTATTTTAGATTTGTCCGTGCTGTGGTACGGGTGAATCACCACTCTTCCACAGAACATACATGTGCGATACGCTCTCTCATATGCGTAAAGGCAACATGCTTGTATATCGTATCAAATATATGTAAGTGGGCGCAAGCGAAAATTGTAAAATTTTTATTTTGAGCCCATCGAACCACTATATTTTTACCCTATTTTTTAAGTGAATTTTTAGTAAAATTGTGTGATTTATTATAAATTCAAATTAAATTAATTTGCCCATAACTTGATTTTCTAAATTGATTGTGTATAATACAAGGAGTTTTATATGAGAAGCAAATCCAACATTAAAAAGGGTACGTCCCCATACTTATTAGTACTTCTCTCATTCTTCGGAGTGATTATCTTTGGTTCACTTTTGTTAACCATCCCATTTGCTCATGTAAACGGACAATGGGGTAATTACTTAGATAGCCTTTTTGTGGCCACTAGTGCGACATGCGTTACTGGCTTATGTACTTATCCTCTTGGTATAGGAGGAGAACTCACTTTATTTGGTCAAATTATCGTTATGATCATGATCCAAATCGGTGGTCTTGGTTTCATTACTATTTTCACCTTCTTCATCTCACTTTTCTTAAAGAAGTTGTCGTTTAAAGATCGTTTATTTTTATCGCAAGCTGTTAACTCAAATTCCGTCGCTGGAGTTTCTAAATTTGTTAAACGTGTTATCGGAATAGTTTTAGTAACAGAAACAATAGGTTTTTTACTCGGTTTACCTGTCTTTTTAACTCTCCCAGATATGGAGGTTGGTAAAGGCATCTGGATCAGCATGTTTACCTCAGTATCAGCATTTAATAATGCTGGATTTGACCTTTTTGGCTCATATTCTTTAATGAGAATTGCTGAAAATCCAATCGTTTATAACATGCCTACATGGGCATACTATTACATGTGTTCTTATATAATGATTTTAATTATTATTGGTGGTATCTCTTTTATCACTATTATTGATGTCGTTATTCTTAGACAAAAACCAAGACAATGGAATTCCTTTGTTAGAATTGTTTTAATCAC
>CADCFC010000024.1 GCA_902800645.1 uncultured Erysipelotrichaceae bacterium
GGTTATCCAATCGAATTCAGTGCTGTTTCATTTGTTAACTTTGTTTTATTAGCCGCAGCGCTTGGATTAAGTATTGCTCTTCTTGTTTTAGACAAGAAAGAAGAAGCTCCTATTAATGAAGCTACATATCGTAATGAACCAGTTGTTAATGTTGTTTTAGATGAAAATGGTAATAACACTACAGAAACAACTGAAGAAGTTGAAGAAGAACAAACTAAAGCAGAAGTAGTTGCTGCAGCGGTTGTTGCTAGTGAAATGGTTGAAGAAGAACCAAAAGCGGAAGAACCTGTTGAAGAACCAAAAGAAGAGGTTTTTATAGAGCAACAAGTAGCAGAAGAACCTGTTGAAGAAAAACCAGTTGAGGAACCAGTTAAAGAAGAAGCTCCTAAAGCTGAGAAAAAGGCTCCTGCTAAGAAGGCTGCACCTAGTAAAAAAGCTGCTCCAGCAAAGAAAGAACCTGCAAAAAAAGAAGCTGCTAAAGCTCCTGCTAAAAAAGCTGAAGACAAAGGCGAAAAGAAAGAAGTTAATTTCCGTACCTATCACTTAGTTAAACGCGAAGATGGTAAATGGGAAGTTAAATACGCTGGAGGGCAAAAAGCAATTAAACTCTTTGATACTCAAAAAGAAGCTCTTGAATACTCCAAAAAGATGGCGGAAAATCAAGGCGGAAAAGTTCTTGTTCATAACTCAAAAGGTGAGAACAAAGGACGTATCCAAAAGAAGAGATAATCAGAACAAACTAAAACCCTTGGAATTAAATCCAGGGGTTTTCTTATGCTTTAATTAATCAATTTGTTCGTCGTTCTCTTCAATTAATTCGACATCTTCATTTGAGGATATCGCTTCAAATTTTCCATTGATTCGACTTACTCTTGTATCAAGTTTTTCTCTACTTCTACTCGCAGTTTCAAGTTGCTTAGAGAAAGTATCCCATTCTCGAGAGAATAGGGTGAATTGTTTTCCTAGGAATTGAAGTTGCTTAGAGATTTCTCTAACGTTCTTCGCTCTTTCTGCTTCTATTCTAACCATATTAATGGTTACTAAGATTGCAGGAAGTGTACTTGGAGAAGTTAAGATAACTCTTTGACTTCTAGCGTATTCAACAACCTCATTACATTCTTGATGGATATACGCGAACACTCCATCATTAGGAATGAACATGAGTGCTTCAGGAGCGGTTTTTCCTTCGACGATATATTTGTCTTTAATAGTGGTGATATGGAGTTTTACCGCTCTAGCAAATGCTTTCTTATGTTCTTCTTTTTGTGATTCGTCTTCTTCATTCATTAATCTTTCATAATCTGCGAATGGGAATTTGGAGTCAATACATATCATTTTATTTGGCTCTGGCATAAAGACAACTACATCTGCTCTAACATCGTTATTACAGTCTCTACTTTTTCTAATTACGTATTGTTCTTGATAACAGCCAACTGTGTCACCAAAGACGTTATGAAGGACCATCGATAATTGATATTCTCCATAAGCTCCTCTAGTTTGGTTACCTTCCATAACATTTCTTAATGAGATGACGTCTTTAGAAAGATTCTCCATATTCTTTTGTGCTTCATCAATGACTTTGAGTCTTTCTCTGACTTGCGCCATAGTTTCTGAAGTTCCTTGGAATCCTTCTTTTAATTTATCTTCAACCTTTTTGTTAATGTCTGTCATCTTTTGAGAGAGTTGATTGTTTATGAATTCAAATCTTGTATTTAAGGATTCGATGATATTCTTTTGGAATCTCTCTAATTTTTCATTGTTCTTCTCACTACTAGTGGAGGCATTTTCAGCGAGTTTTATCATTTCTTTTGCAATTGAAAGTTCTATATCTTTTTGAAGTGTCTCTTTTAAACTATTTATTTGAGCTTGTAACGCTCCTAGATCTTTTTCGGATATTCCTTCGTTAGAGTTAACGGGTTTTCGTTTAATTAGAATAAATAAAATCACTCCCAAAATAACAATTGAGAGTGATGAAATGATAATAGACGCAATTAACATAAGATATCCTCCGATATATTTTTAAATATAGTCAAAGTATATCATAGATAATTATTTAATTAAAATGCCCAGTTACCGTTTTTAAATATGACAGTTTTCTTACCACTGAATGAAGTTCCAACAATTTCTAAATCGCTAGCACCAATCATAAAATCAACGTGGATCATTGAATCGTTTAGTCCAAGCTTTTTGGCTTCTTCTGTTGTTACATTTTCTCCGTTTGGTAATAGTTCCTTAAATCCTGCACCTAAGGCGACGTGACAAGCAGCGTTTTCGTCAAATAGAGTTTCATAGAATAATAGGCCGGAGTTAGAAATTGGTGAATCAAACGGCACTAAAGCTACTTCTCCAAGTTTTCCTGCTCCATCATCCATAGAAACCATTTGTTCTAATAACTTCTGGTTCTTTTTGGCTTTTACTTCGGATACTTTTCCATCTTTAAATCTTATTGAGAAGCCGTCAATAAGTTGGCCATTATATGAAAGTGGTTTACTCGCAACTAGTAATCCTTCACAAGATCCTGATAGTGGTGAAGTGAATACTTCTTCACTTGGTATATTTGGGTTAAAGATTCTTTTATCTGAAGTTAGTTCGGCTCCTCCGCCCCATCTAATTCCTTTTATTAATTCCACTTTAAAATCGGTTCCATTACTTGATTTATATTCGAGATATTGAAGATCCATTTCATTTAAGGCTTTACACTTATTTGATAGATTTTCGTTATGTTTGTCCCAGTTTTGAACGGCTTTTCCATCAACTCTACAGGTATTTAGTATTGCTTCCCATAAAGCATCTTCTCTATCTTCTTCCTTTAATTTTGGGAAGATGATGTTCGCCCATTCTTTTGAAGGAACAGCAGCAATACACCATTTGTATTTACCGTCCATTTTATTTCTATATGGTTTGATCTTCTTTCTAACAGCTAGTGAGGATTTTGATAATGTTGATTGCTTAATTCCTTTAAAGGCGTCTGGATCGTCTGAGATAATGTGAAGAACGCTTGGCAAATTTTTCACCATGTAGCGGTATTCACTAATTGTATATTCAGGTACTTTCTTGAGGTCTTTAAGCGCCATATACTCGTAAGAAAGCCTACTAATTTTGTTATCAGAGAATCTCACTCTAACCTTTTTTGCGCCTGCTTTATAGCATTCTTCAACGACCATTCTTACAAACTCAACTTGATCTAGGTTAGCGTTAATCCAAACTTCTTCTCCGGGAATAACCGCTACCCCTTTCTTCGCTAATAAAGTTGCATATTCTTGTAATCTACTTCTATCCATATTTGCCTCCTATTAAATTGCGATATCTATTGTATTATTTTTTAAGTTATAGAAAAATAGATATGACCATTTTTTTATAAATCAATTTTATTGGTTTTGATTAAAAAATGCTTAATTTAGACGAAAAAACGAGCAAAAACGCTGTTTTTTAAAGAAAATCACCCACTTATGACAGACGGAAACAGACACACAGACGAATTTGAAAAAAGCCTTTCTACGACATATAGAAGGGTACTTTGGTCACGCTTTGTTAAAGGACTAAAAGAATATAAATTGCTCTCTCCTGGAGATAAGGTTTGTGTTTGTATTAGTGGTGGAAAAGACTCGATGTGCATGGCGAAACTTTTCATGCTTTTACGCCTTCATAGTGACTTTGATTTTGAAGTCCATTTCCTTGTGATGGATCCTGGCTATAACAAGAAAAATTTTGATCTTATTAAAAAGAATATAGAGACACTTCATATTCCTGCAACATTCATTAAGACTGATATTTTTGAAATCGCAACTTTAAGAGATGAGAAGAATCCTTGCTTCTTATGTGCAAAGATGAGAAGAGGAGCCTTATATAATGCGGCTAAAAAGTTAGGTTGTAATAAAATCGCTCTTGGTCATCACTATGACGATGTTATTGAAACTACTTTAATGAATATGCTTAATAGTGGATCATTCCAAACCATGCTTCCTAAACTCCATTCCACTAATTATCCTGGAATGGAACTTATTAGACCGATGTATTTTATTAGAGAAAAAGATATTAAAGCATGGGCCAAACATCATAATTTAGAATTTATCGCTTGCGCGTGTAAATTTACTGAGGACGTCGCTAATCATGAGACCGAATCAATGAGAGTGATGACTAAAGAATTGATTAAATCATTAAAAAAAGATATTCCACAAGTTGAGCAGAATATCTTTAAGAGCGCGTCTAATGTTACACTTGATATGATCTTAGGTTATCGTAATCACGGAGAACTTCATAGTTTCTTAGATGATTATGATAAGAAAGACTAATTCTTTTTACTAAATTTAGCTTTATAGATTTCTTCAGTTGCTAGACTTATCTTAGTGACGGAGAAATCTTTTCTTTCTGGATAGACATAATAGGTGTTATCTAATGTGTTTAAATCAACACAGTCACCATATTTTCCTAAATATTCATATTCTATATGCACCCCGTAAGTGCTACTTGAAGGGATGAATAATTCGTATGGTTTATCTTTATATACACCAGTTAATTTAAATCCATTGAGGTCGTGGATAAGTTTTCCTTTTCCGATTGGAATAAATTTATCCATTGGAAGGATATCGGTGTGAACTTCGCTTTCGAAGTGATATGTTCCATTTCTAACTTCTTTTGCTACTTCTTCTCTTTCCCATTCATACCAATCCGGGATATGAGAGAATTCAGTTTTGCCATCTTTTGCTTCTAATTCACCAAGTTCGGTATAGAACCATTCTTTTCCACAGCTATTACATTTTAAGATTGTGCCACTAGTGGACATTTCATATTCTTTACCGCAATGAGGGCATTTATATAAAACTTTATGTAAACCTTCCGCTCTCCAAGAAAATGGAATACGGATATTGTTTTTCTTTTGCCAAGCATATTCATCATAGATGAATTCATGTTGTATCACTTCATCAATTTCTTCAATTGACATGCCTTTAACTTCTTCAGCGGTCAATACACATTTTAAAGTAGCTTCTATTCCTTTAACTTTTCTCATCTTTAAATTCCAGAATGGAGAATTGATATGGTGACCATTCATTTTAAGAATCACTAAAGGCACTCCAAAATGTTTTACAAGTCTAGCAACACTAGTAGGGATAATCGCATTAGTGCCGCATAAAGAATATCTTGCTTCAGGAAACATCGCCATGATGTTCTTTTGCTTATTTAAAACATAGTCGATGTTTTTAACAAGATACGGATCATTAGTGAATTTTCTTTTACAAATACATCCAATTGACTCAAGGAACTTCTTCCTACCTAAAAAGCCATCAATTGCGACGATATAACTCATTTTATGAGGGAAAGTTATATATCTTAACATTTGGATATCTAAAAAAGCGTTATGGTTTGCTAAAAGGATATATGGAGATTTAATCCCCTTCATATTAACTTTTGAAATCTTTGCTTTATGTTTCCATACTTCTAGAGCAGCAATTAAAGTTGTTAATGGGACTAGTAGTGGATTTTTAGGATTTGCTTTTGTGTCAAATTTCTCAAATTCATCAAACATATAATTATTATAATATTTTTATTTATTAAGGAAAATAAAAGGGATGAATGAATCATCCCAGTTATTTAAATGACTTTAACGTTTTTAATCATCACATCTCTACCTGTAACTAAATAGGTTTTTGAAGAATGACAGAATGGACATTCTTTACCGTATTGAGTAGTAGAATATGTTTTACCGCAGCTCTCACAATAGGTGATTCCTTGAATTGTAATATAGTTGAGTTTGCACTCTTTCATATATTCCGTTTTCTTGATCGCCCAATTGAAGGCATCAACGAAGTATTCTTTAACAACTCCGCTGACTTCTCCGATTTCAAGAGTGAGTTCTACGACCTTTTGAACGTTTTGCTTTTTGGCAAGTTCTTCAACTTGATTAATAACGTGAACAACTATACCAAGTTCGTGCATGCTATTACCTATTCAACAGCGTTGCCGGTAAATGGTTTAGTTTTCTTTTCGGCTTTATGAGCTTTGTTCCAAGCTTTACGTTTCTTTCTCATCATACGAGCTTCTTTGCTACCGGAGTGTAAGAGAATCTTAACTGCACGGACAGAAGCATATTTGAGTAATGTTCCAACTTTATCTTCAGCGTGTTTCATAGTGGAGTGTTTTGGATGGTCTCTCACTAAGTGAATCGCGTCGAAGTGACACTTGGTGGTACAAATACCACAACCGATACATTTGTTATAGTCAACGAAGGCTGCACCACAGCTTAAGCATCTACCAGTTTCGGTATGAACTTGTTCTTCAGTAAGAGTCTTGTGAGCATCTTTGAAGGAGTTCTTATAATCAACTGATTCATCCATACCTGGTTCTTGTCTTCCGGCATCGTCATAGCCTGGAAGAGTGATGTCTTTCTTATTGAGTGGTGTGAATCCACGGTGATTGAACGCGATAGTTGGATGTGCGTTTGGTCTGACGTGTCTTGCTAAAGCATCAGCGACTTCGTGACCAGCAGCGATTGCGTTAATAACAAATTTTGGACCAGTGAAGACATCTCCACCAACGAAGATATCATCATCAGCGGTTTGATATGTTAATTTGTCTGCAAGTGGGTAATTACCATGCCAGAAGGTAACTTTACTACCTTCAAGTAAGTTGCCCCATTCGATGGCTTGTCCAATTGCGAAGACGATTTTGTCTGCTGGAACTTCCATGACTTCGTTTTCGTCGTATTGTGGATTGAATTTTCCATCGGCGTCGAAGCAAGAAGTACATTTCTTAAAGACGATTCCTGTGACTTCGCCTTTGGCGTTAACTTTGACTTCTTTTGGACCCCAACCGTTGTTGATTTTAACATCTTCTTCGAGGGCTTCTCTAACTTCTTCGTTAGTGGCTGGCATTGTGTCTCTACTTTCTAAGCAGAACATTGAGACGTTTTTAGCACCTAATCTATGAGCGGTTCTAACACAGTCGATTGCAACGTTACCTCCACCGACAACAACAACGTCACCAGTGAATTTAACTTGTTTATCTAAAGCATTCTTTAAGTAATTGACAGCGATGTCAGTTCCTTTAGCGGTATCATTTGCGACACCTGGACGTCTACCACCTTGGCAACCAATTGCGATATAGAAGGCTTTGTATCCTTGTTTTTTGAGTTCTTCGATAGTGACATCTTTTCCGACTTCAACTCCACACTTGATTTCAACACCAAGAGCTTTGATGACTTCGATTTCACTTTCGATAACATCTTTTTCTAATTTATAAGAAGGAATGCCGTACATCATCATTCCACCTGGCTTCTCATTCTTTTCGAAGACAGTTGGCTTGAATCCCATTTCAGCGAGATAATAAGCACAGCTTAAGCCAGCAGGACCAGCACCGATAATAGCGATCTTTTCTGGGAAGCTACCATAGGTAGATGCGACGATCTTTTCTGGGATATATCTGTCTTTGCTATTTCTTTCAAGATCCGCTAAGAATTTCTTAACATCATCGATAGCGACAGCTTTATCAATTTCACCTCTAGTACAGGCTTCTTCACATTTTTTATTACAGACACGACCACAAACTGCTGGGAATGGGTTTTGTGTCTTAATTAAGGCAAGAGCTTCTCTATATCTGCCTTCGTGGGCCATCTTTAAATAGCCTTGGACTGGGACGTGAGCTGGACAAGCGACTTTACATGGTGCTGTACCAGTTTCATAGGTATCACTCTTTCTAGCGGTATCTCTATAATTTTCATCCCAAGCATATTTACCCCATTTAATCTTGTCTGGTAAGACACTGATTGGGTAATCTTGTTTCTTTCCGTCACCTTTACAAAGTTTTTGACCTAACTTAACTGCACCGGCAGGACAATTAGCAACACATTGACCACAAGCGACACAGTTTTCTGGTGTAACTTTCGCACTATAAGCACTTCTTTCAAGGTTTGGAGTATTGAAGAGTAATGCAGTTCTTAAAGCATTACAAATCTTAACGTCACAGTTACAAATATCGAAAATCTTATTCTCACCATCGATATTAGTAATTTGATGAACGAAGCCATTTTTCTCTGCCAATTCAAAGATTTCTAAGGCGCGTTCTTTAGTAATGAAATGGGCTCTACCGGTTTCAACGGTGTAATCCGCCATATCACCGAATTGGATACACCAATCATCGACATCATCGATACAGCCATCTCCTAACATTGCTCTACTTGCTCTACAAGAACAAATACCAGCGGAAATGTGTCCTTCATATTTCTTCATCCAGTGAGAAATCTTTTCGACATCGATTGCTTCGTTATTGCTTTCAATCGCTTTTTCAACAGGGATGACGTGCATACCGACACCGCCGCCACCTGGAGGAAGCATTTCAGTAATTCCTGCTAGTGGAATGAAGGTCATTCTTTCAAACATGCTCGCAACCGCAGGGTTTCTTGCAATTCTATCGACTGAGGAGTTCATTAATTCTGCACTTCCTGGAACGAAGTAAGAAAGCATGTATCTTTTTACTTTTGGTTTGTCTTCTAATGGGTGATCCCAAGCATAATTGTCGCCGTAATCATATTCAATGATTCCGATGACAGACATATCATCGAGTAATTTTTGTAATTCAACAGGATTCATATCTTTGAACATCTTTTGTAAATCTTCAAAGGTGTAATGTTTTCTCTGTTTCATCTTTAAGAGAATATCAATCATTGGTTCGGTTAATACTTCTCTTAATCCCCAATATTCTGGATCAGTAGTTTTGACACCGGTGAGTTTGTGTGGAACTACGTCAGTGATTTTGGCTGCTAACTTACAAAGTTTCTTTTCGTAACTATAGCCTTTTTCTCCTTGATATTTGGAGACAACTTTAGTGTTTTGTTCTGGCATATTAATTCTCCTTCCAGCTTTTTATTTTATTTCTAAAGTATTTAGCAACTTCATTTACATTCTCACCAGTTTTAGCACTGATAGGAATGATGGTAGCGTTTGGATTACGCATGAGAATAGTCTTCTTACATTTTTCAAAATCGAAGTTGAAGTATTCTATCGTATCGATTTTGTTAATGATGACTAGGTCACATTTTTCAAACACTAGTGGATACTTGAGTGGTTTATCATCTCCCTCAGGAATTGAGAGGATCATGATGTCTAATGACGCTCCGGTATCGAATTCAGCGGGACAGACTAGATTACCAACGTTTTCAAGGAAGATGAGATCTAAGTCTTCAAACTTAATTCCATCTAATCCATCTTTAGTCATTCCTGCGTCTAAGTGACACATACCAGAAGTATGGAGTTGGATTGATTTGACTCCGGTGTTCTTGGCGATTGAAATGGCGTCGACGTCACTATCAATATCTGCTTCCATTACCCCAATTCGATATTCTTTTTTTAGAATATTAATTAAGGAAGTAAGAGTAGTGGTTTTTCCTGCTCCTGGAGAAGACATTAGATTAACTAAGAATGTTCCCTTCTCTTTAAGATAACTTCTTAATGCATCAGCCTCAAGATCGTTATCTGCATATGCGGAGCGGTTGACGACTATCGTTTTGATTTCATCCATTGATATTTTCTGTTCCCAGCGTATTAATTTTAGACTAAGTTGTAAAATAATACTATAAGTATTTTTTTGGTGGTAAAATATCGAGGAAGGAACTGAGAAATATGAATTATCAAGTTGTTAAAGTTAAGGAAGACATTCTCATTGAGAATAATGAAAAAGCAAAGGAAGTAAGAAAGCATTTAAAAGAGAGAGGAATATTCCTTTTAAACGTTATGGCCTCTCCTGGTAGTGGAAAGACTACTTTACTTGTGAATTTAATTAATAAATTAAAAGATAAGTATAGTATCGGTGTTATGGAAGCTGATATTGATGGGGAAGTTGATGCGGAAAGAATATCGGAATTAACAGGTGTAAAAGCAATCCAAGTTCACACTTCTGGAGCGTGTCATTTAACCGCTCAAATGGTGGAAGATTCCTTAAATGCCTTTGACACTAAGGGATTAGATTTTGTGATATTAGAAAATATCGGTAATCTAGTTTGTCCTGCTGAATTTGACACTGGAAGTAACATTAATATGATGCTTTTATCAGTTCCAGAAGGAGACGATAAACCTCTTAAATATCCTCTCATGTTCCAAGTAAGCAATATTGCAGTTATTACTAAAATTGACACTCTCCCAGTTTTTGATTTCGATTTTGAAAAATGTAAAGCTAACATTCATAAAAGAAATAAAGACGCGAAAGTATTTAAAGTATCCGCAGTCAAAGATATTGGAGTAGAAGAACTCGCGAACTATATTGATTCCTTGATTAAAAGTTCAAAATAGATATAATACTTTCTAGCGGAGTTCGGGCTCTAAATCCTTCGCTATACAAAATAAAACCAAGGAGGACTTTTTAAATGAAAGATTCATTTTGCCATCCTCTAAAGGGATGGTTTTTAAAACAAAAGGAATCGACTAAGCTTTTGCTTCATTCAATTCCTGCAGTTGTTGTAGCTTTATTTGTCGTTTCAGTCATCACGATGAATATCCTTGCAAACAAAACCATTTATCAAAACGAATGGCTTGCTATTGATGGAGGAATTCTAGTGAGTTGGCTGTCTTTTCTTTGCATGGACATCATCACTAAGCACTTTGGACCAAAGGCGAGTGTGAAGATTACTTTATTAGCGATGTTCATCAATTTATTAACCTGCTTAATCTTTTACATTGTCGCAAAAATTCCCACTCCAGGAATGGACTTCACTGCCTTTAATGAATTAATTGGTGGGACGTGGTATATCTTACTTAGCTCTACAATTGCCTTTTTATGTAGTGGACTAGTTAATATATGGCTAAATTTCTTTGTTGGTAAGATCTTTAAAAAGAATCCTAATGGATTATTTGCTTTTATTACTAGAGCGTATATTTCTACTTTCATCGGACAATTTTTAGACAACTTTATTTTCTCTATTTTAACATTCACAATCTTTATGCCTATTTATATAGGCTTTTCTTGGACAGTATTACAGTGTTTCACTTGTGCGATTTTAGGCGCATTAATTGAATTATTCTGTGAAGCGGTATTTTCTCCTTTTGGATATTACGTTTCAAGAAAATGGCAAAAAGACAATGTTGGAGAAGCTTATCTTAACTATGTAAAGGAGAACGCATAATGAAAATCTTAATTACTGGAAGCTCTAAAGGGATTGGGAAATCTGTGAGCGAATATTTTCTTTCTAAAGGATATGAAGTTATTGGACTCGATAAATTAGATAGCGCTATTTCTAACCCACATTATTATCACTATAATTGTGATATTTCTATTGACGAGTTACCTGAAATAAATGATCTTGATTATATTTTCTCTAACGCTGGAACTCAAAATAGTGGGAAAGACATTGATAATAACTTAATAGGAGCGATGAGAGTGATTAAAAAATACTCATCACTTAAGAGTTTAAAGTCTATTCTATTTAATGCTTCTGCAAGTGCGAGAAGTGGATTTGAATTTGATGAGTATGTCGCTAGTAAAGCAGGGTTAGTTGGGTATATGAAACACATTGCATCCACTTTATCTAATAGAGGGATCACTGTTAATTCTATTTCGTTAGGTGGAGTCATGACTGAAAGTAATAACACTGTTATGAATGATAAAGATAGCTGGAATAAAATTATGAATGTTACCCCGCTTAAAAAATGGATGAAATTAGATGAAATTAATGAATGGGTTTATTTCTTACTAGTAATAAATAAATCTATGAGTGGTCAAGATCTTTTAATCGATAACGGAGAGTATAATTTAAATAACACCTTTGTTTGGCCTAAATAATGTTAACCGAGGGGGAGTTGACTAACCTCCTTCCTTGTGATTTACTATAAATAGTTAGTTGAATCGCTTTTTAGCGGTTCTTTTTTTTACCCTAAATATAGGGTTTTTCTTTTGCTCAAGTAAAATATTGTTATGTTTCTTGGGTTAATGGCTAAGCCTAAGTAGGTG
>CADCFC010000025.1 GCA_902800645.1 uncultured Erysipelotrichaceae bacterium
CACTCTTTGAGTTTTATCAGTTTTAAATTTAAGTCTAGAGAAAGCTTCTTGTTGAAGAGTGGAAGTCGTAAAAGGAGGTTTACTGTCAATCGTTTTAACAGTTTTGTTGACAGAAGTAACTTTTACTTCCCCTTTTAGAAGATTTAAAATTTCTTCAGCTTTCTCTTTAGTTAAAACTTCTTTTTCTCCATTATAAGAAACAAACGTTAATTCATGTTCTTTATTGTTCAAAACAATAGAGAGATTAATTTTGTAATATTCTTCAGGGACAAATTGATCAATTCTAAGCTCTTGATCATATGCGAGTTTTAAAGTAGCAGACTGTACACGACCAGCGCTTTTAGAGTGTATTTTTTTATTGATTAAAGCACTTAATTTAAAGCCGATGATTCTATCGAGCATTCTACGTGTTTCTTGAGAGGCGACCAAATCTAAATCAATGGTCCTTGGATTTTTCATCGCTTCTCCAATAGAATCACGAGTAATTTCATGGAATTCAAGGCGCTTATTAGTTTTAACGTCTAAATCAAGCACTTTCGCTAAGTGCCAGGCAATTGCTTCACCTTCTCTATCAGGGTCGGTCCGTAAGACGCTTTAACAACATATTCGTCTCCGAGATAGCGTTTGATGGTTTCACATTTGGTTGGTGATTCAACAATGACTAGTTTCATAGCGGAGATTATTATGGTATTGAAAGATAGGTAAGTCAACGCGAAAAAATGTTATATGTTTTCTAAAATACATAGTTATTTTACTTTCTATAATAAGAAATTCTTTCCATCATTTCTCTAACGTGCTCACTACTTTCAACAAGGATCGCTCCTTCTCTAATTAAGCGATTGCATAACGAATTATTTAAATCGGAAGAAGGAAGACAAAGCACATCTTTATTAAATGTTAGAGCGTAGTTTGCGGTGATAAAGGTTCCGCTACGAAGGCCTCCTTCTGTTATTAATACACATCTACTAAGTTGCGCAATAATTCGATTGCGTGGAGGAAAATTATCTCCTGTTGGAGGACAATTTGGTGGATATTCGCTAATCACTAGATGTTCTTTTTGCATCTTCTTATAAATGTCACGATTCTCATTAGGAAAGCAGTAATTAAAGCCGTGTCCAATAACCGCAATTGTTTTGCCTCCGTTATCTATCGTAACTTCGTGAGCGATTCGGTCAATTCCACTAGCCATTCCACTCACAACCACATATTCTTTAGCGACCCCTTTAACAATTTCTTTTGTCGCATCTATCGCGTATTTTGATGGATTACGCGTCCCCACCACCGCTAAATGTTTCTCAGGATTATTTAGCAAAGATATATCTCCTTTATAAAAAAGAACGAATGGTGGCATATAGCATTCTTTTAAATATTGAGGATAATCACTATCAAATATAGTCAAAACATTGCACTTAATTTGACTAACTAACTCTATCGCCTCTTCAATTTTAGGAAATTCCTTGAGCTGTAAGTCTTTTAAAATCGACTCCCAGTTGCCGTTATGCTTTATCGCTAAAGCAATCAAAATGGTTCTAATGTACATAAAAACCCCCTTCATATACTTAAATAGGGGGATTTTTAGAATAACTTGATTTTTTTTATTAAAAACTTTTTAACCGGAGCATACGTAAATCTATAAATAGATTTACAAGGTCCATGCTTTTCTAACAGTTCCATATGGAGCTTAGTGCCGTACCCTTTATGTTTAGCAATTTGATACTCGGGGTATTTTTTATCTAATTCATAGCAGATATGATCTCTTGTAACTTTCGCCATAATGCTAGCGGCGGCAATACACATCGCTTTCGCATCACCTTTAATAATGGCTTCAAACGGTTTGTCGGTTTGTATCTTAACCGCATCAGTAAGGATCATATCAAATGGGTGATTAAGCTTTTCCATCGCCATCATCATCGCTTTTCTTGAGGCATTTAAAATATTTATTTCGTCGATCTCTTGAGGAGAAACTTCTGCTACTGCCCAAGCAATCGCATTTTCTTTAATGATTTGATATGCTTCTTCTCTTTGCTTCTCACTAAGTTGCTTAGAGTCATTAATTAAATCGCATTTAAAATCTTTTGGAAGAATGACCGCTCCAGCGACAACTGGTCCAAGCAAACACCCTCTTCCAGCCTCGTCACATCCAACTATATATTTAATATCCTTACTATAATATTGTTGTTCGTAATCTAAACTCATAAAGTTTTTTCTAAAGTGATACGACCAAGTTTTCCTTCTTTAAATTCTTTTAAAATTAGGAAATAAGCTTTTTCTATATCAGGTTTACCACTACTGATTAATCCACGAAAAGAGGCTACCTTATTAGCGACTTCTATTGGATCAGATAAATCAGTAATTGAGAATCTATTCTCTAGCGCACTTGGATAATATTTACTGAGATATTTAAGTAGGTTTGCCGCTAATTCGTCATTTGGGAGAATATCTTCTTTAATCGATCCGAGCAAAGCTAAATTCGTTGCATGTTTTTTATCTTCATAGTTCATTGGTAAAACACCAGGAGTGTCTAGAAGGATGAAATCTTTATTCACTTTAATGAATTGTTCACCTCTAGTGTAACCAGGTTTATTTTGCACTCCAGCAGCGTTGCGCCTTGCAATGCGATTAATAAGCGAAGATTTACCAACATTAGGAACACCGATAATCATTGTTTTAATCGGTTGAGGCTTCATTCCTTTTGATATCTCTTTTTTATGTTTTTCTTCACCTAATTTATTGACTTCTTGAGTAATTAATTTCTCCGCTTTTGGATCAGTTAGATTTAAAACCAATAGGGAATTGCCACTATTTTTGAAGTAAATCTCCCATTTTTTAGTTTCAATCGGATCTGCTAAATCGCTCTTAGATAAAACTATTAGTTTTTTCTTATTATTAATGCGTTTTTCAAATTCTGGATTAATAGAACTTAATGGAGCTCGGGCGTCTAAAATCTCGATGACTACGTCAACGAGCTTAATCTTTTCCTCAATCTCATTGAGGGCTTTTTTCATGTGTCCAGGAAACCAATGTATTTGTTGTGCCATAATTAAAACAAGTATTTAGGAGCAATTGCTCTTTTTAATATAAGTGATTTAGATTCCACACTATATTCTGCGGTACCTTCAATACACACCACTCTTCCTTGAATGTGCTCTAAACCAACTCTAGGAGAAACCGCTCTTTTATCGTAAGAATCAGTCGAACTACCCCAGTTATCACCCATTAAGAAATATTCGTTATCTTTTAAATAAATATCAAACGCTCTCATATTAGCGCTAACATCAAATGATTTATAAGCGGTATGGAACGTAAAAACATTCATCGGTTTGACATAATCAATGATCTCTTTACTATCATCACCTTTATATTTTTCAAACATGAAGTTCTTCGAGTGGCTTGCTTCACCTATATAAGTTTCAACATTTCCAGCGCTTTCAACGGTAAAAACAGGTTGAGAAGAATCATTATAGGTAAGAGATATATGTTCATTAGGGAATCCCCATGCTCTTTTAACCTTTAAAGAATCTCCGGTTCCCCAAGTTTCAGGGAAAAGAGTAACAACAACATCAAATCTTTTTATGTTCTTTCTTGCGTAATAGCTAGTATCAGCAATACCGTAATGTGCTCTACCTTCAGTACCACCCATCAAAGTTGGAAGCATTGATTGTCCACTCACATATATATTTGTGTAGTAATTGCGGTCAAAGATAAAACAAGCCGATATTACTAATGCTGTAGAAAATACAACATAAAATAAAGGATAAATATACTTTGATAAAACACTTCTTTTACCGGAAATCATATAAGTATTATATATAATATAATTTACAAATAAAACAAAAAAAGGAATCGGGTCGATTCCTTTAATTGCTGTTTGCTCTTGATTATAAAACTTCTTTAATACGAGCAGCTTTACCTGAACGTTTGCGGATGTAAGTAATCTTGTTTCTTCTAACTCTACCTTTTCTTACAACTTCAATGCTTGCAATACTTGGGGAATGTAATGGGAAGGTTCTTTCCACACCGATGCCACTTGACACCTTACGAACGGTAAACGTAGCATTAACACCGCCACCTCTTCTTTGAATAACAACACCTTGGAATACTTGAATTCTGTGTTTGTTACCTTCGATAATACGAACAGCGACTTTGATTTCATCACCAGATTTGAATTCTGGAAGATCGCTTCTGAGTTGGGATTGTGTAATTTCTTCAACTAATTTGTTGTTCATTGTTACGCCTCCTATAGATAATTGTTCTCTTGGTGTTCATTCTCATTTGACAGCGGAGCACCCGTATCATGTTTAAAACATGCTCGTATATAATACCATAAAAATCGAATTAGACAACATGAAAATAAATTATTTTCTACAATCTGTAAAGCAAAAACGCTTGACACACAAATAAAATACGAATACTATAGTATCGCAATTTAGGAGGAAACTTAAAATGGCAGTTAAAATCAGATTAACAAGAATTGGACGTCATAAGGACCCATTCTTCCGTATCGTTGCCGCTGATAGCAGATATGCAAGAGATGGTCGTTATATTGAACAAATTGGCTATTTCGATCCAGATAAAGGTGTTGAAAACGCAGTTATCGATGAAGAATTAGCTCTCAAATGGTTAGCGTTAGGTGCTACACCATCAGAAACAGTTAAAGCAATGTTCAACCGTAAAGGTATCAACGCCAAGGCTGTTGAAGCAAAAAAAGGAAAATAATTAATTATGGATTACGAGAATATCATTCATACATTAATTGATCCTATCGTAGATGATCCATCCTCAGTTCTTATTAGAGTATCTGAAGGTAACACAGAAAAAGATGTTCTCATTATTATCGCAGCAGAAAAAAACGATACCGCTAGATTAATCGGACACAAAGGCTTAATTGCTAATGCGTTAAGAGAAGTCGTCGGTATTGCTGGAAAAAGCGAAAATAAACACGTACATCTTAAATTTGAATCATTCGAAGAGGAAAACATGGGGGACTAATCCTCCATTTTTCAAATATGGAATACTTAAGTTTAGGCAAAATCATTGATTCATTTGGAATAGACGGCACTATCAAAATCTACTCGACTACTCAGTTTGGTGAAAAGAGATATAAAGCTGGTTCAAAAGTCTTTTTGTTTAACCCACAAGGAAAGACAAGAGCGGAATATGCAGTAATTAGTTATCGTCATTCTGGATTTTTTGATTTTGTCAAACTTGAAGGAATTAATAACCCAGAAACTGTTAAAGAAATGAAGGGATATGAAGTCCATGTTATTAAAGACAACAAGGATTTAGATAAAGATTCATACTTCTATTCAGATCTTAGAGGTTGCAAAGTAATTGATGAATCAAAAAAAGTATTAGGAAATGTAAAAGAAGTCGAAGAATTCCCTGCTCAAGTAACTCTTAGAGTGAAAAGAGATAACAAACCAGATTTCTTTGTTCCATTTATCAAAGAGTTCATAAAAGAGGTCGATATTGACGAAAAAACCATCACAATTCATGTATTGGAGGGGATGTTATGAGAATAACTATTTTGACATTATTTCCAGATATGTTTGATGGATTTATGACTAATTCCATTATCAAAAGAGCAATTTCTAAAGGGATAGTTGAAATTAAGCTAGTCAATATTAGAGACTACACAAAAGACAGATATCATCGCGTTGATTCTGCACCAGTTGGAGGTGGCGCTGGTCTTATTATGAAGTGCCAACCAATCGTTGATTGCTTAAATGATGTTAAAAAGCCTAATAGCAAAACGATCATGCTTTCTCCAAGAGGCAAAACATATAATCAAGCTAAGGCAAAAGCATTATCAAAAGAAGATGACATTATCCTACTATGTGGTCATTACGAAGGGATAGATGAAAGAGTCAATAAATATGTTGATGAATTAGTTTCTATAGGTGATTACATCTTAACTGGTGGAGAAATCGGCTCCATGGTTATTGCGGATTCAGTTATTAGATTACTTGATGGAGCAATTGCAGAAGAATCAATAAGTGAAGAATCATATGATAATGATCTATTAGAATACCCTCAATATACAGAACCATACGACTTCAATGGTGATAAAATTCCAGACATTTTATACTCAGGAAATCACGAAGCAATTAATAAGTTTAGACGTAAGAAAGCCCTTAAATTGACAAAAGAGCTACGTCCTGACTTATTTGAAAAACACCAATTAACAAAGCAAGAAAAAAAGCTTCTTGAAGAAGAGGAAGAAAAAGCGAGTTGGGAACTCGCTGCTATAGAAAAAGGTAAAAAGTTTATAAAGGATTAGGTTTAGAAACCACCAAATCCTCCTAGACCACCCATATTAGGCGGCATCCTGCCGCTTTTTTTATATTGTTCCATTTTCTTCATCATTTCTTTCATAGATTCATATTTCTTCAAAACACGATTAACATCGCTAACTTGCTTACCACAGCCATTAGCGACACGAATTTTACGAGAATACTGGAAGATTTCAGGATTGTGCCTTTCTTCAAAAGTCATGGAATTTATTATAATTTCAAAGTTTTTCATTTCTTTTTCTGCTGCTGCTATTTGTTCTGGAGATACTTTAGGTGCTCCTGGGATTAATTTTAATAATCCTCCAAGTGAACCAAGTTTTTTAACTTGTCTCATTTGATCAAGCATATCATCTAAATCAAATTTTCCACTCATCATCTTTCTAGCAGCACGAGCAGCTTCTTTTTCATCAATTTCCTCTTGTGCTTTTTCTACAAGAGTCATTACATCGCCCATGCCTAAAATACGGTCTGCCATTCTATCAGCATGGAAAACATCTAAATCACTTACTTTTTCACCAATACCACTAAATTTAATAGGTACACCAGTCATATGTCTAATACTTAAAGCAGCACCACCACGGGCGTCACCATCAAGTTTAGACATGATAATACCGGTTAATGATAATAAATCATTAAACGCATTAGCGACATTGACTGCGTCTTGACCACTCATCGCATCAACAAGGAGCAATATCTCATCAGGATTAACTTCTTTTTTAATCTCATTTAGTTCATTCATTAATGCTTCATCGATAGTTATACGACCAGCAGTATCAATAATTAATACATCATAATGGTTATTAAATGCTTCAGCCTTTGCTTCTTTAGCAATTTGAACAGGGGAAATGTCGGTTCCTTTACTATAAACAGGAACATCAATTGATTTTGCAATTTGTTTAAGTTGATCAATAGCGGCTGGACGATATACGTCACCTGCTGCTAAAAGTACTTTTTTATGAAGCTTATTCTTCATTAAATATGCAAGCTTACCAGCAGATGTGGTCTTACCACTACCTTGAAGACCTACTAATAAAATAACAGTGGGCTTATTGTTTTGATATTGAATTTCATTTTCTCCACCGCCAAGTAATTCTTCTAATTCGTCATGGACGATTTTAGTAATCATTTGGCTTGGATTTAATTTAGTTAAAACATCTTGTCCAATAGCTTTTTCTTTAACAGAAGAAATAAACTCTTTAACAACTTTGTAGTTTACATCTGCTTCTAATAGAGCGACGCGAATTTCTTTAAGCATTTCATCCATATTGGATTCACTTAAACGAGCTTGTCCACGAAGCTTTTTAAATATTCTTGATAGTTTTTCTGTCAAGTTCTCAAACGCCATTATCAAGTTCCTCCAATATTTCTTCTATTTTCTTATTTACTTCACTATTTTCCGTCAAATCGCCGATTTCTTTGGCTTTTTGAACGACTTTTTGATTCTTTTCAAGTAGATGAAGTTTTTCTTCAAATTCATCTAATTTAGTCTTTCCCTTTTTTAAAGCATCTTCTACGGCGCTGCGAGAAATAGATCTATTTTCACTTATTTCACTAATACTCAAATCAAGGAAATAATAGTCATGTAAAATCTCTTTTTGTGCACTGCTCAATAAAGGAGAATATAGGTTAAATAATTTTGAATACTTTAAAAGCTTTTCAATCTCTTCCATACTACTTTTCAACACACAATCCATAGATGTAACTTTCAAGGTCAAATTCTTTTAAGTCATC
Source organism: uncultured Erysipelotrichaceae bacterium (assembly GCA_902800645.1). Classification (GTDB taxonomy): domain Bacteria; phylum Bacillota_I; class Bacilli_A; order RFN20; family CAG-826; genus UBA2450. The sequence goes on from CADCFC010000025.1 coordinate 8,025, forward strand.
CATTTTTTCACCTAATCCAATAAATCTTACAGGAACACCAAGTTCATCTCTAATAGCTAAAATAATGCCACCTTTACTAGTGCCGTCCATTTTAGTAATAACAACACCAGTGAGCTCGGTAACTTCCGCAAAAGCTTTTGCTTGAACTACACCGTTTTGGCCAGTAGTCGCATCAATAATCAAAAATGTTTCATGAGGCGCTTCTGGAATTACTTTCGCAATAACTCTTCTTAATTTGGACAATTCATCCATTAAGTTAGTCTTGTTCTGTAATCTTCCGGCAACATCAATAATTACTAAATCGATATTTTCTTTTTTTGCTTTAGTTAAGCCATCATAAGCAACAGAACTTGGATCAGAATTATATGGTCCAGTAACAATATCACAGTTTAATCGGTTAGCCCATATTTGAAGTTGTTCAGAAGCTCCTGCTCTAAATGTATCACTAGCAACAAGCAAAACAGATTTGCCCTTATCAATATATCTTTTGGCCAATTTAGCAATTGTTGTAGTCTTTCCTACTCCGTTAACTCCTACGACGAGTAAAACAGTAGGACCATTATTAACAAAGCGAACATCAGTTAATTGCTCGCCTTTATCCATGTAATCTTTAAAAATATGATCGATTAAAATCTCATTAATCTCTTCTACATCATAAATTTTATTCTTTTTACTTTCTTCTAACACTTCATCAATAACTCTAAGAGTTAATTTAACACCGACATCGCTTTCAATTAAGATTTCTTCTAATTCTTCAAAGTATTCTTGATTAACTTTCTTATATTTCTTAGTTAATGAGTTTAACTTATTAGAAAAATTCTGACGGGATTTGCTCATCCCCTCAGTGTAGTTCTCTACTTTTTCGTCTTTCTTTTTAGAAAACTTTTCTTTAAGAAAAGAAATTAAACCCATTACACTCTCCTTTTGCTAAGAGCATCTTTAGCAGCGGCCTCTTCAGCAGACTTCTTACTCTTGCCTTTGCCTCTTCCTAAAACAATACCGTTAAATAGAACTTGTACTTCAAAAGTACGATCATGAGCAGGACCTTCTTCGCCGATAAGAACATATTTAACAGCTTCACGATATTCAGATTGAATCTCTTCTTGTAATCTTGTTTTAGCGTCAACAATATCATCAATGCCAGTATTAATAACATCTTCATGGATGATTTGATCAATTACTTGATAAGTAACTTCAATACCTAAATCTAAATATAAAGCGCCAATTAGAGCTTCAAAAACATCCTCGAGTATCTTATCGCTTTTATATAATTGATCTCTTGTAATAGAGTGACCAATCATAATGTACTCAAAAAATCCTAATTTACGTGAATAATTAGCGAGACTTTTTGAACACACTAGATAAGAACGAAGTTTGCTCATTAAACCCTGATCCATTTCACCGTGGACTTTGTAAATAATATCAGCAGAAACAAACCCTAAGACTGAATCGCCGATGAACTCAAGTCTCTCATAATCATGATGTTTTGTATTATTTTCAGAGTTACAAGATGGATGAGTTAAAGCAAGTTCATATAAAGAAATGTTTTTTGGGCTAACGCCAAAAGAAGAAAAAACACTTCTAATTTCCATTAAATGCCCTCCTTGATTTTCGTTCGAATATCACTCTTAACTAACTTTCGAGCAACGTTAATTGCACAATACATTGACCAAGCATCAGCGTTACCGTGAACCTTAACAACGACGCCATTAACACCGAGTAACATCGCTCCACCTGTAGACTTATAATCCATAGTGTCGCTCATCTCTTTTATGCCCTTTCTTACGTGTAAATAGCCTAACATCGTCCATAAATTCTTCTTAAAAGCATTCTTAATAAATCCTGCCATCATCTTGGCCATTCCTTCGCTACTTTTAAGGAAGACATTGCCGGTAAACCCATCAGTAACAATAACATCAGCTTCTCCACTTAAAGCATTTCTTGCTTCAATGTTTCCTTTAAAATGAGGATTAGACATAAGTAACTTATAGGCTTGTTTACCAACAGGAGATCCTTTAGCCGGTTCAGTTCCATTACTTAATAAATAGACCTTAGGATCTTTAATTCCTAAAATATGTTCACTATATAAGGCACCCATAAGAGCAAATTGTTTAAGTTCTTCCGGAGAATTTTCATTACTCGCACCAATATCAAGAATTACGACATAATGTCCTTTAATTTTGGTTGGGAAAGGAGCGATAAACGCTGCTCTATTAACTCCAGGAATAGTTTTTAATAAAAGAGTAGATGAAGATAAGAATCCTCCAGTACTACCGCTAGAAACAACAGCGTCAACTTTTCCTTCTTTAGCGAGCATCACTGTTTGATACATAGAAGAATTCTTCATTCTCATTACTTCAAGTGGTCCAGCTTCCATCGGAACAATATCTGGAGCGTCAACAATTACGCATTTTCCTTCAAGTCTAGTTAATTCTTCTTTTTTGCCGACAGCGTAAATCTCAACATCGTCATGGTCTTTGAGAAAATCTAAAATACCACTAACAATATCTTTACTACCGTTATCACTACCTAATGTATCAACTGCAATTCTTATCATAATTATGTATATTAACAAAAAATAACGGATATTAAAACCATAAGGTTTTTCTTCCTATTATACTTTTATTAAATCCTCCTCATTAATATCTCTTTTCGCTTTTGAAAGAATGTATTTAAATTCAGGATTATTTTTATCATTCAAAATAGCTTTCGCGTCATCTCTAGCAACGATAAAAATCTTGATATCATCCACCATATTTAAGAAGTGGAAATCAGGAATACCAGATTGACGGATTCCAATTAATTCTCCCGGGCCTCTAAGTGATAAATCTTTTTCAGCAATTTCAAAGCCGTCGTTACTTTTAACTAAGATTTCAAGTTTATCTATTTCTTCCATATCTTCTATCGCTAATATGCAAGTTGAAGAATAGCCGTCTCTTCCTATTCTTCCTCTTAATTGATGTAAACTAGCAAGGCCAAAAGAATTAGCGTCATATATCACCATAACACTAGCGTTTTTAACGTCAATTCCTACTTCAATTACTTGAGTGGACACTAAAATATCTATATCGCCAAAAGCAAATCTATTAAGTACATCCTCTTTCTCATTTGCCTTCATTTTTCCATGCAAAAGCCCTACTTTTGCCCCAAATTTAATCACATAACGTGCAAATAGTTTCTCGGCTGAATATCTTCCTTCTTCACTAAATTCAATCAAAGGAGCAACGATATAAACTTTCCTATTATCGCTTAATGCATTTGAAACAAATTCGTAAATTTTATCATCTTCATTTTGTACAATAATAGTTTTTACATCACGTTTAACATTAGGAAATTTATATAAAGTCGATATCTCTAAATCACCATAAATTGATAAAGCTAATGAACGAGGAATTGGAGTAGCAGACATCATAAGTAAATCAGCGTGATCGCCTTTATTCATAAGCGCTTTACGTTGGTTAACACCGAAGCGATGTGTTGTTCGTCAATAATTACTAATCCTAATGAAGAATAAACAATAGATTTTGTGAATAAAGCGTGAGTGCCAATCACGATATCGTAATAGCCTTCTTCTATATCTCGATATATCTCTTTCTTTTCACTAATAGGAGTAGACCCCACTAATAAAGCAATTTTAACTTTTGTGTCTTTAAATAATTTTTTAGCGTTTTCAAAGTGTTGACGAGCTAGCACTTCAGTTGGTGCCATTAAAGCACCTTGATCCCCTCTAACATAATTTGCATATAAAGCAATAAAAGACACGAGTGTTTTGCCAGTTCCAACATCGCCTTGAAGTAAACGATACATTAAAGAAGATTGGTTCATATCTTCAATAATTTCACTACTAGCGGTAATTTGATCTTCCGTTAATTCATATGGAAGAGTGTCTAAAAAAGCTTTACAACTCGATAAATCAATT
>CADCFC010000026.1 GCA_902800645.1 uncultured Erysipelotrichaceae bacterium
GTTCCTAAATATATAATAGCGACTAAAATTTGACCAATTACGTGGAAGAAAGCCCCTAAAACACTAACTCCAATAATAGAAAACTTCTTAATAAATAGATAGAAAACAATCATTATTCCTAAGGATAAAAACGCCCCAGCAAAGGACATAAAAAATCCCATAGAAAATATTGTTCCTCTAAGTAAGGAGGCTAAAAATACTCTAAAGAGATTAACAATAATCGCATCGACAATTCCTAACTCATATAAAGTAATTAAAATAATAATATTTGCTAAGCCTAGCTTAATTCCTGGTACACCAACACTTGGAATAAATGATTCCACTACTGAAATCACGACAGCAATAGAAATAAGAACAGCGTTAAGGGTGATTCTTCTCGTATTCATTTAAATCACCACATCGCTACCAGCGGTAACGCTTTCAATAAATATCGTAACTGCATTATAAGCACATATAATTGGTCGATTAGATGTATTTACATATCCCATCTTTACGCAGTCTTGATGTGGGCAATTACTTGAAGTAACCGCAATTGCTCCACTATGAGTGTGAACATGTAATTTACCTTTTAAGCCATCGATTTCAAAATCTTGGTCATTTTTATTAGATAAATCAATAACTAGAACAACATTATTTTGTACTGCAACTTTAGCGACTAAATTAGTTTTTACTCGGGTTAAAAGAACGACCACTAAAGCAACAACTGCTGCTATTAATAAAGAAGAAATTAGGATAATATCATTTCTTAATTTTTTCTTATCCACTTAAATGACCTCTATCCAACTATTGATATATTGAATTTGACTATCTTTAATGACGATACATTTAACTTTTTGATTTGTTTCAATTTCTTTAATTTCATCAATTGTGTTAAACATCATACTTGTTGATAAAGCGTCACCTAAATATCCGACATTACTTAAAACAACAACGCAGTCATAATTATTGATTGCACTTCCAGTAATAGGATTAATGATATGTGAATATTTAACACCACCAATTTCTTTACCTTGAACAGCGTTACCACTAGTAGAAATAAAGCAGTTCTTTGCGCGAAATTTAATATTTGGATATTCTTCAAAATTGACTCTGAAATATCCATCACTTTCATTACTTTCGCCTAAAAGAACGCTACTTCTTCCAGTGTTAATCATATATTTATTAATACCTGCTTTTTTTAAATAGTCATAGGCTAAATCAGTCGCATATCCTTTAGCGATACCGCCTAAATCAATTTCCGCTTCTCCGCTTTTATAAACGTAGTTATTTTCTTTTAGTTCAATAGAGGAATTATTAATCTTTTCTAATTCAGTGTTAATCACTTCACTATCAAGAACTTCTGATTTTTCTAATGCTTCTTTCCATTTTTTATTTAATGAGCCAAGTAACGGATTAAAATATGTCGCTCCTAAATTCTTTACTTCTTTAGCTTTCTTAATTAAGTCATATAAAGAAGAATCCACTAAAACATCATCAGAGGAATTATTAATCGTATAAACATTATTTTTAGGTCTAGATTTATAGTTATCAGTTAAGATATCTAAACTCGTCATCATATCTTCTAAATCGTCTAGATTTTGATTACTTCCTTCGTAAAGAAGAATATCTACAAACGCATTGAAAACATAAGGAATGGTCCTAGAATAAAAAGCCGGCCCATGATTAATTGAGCACGAACTTATAAAAGGTATAGTTAGTAGAGTTAAAAATTTATTAAACTTCATATTAAAGATGAACTTTAACTTTAGATCCATCTTCATTAGGATGAGCATCTAAATAATCAATTATTGGCTTGAAGTTAGCGTCTTCTTTTCCAGGTTTACATTTTCTTAAATTTTCTTCTTTACCAGTAACAATTGCTTCCGCTAAAGAACGACAACCAGCGTAGCCACAACTACCGCAGTTATAGTTAGGTAATCGTTTAGCGACTTCTTCAATTCTTTCATCTTCTTTAACGTGAAGAACTTTCGCCGCAATTGCTAAACCAAGACCGAGGAGTAAACCTAAACCAAGTAAAATTAAGAAAGCGTATAAGATTTCCATAATTATTTATTCTCCTCCTTATCTTGATAGAAATGGCATTCAACGTGAGAACAGCCACTACATTTTTCTTCACTAGCTTTAATATCTTCACAGCCTTTAGGAACTGGGGTTCTTCTATATAAAACAAAAGAAACAATAAATGTCACGAGTAACGCTAATAAAATTGAGACAGCAATAATGATATAACCTGTTTGACTCATATTAGCCTCTTACAAATAATCCTTGTAATCCCATAAAGGCAATAGCCATAATCGCTGCAGTGATTAAAGCAATTGGTAATCCCTTAAATGCTTTAGGAGTGTTACTACTTTCTAGTCTTACTCTAATACAACTAAACACCACGATAATAAGTAGGAAACCCACTGAAGTGCCAAGTCCATTAGCAAGAGATTCAACAAAGCCTAAACCTTGATCTGTGTTACTTTGAGCAACGCCTAAAACCGCGCAGTTAGTGGTAATTAATGGTAAATAGATACCAAGTGTTTTATATAATCCTGGGGAATATTTCTTAATAAATAATCCAACGAGTTGAACTAAAGAAGCAATGACTAAAATGTAGGCAACTGTATCTAAATAAGGAATACCAGCAGGAACGAGTACGTAGTTATATAGTGGCCAACAAATAACAGTGGCTAAGATAATAACAAAGACAACCGCTACGCCCATTCCTAAGGAACTCTTAACTTTCTTACTAACTCCTAAGAAAGGACAAATACCATAGAATCTAGATAGGACAACGTTATCCACTAACATTGAGGTAATAATCGCTAAAAGGAAAGCAATAAACATGTTCATTATTTGTTACCTCCATTATTAACGGCTGCTTTTAATGCGGCTTCTTTAGCTTCTTGAGCTTTACGAATCTTTTCACGTTTTTCAATATTAGCCTTAAGTTCCGCTTTTCTATTTTTAATAAAGGCAAGAACAGCAAGGATTAGACCAAACACAATGAACGCTCCAGCAGGAGTTTGGAACATTTTGATTTCGTATCCTTTTGGAATAATTTGTAAGGTAGTTAAAGGAATGAATTGGAAGATCTTACCAAAGGTAAATCCACCTAATCCAAGAAGTTCTCTAAAGAAGGCCATAGTGATTAAAGCAAGCATATAACCTAAGCCCATACCAAGCGCATCTATTAAAGAATCAAAGACATTATTTTTTGATGCATATGCCTCCGCTCTACCTAAAACAATACAGTTAACAACGATTAATGAAATAAATACACCTAATGTTGAATATAATTCAGATAAGAACGCATTAGTGAACATCTTAACGATCGTAACAAATGTAGCAATGATAACAATATATGCAGGAGTTCTAATCTCTTCTGGAATAAGCTTTCTAAGTAAAGAAACAAGCATATTAGAACAGATTAAAACGATGGTGAAAAGTAAACCCATACCAATTGCAGCTTCAATTGATTTAGTGGTCGCTAAAGCAGGACAAGTACCGAGAATTGAAACGAATAATGGATTCTCAATAACTATGCCTTTAAGAAAATTCTTTCTAGTATAGCCCTTTTCTCTTTTCATCTTCTTTACTTCCATATTTCAAGTGCGGCATCCTGAGCCTGAAGCACCATCTTTTGAACAAGTTCAGCGCCTCTAGTCGCTCCAACATTAACTGGTTTATCAGATATATTTAAATCCCCATTATTCAAAGGATTAACATAATTATCAACTAAGGTAGAGGCAAAGGATTGTTCATTAATGATTAGACTAACCTTCATGAATGTTTTAGTTGTCTTATCAAATCCAGCGAGAAGAGAAATCTTACCGTATGAATTTGAACCAGTTGTTCTAAAGGCTAAACCTAATTCGGTGTTCTCGTTATTCTTCACTGTATAGACAGTTGAAATGTAACTTGTATCAATAGTTAAACCATACTCATTAATAGACTTTTGAGCGGAAATTACCGCATTTTTGCCGAAAATATTTGTTATACCGGCGTTAATTCGATCAATTTCATTTTGAGCAATTTTATCTTTGGTTGCCAAATTACTTAAGGCAATTAAAACCGCACTGATAGAAGCAATCGCGCCTAAAGTAATAGAGGTCATAATGTATTTTTTCTTATTGGACATAATAACCTCCTTTAAAGATTGCGATAAACACAACAAATCCAGAAATAACAACAAGTAAAGACATCGCTAGAATGTTCTTCCAGTTAAATCTTGGATTGCTCCATTCATAGTGATCTAAAACGACACCTACCATATTGGCGAGCAAGATAGAATATCCAACTCCTTCAGGCAAGCCAGCAAATAATCTAATTAAAACAGTGCACACTGCAGCGACCATTCCGTAAAGCACACGGCTTGGTGAATTAATAGGGCTTGTTACTGGATCGGTTAACATGAATACCGCACCGAATAACACGCCACCGCCAAGAATGTTATAAGCTAAGAATTTGAATGGTTCAAAACTTTGGTTAACTCCATAACCAGATAATCCGGCAATTAAAGTTAATAAGATGAATGTTCCTAAATAAGAAACAACAATTCTAAAATCAGCGCTTCTTCTGATTAATAAATAGATAAGGCCAATAATAATAGTAATCTTAAAGACTTCTCCTAACGTTCCTGGAATCTTTCCTAAGAACATATCAAGAAGCGAATAAGAATTGTAGTTTCCATACATTCTAGTCTGATAAATCTTTCCAAGTGGAGTTTCTCCAATAGAAATATTAGCAGGTAAGGAATAGTACCAAGTAGGAACATAAGTCACAAATTGTGAACCAAAGCAATATTTAGCAAAAATCATTCCTACAGCAGCAGGGTTAAAGATATTGCTTCCTAATCCACCAAATACTAATTTGCCAAATACAATGCCGACTAAAGCTCCAACAATAATGGCATATATAGGAGCGCCAGCAGGCATAATTAAAGTGAAGATGACTGCAGTAATAGAAGCAGTAAGAATGTTATTGATTGTGAATTTGCCTTTATAGGAATGTTCAAATCTTTCTTTAAACGTATGTTTTAATCCATCAGCAGGCATCATATTTTTAAGGCCTACAAAGATAAATTCACAAGCATTCATTATAAATAATGAAAGTGTTAAGTTAATCGCAGCTTGAACAGGATAAACAACAAAAGCGAAGATTAAAGTTGGGGCGAGTGCGATTAAAACATCCGCCATCATACGGGTGACGTTAGCTTTTCTTCTGATATGAGGAGCACTCTCTTTAGTTATAATCATAACTTCGCAATCATCTTAGCCTTTCTAACATAATCAGTAACTTGTATTTTTGAAGTACAAGTATAAGCACATAATCCACATTCAATACATTTAAGAGGATTAAGAGTTTTAATTCTTTCTTTATCAAGTGTTTTAACTGCGTTCATAATTTGAACAGGTTCTAAGTGAACTGGACAACTTAAAACACAACTACCACATCTAACACATGGTTCTTCTTTAGATTCAACTTTATCAAGAATGATAACAGAGGTAACTGTTTTAGTAACAATAACATCATCATTAGGAACAGAAGCGCCCATCATAGGTCCACCTAAAATAAACACCTTTTCTTTTTCAGGATTTTTATATCCACCACATAGTGGGAGAAGGTCGTGAAGAGCGGTTCCTACTCTAACTCTAAAATTTTTAGGATATTTAATGCCATCGCCAGTAATAGTAATTTCTCTTTTAATGACTGGCATATTATATTTAATTGCCTTATAGATACCTACCATTGTAGAAACGTTAAAATTAATGATTCCACGATTAGAAGGAAGTTCGCCTGGATTTAATTGAATACCAGTCGCGTTTTTAATCATTTCAACTTCCCAACCTTGTGGGTAATAGTTTCCTACTAAACAAAGTTCAATACCGCTATCAGGATATTCTTTAATGACTTGTCTATAAACAGCAGCGATGTCTTTATATTTGCTCTTAATGCAGATTTTAGCGTGTTTACAGTTAAAGGCCTGCATGACATATTTAATGCCTTCCATAATACGATATGGGAATTCAAGCATTAAACGATGGTCAGCAGTAATATATGGTTCACATTCAATACCATTAATTAAAACCATATTGATTGGTTTATTAGTTTGAAATTTTACATAAGTTGGGAAAGACGAACCACCTAAACCAACATTAGCGGTTTGTTTGATGATTTCAGTCATCTCGTCTTTAGTTAACGCAGCGATTTCTTCTGGCGTTCTTTCTTTACAAGACGGGTCTAATGTATCTTTGAAATCGTTTTCAATTTTAATGAAGTCAGTAAGTTTACCACTTCTATGATAATGTTTCTCTAGACCAATAAATGTTCCTGAACAAGTAGCATGAATTGGTTGATCAAAAAAAGGACCATGACGCATACCAATAACTTGGCATGAATTAACATGTTCTCCTTCTTTGATATATAAATCAACATTCGCGCATCTTGCATTAGCCATAGCGATATAGAGATATTTTGGATCAGTAAATCTAACAGAAGGTAATAATCCTGTTAAATTCTTTGTATCTTTAATCTTTCTCGATTTCGCTATCATCTTGAATAATTATACCCTTTATAAAACTACTTACTAAACTTTATTTTAAAAATAAAATAAGTCGTAAGATAAAATCTCGATTTTAATAGTTTAACAAATAAAGATTTTCCTTTCTTCATCTTAGAAAAATCAATATATTTAAGAGCGGTTAAAATATCATGAGTTTTAACCATACTTTTATAAGTTTTAAATGTTAACTTTTTCGCGTTATTAAGTAGCACCAGCTCAACCATGAAGAATGTTGCTCTTTTTCTATAGATTTGAGTTTTAAAACTCTCCTCAGATATTGAGTCTTTACAGTTTAAAAATACTTCATCTTCAAATTTCTTACATTCATCAACAAAATCTTTAGATAAGAAGTCTCTCGTATTAGTGGAACTATGTTCATTCTCTAAATAAATATATGGAGTCAAGGAGAAGTCGACATAGATATTCATCTTAGCTCTATAAAAATAAGAGGAAGTAAATAGACCATCTTCTCTAAATTTGATATCTGTATGGAATCTTAAATTATATTTTTTGATTAGATCTAAACGGAATAATGTTGAGGTAACTTTATCAAGAGGAGATCCCGCCATAGTGCCATCATCAAGCGCCTCATCTTTATATTCATTAAAGGCATATTCTTTAGCCTCAATATTACGCGCACTATTAACAAAAGAACCATCACTATTAATCTTTTTTAGACCCAAAGACACGAAAGAAACCCCTTCTTTCATATGTTCGGCTAATAGAGATAAATAATTAGATTCAACGTAATCATCAGAATCAATAAAAGTAATATATTTGCCTTTCGCTAATTCGATTCCGTTATTTCGAGTTTGACTTACTCCACTATTATCTTGGTGAATAACTTTAATCCTTTTATCACTTACGTATTTTTGAGCAATCTCAAAGGAGTTATCTTTTGATCCATCATCGATAACTATAAGTTCCCAAGACTCATAATCTTGGTTAATAACAGATTCAATACATTTAGCAATATATTTCTCTGCGTTATATAAAGGAATAATGACACTAATTAATTCTTGTTTCATTTTATTTAAGTCCAACTGCTTTTCTAATCTCATTTAAACTGACTTCATCAACATTGATTTCTTTAACACTTGCTTTAGCGTGCCAATCTTTTAAAGGAAGACCGTCTTTTAATAGGATTAATCCTTTTTCTGAATTATCTAAGAATGTAATAATTCTTGAATCGGTGTTTACTAGAAAATCAAGTAAGCCAGTACGAATAGAAATTATATATTCGAATTTATGAGCGTTACAAAGTAATGTATTTAAATCATAAAAGACATTATCCGCCCCTTCTAATTTCAAGACCTCACCATTTATAAAAACGTTTTTATTATTCTTCAATAAATCAGAAGCAAGCGAAGAAATAACATCTTCTATCTTTTTAGAAGAATACCAATTTGAATTTGGGATGACGAGTACTGAATTGTTAGGAATATTAATTTCCTCCATTTTATATGGAGTCGGGAATGTAATTTTAGTGTTTTCACTAACTCCATAAATATTTCTTACTCGAGAAAAGATATCTCCCTCGTTATGACCGTTATAGTGAAGAATAATTTTTAAATATCTACGTTTAATATATTTGTTATATCCGAGCTCGATAATTAATTGTTCTAAAGAAGGCGATAATCTACCAACTTTCTTTATTTGAGGGTAGAAAAGAAACATGTGTCTTCTTTTTTTAGTAACTGCGACTCTAATCTTCTTATGACTTTTTTCAATATATTCATCAAGATACGCTAATTCGTAAATAACATCACCTAGTCCATAAAAACCAACAAGTGTGACATAGCCAAATAAAGAATAGAAAAAAGCAGGAATAATTAGAGAAAATTCAAATCTCAAAAGATTCCACGCTTTAATGATGCCTTTAACAAATCTAGATCTTTTCATCGTAATTAATTTCTATATTTTCTAATCCTTCATCACGGCTTAAACAAATCGCGTGACCAGTAACTAATCCTGCAGGTTTATTATCATTAATTAACACTCTTTCACCATATGGGCAATTAAAGATAATCTCATCATATTTAAGACCGTTTTCCTTTAAAAAGGAAATTGTAATATCTTTAAACTCGTCAGTTCTAGAAGTAACGAAGATGACTTTATCATTTTCGTTTAACGAATCAAAAAACTCTTTTACACCAGGTAAAATTGTATCTTTTCCATCAAGCTTATATCCGTTATGTTTACAAACGGTACCGTCGATATCAAGAATCCATGTATGCCCTAAAGTAGAAAGAGTTAATTCTTTTTTCATTACGCTAATTTCTTTCCAATCGATCCGCCTGGATGATTAACTTTAAAGTCCGCTAAAGTAATGCCCATTCTTTTGGCGAGTTCAATAGCGATACCTTGTAAAACAATTAAATAAACAGAGGTTGAATTATTTGGAACGATATTCCATTCATCGCCTTCATTGTCTAAAGCGATATGGATTGTCTTATTTGTATAAACTTCTGTTTTTGTGTTCTCTCCCATAGTGAGGAGCCAAATTCTTGTCTTTCTTGTTTCAGAAACATATTTCGCTAAAGCAACTGATTCTTCGGTATTTCCTGATTTAGTTAAAATGATTAATAAATCATTATCTTTTACAAATCCTAAATCACCATGCATTGCGGTATTGGTGTGTAAAAAACAGGCTGGTAAAGATAAAGAAGTCATCGTACCAACAAATTTCTCACAAATTGGAACATTTTTTCCTAATCCTGTTGCAACAATCTTTCCACCATTGCGGATAGTGTTGTCACATTCTTCAAGTAAAGTGTTATATAAATTCTCATCAATAGAATTGACCGCGTCTTTAATCGTATTTAAGACATTTTTATAATATGCATTCATAATTAAATCCCCATATATTCTAAATTTATAAAATTTACTTATCAAGTTAGTTTGCTTTTAATAGTTCATCAATCTTTTTACTTACGATAGATAAGTTATCACTATCTTTGTCGTATTTAATAACTTCAATAGGGCCACTAGTCTTCCAGTTTTTAAGATTAGAAAAAATTGACATATAATTCTCTTCTTTTGGAATAAGAGAAATAATTGGAGTTAATGTTCCTACACAAAAATCTTCTAATCCACTTCTAACTCCAACTTCAAGTTTTGCATTCTTGAAATAGAAATATAGTTCATTGAAGCTACAATTAATAACTAAATCCGCTCCTTCTAAATCAATCATATTTGAGATAACTTTTAGTCCGTATTTATTCTTAATCACTTTAATGACTTCTTCAAAGAAGAGTTTACTATTTGGAATATTAATTGAAGGAGTTAAGGAATTAATTAAAACATAATCTCCATTCTCTTTTTTATATTCAAGAGACGCTGCTTCATCTTTTAAATTCACATTTTTACAAGGGATTGGTTTAACTACACCACTCTCCTTATAAAACTCATTCCAAATAACATCAAAAACACTTTGATATTTATTGGTGATTTCTTTAGTTTGAGGAACGAAATCAATTAATAGAATTCCATTATATTTATCTTTGAGTTTTTTAACGCTTTTAATGAGCATGTCAAATTCAACGCTTTTAAGATTAATGATTGAAGTTGATACATTACTTGGTAATTCATAACAAGATAAAACATCCACTCTATTAGACAATACATAAGCGCATATTTTTTTATCTTGATGCTTATTTGCGTAATTAATGATAGAAGAAAAATAAATTGTGTAATCTCCTTTCCCTCTAGGGTTAGTTAACGCAACAGAAACCCCATCTTTTAAGTTATCCACTATATGATGAAGATACTTTCTTGTTTTTAATTTATGATAAAACTTCTTAGTGAAATTCATAATTAATCAAATAGCTTAATCGCTTCTTCCATTAACATTGTGCCTTTATAAAACGCACCACAAATAGAGTCATAATCTTCCCAAGCATAAGTGGTTAAACTTAGCCAAATTAAAGCGTGCAAGAATCTAATCTTTCTAGGTTCAAAGTCTTTAATCTTAGAGAAGAATTCGTCTTCTAAAAATTCATAGCCACTACTCTCAATAGATAATTCAACATTATCTTCGTGAACATCTAACAAGAATTTCTTGTTATTAAATTGGTCATAGTTACCAAAGAAAGAATAATAAAGCTTAGCAAAATCATAATATGGATCAGCGTATAACTTAGTGTTTCCAAAATATCCTCGAGGATCAATAAAGACAATCTTAGCTTCTTCCATAAATTCTTTTTCGATAATTTCTTTAATACGGTCTTTTAAATAGAATGGATTTCTAAATGCCTTGCCATTAATAGTTATCTCTTTATCTTTAGCAAAAGGAACAAGTTCCTCAATTTTATTCAATCTATCCCAAGTCTTCTCATAATAGCACTTAAAGATAGAAGCTTTATCAGCAGGAACTTCTTCAACACTGTGTAAATAATTTAATCCATTAACACAGTTAGTTAACACCGTTCTTTTTTGCTCATTATTAAGATCAAGTTTAAATGCATTTTTACCTTTAATAAGTTCCATACATAATGGATCGGTGGAATATACTTTAGGTAAATATCTATTATCTAATTTATCTTTTGCGTAGTTATACCAATTGATTTCATCAATAGCGATCTTTTTACCTTGTTCGGTAATTCCATATTTATATAGTTTATCGCCTTTAATCTCAATTTTATTGAATGGACGACAAACGTTTTCTTTTTGTTCTGAATCATAAGCGAGAAGAGTGCCAACTTCTTTAACACCTAAAAGCTTAACATCTTGGAACTTAACATCTTCTTTAGTGGATAAATATCTAACGAATTCACCTTCTACAGGTACATCTTCAATCACTTTCTTATTTTCAAAGAAGAAGACTCCAGCAACACCGTGTTCTACACTTCTCTCTTCAATAAAATGTCCATCCTTAAATGACCAGCGGCATTCAAAATCGACAGGTGTTCCAATCGCATTTCCTTTAACAACTTTTTCATCAAACTCATCATTAAAGATTAAGTCACTCCAAGAGATCATAAAAGGTTCATTATCAGGAATTAACGCGATCGATTCTTTCATTCCTGCGCATGTCCCTTTAGTGGTAGCCACTACACATCTATAATCAACAGGAGAAAATACTTTTAAATATCTCTCTAATACTTCATGTAAATAGTCACAAATAATAATGAATTTCTTATCTTTATATTTATTAAATAAGTGGAAGATCATAGGGAGATTATTAACCGGAACAATACCCTTTGGTTTATTCGCAGTTAAATGCGCTAGTCTTGTTCCTTTTCCACCGGCTTGAATAATAATGTATTTAAATTCCATAATAAAACACCTGTAATTATTAAAGCATAATAATTATTGTTTCTCAATAAACAGCAAAACTAACGCATAAGATAAATTACTACAATATAAAAACAACAAATATGATTTTATAGAAACTAGTTTCGTTATTTATTAATATCTAGTTCTTTATATAAAAGTTTCTTAAATCCAGAATATGGTAAGGGGCGAGAGAGATAAAATCCTTGAACATAATCTATTTTAAGTTTCTTTAAATAATCATATTGCACTCTATTCTCTACACCTTCGCAAACAACCTTAACACCAAGAGATCTAGCGATATCAACAATCGCCTTAATAATAGGTTTAGAAGAATGGAAGTTTCTCATAAAGACCATATCAATCTTTAAGAAATCAAAAGGAATCTCAGAAAGCATATTTAAAGTAGAATAACCACTACCGAAATCATCAATTTCAATCTTAAACCCATAGCTTCTTAGTTCATTAATTTTACCGATGAGTTGTCCAGCGTCTTTTGTATAAGCACTTTCAGTAATTTCAATATTAACGAGATGTTGAGATACTCCATTAGCCTTAAGTTCGGCTTTCAACTTATCCAAAATTAAAGGGTCATAAAAATCAACACGAGAGAAGTTAACAGAAATGTTTGGAGTTTTATTCTTTAAATCTTTCTTTAAGTCCTTAAGGATTTTAGTGACTTCCGCAAAGACATATTTATCAAGTTCTTCAATTAAACCGTCACTTTCAAATAGAGGAATAAAATCACCAGGACTAACAAAACCAAAGCGAGGACTATTCCATCTTACTAATGCTTCAGCGTGATCTAAAACTGGTTTATCACCAGTGATGTTATATTTGGGTTGAAGATAAACTTCAAATTGTTTTTCCTTAATCGCATCTTCAAAATCATTAATAAGCTCTTGGTTATATAATTCTTGTTTGTGTTGGATTTCATCATAAAAGGCGATAGATTCAGTCTCGATTCCAAGAATAGAGACACAAGTATTCATCGCAATTTGAATAAGAGTGTTAATCGTCAGTTTTTTATTAATCTTTTGAAAAACTCCAAGCTTAACTTTTGTTTTTAATTCTTTTAATTCATCAGTAATAATAACTTTACGAATATCTTGAATAATCCAGTCATATTCTTCTTGACTAGGAATAATTAAATAGAATAAATCAGCGTGGCTCCTAGCGGCAAATCCACCCATCGTCGCGGCGATATTTAAAAGTACTTTTGCCATTCCTTTAAGAAGTGCACCACAACGATCGCGAGGATATAGTTCTGAAAGAATAGAATAGTTAGATAATCTAATCGCAATCATGTCATAGTTTTCTTCATTACGAAGAAGCTCTGAAGCATAGAGAATAAAGAAATCAGTGTTCAATAAACCAGTCAATTCATCTTCTCTAGTTTTAGAGATGATCATGTTTTTTCTATGAAGCGCTAAAACGGTTTCTATTCTCGCTTTAATAACTTCTTTAGATTCAAATGGTTTAACGATGAAGTGTGAGGCACCTAAAGATAGACACTCGATCTCAAAATGTTTGTGTTTAGTAACAATAACAATCGGGATATCTCTAATTTCCGGATTAGAGTTTTTTAACTCTAAAAACTTGAGGCCATCTTTGTCTTTAGAAGATATATCTAAAATAACCAAAGATACAATATTCTTATTCTCTATTAGAAGCTTATATCCCTTCTTTGTATCATCAGAACGAATAAATGTGTAATTCGTCTTTTCCAAAGCACTTATTAAAAATTCTTGATCGTCAACATTTTCATCAATAATCAAAACTGTATTTTTAATTTGTTTTTGAATACGTTCGTCTAAGTTAAAAGCCATATTGTTAT
>CADCFC010000027.1 GCA_902800645.1 uncultured Erysipelotrichaceae bacterium
TAGAACGTTTAGATCACGTCTTAAATAGTGATTTCAAGAGAATGACATATACCGAAGGTATTGAATTACTTAAGAAAGCTGTTAAAGACGGTGTTAAATTCGAAAATAGTAATATTGAATGGGGTATGGATTTACAGTCCGAACATGAAAGATATCTTACTGAAAAGATAGTTAATGGACCTCTATTCTTAATTGATTACCCAAGAGAAATCAAAGCTTTCTATATGAAAGTTAATCCAGATCAAAAAACAGTTGCAGCGTGTGATCTACTCGTTCCTGCAGTTGGTGAACTCGTTGGTGGCTCTCAAAGAGAAGAAAGATATGATGTTCTTAAAGCCAAGATGGATGAAATGGGAATTACCGAAGGTCTAGAATGGTATTTAGACACTCGTAGATATGGTGGATGTGTCCACTCTGGATTTGGTATTGGTTTTGACCGCTTACTTATGTACATTACTGGTATGCAAAATATTCGTGATGTTCAACCTTATCCACGTACAAGCAATTCAATTAAATATTAATTATGGACAATAAAGAAGCACTTAGAATTGAAAAAGCTAAAAGAAAAGCAGTTGCGAGATACCGCACCTGCATCGTTTTAGCTATTCTTAATGTTGCTTTATTTATTTATATTATTTTACAAATAATATTTATTGCGAGAAATTAGTTGGTTGTAGTGTTATCACTACTAACTTCTTCAGTTTTATTATCAGCTTCGCTTTGGTTATATCCAGCGAGGCTTTTTTCAAATATTTCTTTTGATCGTTTGTATAATAAGACAGTTCTAGCGAGTAAAGAAGAAACAGCGACAATATACCACGCTCCACCTATTACAAAGCAAGGTCCAGCAATATATCCTGCCCACGCACTAGCGACCATATGTGGAGTATTGTCTAAAACAATTACTTGGAATCTAACTAAATCGTAATCTGTTCCAGTAAAGTTGCCAGAGAATTTCCATGTCCAGAATAGTGTTCCGAATCCATCATATGTAGAAAATGGATTATATGACCAATAGTTATAAACAGCGTTATGAATGATAACAATAATTAATCCAACAATAGCGATTAAAATTGGAATATAAGCTTGCTTAAAGAAAAGCGCCCAGTTTTTAACTCTTCCATATCTAATTAGATGTTTTCTATCAGTGATGATTTTATTAACAACTACATCGTGGATTAAGGTATCCATCTTTTTAGATTGCCATTTCATTACTCTCACTAAGACATAACCAAGTAGAGCAATGACTACTAAAAGTATGATTACGATAAGTAAAGCAGAGAAGATTAAGCGTTTATCATTATCTGATAGACTCACTAATGTTGGTATAAACATAATTAGTTTTCTCCTCCTTCCTTATTGTCGTATTCGTTATTATCAAGCACGTCTAAAGGAACGACTTCTTGTGTGGGTTCTTCATTCTTTTCTTCAACGATAGGAGAAGAATAGTCGCTGCTATAGACTATTGAATCGCTTGGATATAAAGATAACTGATTGTCTTGTTCTTTTTCTTCTTCAACAGGTTTATTTTGAAGATTTTTAAGTTCAATATCTTCTGGGAGATCACTAGATAACGTTCTTCCGGTAAAGAAAAGGAAAATTAATTTAAAGAATTGGAAGATAAAAACAAAAATCCCCACAACAGCGTATAAAGCGATTGCGATAATTAATCCTGGAAAGGCAAAGAAATAGCCAATCCCTTTTCCTAAGTTTTTAAAAAAGTTTCCCATTTCAATTAATTATTCTATATTTTTTGCTTTAGCTTTAAAACAATAATTGAACAAAGTATCGATTATTGTAACGCCTATAAAAAATATGTATATGAGCGAGAGGTGATTCGGAGCGTGCACATAAGGGTAAAGTAAAGCAAATATGAATGAGAACATAATCACTAAAAATCCTAATGAAGAATATATTGCAACATTCTTTTTTAATAGAAGATCGATAAGTAAATATATCGCAATAGGTAACGCAATTAAGGTTATTAAAACTGAATAATTTGGAAAGTAGAAATGAGACAAAGTCATGATTATTCCATCGATTATTAAAGCGATATAAAGGATAAATCTATATTTAATATCTAGGTTAATTTCATCTCCCACTCTTTTTAGTCCATACTTAATTACAATGTAAGTAAGGACAACTTGGATTTCTGCAATTAAATAAGTGAAAATATCTGTCAAAACTCCCTTAAATTGGAAGTTGGATAGTCCAATCATGTTATAAATTGAATTAAAGAAATTAACTTGTGTAATAACGTTATTGATAAATAAGAAGGTTAATGAAGTTAATAGATATTGGACTACTGAAATACCTACAATCATATAAATTGATGGAACATTTTTCTCAATCATTAATCCGAATAAAATGCCTGTTATCAAAGATGGGAGTACATATATAAATGTATCAAAAATAGAGAAGCCTGCGCTTACTCCAAAACATAAGGCAAGAGTGGTAACCGCGTAGATTGGTACATAAAGCTTTTTGCAGTACAAGGTAACAATCACACTTGTTAAAGGAAGAATGAACACCAATAAGATAAATAGAATTGGTAAAGCACTAGAAATCAAAACAAAGACGACATTAATAGCCGCCATGATTGCGATATAGGCAATATTTTGAACTGGTGTTTCTCTTTTCTTTAAGAAAGTCATACAACAATGATAACAAAATTAATTATTTTTTTAAATTTTAGTGAAAATCACCCTATCTATATATAGGAGGGCAAATGAAAAAGATAGTGTTATTCTTTTCCATATTTTTATTTATAAGTAGTTGTAACAAACCACAAAATATAACAGTTAAGCAATATGATTACGATGATGTTACCCGTTTATGTAAATGGAGTGATGTTTTTAAACAAGATGAAGCTGAATATTTAGTCTATTTCTATAGTAAGACTTGCGGTCACTGCGCTGAGATCAAACAAGAAATGATCACGTTTTATCTTGGCGAAAAAGTGACTACTTATTTCTCAGAAGTCAATGAAGATACAGTTTTTGGAAGCAAAACAAATCTAATAGGTATTAATAAGATTGAAGACTTCCATATTTTTGGTACGCCCTTTTTAGTAGAGATAAAAAAATGGGCGGTTTCTAATTACTTTGCTGGAGTTAATAGTATCCTCGAATTCATCAATTATAAAAACTGAAAGTATATAATTGATAAGGGCGTTTTGCTGTGTTAGTATATTGCTATGCAATATTCTGAATTAGTTAAATCCTTAAATGAACGTCAATTAGAGGCCGTTGAATCCTCTAGTCAATATACAAGAGTAATTGCAGGGGCTGGCAGTGGCAAGACCAGGGTTTTAACATACCGAATTTCCTATTTAATTTCTGAACTTAATGTCAGACCTTGGAAGATTTTAGCGATTACGTTTACTAATAAAGTTGCTAACGAAATGAAAAATAGGGTTATCTCTATCGTTCCTGAAGCCGAAAAGGATTTAACAATTAAAACATTCCACTCTTTTGCTGCTTATTTTTTAAGGCAAGAGATTCATAAAATTAATTATCCTTCTAACTTCACCATTTTAGATGAAGAAGATCAGCTTAAAATCATTAAGGATATCGCTGTGGACCATGGATATCGTAAAGGCGATCCTATTGTTAAAAAAACAGTGAACTATATTGGCAATCAAAAACTTCATGAAAAATATCCTGGAGATATAACTATTACTCATGAAAGATTTGAAGATGAGAAGGTATGTTTAGAGTTTTATGAAGAATATGAGGCGAAAAAAGATAGACAATATGCCTTAGATTTTGATGACCTTCTTTTAAGAACTAATCAAATATTAGAGTCATTCCCAATGATAAGAGCAAAATGGCAAGATCGTATCGACCATATCTTAATTGATGAATTTCAAGACACTAATGATACAGAAGATAAGATGATTAGATTATTACTTAAACCAACAAGTACT
The DNA here is from genome assembly GCA_902800645.1 of uncultured Erysipelotrichaceae bacterium. Taxonomy (GTDB): domain Bacteria; phylum Bacillota_I; class Bacilli_A; order RFN20; family CAG-826; genus UBA2450. Next base: position 3,929 of record CADCFC010000027.1, read on the forward strand.
CTCTATGTTGTTGGTGATCCTGATCAAACTATTTATACATGGAGAGGCGCTAATCAAGGCATCATTCTAGATTTAGATAAGAGGTTTGGTAACGTTAGAACCATCATTCTTGATAGAAATTATCGTAGTACTCAAAACATCCTCGATAGCGCTAATAAACTCATCTCTCATAACAAGATGCGTGTACCTAAAGATTTATATACTCAAAACCTTAAAGGACATGAAGTTGTAGTTAGATGCGCGGATAGTAGTCTAGGTGAAGCTGAATACGTTGCAAGAGAAATTAAACTTTTGCATGAGACACAACATTATAAATTATCAGATATCGCTATTTTATATAGAAGTAACTACGTCACTCTTGAATTTGAAAAAGCGTTAATGGCTAAGCGTATCCCATATGTTATTTATGGGGGCATGAAATTCTACCAAAGAGCGGAAATTAAAGACGTTCTTGCGTATTTTAGACTTATCAATAACATAAAAGATGACATTTCTTTTGAAAGAATTATTAACACTCCTAGACGTGGAATCGGAGATGTTGCAATTACAAAAATTAAGCAATGCGCTTTAGAGCACAATGAATCAATGTATGAATATGTTTGTGAGGATTATGCGAGTGATGAATGTCCAACTAAAGCAATAGTCACATTAAGAAATTTAATTCAAAGAATCAATCATACAAGAGATGAAATTAATAAAGATGAAGAAACATTCTCTAAATTATTAGAGGATATGATTTCAGATATTGGATATTACGATTATCTTAAAGTTGATGAAGATGGAGAAGAGAGATTAGAAAACGTTAAGTCTTTATTTGAAGATTTAAGACACTATCTAAAATCTAATCCAGACGCAACTTTCGATGAATATTTACAAAATGTCGCTTTAGTTAGCGCTCAAGATGATATGGTTGAAGGCGAAAAAGTTACTTTAATGACTGTTCACACCGCTAAAGGTCTTGAATATCCAATCGTATTTGTTGTTAAACTCAATCAAGGTGTTTTTCCATCTAACCGAGCAATGACTGAAGGTGGGTATAGCGCAATTGAAGAAGAACGTCGATTAGCGTATGTTGCTTTTACTAGAGCTAAAGAAAGGCTATATCTTACTTATTCTCATGGCTTTAGTTATGTTGTTAAAAGTGAATTAAGCGAATCTATGTTTATTGCTGAAAGTGGTAATTCTTTAGCGGGAAGACCAACTGATAGAAGATCATCTTTCTATAATAGAAATAACAATCAGCAATCTAAATATCGTTATAGTTTTGATGACGTTAGAGATAACGATACGATTGATTTTGATGACGGACCTTCCATAGAACCCTTCTCTCAAGAACCTCAAAGTAATGAAGAAGAATGGAAAGTTGGGGATATTGCTATCCATCAAAAATTTGGAAGAGGTGTTGTTACTTCTTTAGAAGGTGATGGCATTATTGTCGTTAACTTTGCTACCGAAGGAGAAAAAACACTTCTCGGTTCACATAAAATGTTAAGTAAGGAGAAAAAATAATATGGATCCTAAAGCAAGAGTAGAAGAAATTACATCATTACTCGAAAAATATAACTATGAATATTATGTTCTCGATAATCCTTCTGTTAGCGACGCTGAATACGATCGCTTAATGCAAGAATTAATCGCTTTAGAGACCGCTCATCCTGAACTTAAAAGCCCACTCTCACCAACTCAAAGAGTAGGTGGACAAGTCCAAGATGAATTCCAAAAGATCACTCATAAAAGAATGATGCTTTCATTAGCTAATGCTTTTAATGAAGAAGACTTAAGAGATTTTGATAGAAAAATTAGAGATGTTCTTCATGTCGATAAAGTGAGATACATGGCAGAGATGAAAATCGATGGATTAGGTATTTCATTAGTTTATAGAAATAACTTAGTGTATGCGGCGACTAGAGGAGATGGCACTGTTGGAGAAGATGTTACAAGTAACGTTATTACCATTAAATCAGTCCCAAGTCATATTAATGAAAACGAAGAACTTGAAATTCGTGGTGAAGTGTTTATGCCTAAGAAATCTCTTGAAAGATTAAATAAAGAAAAAGAAGCCTTAGGAGAACCACTTTTTGCTAATGCTAGAAACGCTGCCGCTGGTAGTATTCGTCAACTCGATAGTGCAATTGCTGCAAGTAGAGGTTTGGATGCTTTCTGGTACTATTTTGTTAATGCAAAAGATTTTGGCATTAGATATCACTCTGATGCTCTTAAAAAAGCCGATGAGTTAGGATTCAAAACTAATCCTGAAAGAAGAATATGTAATGGCATTGATGAAGTCATTGATTATATCAACGAATATACAGAAAAAAGGCCTTCACTTGCCTACGATATTGATGGCATTGTTATCAAAGTTGATGACATGGATATGTATGATAAACTTGGTTATACTTCAAAAACCCCTAGATGGGCCATTGCGTATAAATTTCCACCAGAAGAAGTAATTACAAAATTGACTGATATTATTTTTACTGTCGGTCGTACAGGTAAGATTACTCCTAATGCGGTTTTAGAGCCTGTTAGAGTGGCGGGAAGTCTTGTTCAAAGAGCAACATTACATAATGAAGATTTCATCGTTACAAAAGGTTTAAAAATAGGTGATTATGTTGTTATTAGAAAAGCTGGAGATGTCATTCCAGAAGTTGTTAGAGTTGTAAAAGAACGCAGAAGTGGCACGGAAAGTGAATTTAAGATGATTGATAAGTGTCCTGTTTGTGGATCTCCATTAACTAGAGTAGACGCGATGCATTTCTGCTTAAATCCATATTGTGAAGCAAAACGTATTGAGCAAATTATTCATTTCTCAAGTAGAGATGCGATGGATATTGAAGGACTAGGAGAAAAAGTTGCTGAGCAATTCTTTAACCAAGGATTTATTAAATCAATTACCGATATTTACGACCTTTCTAGATTTAGAGAAGATATTATTTCTCTTGATGGATGGAAGGATAAATCAATCGATAATTTATTAGCTGCAATTGAGAAGAGCAAAGAGAATTCTTTAGAGAAGGTTTTGTTTGGCTTAGGTATTAAAGAAGTTGGAGCAAAAACCGCGAAAACGTTATCTCGTATTTATGGAGATATTGATTCTCTTGGGGCGGTTAGTGAAGAGGAACTTTTAGAGATTCCTGATGTTGGACCAGTATTATCTAAATCGTTAGTGGAATGGTTCTCTAAAGAAGAAAACATTAAATTAATTAACGACCTCAAAGAAAGAGGAGTAAATTTCAAATATTTAGGTAGCACTTCAAAAGCCGCTAATTCATATTTCTCTGGTAAGACAGTTGTTTTAACTGGAACATTAAGCAGTATGGGAAGAAAAGAAGCTACTCAACTACTAGAAGATGTCGGTGCTAAAGTGACTGGTTCGGTTTCTAAAGCCACAGACTGTGTTATTGCAGGAGTTGAAGCTGGTAGTAAATTAGATAAAGCACAGGCATTAGGAATTAAAGTGCTAGATGAAGCCGAATTCCTTTCGTTAATTAAATAATAATAAATGAACAAAGTAGATAAAAAAACATTAAAACTAGCCGCTAATAGATTAATGTTTGATATGTCTGAAGAAGAATATGATCGTCTTGTTTCAGAATTTGATTTAATCATTGAACAAATGAATCTTATTAGTGATATTGAAGGAGTAGATGATGTCTCTCCAATGTCTTTTCCTTTTGAACAAACATTTACTTATTTAAGAGAAGATGAAGTTAAAGATGTTTTATCTACTGAAGAAGTTATTAGAAACGCTAAAGATGTTAAAGGAAGTCAAATCAAACTTCCTAGGGTGATTAAGTAATATGCGTTATTTATCTAAGCCGTTAAAAGAGATTCATGACGCTATTTTGCGTAATGAAGTCACCCCACTTGATTTAGTAAAAGAAGGGCTTTCTTACGTAGGAAAGGATAATAATAACGCCTTTGAATACATTTGTAACAAGGAAGCAATTGATGCTGTTAATAAATTAGATTCCAGCAAGAAGAATAGTCTTCTATATGGCGTTCCAATTGTTATTAAGGATTGTTTTTCTACAAAAAGTATTCCAACAACCGCTAGCAGCAATATGTTAAGCGACTATATTCCTTGTTTTGATGCAGAAGTAGTTACTAGATTAAAAAATGCAGGCGCAATAATTATTGGAAAAACTACTATGGATGAACTCGCAATGGGTGGTAGTGGTACTTCAGGTAGAAAAGGAATGACCTATAACCCTTGGGATAAAAGGAGAAAACATATTATTGGTGGCTCTAGCTGTGGTAGCGCCGCTGCTGTTAGTAGTGGCTTAACTCCTATTGGAATTGGTAGTGACACAGGTGACTCAGTTAGAAAACCTGCCTCTTATAGCGGCTTAGTGGGATTTAAACCAACATGGGGAAGAATTTCTAGATATGGAATGTTCCAATTCGCCTCTTCTTTAGACCACGTTGCTTATTTTACTAGAAATGTTTTTGATTCAGCATATTTACTAAATGTTTTAGCAGGACACGACAATAAAGATTTCTCTAGTGGTTATGAAGATGTTATTGATTACACAAAAGATTTATCTAAATCAATTAAAGGCAAAAGAATCGCAGTTATTAAAGAAGTTTTAGATTGTTGTAGCCCCAAAACTATAGAGTGTTTTAATAAAACTTTAGATCAATTAAGAGTTGAAGGCGCAATAGTGGATATTGTTTCTATAGATGAAAAAATACTTAAGGCGATATATCCTACATATTTTATTATTAGTTCATCAGAGGCCACCAGCAATAACGCTAATTTAGATGGTTTAAAATTTGGTAGTAGATGTGAAGGTAATAGTTTTGAAGAAGTAATGATAAATACTAGAACTAAATGCTTCTCACCTCTTATTAAAAGACGTTTTATTATTGGTAGTTTGTCATTATCTAAAACACATAGAGAAGAATTATTTGTAAGAGCGCAGAAATGTCGCAGATTAATTGTTGATTCTTTTAATAAAGTCTTTGAAAAATATGATTTTATTTATTGTCCAGCAAGCCCGACAACCGCTCCATTATTTAAAGGTTATAATCCTAGATTTAATGGCGATGTTAATGTTGCAGATAATTATCTAGCGTTCGCAAATTTTGGTGGTAATCCATCTATCACAATTCCTATTGGATTTGAAAATAACATGCCTTTTGGCGGTAATTTTACTGCAAAACCGCATTTTGATAGTGAATTACTGAACGTTGCTTCAATTTTAGAAAAGCATACAGGACTAATGAACTTAGTGAAGGAGAATGAATAATGGATTTTGAACCAGTTATTGGAATTGAAATACATGCTCAACTTAAAACTAAGTCTAAGATGTTTTCGTCTGCCCCCGTTAGTTTTGGCGATCGACCAAATAGTAATGTTGCGCCTCTTGATATAGCTTTTCCTGGCGCCTTACCAACTGTAAATAAAGAAGCGATTATTTATGCGATAAGAGTGTGCCATGCTTTAAATATGAAAATCGATGACTTGTTAGTCTTTGACCGCAAAAATTATTTCTATAGTGACCTTCCAAAAGGTTATCAATTAACTCAATATTTTAGACCAATAGGTAAAGATGGGTATTTAACCCTCAAATCAAATATTTTTGAGAAAAAAATAGGTATCGAAAGACTTCACATTGAAGAAGATACTTGTAAACAAATCCATGAAGCTGATTATTCTTTATTAGACTATAACCGTTCTGGTATTCCTCTACTCGAAATTGTGTCTTTACCAGAAATAAGTAGTGGACTTGAGGCTCAAAAATTTGTTGAGGAAGTTCGTTCTATTTTAACTTTCTTAGATGTTTCTGATGGGAAGATGGAAAACGGATCATTAAGGTGTGATGTTAATGTCTCATTAAGAGAAAAAGGAAGCAATAAATTAGGCACTAAAGTTGAGATTAAAAACCTCAATTCATTTTCTAATATTCAAAAAGCTATCGACTTTGAAATAGATAGACAAAAATCACTCTTACTTGATGGCAAAAAGCTTAAACAAGAAACAAGAAGATTTGACGAAAATAGGCAAGAAACCGTCTTAATGCGTGTCAAAGTTGATGATGTTGATTATAAATATTTCACTGATCCAAATATTGTTCCTATTAGATTGAGTGAAGCGTTTATTAAAAAAGCAATTGAAGATATGCCAGAATTAGCGTCTTCTAAACATAACAGATACCTTTCTTATGGTTTAAATGAATATGACGCAAATTTATTGGTGAGCAGTAAGGAGATCTCTGATTTCTTTGATGAAGGGATAAAAACAGGTGTTAATCCTAAATCACTCGCCAATTGGGTTATTCAAGATGTTTTCTCTTATTTAAATAAAGAGGATATAAATATAAAAGAATCTAAGGTTAGTGCTTTAAATTTATGTGAACTTATTTCATTTATTGAGAAAAATGAGATTAGTAATAAACAAGCTCGTGAGGTTTTTGCTAAAATGACTATTAGTGGTCACACCGCTAAAGAAATCATCTTAGAGAACAATATGTCTCAAATGAATGATGAGAAACTACTTAGCGAGATTAGGCTAATCCTTCCTTAGTAAATAAACTAATTCTAAATGAATTAAAGAGGAGATAAAAATGGCAATATTAGTAACAGGTGGAACCGGATATATCGGAAGCCATACAGTAGTGGAATTACTCAAAAAGGATTATGACGTTGTTATCGTTGATAATTACTGTAATTCAAAACCAGAAGTTTTAAATCGTATTTATCAAATCACTCATAAAAGACCAAGATTTTATGAAATCGATTGCTGTAATGAAGTTAAGATGAGAGAACTCTTCAAAAAAGAGAACATTACCGACATCATTCACTTTGCAGGTCTTAAGAGCGTTGCAGAATCAGTTCAAAAGCCACAATTATATATCGATAACAACATTGGTTCTAGTAAGGTTTTACTCAAACTCATGACTGAATTTGGTGTTCATAATATCGTTTTCTCTAGTAGTGCGACTGTTTACGGAGTTCCTGATCACGTCCCAAAAGTTGGTGGATGCACTAATCCATATGGACAAACTAAATTAGATATTGAATATCTTTTAAAGGATTACGCGAAAGAACATAAAGACGCGAATATTGCTATTTTAAGATATTTCAATCCAATCGGCGCTCATGAAAGCGGATTAATTGGAGAAGACCCACAAGGTATTCCAAATAATTTAATGCCATATATTACTCAAGTAGCTGTTGGTAAAAGACCATTCTTAAATGTTTATGGTAATGACTATAAGACACATGACGGAACTGGTGTTAGAGACTATATTCACGTAGTGGACCTTGCTATGGGTCACTTAGCAGCCTTAAAGAAACTTGAAGAAAAACCAGGATTAGTTATTTATAACTTAGGTACTGGTAAAGGCACATCAGTGTTAGATTTAGTTAAAGCTTTTGAAAAGGCTAATGACTTAACGATTCCTTATGAGATCAAAGAAAGACGTCCTGGCGATGTTGATGAAAACTACGCAGACGCTTCAAAAGCCTATAAAGAAATGAAATGGAAAGCAAAACTTGATATTGTTGATGCTTGCCGTGATTCTTGGAGATGGCAAAAGAATAATCCGAGAGGATATGATAAGGATTAGCCTTATTATGCGCTCGTAACTCAGCTGGATAGAGTGTCACCCTCCTAAGGTGGAAGTCGAACGTTCAAATCGCTCCGAGCGCGCCATTGAATTAATTCCCTATTGAAAAATAGGGTTTTATTTTGTACTATGAAGATGGATAGGGATATGGAAAATATACCCTCCGCTTAGTCGGAATGGAGACCTTAAACCCATTCGCTTAGTGGTGGCGCACCTTAAAACGCCTTTTTTTGTACCATGGAAAACTATAAAGAATCTTGTCGCTCACTATTGCATAAAGCTGCCGAAAAAAAATTGCTCGGTAAGGATTTTATAATTGAATCTAAAGATTTTAAGAATAGGAAAAGATATATTTTGAGATTTTATGAAGGAAACTTCTTACATTTGACCTGAGTAAAAACTAAAATCAAGCCATCTCTTTTCTTTGAAAAAGCTCTAACTAATCAACTAACAATTGATGATTTCGATTGTGATTCAACAAAAGAAATTAAAGGTTACACTCAAGAAAAGATTCCCCATCTATTAGACATTGATATATTTTTTAGTGCAAACTTAGAAATTCAAGAGAATTACACAAGAGGAAAGGTGTCTTGTTTGATTGCTGCTAGCAAAGGAAAATTTACACTAGGTTTTACAGGAGACAGTGGCGCTCTTAATCCGATGACTTTATTAAACAGAAACACAATAGACCATGATAAATCTACAAAGAATTATTCGATTTCAATTTTAATACGTACCGTAAGCGCATAGTAAATGTCTAATACTAAGTTTTTAACCCTGTTACAAATTGCTTATTGACTATTAACGTCATTTAATAATGTAAATATTATGAAATTAGAACCTTTGTGGTTCTTTTTTCTTAAAAGTGTTGAAAAGGATTATCATAAGTCATATCATAAGTAAGAAAGGTAAGAAAAGTAAGAATGGACAATAAGGATAAATTCATTGTCAGTGTAAAAGTAGGACCTAAAGGTCAAATCACTATTCCTAAAGAGGCACGTGATATGTTTGATATCAAAGAAGGTGACTCTTTAATGGTGCTTGGTGATAAAACTAGAGGTATCGCTATTTTAAAAGCTGATGATTTATATGACATGATGAATGGAGAAACCAAATGAAAGAAGCACTTAGATTAGAAAAAGTATGTAAACACTATCCCTCTTTTGATTTAAAAGACATTTCTTTCTCTGTTAAGCCAGGGGAGATTATGGGTTTTATTGGAAGAAATGGTGCTGGTAAAACTACTACATTAAAAAGCATTATGAATCTCGTCCACTATGATAGTGGTAAAGTATTCGCTTTTGATAAAGATATGAACCAATTTGAACTTGAGAACAAACAAAGAATTGGTTTTGCTCTTAGTGAGCTTAATTATCACCCTAACCGTAAAGTTAAAGAAGTGATGGATGTTACTAGTAGATTTTATAAAGATTTTAGCGTGGAGAAATTTAACCAAGTCTCTAAATTATTTAATTTAGATCCTAATAAGAAACTTGAAGAACTTTCTAGTGGTATGAAAGTTAAGTTCTCTGTAGCGTTAGCGTTATCTCATAACGCAGAATTATTAATCTTAGATGAACCAACTAGTGGACTTGATCCCGTTAGTAGAGATGAAGTTCTTGATATGTTTAGAGAAATCGTTAAAAACGGAGAAAGAGCGATACTATTCTCCACCCATATCACTAGTGATTTAGATAAATGTGCAACTAATATTACTTATATTCATAATGGTGAAATGATATTTACTGGAGAAAAGAAAGACTTCATTAATTCATATTTATTCGTTAATGATAAAACAAAGAATAAAGAATTACTTAATGAATATATTTCTTATAAAGAAATGGATGATCATATTGAAGGATTAATTGAGTCTAGTAAGAAAGAACTATTTAAGAAGAATAAGATTGAAACAAAAGAACCTGATTTAGAACAAATCATGATCTTTGTTGAAAGGAGAGATAACAATGAAGGCTTTACTTTATAAAGAATTTAAACTTGCAATGCATCCAATTATTTATCTATTTGTTTTTCTTTTCCCACTAATGACCTTAATTCCTAGTTACCCACTCGCGGTAGGCTTCATTTATATTATGACTGCTTATCCAATTCTTTTCTTAGGAGCGAACAAAGGACAACAAAGTAACGATTTACTCTATACAACTTTATTACCTGTGAGAAAGAAAGATATCGTTAAAGCAAGAATATTTACAGTTGCAATTATCCAATTTACTTATATCGCTATTATTAGTTGCTTATATCCTGCTATTGCACATATTCAAGCAGGGATTATTGGATTTGCAATCGCTGATTTAATCTTCTTCCCAATTTATTATAAAAAGGGAAAATCAATTGTGATGTCCACTCTCTTTACGATTATTGGATTTGTCGTCTATATCTTCTTATTTACAGTAGTGTTCCCATTAATTCCTGGATTTGGTGCTTATAAATGGGGACTTAGTTACGCGGGAGTTATATATCAGTTAATATTCTTAGCAGGTGCTTTAGTGTTATATGTTTTAATACATTACTTAGTCTATAAGATTTCCTCTAAGAGATTAGAAAAAGTAGATTTCTAAGAGAATTGTAGTAGAAATGGTTCCTTGCTTAGCAGGGAACTTTTTTCTAAAACTTATTGAATAAAGTAATCTACTTTTATATTATATATAGCGCTGGGTCCGTAGCTCACCTGGGAGAGCGCCTCCATGGCATGGAGGAGGTAGCGAGTTCGATCCTCGTCGGATCC
>CADCFC010000028.1 GCA_902800645.1 uncultured Erysipelotrichaceae bacterium
TGACAGTAAACCTCCTTTTACGACTTCCACTCTTCAACAAGAAGCTTTCTCTAGACTTAAATTTAAAACTGATAAAACTCAAAGAGTGGCCCAATCCTTGTATGAAGGTATTCAAGTTAATGGAGAGCACGTTGGTTTAATTACCTATATGAGAACCGACTCGACTAGATTAAGTCCAGTTTTCCTCGCTCGTGCTAATGCGTTCATTAGTGAAACCTATGGAAAAGAATATTTAGGGAAACCAAAACTATTTAAAGCGACAGAATTAACTCAGGACGCTCATGAAGCGATTAGACCTACTTCTAATCACCGCACTCCTGAATCTATTCGTCAATATCTTTCTCCAGAACAATATAATCTTTATAAACTAATTTATAATCGTACTATCGCTTCCTTACTTAAAGGTAAAAAAGAAGAAGTGTTAACGGTTACATTTGATGTTAATGGTGTTATTTTTAAAAGCGAATTTGTAAGAACAATTTTTGAAGGTTATGAAATCATCTATAAAGAAGAAGATGATATCAAAAGATACAAAGAACTCCCTTCTTTTGATGTTGGAGAATCTTTCAAAGTTGCTTCTTGTAGCGCTGAGCAAAAATTTACAACCCCACCTTCTAGATATTCAGAGGCTAAGATTGTTAAACTCATGGAAGAAGTTGGAATCGGTCGACCATCAACTTATGCTTCAACTATTTCTACTTTGAAGAAAAGAAAATATGTCGTTGAGGAAAAAGGTATTTTAACTGTCACTGATCAAGGAAAGAAAACCGCGCATGTGCTCGAGAAATATTTTCCAGAAATAGTGGACGCTAAATATACTGCTGATATGGAAAGTAAACTCGATACTATCTCTGAAGGCGACGAGTCTGCAAAAAAGATTCTTTCAAAATTCTATAAAGAATTTACTAAAGAGATTGATAATGCCTATAAAATTATGTATGTTGACGAAGTTGTCCCTACTGGTGAACTCTGCCCAAAATGTGGTGCTCCTTTAATTTATAAAGAGGGCAAAAACGGCAAATTTGTTGGTTGCTCTAATTACCCAAAATGTAACTATGTGCAAAAAGAGAAAAAGGAAGTAGTTTATACTGGTGAAAATTGCCCAATATGTGGTAAGCCATTAGTGGAAAGAAAAGATTCTAAAGGAAAAGTTTTTGTCGCCTGTAGTGGGTTTCCAAAATGTAATTACACTGTTAAAGAGAAAAACGATATTCGAATTAGTGAGAGCCAATTTGTGAAGAAGTGTCCTGAATGTGAAACTGGAAACTTAATCAAGAAGAGAGGTAAATATGGTTATTTCCTCGGCTGCACTAATTATCCAGAATGTAATCATATGGAAAAGATTAGCAAAAGAAGACACAACTGATGTCTTTTTTTGTTATCATATTTGATAGATGAATAAACCAACAAAAGAGTTTTTAGATTACTTATCTTACGAAAGAAATTACTCGCCTCGCACTGTTAGTAGCTATTCTAACGATATCGGTAAATTCTTTACTTTTCTTTTCGAAGAAGGAATTGACATGGAAGATGTTGATCAGGTGGTGATTCGTAATTTCTTAACTAAAGAGCTCAATTCTGGAATTGGTAAAAGAAGTTGTAAAAGAAGAGTGTGTTCATTAAAACTTTTCTATACTTATTTAACTAGAGTTGGGTATGTAAAGGATAATCCTTTTGCTTTGGTTTCTTCTCCAAAAGCAGAGAAGAAATTTCCTCACGCTCTTTATAAAGAGCAAGTTAGAGAAATCATCGAAAGAAATAAGAAGAGAACTGATGAATTAGAGCCTCGTGATCAAGCGATTTTATCAACCTTATATTTCACAGGAATAAGAGCGAGTGAATTAGTGGGATTAACTTTACAAAGTGTTTCCTTAAAACAAAGATTAATTAAAGTTGATGGAAAAGGAAGAAAGCAAAGAGTAGTCCCCATTAGTGATGAATGCAAAAATGACATTGAGAGATATTTATCGCTTTTAAGAAGTGATCTTGCTAGTAGAAATAATGATCCATTAGACAAAGAAAAGAATGCATTGTTTTTAAATGACAACGGTCACAAATTAACAACGAGAGGACTCGAATATATTCTTGATTCAATAGAGCAAAAGACCGGAACATTTGTCGGACTTCATCCACATATACTACGGCATAGTTTTGCCACTCATCTATTAGAAAACGGAGCAGACCTTCGCATTATTCAGGAACTTCTCGGACATGAAAGCTTAAATACCACTCAGGTATACACTCATGTAAGCGAAGAAAAGATGAAGGAAAGCTATAACCATTCTCATCCTAGAGCGCATAAAAAATAACAAAATAAATATAAATATATTTTTTTGCTTGTCTTAGACAATCTACTTTTGGTATGATTAACACGCTCTATGATTATAGAGACTACACACATCGTGGATTCAACCCCATTGTCCTAATATAAAATATTAGGGGCTGGTTGTTAGAAGCGGTGGAGGCAAAAACATAAGGAGGCTCAAATGAGCGAAGAAACAAAAGTTGTTAACGAAGAAGTTAACGAAAGTGCTGCTAACCCAATGGAAGCAGTTATGCATGATCCTGATGCACCAATTATCACCATGAAAAAGCTTTTAGAAGCTGGTGCACACTTTGGTCATCAAACAAGACGTTGGAACCCAAAGATGAAGAAATACATCTATGGTGCTCGTAACGGTGTCTACATCATTGATTTACAAAAGACTGTAGACTTAATTATCACCGCCTATAAAGCAATGAAAGAAATCGTTGATAATGGTGGTAAAGTTCTCTTTGTCGGTACAAAGAAACAATGTAAAGAAGCAGTGGAAGCTGAAGCTTTACGTTCTGGTAGCTTCTATATCACCAACCGTTGGTTAGGTGGTACACTCACCAACTTCAAGACCATCCAAGGTCGTATCAGATTCTTAAAAGAACTCGAAAGAAGAGAAGAAGAAGGCGAACTCGACTTATTACCAAAAGTTGAAGCTGCTCAATTAAGAAAAGAAAAAGAAAAACTTTCTAAAAACTTAGAAGGTATCAAAGAGATGAGAAAGGTTCCTAACGCAATCTTTGTCATCGATCCAAACATCGAACATAACGCTGTTGCAGAAGCTAGAAAACTCGGAGTCCCAATCTTCGGTATTATTGACACCAATAGTAACCCAGATCTCGTTGACTACGTTATTCCAGCTAACGATGATGCAATTAGAAGTGTTAGCTTAATCCTTGCGGTTATTGCTGATGCAATCGTTGAAAGTAAAGGTGGAATCCCAGTCGTCGCTTATACAAAAGATGAAGGCGAAGATATCACCATGAAAGAAGTCATCAAACAAACAGATAAAGAAAATGCTGAAAAATTAGCAAAGATCCGTGCTGAAAGAGCAGCAAGACAAGAAGCTTATGAAAGAGAACAAGCTCTTAAGAATGCTTCCCATGATAAAGCTGCTGCAGTTGCAAAAGAAGAAAAAGAATTAGCTGAAGAGAAGAAAGCTGAAAAACCAGCTGCCCCAAAAGCTAAAAAGGCTCCTGCTAAGAAAGAAGCAGCTAAAGAAGAGGAAGCAAAATAATATGGCCGAAAGTTTAATTGATTTAATCAAAGTTCTCCGTGATCGTACCGGTGCAGGACTTATGGACTGCAAAGGCGCCCTTCTCGCTAATGACTGCGATTTAGACAAGGCTGGCGATTGGCTTAGAGAAAAAGGCTTAGCAAAGGCTGCTAAGAAAGCTGATAGAATTGCTGCTGAAGGTCTCGCTTTAGCGGTTAGATGTCCAAAATGTGGCAAGACTGTTATCTTAGAAGTTAACTGTGAAACTGACTTCGTTGCTAAAGGTGATGCATTCCGCGAATTCGTCACTGAAATTGCAAACGTTATTCTTAAAAATGACTGCAAAGATGTTGAAGCTGCTAAAGCTCTCACTACTGAATTATTTGCAGACGCCACCGTTAAGATGGGTGAAAAATTCGATTTAAGAAGATTTGTTATTGTTCCTCAAGAAAATAACGTTATCGGTTCTTATATCCACATGGGTGGTAAAATTGCGGTTGTTGTTTCCTTAACTGGTGGAGACGATGAATTAGCAAAACAAATCGCAATGCATATTGCGGCTAATAACCCTCAATATTTAACTGTTAATGATGTTCCTAGCGATGTTAGAGAACATGAATTATCAGTTCAAAAGGAAGCTGCTAAAAACGATGAAAAACTCGCTAATAAGCCTCTTCCAGTCTTAGAGAAAATTCTCGAAGGCAAAATCAATAAATACTTTGCGGAAATGACTCTTGAAGCTCAACCATTCTTAATGGATGATAGCAAAACTGTCGGCCAATTCTTAAATGAAAAAGGCGTCAAGGTTTTAAGCTTTGTCCGTTACCAAGTTGGTGAAGGTATTGAAAAGAGAAAAGATGACTTCGCTGCTGAAGTCATGAGCCAAGCAAAATAAATCAAAGAGAAACACTTTTGTGTTTCTTTTTTCTAAATAAGGAGATGAGTCTATGTATAAACGTGTCCTATTAAAATTAAGCGGAGAAGCTCTCGGAATTAAGAGTTCTGATAACATTATCGACGTCGAATCGCTTAACTCAATTTGTGAAAAAATTAAAATTCTTCACGATGATGGTTTAGAAGTTGCAATCGTTATTGGAGCAGGAAATATTTGGAGAGGAAAAGTCGCTGAAAAGATTGGAATTGAACGCGTTCCTGCTGATTATATGGGGATGCTTGGCACAGTAATTAATGCGGTTGCGATGAGTAGCGCCTTAAAGAAGATGGGTGTTCCTTCTGTCGTTTATAGTGCAATTCCTGAAATTAAAGAAGTGACAATTGCTTATGATGCTGATAAAGTAAAAGAAGACTTATCTCAAGGAAAAATATGTTTCCTTGCTGGTGGAACTGGTAAACCATTTTTCACCACTGATACCGCAGCGACATTAAGAGCAATTGAAACTAATTGTGATGCGATCTTAATGGCAAAAAACGGTGTTAAAGGTGTCTATGATAAAGACCCAACCATTCATAAAGATGCGGTCTTCTATCCAGAAATCACCTATAAGGAAATGAGAGACATGAATATTCAAATCATGGATCAATCCGCGATTGAATTAATCGAAAAAACCAACATTGAGATTTTAGTCTTCTCAATGCAAAATATTGAAAACTTCCAACTTGCCGCTGAAGGTAAAAACGTTGGAACCATCTGTAAAAAGGAGAGATAAATTATGGATGCTTACGCTTTAGAAGCTAAAGAAAAGATGACTAAAAGTATTGAAAGCTATCGAGTCACTTTATCTACTTTAAGAACTGGTAGAGCTAGCCCAGCAATGCTTAACGGAATTGAAGTTGATTATTATGGTAGTCCTACTCCAATTAATCAAATTTCTTCTATTTCAGTTCCTGAACCTCGCCAATTATTAATCAAGCCATACGATAAGAACGATGTTAAAAATATCGTTAGTGCGATTAATGCTTCTGACTTAGGACTTAATCCAATTAATGAAGGTGTATGTGTTCGTTTGATTATCCCTGCTTTAACTGAAGAACGTCGTAGAGATATCGTTAAACAAGCTCATAAATATGCTGAAGACGCAAAAGTTGCTGTCCGTAACATTAGAAGAGACTATATGGATGTTTTAAAAATCGATGATTCTTATTCTGAAGATCTCTTGAAAAGAGCTCAAGAAGATATCCAAAAAGTGACTGATGATGCGGTTAAAGATATCGATGTCATCTTAGCGGAAAAAGAAAAAGAAATTATGGCTATCTAATTAGTTAGCTTAATAACTCCCTTTCTTAAAAGAAAAAAATTACATTAACAAGTGCGCTTAGGCGCGCTTTTGTTATATACTAGAGTCAAGTACTATGGAAAAAAGAGATTACAAACTTAAACATGTCGCCTTCATTATGGACGGTAATGGTAGATGGGCGAAGCGTAGAGGCCTTCCTCGTCATTTAGGACATAAGGCAGGTTGTGACCGCATTATTGATATTTATGAAGAGTGTCTAGCACAAAATATCTATGCGATGTCTTTATATGCCTTCTCTACTGAAAACTGGAATCGACCAAAAGATGAAATTAGACATTTATTTAATTATTTAGACATCTTCTTCAAAAAAGAGATTAATCGAATTATCAAAGACGGTTCTAGAGTAATTGTGAGTGGCGATATATCTCGACTACCAAAGAAAACACAAGCTACGATTAACGATGCGATAAATAGAACTAAAGACTGTAAGAATTTCTGTTTCAATATCTGCTTAAATTATGGTGGCAAGGCGGAAATTGTTAGAGCCGCGACATTATTCGCTAAAGACGTTAAAGAAGGTAAAAGAGAACCAGAAGAATTAACTGAAGAATTATTTGAAACTTATTTATATACGAAGGATTTACCCCCAGTCGATTTATTAATTAGAACTAGTGGTGAACTTAGAACAAGTAATTATCTTCCTTGGCAATTAGCTTATGCGGAATTCATTTTCCCGCTTACACCTTGGCCAGATTTTACAAAAGAAGAATTTAGAAAATGTATTGATGAATATTATTCGAGGAACAGGAGGTTTGGAACGATTAATGATCAAGAAAAATAAAGACACTTTGCTCGCTCGTGAATTAACCCCAAACGAATTAAGCGACTCCGCTAAAAAGAGTATGTTTACTCGTGTTATTTCTGCAATCGTCATGGCTGTGCTTTTTGTTCCAGCAATTGTTTTAGGGGATTGGATTTATTTCTTCCTCATGACTATTGTCTTAGCGATTGCTTGCTATGAGATTTTAGGATGCGCTGGAAGAAGATCTTTCGTCATCTATATCGTTTATCTTATCATCGTTTTAACGATTGCTATTTGGCCGATGTTTAAAGGTATCATTCTTTCTGCTGGTGAAAGCGGAGGAAGGATTGTTATCACTAAGGTTGATATTTATTTCCAAGCCGGTTTAACTCTACCTATCATTATGGTTGTTATCGGTTTTTTCCTCCTTTTCTGGTTAACGGTTATCTATAAAGATTTCTCAGTCGTTGATGCTTCATTTTTAATGACGATGGCAATTGTTTTAGGATTAGGCTTCCAATGTTTATTCTATTTGCGTTTCTATCCAATTAACGCCTTTAAGGGAATTATTCCTGATTATCCAAAAGCGTTTACTTTTACACCTGATTCCACAATAAGGACTTCTTTATTATTAATATTCGTTATCCTTTCTACGATATTAACTGATATCGGCGCTTATTTTGTTGGTGTCTTCTTTGGAAAACACAAGATGAATGAAAGAATATCACCAAAGAAAACTTGGGAAGGGTTTTTTGGCGGTATCGTTATCTCATTTGTACTAACAAGTTCGATCGGTTTAATCTTCTCTGCTTGTAATTACCCAATTCTTCCTATATTCACAATTGAAAAATGGTATTTGATTGTTATTCTTTCTTTCTTAATCCCATTCTTTGCTACATTAGGAGACTTCGTTTTCTCCGCTATTAAAAGATATTGGGGTATTAAAGATTATGGTAATCTCATCCCAGGACATGGAGGAGTACTTGATCGACTCGATTCATTGTTCTTTGCTTCGATTGTAGCAAGTATCTTTATTTCAATCTTCATGGTCGCTATTGCTAACGGTAATATCGATTGGACAACTATTTTAGTGTAATATGACCCGTATTTTACTTCTTGGTGCTTCTGGCTCAATTGGCAGTCAGACGATTGATGTGATTAATAAAAATCCACAAGATTTCACTCTTGTCGGCTTTTCTGTTGGTTATCGCACCCGATGTATTAGAAGTATTTTACTTAAGCATAAAGAAGTCAAAATCGTTTATCTTAGAGATAAAACAAAAGTTAAATATTATTCTTCTCGTTATCCTCAAGTTACTTTTACAAGTGAAGGATTAGATGAATTAGTGAATAAAGTTGACTGCGATATGGTTGTCAACGCGCTTGTTGGCTATAGTGGACTTCATCCTTCTATTACTGCCTTAAACGCAAATAAGAAACTCGCTCTAGCAAATAAAGAATCTTTAGTTGTTGGTGGTGAATTAATTAATGGTCTATTAAAAGAAGGACACGGTAAACTCTATCCAATTGATAGCGAACATTCCGCATTATGGAAATGTCTAAAAGTTGATGATAAGAACGTTAATAAACTCATGCTTACTGCGAGTGGAGGAGCTTTTAGAAATCTTAAACGCGAAGAATTAGTTAATGTAAAAGCAAAAGACGCCTTAAATCACCCAACTTGGAAGATGGGTGCAAAAATTACTATTGACTGCGCCACTATGGTTAATAAGTGCTTTGAAATTATAGAGGCTGGATATTTATATAATTATTCTCCTAGTAAAATTGGAGTAATGCTTCATGACGAAAGTTATTTACATTCATATGTTATTTATAATAACGGACTTATGAGAGGAGAAATCTCTAAGCCTGATATGCGTAATCCAATTAAGTTTGCTCTTTATGAAGGAAATATACCTTTTGCGACTCAAACATTTAATTCTTTAGACGAACTTAAAGGATTACACTTCCATGAATGTTCTTTAGAGAGATATCCAGTGATTGCTTTAGCGAAAAAAGTATTAACTAAAAAAGGTAATCTCGGTGCAATTTTAAATATGGCTAACGAAGTCGCGGTGGATGCTTATTTAAGAGATCAAATTAGCTTCTTAGATATTGAAAAAACGATTGATTACTGTATGAAAAAAGTTAAATATATCGCTTCTCCTTCTTTGAAGGAACTAGATGATTCAACATTTAAAGCAATGAATTCCGCTCGCGAATATATTTATTTCTTAAAGGAGGGAAATAGAAGATGATTGTTGTCTATATACTCATTTTCATTTTATTTCTTTCTCTTTTAATCATGGTTCATGAAGCAGGTCACTTAGCGACCGCTAAAATATTTAAGGTATATTGCTTTGAATATTCAATAGGCTTTGGTCCAAAAATCTTCTCTAAGAAAAGAAAAGAAGGAGAAACATATTTCTCTATTAGAGCTATTCCTTTCGGAGGATATGTTTCAATGTATGGAGAAAGCGAAAGCGTTCCTGAAGGAGTTGAAGTAGATCCTAGCCGTTCTTTACTTGCAATCGCTAAATGGAAACGTGCGATTATTATGGCAGCAGGAGTGATTATGAACTTTCTCCTTGCTTTAGTTATCTTCTTCATTTATGAAGTTGCTTTCCCTACTTATATTGGTCGATACGGTCATGTCTTTATTAGTGACAATTCTATTGCTTATAACGCTGGAGTTAGAAACGGAATGGCAGTGTTTGCTGAATTTTCTAATACAGATAAGGGCGTCTTTGTTTTCTATGATGATGAAGCAACCTTAACTTTAGGCGACGCATCCACAATGAAAACTTATATCGGCTTTAATTATCAGACCTTAGCGATTAAAGATACTTCCTTAAGAAATCATGCGGTCATATATGAAAATAAAACTTATTCAAATTTAATCCCATCTTTATATCCAGATTATGAGATATCCGATCTTATCAATATGGATATACCTCTTGATACAACTGTGGATGCTTCTATTTCTGGCTATTTCCGTCAATTTAATGGTAACCCTGTTATTGAAGGAAGTAACGCGAAATTCCAACTCCTATTAACTGAAAACGCTAACGATGAAATTAATATTGATAAAGTTATCGTAATTGAGTGCGTTACCACTAAAGAAGTATTTGATTCAGAAATTAAATATATTCCAAATAATAGTCTTGTCTCTTTTAACGGTAAGGCTTATCAAAAAAATAATAGTGAAGGCAAAAAAGTCACAAGATTTACGATGGAAGAAAGAGAATATAGTTGTCCTATAAGACGGCTCAGTGAATTTAAGTAGTGTTTCCTTTAATATGTCTTCTTTTGAAGACGGTTACTCAAAGCGCGGCGTCTCTCACATGCTTAATAATGTAAGTCTTGCTAAAGATGGAACGACATATTTCTTACCTAACGAGTTAGGAATCTCTATGCAAATAGATGGTGTTTATAATAACTTCGGTACTGCCTTAAAAGAAACATTCGTCGATTTTGGTGATTCCGCGACGATGATTTTTAGAGGCTTAGCGACTCTAGTTTCTACTAAAGACGGATGGAGACAAGTAGGAGGAATTATCGCTATTGGAGTGACCTCTACTCAAGTGTTACAACAAAATGGTTTTGGAGTATATTTAAGGCTTTGGGGCATTATTTCTGTTAACTTAGGTATTGTTAATCTTCTTCCTTTCCCTGGACTTGATGGTTGGCATTTACTCGTCTTATTTGTTGAGGGTGTATTTAGAAAAGAAATACCACCTAAAGTTAAAAATATCGTTAGTGCAGTAGGAGTAGGACTACTCTTCTTATTAATGGTTTTGATAATTATCAAAGATATCGTAGGATTATTCTAATATGAAAGAAAAGATGATTAGCTTCTTAAATCATATTCACATCGATAACGTCGATGATTTTGATCTCGACTTTGAAATGGTGGGCCGTAATCGATTTAACTATCAACAAGTTGATATGATTATTTTAAAAAACACCCCTTGGAACTATGAGTTATTAAGACAATTCTTAGATGGATTAAATACGATTGATTATCCTTACACCTTACATTTCTCATATTTAAATAAACCTAATAGTGAAGATGCGATTAGTCTTTTTAGAGATTGGTTTAGATATATATATCGCGCAGAGAGTGATATTGAACTTGTCCCTTACGATGAATCAACGATTAAAGTTATATATCTAGACGAATCTTTTAAAAGTCGTAATGAAGCCATTATCAAGGAATTTAAATCATTCCTTTCATTTATTTCTTATGACTTTATTGATTTAACTGAAGAAGTTAAACCAAAAGAAGAAGAAGTAATTGAAGTCGATGAAAAAGTGAAAAAGAAAGCCGCTAAAATCGCTAATAAAATTGCAGAAGTTGAAATAGCGGAAGATAAAGAAGAAATTGAAGTCACTGATCGTAATGACATTCAGGAAATGATTGAAAAAGAACAAAGCGAAAAGAATTTAGAAATTGAAGACGCTCTTCTTAAAAAGATGAAACTCAATCGTGAGCTCATGCTTAAAGATAGAGAAAGAGCGAGACTTAATAGACGTGGCAAATATGACTTCATCGATAAGATTGATGACATCACCGTTGAAAGCGATCACGTTGACTTTGTTGGAAAAGTTTTCAAAAAAGAAGTAATTGAAAGAGGCGAAAGAAAGCGCCTTAATTTCGGTGTTGCTGATAGTTTTGGTGGGGCAATTAATTGCTTTATCTATCAAAATCTTCAAGTCAATGATGAGCTCGTTGATGAATTACTCCATTCTAACGTTCGTATTCGTGGAGTAGCGTATGTTGATGAATATGACCATAATTTAAAAATTAAGGCTCATTATATTGATTTGCTTCCTCCTGATGAAATACTTCCTGATGCAACCGCGATGAAACGTGTTGAACTTCATCTTCATAGCAATATGTCTACTCAAGACGGCATTAGCGAGATGAGTGAATATTGTAGCTACGCTAAAAAACTTGGCCATACTGCGATGGCGATTACTGATCACGGCTGTGTTCAAGCTTTCCCTGACGCTCAAGCAGCGGGAAAAAAGAACGACATCAAGATGCTTTATGGTTGTGAATTTTATATGGTGGATGACACCTTAAAATATATCTTTAATCCTAAAGAAACCGAATTAAATAAAAGTGATTACGTTGTATTCGACTTTGAAACTACTGGATTAAGCGCTAGATATAATAAGATTATCGAATTTGGCGCTGTTAAGATTTCTCGTGGTTCGATTGTTAGTCAAATCGATATTTTAATTAATCCAGGATGTAGCATTCCTAAAAAGATTCAATCAATTACTCATATTACTGATGAGATGGTTAAAGACTGTCCTAAGATTGATGAAGCAATTGATAAAATTATGGAATATATTGGTGACTCAATTTTAGTTACTCATAATGCTTCATTCGATATTGCCTTCTTAAACCAAGCATTAATCGATTTAGGAAGAGAACCAATCACTAATGGAGTAGTGGATACTTTAACTATTTCTCAATACATCTTCCCAGAAAATAAGAGACATAATTTAGGAACATTATGCCGAAACATGGATGTTAAATATGATGAAGACACCGCTCACCGTGCTGATTACGACGCTAAAGTTTTAGCGGAAGTTTGGCAAACTTT
>CADCFC010000029.1 GCA_902800645.1 uncultured Erysipelotrichaceae bacterium
CACGATCAAACCGAAGCTATGACTATGGCGGATCGTATTGTTGTTATGAAAGATGGATATATTCAACAAATTGGTACACCAAAAGAAATATACAATAACCCAAGCAATATCTTTGTAGCGACATTTATCGGTGCTCCTGCAATGAATATTGTCGATGTAACTATGAAAAAAGATAAGATTATTCTTCCAAATGGAATAGAAATGAAATTATCAAAAGACCAATTAAAGTTATTTGAGGATTCAATCAATAATGAAATTGGAATATTGAATGAAGAAATTAAAAAATTGGAATCAGAAAATGATAAATTGTCTATTCCGTTTGAGGAACAAGAAGATAAGAATTACAAAAAACCATCATTCAGAAGAAGGATTCCAGATATTCTAGAGCTTAATAACAATAAGATTAACGAATCTAAAGAAAGAATAGCAACTCTAGAATTCTATCTTGATAACAAAGAACTAGACGCTAAACTTGGGGTTAGACCTGAAGATATTATTTCTAAAAAAGCCAGCCAGATTATTGATAAAAACATTCATTTATTTGATAAAGACTCCACTAAACGATACTTCTAAAACAGTTTATTAACATTAAAAGGTCACATTCATGTGACCTTTTTTAATACATTAACTTGTCTAACAAACAATTAGAAGACGTTAATTAAATTACTGTCGAAACAAAATAATTATCTACGTAGATTTCTCTTGAACTGCCTACATTAAATCCAACGTTTGTAGAAGCTTTTGTTGACTCTTCTACTGAATCGTGATGGGCTTTAAAGTTAATTTCGATTCTATAAAATCCATTTCCTAGATCAGTCTTAGTAACACCAGTCGCACTAAACGAACTGCTCAAAATACTACTAATCGTGTAGACATGTAAATTCTCACCATCTAAATATTGATAGGCGAATGATAGAGATCCGTGTGTTTTTCCTTCCTGAGGAATAACTTTGACATCAAACTGAACTTTGGTAGCGCTACAATCAACATCAACGGCACCATTCTCGTAATACCACATTCTATAATCAGCATCAATAGTGATACGGCTGGATTGCAATGAATAATTTGATCTAGTTGATGTAACAAAACTAGACTTTACGGTTCCGTATCCAAAATGTACTGGAGAATTACTGGCATCCGAAGACTCATAAGTATTATAGAGATTTTCATCAATTACAGGATAATGTTCGTTAAGATAGATTCTAGCTTGATCAATATTTATATAGTCTTTTATATAAACACAACGAATATATAAAGAGTTGATCGTTTCACCTGCCTCAATTCCTGTCAATGTTGAAAAGTCTACATTAACAACAGTCCAGTCAAGTCCATTGTTTATGTTTTCGGTTTGAATATAAAGTTTTTTAGAGTTCCTTCCGCTTCCAACACCTGGATATATTAAAAATCTCATATACTTATGGCCGGAATCGTAATCTGTATTATTTAAAGTGTTCACATAAAATTGAAGATTATATCTAACGATTTCGCTTGAAGGAATTTCCTTTCCTAGACTGATTGAAAAATCATGTGTATTTTCAGTTTTATGGGCTAAAATCTTCAAGCTTCTTTTAGATTGAAATCCATCAAGCAAAACATCACTATCAGAACTTAAAAGATTATTAGGATCATTAAGAACTTCTTTAGATGATATATCAGACAATTCATCCGTGAAATCAGAATTAAGACAATCATAATTTACAGTTATAGAATTAATTACCATGCTTGTATCATCTTGATAGCCATTAGAAAATCTCAAATAATGGTATTGATTAGCACCAGTATAATTTAAAGCACTTGATTGTGATAAGTAATCAAGTTTATAGAAAGTTGAATTGTCATTAGAACCATAAACCAGTAAGTGATCATTATTTCCTATCGCAATAGAAATGCTTGTAATCGAAGTAATTGGGCTAGTATTTCCGATGCAAAACTTGCTTGCCGGAGAAAACCCAATATCATTCTTGCCAAGTTCCACAAGATTGCCATCACTGGCTTTAGCATAGTTATAAGACCAAGTAACAGTATTACCATCCGGGGTTAAAGTATTAAAAGTGCCATTCCCATATTCATTGCCCAGTCCTGTTTGTGTGGACGAGTTTAGAAGAAGAACATGATTGTTAGTAGCACTCGTGTTTTGTAAGAGTCTTACTAAAGACCCATTAGAAATACTTGCAGCAATAAAAAGTAATGATAAAAAAGCTGTTGATGTTGCAATAATCGTTTGCTTCTTGTTTTTCATTATAAAAACCTCTTTTTTAAACAAATTCAATTGACGTTAGGGTAAACGCTTACCTTACTACTATACTATTATAATAGTACTCTTAATATTTGATTGTCAATTTTCTTCTTTTGAATAGATGAAAATTGACAAAATATTAACTATTTTTCAAGAAGGGCAAGTAAAAGCCAAGTTGCGGTCCCTGAAAGAATTGGACCAACATGTTCTTCTGTAAAAGAGTTTACATTATTGTGTACAGAATCTAGGGTTGCCTTTATATAAATATGGATCTTTTAAAACATTAAACGGATAGACAAGATAAAGCATATATTCCGCGTCATCTAATAATGTTTTTTTAAGTTCTTTATCTTTTACTTTTTTACTCGCTTTAAATAAAGAACGAACAAACATCATTGTTGCATGTTTAAATACACCACCGTTTTCACGGTCGCCCAAGAAATATTGTTCGGTCGCCGCTTCTTTAGATCCACATAGAGTTAAATCATGAGGTGTACAAAGTTTATATCCCGCTTTTGTTTTAAGATATTTATCGCACAAAGAAATCATCGATTTAATTTCATATTCACTAGCAACATCACTAAGAATGGACCAGGATAATGAATTCAAATATAATGACCCAACAATATTCTTATCGATGGATAATCCATCTTTAAGAGAACCGACATATTTATATTTGCCAGGTTTATTAATTAACACTCTAGCGTAGTATCCATTTATATAGGCGTTCTCTTTAAGTGATTTAACTAAGTTATCTTTAGTAGCAGCCAATTCTTTTTTATAACCCTTATCAAAGGTAGACGCTAATTCAATCATTTCTTTTAATGCAATAACAAGTAAGAATCCATTCATCACACTTTCAGATAGGTCGCTCTCAAACCTTGCCCCGAAGGATTGATTCTTTTCTTTCAATTGTGTGTAATATAGTTTTTCTTTAGTTGGGCCATCTAAACAATCATCATCAATCTTTAAACAGTCATTCCAATCTGCTTTATCAAGAAGAGGAATGTAATGTTTACCAACAGATATCTTGCTAGAATAAGTAATAATTGCTTTTAATGTATCCCACAAAGATCTCTTTTCATTTTTATCATCTGCGATAGAGAATTCTTCATTTAAGAAATCATAATCGTTAGTGAGTTTTATATATCGGTATATGGCTTCTATTAACCATAAGCCATCATCGCTACACATTCCAGGTTCCTTACCAACAAAGAAGAAATTATGATTAACGTAACCAAAACGATATACATTAACAATCCATTTAGATAATAATTTCTTTACCAATTCTTTTTGTCCGTTATGGATAAAGTAAAACATAGAAGCGTAGGTATCTTGAATTTCTCTAAAGCCAATTTCTCGATAGCCTTTTTGAGTTTGAGAAAACGCTCGAGAAACAAAAGTTTGATATTTAATTTGGAATGGAAGGTTTCTATTTACATAAGCATTAAATGTTTTGTTTCTTGTATGGACCTGTAAATATGAAGAATAATTAACAAAATCATTCTCGTTTTCTTCTAACTCTTTTAAATAATTGCAAGAAAGAATGGAATCAACCGATTTTTCAAAATCGTTTTCTCCAACTACTAAACCAGTAGAAGTAACTATCCTATAAGTATCATTTCCTTTAATAGTAAAAGTTTTATCAACCGCAAAAAATGAGGGGCCT
Source organism: uncultured Erysipelotrichaceae bacterium (assembly GCA_902800645.1). Classification (GTDB taxonomy): domain Bacteria; phylum Bacillota_I; class Bacilli_A; order RFN20; family CAG-826; genus UBA2450. Next base: position 3,906 of record CADCFC010000029.1, read on the forward strand.
TTGACTCTTAATTCATTTCCTAAGAAATTAAGGTTTTGAGGATGAGATATATCTCCATTTCCTAAGAATGTATTTAAGTCATATGAGTAATTATCGAATCCATTATCATCTAAAGAAAAGAAACGAATATATTCTTTCGCATATTTAGGATAATAATCAGGATAAATAGCGACATTCTTATTATCTTTAACTAATAATCCAGTTTGATTAATGACAGTTTGATAAATCACATCCACCATTTGGCAACCCGGATTCGCACTGCCAAACATTCCAGTAAACACGATTTTTAAGTTTCTATCTTTATTAGATAAGTTAGAGATCTCTACGACTTGTCTTTCTAAGGCAATTGGTTCTTCTTCTTTATGTTGTTTTCTTAAGTAAATGATTCTATTAATCTTTAAACCATCTTTAGTGAAATAGGTAATCTCTGATTGATTAACCTTATGAACACAAGTCGCTTTTTTAACATTATTATGAATGTCATGAGAATAGAAAATTTGTTTTCCGTTTTCTAAAACATAAAATTGTCTATTAAATGGATTACCATTTTCTTTAGGATCCATATCCCACTTAGTCGCTAATACTTGTTGAGCGGCAGGACCTCTAAAAGAGCCACCACCAAATTCATCAACAACAGATTTAGGAGTGGTTAATAATGGCTCGGATAAATTCTCTCTATTTCCTAAAAGAAGATTTACTCCATAATGTGGGCCAATCGTTGGTGAAAATAAATCGATAACATGTTCGCCGTTTTCATTAAGATATCCACCATAATTCTTAAAAGCTCTTGCGCCTTTTTTAATAGCCTTTTGAACATCAAGAGGTAAACAATCTAATTTCTTATAATCAATGATGAGAGTCTTTTTTAATCCTCTAACATAATTAGAAAAGACTTCATCCTGCATTAAATAGCTTAATAAAGGATGGTGATATAAATAATTAACTAAACCAAGATATTGGTTATTTTTACGATCAATAACAATCGCGTCATCCACTTTTAAATTCGTTAGTTTACTAATCTCAATAAGAGGAGAACGCTCATCGTTTCTATAATTAATATTCTTAAATGTTGACATATATGTCTCCTAGAGAAGACAAAACATCTTCTTTTTTAATTAATTTCTTTTCGTTTTTTGTAAGTTCAATATGAATTACATGATTTAGATATTTACGAGTAACTTTAATAGGACTTTCAATTTTAATTTTTGGTTCGATTAATAATCCTTCTAAAGTTGGTCTAATTCCAAGAAGATATTCACTAACAGACACAAATGACCAAGCTGCGGTACCAGTTAACCAAGAATTCTTTGCTTCCCCAAAATTGACCGCTTCTTTCCCACCAATCATTTGAGAATAAACATAAGGTTCAGTCTTATGGACATCGGAAATATCTTCAATATAAGTTGGGGTTATTTGTTTATAATATTGAAACGCTCTATCTCCGTTATTATTAATACATTCCGCAATGATAACCCAGGGGTTATTATGGCAGAATATTCCGCCATTCTCCTTATATCCTTTTGGATAGGAAGAAACTTCTCCTAGTTCTAAATGATAAGAGGAGTAACAAGGAGTCAATAAACAAATACCATATTTTGTATTTAATCTTTCATAAACTGTATTAAGTGCTTTAGCTGCTAATCCATTTTCTAAACCTAAACCCGCCATAACAGCGAATCCTTGTGGTTCGATATAAATTTGACCTTCTTTGTTTTCGTATGATCCAACTTTATTGCCAAAAGCGTCATACGCTCTTAAGAAATGATCGGTATCATAGCCGTATTTATATATCGCTTCTTTCATCTTATTAACGTTAGCCAAAACACTTGAATTATCTAACTTAAGGTTATTAAGAATAGAAGCGTATTCTTGTCCGTATTTAACAAACATCGCGGCGATAAAAACGGATTCCGCTATTCCTGTATCTTTCCCTTGATAACATTGAAATGAATCATTTGGATTAGTTGAAAAACAATTTAAATTTAAACAGTCATTCCAATCTGCATGTCCAATTAAAGGAAGTCCATGTGGACCAAGATGAGATAAGGTGTAATTATAAGCAGCGGTTAAATGTTCTAATAATGTTCCTTTATCTTCTCTATCAAAAGGAATTGCTTCGCTTAATATTGAGTAATCATTAGTTTCCGCTAAATAGGAATAAGTTGCAGCGATTAGCCAAAGAGGATCATCGTTAAACCCATCTCCAATATCCGCGTTACCTTTTTTATCTAAAGGTTGATATTGATGATATGTACTTCCATCTAAATGTACGAATCCTAATAAGTCTTGGCAAGAATCTCTAAAGCCCATTCCTCTACCGATACCGGATTCATAATAAGATGCACTTCGAGATAATTGGTAAGTTGTCATACATTGATATTGATGCCAAACATTAACCATGTTATCGAGTTTGTCATCACCACTCTCAATATGATAATGGGATAGGAGCTCTTCCCAATGCTCATTGATTTTTTTAAATTCCTTATCAACGTTATTAACATCAAATAGATAGTTAATCGTTTTCAAAGCATTAGTTTTATTTACTAAGCCATCTTTATCAAATTTCTCATCTTCTTTGTTTTCTTCGTATCCAAGAAGATAAATAATAGTCTTCTCTTCGCCTGGTTTTAAAACCAAATCGCTTTGAAAGAAAGCAATAGGCGACCAGCCAGAAGCAACTTTATTAGTTAATTTATTATTCTCTACCTCGATAGGATTTATATAATCTCTATTAACTCCTAAAAAGGTATCACGATCAGTTTGATAGGCTTTTGGTAAAACGTTAGTAGCAAAATAAGAAAAATGATTTCTTCTTTCTCGATATTCAGTTTTATGAATAATCACTTGTTGTAAAACTTCTACTTCACCAGTAGAAAAATTTCTTTGGAAATTAGTCATATCATCAAGAGCGTTCCATAAACAAAACTCCACACCACCAAATAAGGATAATTTCTTTTCTTTATTGGAATTATTTCTTATGACTAATTTATTTATCTCAACATTATAGTTAAGTGGAATAAAACATAACAAATCCATTGAAACATCGTTTTTAGTAGATACAAATCTTTGATAATTTAGTCCAACATGACATTCATAACTATCTAGTGACGTTCTACTAGGATAATAGCAAGGTGAGAATGTATCTTTTTCATCCTTAAGATAAAACATTCTTCCTCCATTATCTCTACTTGGTGAATTATATGTAAATCTTGTTAATCGACGATATTTTGCGTCTTTAAAAAATGTATAACCACCACCATGATTAGAAATCAAAGAAATGAGTTCCCCATTACTTAAATAATTAATCCAAGGTAAAGGAGTGTCATAACTAGTTATAACGTATTCTTTATTTGTCTTATCAAAGTATCCGTATTTCATATAAATTAACTAACTGTTACTGAAACAAAATCAAGGTTACCGCTTCTAATCTTTGGATAATCTGGATAATCAACTTCATCATCGTTATTCCAGCAGTTATCAATCAAAAATTGAATGACTTCAATCTTGTCGTTTTCTTTTGCTTGTGAATAATTAACTGACATTGTAATTGTTAATTCTTCTCCGCCAGGGATAAAGAAGTTTTGTCCATCAGTAAAATATCCATCATCGTTTCTTTCTCCATAACTCCAAAGTGGGAAGAAGTTATTGTTTTTAGCGTCGCTTCTAACTCCATCAATTAAACCAGCGTGAGCGCCAATCTTAATAACGTGGTCACTATTATTTCTTAGAAGCACTTCAATGGTGCTGTTTTTATTAGAATTAAGCACTAAACGTTCCACTCTTGGCCAGAATGTATTACTTGGCATATTAGTGTAACTAACATTCTTTTCAACACCATCTTTATCGCTTAATACATATTGGTATTCACCAGCGCCTTGAGAATATGGATCAATTTCTTCTCCACTATCAATAAATGTAATGCGCTTAAATGACATATCTCCACTAGGGGTGAATTGGTATTCGCTTAAAAAACCAGGATCGCTTTCAATAAGCATTGAGAAATAATAACCGTCCTTATGTAAATCACCGATGCTTACTAAAGCGGCAGTTAATGGAATAGTTAAATTAACATATCCTTGTTCATCGACATGAGAATCGTAATCAGTACGAGCGATATAGTGATACATCACATACTCTTGATAGATGTTATATTCATATCCTTCTGGTGTAACACCTTCACCAATCTTATCTCCAACAAGTTTGAAGGTAATAGCAGAGATAGATTTACGATTTAAGATATCGACATTGTCTTTAAATGAGAACTTAACTGAGTTTTTGTTATTCTCAAAGATTTCTCTTTCATCATCCTCACTAAATTTATATTGGACATTTCCCCATTCAGCGGCTTTAACATATTTAAGACCGGTCTCATTTGGACCAAGTGGAAATAAGTTATAGTTTGTCCATGAGAATGTTTCCCAATCATTAACAACAATACTTTCTCCACCGCTATCGACTTTTGGGTTAGCCCATTCAGCGTTTTCTGGAAGAGTAGTTGAAAACCACACTTTATCAAAATAGAATTCACCATTACTCGCTTGACCGATTTCAGGATAGATCGCTACTCCACAAAGTAAATCCATATATGTTTGATATGTCTTTTTAACTTTTAAGGAATAGGTTTTATATTCGCCGCGAAGACTAATATAGTTATCAACACCAAAGATATTACTTTGATAGTTATCATTATCGTCATACCACGCTCTAATAGATATTGGTTGTCCTAAGTTACCTTTTGCATGAATATTTAAATAAGTAAAATCGGATAATCGACCAATTACAGTTGTTGCTACATTAGCGTAATTAGTACTTGTCGATTTGTCATATAAAATGTGATAGACATCATTATCTTCACGAATTGTAGTGATAACTCCACCGGCATCAGATCCATAGAATCCATCTAAATAGAAATCTTTTTTATCACCTGTATAAGTGTTTTGAATAATACCTGCATCTTCTCCATAACGGTCAGCATATGGATCATACGCTTTTGAAGGTGTTTGAGTGTTAGAAGAACATGCTACAAGCATTAATGAGGATAACAAGATAAATACTTTATTCTTTTCCATAATCTTAATCCTCGTAATCACTAATGACGTAGAAACTAGGTTTCTTTTCGCCAAATATATCAAATATGTATGGGAAGTTAGGTCCTGCGTGACCAAAGAATTCCACTGGGTCATTCATATAGGTAACGTTATCTCTAATTCCCCAGAAAGTAACATTACTAATCTTGCTACTATTTCTTCTAAATACTTTAAAAGCGTGATCATATATTGTCGCTTGAGCATCCAATACTTTTTTAGGCGCCCCATCAACATAAGATTCAACTTGAGGAGCGGAAGGATCTTCATTATAAATATCGACATCAAATTCAGTGATTTGAACATCGAAAGGATGATTATATTCTTTTCCTAAATTGTAATAATCATTGATTGCAGTTTCTAGTTCGCTTTCTACAAAGCTACCCATATGGTAATGGCATTGAAGTCCAATTCCATCGATTGGACAGTTGCTTTCAAATAACCATTTAAGCATTTCTTTAGTTTTAGCAAGTTTAGCAGGTTTAGTGTTATCGTAATCGTTATAGTAAAGTTTAACTTTATCTCTAATTCCCAATGCGGTAAGTTTTTCATCCGCGTATTGGAAGGCTTTTAAAATAAAATTTTTACCGGTTAATTTATACCAAACATCATCTTGACGATAAATATTATCATCGGTTAAATCTTCATCTTCTGCATCACTAATAACTTCGTTAACGACATCCCAGCAATAAACTGAATCGCCAAAGTGTTCAACGACATCATAAATATGTTTCTTTTCTTGTTCATATAATTCAGTCGCATTAGTGATTGATTTCATATAGCCAGGAAGAGCGCGATACCACACTAAAGCGTGACCTCTAATTCCCATGTTGTGGCTTTTAGCGAAAGAGACATATTTATCAGCGGTCTCAAAGGTATAGTTATTTTCGTTTGGATGTAATTTAGACCACTTCATATCGTTTTCTAAAGTCATAGAATTGAAGTGATTATAAAGTCCATCATCTTCAACATCTTCTTCTAAAGGAATGTTTTGTTCATTAACTGCTGCGCCTATAGTAAAAAATCCGCTATAAACGTCTTTAAGTAACATATCACTTCTTCTAGTAGGTGTTCCTTGAGAACAAGAAGTTGTTAATAAAATAATTGCAAATAAGGATAGGAATTTATTTTTCATCTATTTTAATCCTCCTGTCGATACGCCTTTCATAATCACTTTGCTCAAGAAGAAATAAATAACGAGCATTGGTAATGCGGTAATTAATATACCCATATAATATGGACCAGTTTCTATATAAGCATCAGTAGTCATATAACTGACGATTTGAGGAAGTGTAAATAATTCAGGTTTAGTTAAGAAAGTCATTGGGCCCATGAAGTTATTCCAGCTAGAGATGACTCCAAATAACGCCATAGTGGCAATCGCTGATTTAATAAATGGTAAACAAATCGTGTTGAAGGTAACAAATTCATTTGCACCATCCATTCTTGCTGCGTCTACATATTCTCTTGAGAAATTAGCCTTTAAATACTGTCTCATAAAGAAGACTGTAGAAGGAGAGGCGATGGCAGGGAAAATGAAAGGAATATAAGTATCCATCCAATCAAGTTTTAAGGCCATCGTATAAAATCCGACTGCACCGAGTTGACCAGGAATGATGATTAAAAAGAGAATGAATTTTTCAAAAAATGCCTTTCCTTTAAAATCATAAACGTGACAAGCGTAAGCAGTAAGCGCGCTGAAATATATACAAATTGTGGTGCTAGAAACAGAAATAATAACCGAGTTAAGGAATGATCTAGCAATTGAATATCCACCTTCATCAGGATCTTGAAGATGTTTAATTAATCCAGTTATGTTTTCAAAGAAATGATTTCCAATTTCAAGTTTAAATCCAGCATCGATTTCCGCTGAAGATCTCGTAACTGAAAGAACTAAAGAAACGATTGGGATAATACACATAATCGCGACTAAAATACAAATCGCGTATAAAAAGATTTTACTAATAATATTAACCGCTGTGAGTTGAGGTTTACGAACGCCTAAAGAGGAATTAAATTTGCTCATACTTTTTAATCCTCCTCCATATGCGCTTCTCATAATTCTTTTCTTTAAACATCACGAAATACATCGCTACTGATAAAGATAAAGAGAAGATGAATAAAACAACTGATGCCGCCCCAGCAATACCGTAATCATGAGGAGCAACCTTCATCTTTTCAAAGATATAAATAGCGATTGTATCAGTAGAAGATGTACCTGCAAATATTGGAGTGGATGGATCGAGTTGTTGACCTCTCATTAGATAAGGAATATCAAACATTTGAAGTCCGCCAATAATTGAGGTGATTAATGAATAAATCATGATTGGTTTAAGAATTGGAAGCGTGATATTTAAAAACACCTGCCATTGCGACGCTCCATCAACATCTGCGGCTTCAAATACTTCTTGAGAAATACCGTTAATACCAGTGATATAAACAATCATGGAATTACCAAACCACATCCAGAATAAGATAAAGGCAATAACCATTCTTACAGCCCAAGTATCATATAAAGGATTGACCATGAAGTTCATTCCTAAAGCTTTAAGAAGTTCAGTAAATGGGCCACCAGCATATCCCACTAGTTGCATCTCTTCGTTATATATTGCATGTCCTCTTTGAAACATGAATGAGAAGATAATAACAACTGTTGTAGCGGTTAAGATATTTGGAAGGAAATAGATAAATTTAAAGAATCCAACTCCCTTCATTCTGATTCTTTTGTTAGTAAATAAAATTGCAAAGAAAAGGGCCGCTACAATCTGCGGAATAAAGTTCATTGTAAAGATAATGAATGTATTCAAAAACGAATGCCAAAAGTTCACGTCATGAAAGATAATTTCATAGTTAGAAAAGGTTGTAAAGTTTTCATAGAATGACTCATTTTCGTTAGTGAACGAATACCCAATTGAAGAAATCATTGGATATAAAGAAAAGAATAAAAAAGCAAGAATAAATGGGGCGATAAAGATGTACGCCCATTTATTTAATCTCTCGTTTGGATTACGAACTCTCTTACTCTTAAACATAAATTAAATAGCTGGAGGAATGACTGTTGGATAAGATTTATTTACTGCGACTAAGAAATTAGCCTTATAATTATTTCTCGCATTTTCCATTAAGGTTGGATCGTCTTTATAAGGATCGACTCCTTGGCCGGTATAACCAACCATCGCGAAATCACCACAAGCACTAGTGAAATGACCATCGATAATCGCATCATAAGGAGAAATAAGATTGCCATTAATAGATTGAGCAACTTCCCAAAGCTTTTCGATATGGTTAGTTTGTCCGCCTAAGAAAATACCAAATTCAGATTTAGATAAATCGGTATCTTTAAGTTTTGCCATTGTGGAGGAACTATTCATAAAGTCACCAGTTTCAATACAACGTTGTTCTAAAAATGTTTTATTAGTGGTGACATATTTAACGAATTCAAGAGCAGCTTGTTTATGAGGAGCGTTTTTAGGAACTGCGAGCCAAGTTCCACCTTTAAAATAGTTAGTTGGAGCTTTACACATATTCCATTTTCCTGATGTTCTTGTCGCGTGTGTCATTAAATCGAATGATAAACCCCATGAAGAACAGAAATAACCAAGGACAAGGTTCCCATTCATATCTGACCAATAATCGCTTTCTCTTTCAGTTGTTTGATGAGAATAGTTATTTTGGTGTAACGCTCTTATAACATCAAAGCAGTTATATTCTTCTGTGCCGCCGCCAAACATCGAGGTTTCCATTTGTAAGACATTATCAACCACCCAAGGATTATCTCTTTCAGATAAGAAAGCTTTAATTGGGTCGGTAGTACTTGAAGTGACCATAATTCTTGCTTCTTTACATTTTTGAGCGAGATTAAGATATCCTTGCCAACTACTTAAATAAGTGGTTTCCATTTCTTCGGGAGAGTTGATATTGAGTTTTTCTTTCGCTAAATCACTGCGATAGAAGAATCCGCCTGGTGTCGCTTGCCAAGATAAACCAATAATGTGATTATCTGGAGTAGTAACAACATCTTTAGTGTAGGAATACATATCGCTTAAATCACCTAAATTTTCTAATGGTAATAAAGGATTCTCATCATATGTTTTTTGGCGATAATCCGCAACAACAGCGGCTTCTAAACATAAAACGTCTGGTAAGGTTTTACCGTTTTTTAAATAAGCCTCAAAGTCATCTTGAACCGCGGTTACTTTTTGTTTATTTTGAACATCAACGATGTGATTGGAATAATATTTTCTTACTAATTTTCCCATTTCGCTTGAGAATGTCCAAATAGTGAATTCGGCAGGCCCTTGCTTATTTCCACATCCAGTCAATCCTCCTAGACCTAAACCTAGAAGAGCAGGGATTAATAATAATTTCTTAAATCTCATAAAATATCCTCCTAATTGATATCTTTAACAGATTCACCTTCGAACACTTCAACAGGAACAGTAATTTCCTTTTCAAAGTCTTCAACTTTATTTAATTGGTTAAGTAATAGTTTCGCTAAAGCTTCACCAATAGATTTTGTATTTTGTTTAACAGTAACGATGCTTGGCCTCATCACTTGTGATAATTCCACTCCATCAAATCCGGTAATAGAGATATCTCCAGGTACTTTATATCCGAGTGATCTTAGGTATGGAATTGCACTAATTGCGGTGTAATCATCAGGATACATGATAACTGTTGGATTAATTCCACTCGCTAAAGCCTTATCAGTAGCGATCTTACTTGATCCACTTGAATAATATGGTGCAGATATGACCATACGTGAATCAAAAGGAATGTTATTTCTTCTTAATCCCTCAACAAAGCCATCAAATCTGATTTTTGCAATACCGGCTGAATCAGGGCAGACATAGCAGATTCTTCGGTGTCCAAGTTTAACTAGATAGTCCACCATCTTGCTAACGCCTTCTTTGCTATCGGAAGTCACATAATATTTACTATTAAGTAAATCAAATGATACTTTTGGAATATCAGTATTCATTAGCTCGTTAAACTTTTTAGTTTTGGTGTTCATAGATAGAATCACTAATCCATCAATTCCACGAGAATTAACTAGTTGACTATATGTAATATGATCGACATCCTTAAGGTTTCTTAAGAAGCAGATATCATATCCATCTTTTTCAACTTCAATCCTGATTGAGTTAATGATTTCCGAGAACAACTCGTGAGTAATCGATTTCTCATCGTTAATATGAAGAACAACTCCAATTAAATGAGATGAACGGCTACTGCTCGCTAAAGAAATTGCAGAATGCATTCTGACATATCCTAGCTCTTTTGCAGCCTTTAAAATTTCTTCTCTTTTTTCACTAGAAATCTTACCAGTATTATTAAATACCTTACTCACTGTTGTAGTAGAGCAATTACATTTTTTTGCAATGTCATAAATAGTGCAGGCCATAAAATATCCTTTATGCTGAATAACCAAACGCCATAATGGTACAAATGCCACTAGTGGTTTCCATTTTAATAGTAATTATATAATCTGACGCATTAGCCTTATCAAAGACTAAAATAGCAACAGGATTTTGCCATCCATTACCATTTGCATTGATTTCAGTGATATCAGAGTCATTATTTTGCTTACATGTCTTACTAACATCCCAAGTTAATGTACCAGTATCAGCAGCATCATTTTTATTGGTGTAAGTAACAACAATGTTTCCTGTTGGATCACCACTGACACTTGGGTTGCCTGCTTCGTAAATGATGATAAAGTTCTTAGCGTTAACTTCAATCACCATTTCATTATTGGTTTCAGTATCAGTCTTCTTCCATCCGTTTTGGAAAGCAGTAACATCAGTTTGTTGAGATGTTGATGGAGTAGAAGTATTGGCTTTAACAAAACTACCTAAAGAAGTGACTAAAGAATCACTATTAGTATTATTGCAGTAAACCAAATCATCATATTTATCCATTCCTGCTTTACTTGGTGAAGAAGGAATAGTAGCGGGTTCATCAGTGTCTCTATTAATTAAGTTTCTCATGAAGTAGCATAAGCATTTTGCGTATAACTTATGGCCATTATCATTTGGATGGGTTCCATCATCAGAGAATGCATCCCAAATCAAATCTTGTCCTTTAACGTTTTTGTTGTTATATGGTGTACAGACTTCTCTCATCGCTTTATCGAAGGAGAACATTGGTAAAAAATAGTGATTACCAACTTCCGCCATATATTTCCACGCTCCGTTAAGAGTGTAACTAGTGCAAGAGAATAAGAGAACAATTGCAGGATGGCTATCTAAAGCCATGCATTTACGAACTAGAGATTCATAAGTTTGTTTATAGAATTCTGTTGTTCCGTTATTCGCAGCAAATTCAATAAAGATTAAATCTGGATTATGTTTCAAAACATCTTCTTGAGCTCTAACGATACCGATTTCACTACCGGTACCAGAAATAGAACCATTAATATATTCGGATTGGTTATTAACATCATAAGTGCGTTTAAGCCATTGATATGAATAATAAGCATATCCTTCTTTATGATTCTTCTCATCTTTTATTGTAGCGTTTTCGCCAACAGTAATACTACCACCCATATACGCTACTTTGGTTTTTTGGCCATTTTGCATCTTGGTGATAACAGATTTTAGTCTTTCGTTATTGGATTCATTTAAGAAGAAGTTACTTTGTGTAAACATCTTTTCAATTCCACTTTGACCAATATCTTGTTCAAGAGAGGTGTTTAATCCTTCAATAAACATA
>CADCFC010000030.1 GCA_902800645.1 uncultured Erysipelotrichaceae bacterium
TTTACTAAGTTTAGAAGAATCTTATATTCTTCAACACTAGCGGTGGTTCTAATCGTTTTATACCTTGCTCCTGAATTCTTTATTGTAAGTGGCACCGATATGCTTGAAAGCCTAGGGGGCAACGGAGTGTTCGCAAAATTTGGATTAATGTTTAAATACATCTTTGGACACGTTGGAAATAACGCTCAACTAGGATTTTATAGAACGATGAACTTAGAGCAAGGAATGTTCTTGCTCGCTTGGGTAATTACTTCTTATCCAATTTATTTAATCATTAAGAAAGCATTTAAATATATGGGAAATAAATTCTTCCCTGAGAAATAAAAAAACAAGGCAATTGCCTTGCTTTTGTTACGCTCTTTCGACTTTGGCTTTTGCTCTTTCGTAATTATATTTTCTAAATGGAATATATTTACTTACAGTAGCCAAATAATATTTATATTCTGGATATTTAGAATTTGATACTCCTTCTCCAAAAGCAGAACTGCCTAAGAAGAGGAAGACGAGGAATAGTGGTCCAAACATCGTCCAGTTAAAGACGTAATATGTACCAACTCCAGCGCCAATCACAAATAGATATAAAGCAAGCCAAATACCTTGCTCACCTAAATAGTTTGGATGTCTAGCATATCCCCATAAACCAGTGGTGTTAAATCCTTTTGAATATGGTTCTGGGAGTTCTTCTAATGTCTTGCCTTCATTTAAAAGAGCTTTTTTTGTTTGATGGAATTTCCATTGTTGTTCATCGGCGACCGTTTCAATTACTAATAGGAGTAAGGCTAAAACGACTGCGATAATGTCAAATACGCTACCAAATGCTTTTGTTGATTCCATTACTGCGAGAGCAGGTAAACAAATACAAAGAACTAGACCGTTTTGATAAATTGAAATAAAGAATAGATCAAATGTAGCCCAAGCAAAACGATTGGATAAATATTTGCTCTTTCTTAAAACAGACCAACGGTAATCTTCTTCACCTTCCCAGAATCTAATGCTATAAGCACCTTTTCTTGCAAAGTTAAATGTGAGTCTAACTCCCCAAAGAGTAACAATAATAGCAATGATGATTAATCTAATTGAATATCCACCTTTAGCGGCGATTACCCAAGTATAGGCGATTGGTAAAAGTGACCATAATTTATCCATTTGTGAATTGTTTCTCGCAATTTCACCAACGACAAAGCAATATAACGCACTGCTACCACATATGATTCCAAGAATTAACATCGTGTCTAATTGGTTTTGGGTGAGGTTAACTCCTCCTAAAACAAATCCGAGGATTGATAGTCCAATTACGACAGTAACTGTTAATGCTGTAGTTAGATACTTTCTCATAATTTTTTCTCCGTAATGGTGAAAGTCTACTATTATTTATGTTTGTTGTAAACAAAGAAAAAATTTGATGTGAAGAAACAAAATGCAAATTTTAATTAAAATTAAATCCATAGTTGCTATAATAAAAAAACATAGGAAGAGAATATGAAAAAGAAGAGCAATTATATTAGATTACGTGATCGAACACTTGAAAACGATATTAAATATAATCCACCTTTGTCCTATCGATATTTAAGAATTATTGCTTGGGCATTTATGGTGTTCACTCAAATCGCAGTAATTTTAAAAATGAATATGAGGCTTACTCAAGGAAGTGAGGCGCTTTTATTTCCTGCCTATAATTTCTTTAACTTTTTCTCAAGTCTTCCTCTTCCTTTATTTTTAGTCGCTAATTTTGCTTATATTTTGCAAAATAGAGACAACTTAAAAAGATTACTTCTATTCTATGGTGGAATGGTCGTTTTAATGTATGCGCTTGGTAATTTTATCATCGGCCATTACATCTATGGTTTAGTTCGCGCAGTTATTCCAACTGCCCCGTTTTATGCAACTACTCAACTTGCTGCTGTTGCGTTAATGGGCTCAGGTGATACTGGATTTGCCTTGAACATCTTCGTAGATTTACTTTTATGTTCACTTATTTATTTCTTTATTAACTATACTCCTAAGAAGTTCTTCCAAGGAAAGAAGATTATAATCTTTAGATTATTTACTATTTTTCCTCTTTTATATGAAATCGGAGGAATACTTATTAAGTATTTCATCTATCAAGGAACGATTCTTCCTACTACTTTTTTCTTCTTCCTTTTACCAGGAAAGCCACCAATGATTTTAGTGGCGTTCTTACTATTATGTTTATTAATTAAGATTGGGGAAGTTATCAAGATTAAAAAAGGTTATGACGAAGCTGAGCTATCAGAGCATTACAAAACTAACGCTCACGCATTTAGAGTTTCTATTTTGATTAGCTACATTTTTGGTGCGGTCGCTCTTGTTGATTTCCTTATGTTCCTTCTTTTTAGTGTAATTTATGGAGGAGGCACATTCGGTAATAACATTAATCCTGACACAATTTCTTATTCGGTTAATATTATTTATGGTTTAGGATTTGGTAAGTCATCTATTTTACTTGCCGCTATTCCTTTTGTTCTCCTCTTTTCGTATAAAAAAGTTCATAAGAATAAAGAAATGGATAAATTCATCCCAATAGTTGGAGTTGGTTTAATCGCTATAGTGTATATAGAAGGTGTCTTCAGAGTTGTTACAGTTAATATTCCTATTATCATTGAAAAAATTGTAGGTTTTCTCGACACCATTATGGGTGGAGGAAGCGAGCCAGAACCTCAGCCTTTGTTAAACGTTAGTGAAACTATTAAAGAGATTATTCATTAATTATGGATGAAAAAATAAAGCGTCTTAAATATCTAATAGAGAATAGCAATCACATCGTCTTTTTTGGTGGCGCTGGTGTTTCTACTGAAAGCGGTATCAAAGATTTTAGAAGTAAAGACGGATTATATAATTTAAAAAGTAAGTACGGAAGGCCATACGAAGAAATGCTTTCACATACTTATTTTTATGAACACACTGATACCTTTTATAAATTTTATAAAGAATTCATGCTCCCTAAGGGAGTTAAGCCTAATTACGCCCATAAGTTTTTAGCGGAACTAGAAAAAGAAAAAGATGTCACTGTGATCACTCAAAATATTGATGGTCTACATCAAGAAGCTGGAAGTAAAAATGTCATTGAATTACATGGTTCAATATTAAGAAACCACTGTGATAGATGCGGTGAATTTTATTCTTTAAAAGATTTATTAGATATTAAAGGCGATATACCATATTGCCCAAAGTGTCACGGAATCATTAAACCGGATGTCGTTTTATATGAAGAGCCTCTATATGAAGGAGTCATTGAAAGCGCAATTTATAAAATCATGCAAGCTGATTTATTCATTATTGCAGGGACATCTTTAAGAGTATATCCAGCGAGCGGTTTAGTAAGATATTATCGCGGTAAAAATATTGTAGTTATTAATAAAGAGCATCTTGATGTGATTGGCGATTATATTTTAGAAATTAATTCGCCAGTAGGAGAAGTTTTCTTTAAGATTAAAGATTTGTAAGTATTGATTTATTTTTTATAAAAATCTACGATTTTATACTTTGCAAAGCATAATGATGGAACAAAATAATTAATTTTGTTAATATTTTGATGCATGAAAAGATTTGAGAATTCAACTTTTAAAGGAGAACGCGCTAAATTTGCTAGCGTGGATTCTTCCTTTTACCGATGTACTTTTTTAGATGGAGAGTCGCCTCTAAAGGAGAGTTCAAATTTAGATATTAGTGAGTGTTCTTTCGAATGGAAATACCCTTTATGGTATTGCTCTAATGTGAAAGTTAGAAACACTAAATTTTTATACACTGCAAGAAGTGGAGTATGGTACACAAAGCATATTGAAATTATTGATTCAGTTATTGATGCGCCTAAAACATTTAGAAGGGCGGAAGATATAAGTTTAGTTAATTGTTCAATCAATAACGCGCAAGAAACCTTCTGGAATTGTAAAAATATTAAGTTAACTAAAGTTGAGACTAAAGGTGATTATTTTGGTTTTAATTCGCAAAATATAGAAATTGATAGCTTCAATCTAGACGGGAATTATTGCTTTGATGGTGGCAAAAATATTGTCATTAGAAATTCTGTTTTAAAGAGCAAAGATAGTTTCTGGAATAGCGAAAACGTCACTGTTATTAATTCGGTTATCGAAGGAGAATATCTTGCATGGAATTCAAAGAATTTAACATTTATCAACTGCAAGATTATTTCTCATCAAGGGTTATGCTATATTGATGGACTTAAAATTATTAATTGCGAACTTGTCGATACTGATTTAGCGTTTGAATATTGTAAGAATATTGATGCAGAAATTATTAACGTTGTAGATTCAATAAAGAATCCGACAAGTGGAAAGATACGTGTTAAAGGAGTTAAAGAACTCATAATGGAAGAAGAGTTTATTAACCTTAAGGATACAGAAATAGTGATAGGTTATGAAAAATAGATATAATTTTGATTTCTCTATTAATCGTCGTCTTACTCATTCCTATAAATGGGATGTTGATTGTAAGACTATATCTTTAAGCATCGCTGACACAGATTTTTTAGTGCCAAAAGAAATTAGTGACGCGATTAAAAAAAGAAGCGATCTTGGGACATATGGTTATACTTATGTTCCTAACGAATATTATGATGCTTATATTTATTGGTGGAAAAATAGACATAACACTCTTTTGAAAAGAGAGTGGTTTACTTTCTCAACTTCAGTTGTTGCTTCTATTGATGTGATTATTAAACGCTTAAGCAAAGAAAACGATGGTGTTTCTCTTTTTTCACCAAACTATAACGTTTTTTATAACTGCATTTTAAATAACCATAGAGTGATTAAAGAAGTACCACTCATTTATAAAGAAGATTACGAGATAGATTTTTCATTATTAGAAGAAGCACTTAAAGAATCTAAAATCTTTATTCTTTGTAATCCACATAATCCAATCGGAAGAAGATTTTCTGAAGAAGAAATTATACGTATTATTGATTTATGTAAAAAATATGATGTCTATTTAATAAGTGATGAGATACACGCTGACTTAGACTATAACGAAGAAAGATATGTTCCTTTATTAAAAGTTAGTGACCATGAAAAAGGAATCACATTATTATCCCCTAGTAAGGTATTTAATGTTGCCGGTTTACATTCTTCCGTAGTGGTCTCACCTAATATAGAGTTATTGAACATTATAGAAAAAGGATTAGGGGAAGATGACGTTGGAGAGCCTTCATATTTCTCTATTGAACCTGTTATAGAAGCTTTCACTAATTGTGAAGAATATGTAAATGAAGAAAACGAATATATTAAGATTAACCGTGAAGAGGTTATCAACTTTATAAAAGATAATGATTTAAAGATTAGGGTTGTTGGAGGACGTTATACCTATCTACTTTGGCTAGATATATCTTTTTATTCAAAAGACACTCAAAAATTTGTTGATGAATTAAAAGATAAAGCAAAAGTAGTGGTGGGGAGCGGAGTTATCTATCACGAATATTTCTCAAACTTTATAAGAATCAATATCGCTACTCAAAAAGTCATTATTAAAGAATTCTTAAATAGATTAAATGATTATTTAAAGGAGAATTACTAATCATGAAAAAAGAATTGAAAAACATCTGCCCTGCAATCTTCCCAATGCCAGTTATTCTAATTGCAACTTATAACGAAGACGGCACAGTCGATGTGATGAATGCGGCGTGGGGATGTGCTCATGATACAAAAGAAATTAAACTCAATATTTCTGAAGGTCATAGAACTACTAAAAATATCAGAAGAACTGGATGCTTTACAGTAACTGTTGCAACCGAAAAACATATGGCTGAAGCTGACTATGTAGGTATTGTTAGCGCTGATCGAGTAAAAGATAAATTTGAGAGAACCGGCTTAAAAGCGCATAGAAGCAAAATAGTAGACGCTCCAATTCTTGATGATTTCAAATTTGAGAGAACCGGCTTAAAAGCGCATAGAAGCAAAATAGTAGACGCTCCAATTCTTGATGATTTCCCAATTTGTATGGAATGTAAAGCCAAAGACTGCACTGATGAATATGGAGTTCTAGGTGATATACTAAGATTATCTGTTGATGAAGAATATATTGGTGAAAATGGAGTTATCGATTTAGAGAAAATGAGAGTTATTGCTTATGACCCTTTTAATCACGGCTACTATGTTGTTGGTAAAAAAGTTGGTCAAGCTTTCTCTATCGGCAAGGAATTAATGAAATAATATGACTGTTAATACTTTTGATAAGAACGGAATTAAATTTACAGAAGTCATTAATGATAATGGTTTTAAAGTTATCTTATCTAATCTAGGAGCGAGCATTTATCTTGTTAGATACGACAAATATGTTTTTAACCGTAACGTTAGAAACATTGAAGATTTTAAAATAACAAATCAATATTACGGAAAGACTATTGGAAGAACATCTAACCGATTAAAAGGCCACAAATTTAGAATCGGAGAAAAGATTTTTGATGTTGAGCCTAATGAAGGAAATAATATTCTTCACGGAGGAAAATATGGGCTTTCTTGCTCGTATTTTACTGTTCACACTACTTCATTATTAGATAAAACCATCGTTTCTTATGAAACTACTTTATCTAACGATGGATATCCTGGAGAATTATTTGTTAAGGTTACTTATTCTGTCTCAAATGATGATGACATATTAATTAATTATGAAGCGACTTCTAGCGAAGATACTTTATGTAGTCTAACTAATCACGCTTATTGGACGCTTGGCTCAAAAGATATATCAGGTCTTAAATTACAAATTAGTGCCTCTAAATATTTAAAGACCGATCCTAATTCCTTATTGCCTATTAGTGAAGAAGAAGTAACCGAAACTTTAGATTTCAGAAAAGAAAAAATCATCTCTAGAGATTTAGATAGTGAGGAACTTCACGCGCCTAGACTTAATGGATACGACCATTATTACTATTTTGATAAGAATGATGATTCACTTAAGGCCACTTTAAGAAATAATAAATTCAAAATGGAAGTCTATACAGATTTCCCAGGTTTACAGATTTATACGCATGGCTATGATAACGGTAAAGAATTATTCCCTGACTCAGATAATTTGTTTAATTCTGTCGCTATTGAACCAAGCGAATCATTTATGAAATTACACGTTTTGAAAAAAGATAGTGTGTATTCTCATTACATTAGGTATATATTTGTTTCGGAGAAATAAAAATATGGAAGAATATATTGAAGAAGTTGTTACTCTATTCGAACATTTCTACTCTCAAAAAGCTGATTATGTAATGACCTGCGGTGGTAGATTTGAAGTTTTAGGAAATCACACCGATCATAATCATGGATTATGTATTGCCAGTGCTTGTGATTTACAAATCGTTGCCGTTGTTAAAAGCAATAAGAGCAAAGTTGTTAATTTAAAAAGCAAAGGCTTTGATATGAACGAAGTCAATTTAGAAGATCTAGAAATCAAAATAGAAGAAACTGGTTCCTCAAACGGATTAATCAGAGGCGTTGCCGCTTATTTAGTTAATCATGGCTATAAAGTTGGTGGCTTTGATGCTTATACTGTGTCCACTGTTTTTAAAGGAGCGGGTGTATCTAGTTCCGCTGCTTTTGAGTTATTAGTCGGTTATATCTTTAATGTCTTATATAATGAAGGAAAAATTCCAACTCTCGTACTTTGTAAAGCTGGACAATACGCTGAAAACGAATATTTTGGCAAGAAGAGTGGTTTATTAGACCAAATCGGTGTTGGCTATGGTGGAATTGTGAAAATCGATTTCAAAGATATTGAAAATCCAGTTGTTGAGCAAGTTGATTATCCCTTCACTGATTTGCATTTCTTATTAATTAACACTGGTGGAGACCATTCTCAATTAAGCGATTTATATTCATCTATTCCAAGCGATATGTATCGCGCTGCTAATGAGATGAAACAAAGGTTTTTAAGAGATGCTTCTAAAGAAGAATTAGAAGAAGTTAAATCATCGTTAGACGATATGGCCTATAATCGCGCAGTTCATTTCTATACTGAAAATGAAAGAGTTAGTAAGGCCATTGAAGCACTTAAGAATAAAGATGAAGAAACATTCTTGAGAATGATTAACGAAAGTAGAGTATCATCTACCAAATATCTAAAAAATATGATGGTTGAAGATAAATATGAAGGAAGCCCATTACAGGCATGCGACTTATTAATGGAAGCGACTGAAAATCATGGCGCTGTTAAGATTAATGGCGGTGGATTTGCAGGAAGTGTAATCGCGGTTATTCCTGATGCTTATTTGAAAGTTGCAATGAGTAAAATGAGCAAAGTTTACGGCAAGGATAACGTCAAGGAAATATATGTTAGACCTACAGGTCCTGTGACTATGTATGATCTAAGAAAGTAGGAAAATATGGAACTAAAAGGAAGCAGAACCGAAAAGAATTTATTAGCGGCATTCGCTGGAGAAAGCCAAGCGAGAAATAAGTATACTTATTACGCATCAAAAGCTAAAAAGGAAGGATATGAACAAATCGCAGCGATTTTCTTAGAAACTGCAGATAATGAAAAAGAACACGCTGAACTTTGGTTCAAATATCTCCACGATGGCAAAGTCCCAAGCACTCCTGAAAATTTAAAAGAAGCTGCTGATGGAGAAAATTATGAATGGACAGAGATGTACGCTGACATGGCAGAAGTCGCCCGTGAAGAAGGATTTAATGAAATTGCTACTAAATTTGAATTAGTTGCTAAGATTGAAAAAGAACACGAAGAAAGGTATAGAGCGTTACTTGAAAGAGTTAATTCTGATACAGTCTTCGTTTCTGATGATGTCGTTATTTGGAAATGTCGGAACTGTGGACATATCCACGTTGGTAAAAACGCTCCTGAAGTTTGTCCAACATGTAATCACGCAAAGAGCTATTTCGAGCGACAAGCAAAAAACTATTAATAAGAACGTCCTAATTGGACGTTTTTCTTCCCCTTTTGTTTTACAAAACAATCATTCTTGTATAACATTATTAGTGATGAATGGAGATATATATGGAAATTAAAGATCGTAGCAAAGTAATTTTTGGTAATGAAATTCCAGAAAAAACAGTTAAGAAAGCTAATAAAGGAAAAGAGAAATATATTAAGAAATTTGGCGATGACTCTAACAAAGAATATCACCTCAGTTTAGTCGATATTCCTACACTTGATTTTATCGGAGCTAAAAACTTAGTTCTTTCAGATGCCCCACTTCAATTACCTGAAAAGTCACTAGTGGTTGGTAATATTCGTATGGGATTTGGACATTATCGTATTTCTATTGCTTTGGCAAGTTGCGCAAAAGCGATGGGCTATAATCCAATTTGGATGGACCTTGCAAGTTTTGATGCGACTGGTAGCAAAATGATCAGAGCACAAAATGATTTGTATTCTCTTGCTAGTCGTATTTCTCAAAAGTCTAAACTATTTAACCATTTCATTTGGGAACCACTAAATTCTGAAGGATTTAGAAAGATCACTTATAACTCAACTGATCAAAAAAATAGCGAACTTCTTGCGCCTTTATATAACGATTTGCCTAAAGATGTTCCTTTTGTTGCCACTCACGTTTGGCCTTCTCAAGGAGCGGTCCATGCTGGCTTAACTCATGTTGTTAACGCTATTCCTGACAATTGGCCAATGGGTTTACATCTTTCTGAAGGAGCAATTCACGCCGTTCAAACTCCTTTTGCGTATCTTGGTTATAAGATGCTTAACGGTATGGCTAAAACTCCTTTAAAAGGAATTCCTGAAAACGAATTATTTGAAGTTGGACATTATATTGATCATGAACTCGTGAGTAATATCGAAACTGATGTTGCTAATAGAATTAGACGTATTAATAATGACGAACCTATTAGAATTCTCACTTCCGTTGGTGGCGCTGGAGCGGGTGCTAAATCATTCTTAGAAATCGTTAATCATCTTTTACCACTTGTAAAAGAGAATAAAGTTGCATTATTCATCAATCTCGGTGATCACTTAGATATGTATGAATTCTTAAAGAATAAGATTCCTGGATTTGAGAATATGTGTGAGACTCATTTTGATAGATATGAATTAACTAAAGATTTCGTTAACAAAATGGAATATGAATTAGTTAAAGGAGTTCACGTTTTCTATCATAAAGATATCTTTGAAGCGGTTTATTCCACTAACTTACTTATGAGACAAGTTGAACTTCTTATCACTAAACCAAGCGAACTCGCTTTCTATCCAGTAGTCAAAGTAATGATGAAGCATATTGGTGGCCATGAAGTTTATGGAGCGGTTCACGCTCAAGAAATTGGCGATTCAACATTTGAATGCCCAGACAAAAAGAGTATGACCGAAATGCTTGATCGTTTGATCAATGATAAAGAATTACTGATTCATTTAAATAAGCAAATTGTAAAGCTTAAAGAAACCGGTATTTATAACGGTGGATATAAAGTGGTTGAACTTGCTGTTAAAGGAAAATAATTTATCACATTTATAAAATAAATGAGCGAATGTTTCGCTCATTTTTTATAACTTAATTCTATCGTTAATTTCTTTGAGTTTTTCTATATCGAATTTTATTACTTCTCGATCAAAAGTGATGAAACCATTAACTTCTTCTTCAACATCAGATAATTGAGTATATACAGTTGCACTTAATCCTTTTGGAATGTTACTAATGACATCTTTTTCTATAGTGCCTTCGTATTTTTTTAACCAGGCCTTTTCATTTTTAAAGGATTTATATACGTGGTTGCCTTTAAGGGTGTGGTCCTTAACTGCGTAAACAAATCCACCGAATTCGGAAAGGATAATCGCTCGATTTTTTTCTTTAGAAATCTTAGGAAGCTTAAAGTGTTTGAAATATACGTGATATGACTTCGTATCACTTATCTTTTGATCATGCCATCCAGAGGCGTGGTCATATAATCTAGTTTTATCTAGCTTTAAGCATTCGTTATATAAGATTTCACTATCGAATTGGCCCCAGCCTTCATTAAATATTGTCCATAAACCAATAGAAGGAACGTTATATAAATATTTGATTGTTTCAAGCGCTTCATTAAACGCGAATTCTCTTCCTTCTTTTATTTCTCTAGAGAATTTCTTGTAGTCATGATCACTATGATGTTTACCAGTAATTAAAGGAAGAGTGATGGTGGTTAATTTATAATCTTCTCCTCCATTAACGAAATCTTGCCAAACAATTATTCCGCGTTTATCACATTCAAAATACCAGCGGGGAATTTCAATTTTAATGTGCTTTCTTATCATATTAAATCCGAGTGATTTAACGAGTTCTATATCTTTGATATAGTCATCGTAGCTACTAGGTGTTAATAATCCCTCTTTATAATAACCTTGGTCAAGCACTCCTTTCATGAAGAGAGGCTTGTTATTTAATCCGAGTCGATTAATCCCCCTTTCATCTTTCACTAATGAGAATTTCCTCATCGCAAAA
This sequence comes from uncultured Erysipelotrichaceae bacterium, assembly GCA_902800645.1. GTDB lineage: Bacteria > Bacillota_I > Bacilli_A > RFN20 > CAG-826 > UBA2450. The sequence goes on from CADCFC010000030.1 coordinate 11,402, forward strand.
TATGAAGTGACTTCATCGTTATCAGTTTTAACTCTAATGAAATATAAATAGGGATCGCTTGGTGACCATAAATGCATATCCTTAACTTTAAGATGAACATCTTTATTTGTTTCAATTGGTCTGTCCATATTAAAGATATGTAATTCCGCTTCTTTAGCGTCACTTTCAATATTGATGATTATTTCTTCTTTATCGATGTCTGGAGTGAATTTTATATTTTTAATATAGTCAAAAGAAACACTTTCTAAAAAGACGGGGAAATAAATACCACTTTGAGGAGTGTACCATATTCCTCCATGTTTTAACTTTTGCTTTCCTCGAGAAAAGTAGGACGTGTCTGTGTAGTCTTTAACACGAACCACTAGATCGTTTTTATCAGTATTTACAAATTCCCTAATATCAAATTCAAAAGGAAGAAATCCCCCGACGTGCTTTCCAATAAATTTTCCATTAACAAAAACTTCAGCGATTTGATCCACCGCTAAAAAGTGGAGGAGAAGCTTATCCATTAATGGGAAATCACTTAGTGAAAAAGATAGATGATAGAAAAGATATTCATCTGGTTGAAGGACTTTATTAACTCCACTTAATTTTGTTTCAGGAGAAAAAGGAACAAGTATTTTTCCATCATAACTTGTAGGAAGTTCGCTATTTTTGCTTATTTTATAATCCCAATAACCATTGAGAGATTTATATGAATCTCTATATAGCTGTGGGCGAGGATATTCACTAAGCGGTAACTTTTCCATCTTCTTTTTCTTTCTTCATGAGGAATATAAGTGGGATGATAACAAGAGTAATCGCAATAGCGGCAAATAAGAAAATATATTTATTTGGAAGGACCACCAATTGGTCATAATCGTTATATCCATAAATTGGTTCAATGTTTGAAACTCCTTGTCCAATAAATGGACCGGTAACCATAGGAATCATAACAACAAACACCATTCTAACTCCTTGGAATAGTCCAGTTTCATTTTCTGGAGTGTAGTCTCTGATTTTTGCTCCAAGTACTGCGGTGGCGAGTAAATAACCACTCATAAGAACGATACCACCAACTATAACCGCGGCTTGTTCTTTAAAGAAGAATAGTAATAACCCTCCAATTAAAGAAGCTAATAAAGCAGAGAACATGATTTTATATTTTCCGATTTTATCCATGAAGAATCCAAAGACTACAGTAAGAACACACGCTATACCTAAAATTGGTCCAGCAGTAGAGACGAGTTCATAGTTATTTATATTTATATAAACCATGAAATATGGCATGAAGATTTGAATCGCGATATTAAAGATCATAAATGCGAGTAACGCTATATAAAGTTTAGGTCTACTTTTAATGACGTTTGGTCTAAATCCGTGAATGATGTTTTTAAGATATGGTTCTTCTTTATTTGGCGCCTTGATGTCTTTTGGAAGAATGAATATTAAAGCGATACCGCTTGCGGTAGTGATGCCTCCAAAAACAGCAAAAAATGGCATCCAATCTAGTTCTGGAATTTTGGTTCTATCTCCAACTAACATTCCTTGAAGAAGAACAACTGCGATCATTGCAATTAATGGAAGAATAGATAGAACACTTTCGACTTTTCCTCTATTAGATGGTTCAGTATTATCAGTTACAAATGCATTAAAGGCGGCATCGTTAGCGGTGCTTCCAAAGAAAGTCATGACACAGTCCATAATTACTATCATCGTTCCACTCATTAAAGCGGAATGAGCAACGATGTTATAAGACTTTCTTGGGTCTAAAAAGGCAAACATGATAATTGATATACCCCAAATGATATATCCAGAAGAGATAAATAATTTTCTTTTACCTAGTCGATCGCTCAACGCTCCCATAAAAAGAGTAGTTATAGTTGCGGCAACTGCACTAAAAGCGGTCATGTAGGTAATGTAATTTGGGTCTCGGGTGCAATCAAAAACGTAAAAGTTCAAGTAATTATTTTCTATTGCCCAAGCAAGCTGTCCGATTAATCCAGCCACGATAAAAGATAACCATTTTCTAATACCTAGTTTTCCATTTTCCATATTTATAATCTCCAAAAAACATTATAGTCCTTTTTATTTTCTTTTTTGTGTTATCAAAAAATCTAATATTTTTATATTTATAAATAAATATAGAGTTAGACTAATAAAAAAATTTTAATCAATTTTATCAAATTTTTTCAAAAAGTTCCCTATTTAATAAATAGAGGGGCAATAATGCTCCAAGATAAAATCCGACTAATAAAACTCACTCAGAAAGTTGAGTTTGGTCGGAAGTTCTTCTCTTGGCTCTTATTCCGTTCTTACTTTACTAATGAGTAAGTTAGTCGGATTTTAGGAAAGGGCTCTTATTATAGAAGCTATTTTGTTTCTAGTACTTGTCTTAACGCTTGTATTAGCAATAAAAAAAGATCCTAGAAATTAGGATCCAAAACCTAAAAGAATAATAAACCGAGAATTGGAATTTGTCAATTGCCCCTCTTAAGTAAGGAAGTCAGCTTCCTAAAAGTGGTTATAACTATCTTTGATGAGTTGCCATTTTCTCATCCTTTGGATAGTGGTAATAAAATGACGCAAGTGTTTCTTTACAACATTTTAGTCGATATGTATAATACATATGCTGAATTTCAGCAAAACTCTGCTGTTACTATGATAACAGCCGATAGACCATAGAGGAGGTAAATAAGATGCGCAAATATGAAATTATGTACATTTTAAAAGCCGATTTAGATGACGCTAGTCGTAAAGAAGTCATGGACAAACTCGCCAAAATCATTACTGATAATGGTGGCAAAGTTGAAAAGACTGATGAGTCCATGGGACTTCGCGAATTAGCGTATCCTATTAAGGATCAAACAAAAGGCTACTATGTTGTGCTCAATGTTAGTATGGACAACGTTGCAATCAACGAATTCAATCGTTTAGTCCGTATTAACCCAAGTGTCTTACGTCATTTAATTGTTGTAGAACACAAATAGGAGGACAATCATTTATGATTAATCGTGTAGTTTTAGTCGGAAGACTAACAAGAGATCCAGAATTACGTAATAGCGGTTCTATCGCTGTATTCACCGTTGCGATTGATAACCTTGGAAAAGAAAAGTCTACAAGCTTTATTCCATGTGTTGTCTTAAACGCTCAACGCTCTGAAACAGTTGGTAAATACGCTCGCAAAGGTATGTTAGTAGGAGTCGAAGGTCGTCTCAATCAAAGAAGTTTTGTTAGACAAGACGGATCTAAAGGAAGCGTTCTTGAAGTTATTTGTGACTCTGTTCAATTCTTAGAAAGAAGAGAAGGAGCGGTCGCAAATGAAGAAATGGACATTCCTCAATTCGATGATGTAAATCAAGCTTCTAGTGATGACAGTAAGAATCTCGATAGTATTGAAATTACTGACGACGATCTCCCATTCTAGAAAGGAAGAAATTTAAAATGGCATTTAAAAAAGTTAGACCACACAAAAAAGTCTGTTACTTTAAAAAGAATAATATTACCCACATCGATTACAAAGATGTTGAAACATTAAAAATGTTTATTGCTTCTAACGGAAAGATTTCCCCAAGAAGAACAACTGGTACATGTGCTAAGCATCAAAGAGAACTCGCTGTTGCAATTAAAAATGCAAGATTTATGGCGCTTCTCCCATACGTTGCTGA
>CADCFC010000031.1 GCA_902800645.1 uncultured Erysipelotrichaceae bacterium
GTCAAAACCAGTAACATTTATATCATCACTAGTTAATATATCAACTGATTTATCACTATAAGTAGCCTTAAGTTCTAATCCAGTTAAATCAAGAGAGTCGCCTTGATAAAAGAAAGTCTTATCTGGAGTTTTTTGTAACTCAAGTTTTTCAAGCACTCTATTCTCATCAGGCTTTACATAAATTGAATAGTTAACAAAATGACCAGCGTAATGAACTTTAATGGTTTTATTACCACCGATAGAACTATCAAAACCATCACAGTATGCGCTAGAAGTGACGTCTTTTGTGTTTCCATCTTTTAATTGAGCGGTGATTGTTGGTTTAACAAAAGCCTCACCATTTTCATATTCAGTTTTAGGATTATCAACAGTTAAATGGTCGATTAACAAATGATCTTTATCCCATATAGAACTAACCCAATCTGGGTGATCAACAAATGGATTACGATTGCCTTGTTGAGATTCAACTTGGTTATTTCTATAAGTTTCTTTACTACTAACTGGATCTTGATAATGCCATTTAAGGCAAAGTGTTAATCCATAAGTTGTTAAATATGGGAAGGAAGAAGAAAAGAATTTTCTACTAGTCGCATTATACGTAGCGTCTCCTGGATAGCAAGTTGCGAAATATAAACAAATACGAGCGAAGTCACCTTTATATTGATCGTCAGGTTCAAAGACCGCACTATCATTAGCGTCAATACCATAAATCTTTTTATAAGAGCCGAGTTTTACAACTCCAGCGGTTTGACAAACATTACCAGACCCATCTTTTTGTTCTGGAAGATTATATGTAAAAGTAGCCTTGTCAACTTCTCCAAACATATAGGAACTTCTTTGTGTATTAGAATATGTATCAGCAGGAACAACATGCATTAAATCAGAATAACCAGGATGTCCGCTTTCTTTGCCGTTGAACCAAGATTGAGGAATTGAGTGTTCTTTGTTATATCCTTGTCCAACACTAGTAGCAGTGCTAGCGGTTTCACTTAAATAATATTGCTGCCCACCATACATGTCGTAAATTACTTGTGATTTACCTTTAACGTAATCAGTGTAGTAATACTTATTTTGTAACGAGTTATATGAAAGAACTGTGTGATTAGCGATGATAGGAGTAATCGCATCAAATAATGTTTTTCCTCCAGTAGAAATAGTTTCACTACTAATTGAGGACCAATAAGTTGATGAATCAGCAGTAACCTCCACTACTTCATTATTCGATAAATGAAATAATGGAAAAGTACTCAAAGCTAAAAGTAATGAAGAAGCAGAAACTAAAAATTTATTTTTCATGTTTTCTCTTTCTATAGAGCTTACTTAACGAAATAAGGACCACTCCAGTTAACGCGATTGATGAAAGAATAATACTTGTTGTTAATACATTACCACCACAACCTTGTTTAGTTGGAGTAACAGGAGTTGGTTCAGGTCCTGGTCCAGGATCTTTATCTTTAATCGTAATAGTAAACGAAGTTGTCTTATCTAAATAAGAGACATTAATAGTTTGTGTTTCAACTGCCTTAGAAGAATCAAAACCAGTAAAAGAAGCGCTTTCTTTCACGTTAATAGGCTCTCCAATATCATAAGTAGCAATAACATCTGGTTTAACAAATGCATCCCCAACTGTATATTCAGTTTTGGCATTCTTCACTTCGATTTTTTGAAGAGTTGGAACAACAGGAGTTTCACTCTTCCACACTAAATCAACCCACTCAGGATGATCGATAAATGGATTTCTATTTCCTTGTTCTTCTTGCATTGCGTTATTTCTATTAATCTCTTTAGTGCTAACTGGATCTTGAGTCGCCCACTTTTTACATAAGGCAATTCCGTAATCTGTTAAATATGGGAAAGAAGTTGTATATGTTGACGAACCATTTCCAGAAACAGCTTTACCAGGATAACAAGTAGCAAAATATAAAGTTATACGAGCAAAGTCACCTTTATATTGATCATCAGGCTCAAAAACTCTTTCACTATCACTAGGCCACTTAATATCTCCTATATTCTTACCTGTTCCTAATTTAGATATTCCTGCGGTTTGATATACGTTACCGCTAGAATCTCTTCTTTCCACAAAAGAATAACTATAGGTTTCTTCATCAACTTCTCCAAAAGGATAATTGCCTCTTCTATTGTTTACATATCCATCAGTTGGTACGACATGTCCTAGGTCCGCTTTCATAGTGGAGCTAGTACCCCACCATGATTGAGGGACAGAGTGTTCACGATTATATGAGTCGCCTTCTTTTTTATAATTACCTGTTTTGCCTTGATCAAAAGCAAACCCACCATACATGTCCCAGAATAAGGCATTATCTCCTTCGGTTCCTGGAACTGCGTCAGTTTTCTTATAAGAATCATATAAACCATCATAGCCAACATTAGAGTGACTAGAAATTTTCTTGTTTAAAGCATCAAAAAGTGTTTTACCACCACTACTAATAGCGGATTCACTAATCGAGGACCAATATGTATCTGCGCTATTTACTTCAGCGGTTACTCTAGTTACCTTAGTGTCGCTATTAGCAAAAGATAATGTAAAAGCACCAAAAAGAGTGGCTAAAGATAAAGCAAATGTAATTATTCTATTTTTCATATTTTTAATTCACTTGTTATTATACTCCATATAAAGAAAAAAGAGAAACATAGTTCCTCTTCATTCATATAGTGTAAATAATATTACTCCAATTTGATTCCAGAGATATTGTTCACTGGTAAAGAGAAAATGATTCCTTGACCAGGAGTGTCAAGTCCAGCAGCCTTATTAACCGCTGCCATAACGTTATCTCTAATCTTTTCATTAACTAAGATATAAATCATATCTTTTTGAGGAGTAATAATAACGCCGTATTTCTTTTCAATGTCTTTAGTACCACTGCCTCTAGCATGAGAAATAGTACCACCTCTAGCACCTGCTTCTCTAGCAGCGTCCATAACCTTATCAGAGTGGCCTTCGTTAACAATAACCACTACTACTTCATGTCTTTCTTTTTCTGCCATAATTACCCCCTAACTGTTTGGGTGAGGAATTTATACATCTTCACACCAACGATTGAATTTAACGATATTGTATATGCAATACCCTTGTTTCTTTTACTAGCGATGAAATATACATCTAGTTCTTGTTTAATATCTTTCACTGTATCTTCTCTAACTATGGAATAGATAATATCTTTTTTCGTGTCTTCGATATTAAGGATATCTCTAATAACAGATGTCGCTGTTCCTTCACCAATTTGGATAAATTGAGCGGAGCTCTTATAAGACTTAAGAATCTTTAAGATGTTCTCTCCTTGTCCCCGAGGAACAATAATTGTATATAAGACTAGCTTCTTAATATCAGGACGTGTTTCAAAAGCAGGGCGAACTTCTTCAGTAACCTTCTCTTTTTTAACTTTCACCTTTTTAGGTTTCTTTATCTTTTTAACTTCTTTAACATTTTCCGCCATAATACTTACCTAACAAAAATGAATGATTTCATTATTACGTTCATCATGAATTTGATCTCTAACCACGTGAAGAGCGTGAATGGATTGAATCTTATTAACTAATCCAAGAACTTGAATAGCAAGAATTGGAGTAAGAGCGACTAAGGCAACTACACCAAAAGCATCTTGATAATAAGAAACACTACTTTCTAAGTTGTTATTTCTAGTGTAATAAACTCCAATAATCATTGGAAGAACAAATGACACCGCCATAGGTCCACTCGCTGTTCCACCAGAGTCGAAAGCGATCGCAGTGTATAGATCAGGAACCACAAACATGAGCATTAATGAAATTAAATACCCAGGAACAATAATATAAATAATTGAGAATCCAATTAAGGTTCTAATAACTGATAAACAAATAGCGACACCGACACCAATAGATAAAGTAAATAAAACTGTTCTCTTTTTAAGTTGACCATCAGATATATCTTCAATTTGAGTTGTTAAAACATGAACTGCAGGCTCACATAAAATAGTGACGCATCCAATAACAAAAGCAATAAATATGATAACTGCATCGCTTTGATTACCTAATTGTTTACCAAGTTCTAGTCCAACAGGAGACATCGCGCTACCAACAGCAGTCAAGAATAACGTTAAACCAATAAATGAAACTATAAATCCAGTTAATAAGCCAAGTATCTTTTTAAAAGATAATTTGATAAATATAACTTCATAGACGAAGAAGATTACTAAGATTGGGGCAAGCGCCATAAAAACTTCGAGCATCGAACCTAAAGAAGAAAAATCAGCGCTAGGAAGAGTAGCTCTTAGCATTCCCATTAAGTTTACAGTTAAAGGAGTAGAAGGATCACTACTACTAGGAACAATATAAGGATTAAATCCACTAGGTTTCGCTAAAATTAAAATAACCATAGTTAAGATTGGTCCAATAGAGGCTAATCCAACTAAACCGAAGGAACTATCTCTACTTTTATCTCCTCCACGAGTCATAGCGACACCAGCGCCAAGAGCTAAAATAAATGGAACAGTCGCACTTCCAGTTGTTACTCCACCAGCGTCAAAAATAAATGGGAGATATGGTAGATTTTTTGGATCCGCTTGAAGGATACAAATAAACATAAATACAAGCAAATAAAACGCAAGAAACCACACATTTAATGATTTATGGAAGACAATTCTTAATATTCCAATAACTACAAAAATACCTACTCCAAAGGCAATTGAACCAATTAGTACCCATTTATCAATCGCGACTTGTTTAGAGATGATTAATATACTAGGTTCAGCGCAAGTAATAAGAGCGCCAAGAAGAAATGCAAAAGTAATAACAATCCAAAGCTTTCTTTGTTTTGATAAAGAAGAACCCATATACTCACCAACTTTAATTAGTGATGTCTGCGCTCCGATTTGGAAAAATGATAAACCAGTCACCATGATTACTCCACCAATCGCAAGCATCACATAATTATTCGAATTTGAATAAGGGGCTTTAATTGAAGGACCAACAGGAGCAAGGTCAGTAAAAGAAAGAATAAAAACAATCGCGATAATTGGTAGTATCGAGATTGCAGAATTTAAAAAAGACCTTAAATACTTGTTCTTCATGTATGGTTATTATACCCATAATGAAGAGTTAATAAAATTAAAAAGTAGATTATTATTTGTTTTTGAAATTTGGGAAGAGAATATTGAATTCTTTAGGGATAGGTGCACTAAATTTCATTGCTTTCCCAGTTACTGGATGCTTAATCACCAGTTCATAAGCGTGCAAACCAAGACGCTTGATTGGGTTAGAAGGATTACCGTATTTATCATCGCCAATAACATGATGACCAATATCTCCCATATGGACACGAATTTGATTCTTTCTACCGCTATCGATATGGACATCAAGAAGGGAATAGTTATCAGTTTTATCAATTAATTTATAGTGAGTAACTGATAGTTTGCCATCACCTGCTTTTTTAGAAGAATACATCATATTTTGAGCGTTCATCTTTAAATACGATTTAATCGTTCCTTCTTTTTGCTCGACGATTCCATCAACAATCGCATAATATCCTCGAGATGAAACTAAATCATTCCAATTATCTTGGAGTAATTTTTGTATCTTAGGGTTTTTAGCGACCATTAATACTCCTGAAGTATCTTCGTCTAATCTATGAACGACAAATATACGATTATGTTTGTCTTTTTGTTGCACGTAATCAGTAAGCATACGGTAAGCGGTAGATCCTTTTTCCTTATCGCTAGCGATACTTAATAATCCACTAGGCTTGTTAATGACAATGATTTCATCATTTTCATAAATAATTGGGAGGTTACTTCTTGTTTTCTTATGAATTGGAGTTTTAGAGATGATAACTGTGTCACCTTTAAAAAGTTTGAAGTTAAATTGAGAAATAGGCGCTCCATCAACTGAGACTCGATGATTAGATAATAAAGATTTCACTGAATTACGTGATTGATCTTTAAGCGTAGCAAGTAAAAACTCAAGGAGTTCACTATCTTGCTTTACAGGATATTCGCGTATTCCTTTATAGTCTTTGCTAACGTGTTCAAATCTTTTCTTGTTCTTATTCATCTAGTTTTCTTTTTACCATTTCTAAAAACTTTTTCGCAACATTAATCTTCGTGATTTTTTCAAACTCTTCAAAGAAGGCATTAGAATTAATCTCACATAATACCGGTTCATTGTTTTCTCCAAAAAGCAAATCAACACCAGCGTATTCAATATTAAAGGTATTAATTAGAACTTTTATAGCGTCTAAAAACTTACCCTCTAATTTATATTCTTTGCTCGTCGCAGTTGGTCCAAAATTACTTCTAAAATCAGAAGTGTTATATCTTAAAAACGCTCCAACGATTTCTTTATCAATAACAATTACTCTTAAGGATTTGCCATAACTAGAAGAGATATATTCTTGAAATTGGAGAGGTTCTCTACAGTATTTCTTATATAAAGTCACTAATTCTTCTTTTGTGTTGACTAGAAAAACTCCAGTGCCAAGAGATCCATAGACTTTCTTCATGATTAGTGGAAGTTTAAGTTCACTAATAACAGTGTCTAAAAAGTTAAGGTTTTCATTCTTTAATTCAGGAGAATAAAATAATGGACCCGCGATTGTATTGGGAGTTTTAATAGGTAATCCACTAACACTGATATTTGTGAGCATCTTATCATCACATAACTTAATAAAATCAGCCTTATTAAATAAACGGTAACCGGCTTTTTCTAATATACGAGCGAGATAAATATCTTTATCAAGATAAATAACAAAATCGATATTTTTAGGAAGTTTAATATCTACTTTGTTATCTTTAATAACTGCAAGACTACCATCATTAATGTAGTGAGACAAAGAAATACCGAGACTTTTTCCTTCCTCGGTAAATCGTTTAATCTTATAAGCGTTATGACCAATATCTTGGTTAGTAATAATTATTCCGTTCATCTTATTTTTCAAATTTGAAATGTTCATCCACTAAGTTATTGATATATTCGTATTTAGTCTTGTTATAACTAGCAATATCTAAATTCACTTCTTTAATGAGTTCTTCTCTAAATATGTTATATCGTTGAATTCGATCACTACTTTCTTGTAGTAAAGTTTTAAACGCTAAAGCGCGTCGATAAAACTCTTCGCCATATTGAACAACTCTTAAAGTAATTGTTTGACGATTAACTTTCTTTTGTTTTACTAAAACTACTACACCTAAAGTAGATAATTCTCTAATCTCTTTATAGCCTTTGGTTTCAAGTAACATCGCAATAGTGTAAATATCCGAAAAGTTACTAACTGAAAGAAGAATATCAACATTTCTAAACGAACGACCGCTATTAACACTAGTCGCACCGATGTGTTCAATATTCATCTTAAAATCAGGTAAAGCAAAAATAAGATTATTTCTTTCACTTATAAAAGCTTTATCCCAAAGTTCAGGTTTATAATCGAGATATTCTTTTTTCATTATTAAGCACCATCAATATGTGTATCACAAATTGATTCATTCATTGAACTGTTCTTTTTCTTATACATCGTACTTTTAGTAGTAGTGATTTTAGTTTCAGGAGCGGTTTTTCTATTAACGTAATCTCTAAAAACGTCTAAATCTTTAGGATTAGTAAATCTCGCCATATAGAATAAATCGCCCATAACACCAGAAAGTACTTTTGGATATCTTCCAGCACCAACGATTTCTTTATCAAATGTTCTCATAATGTCTTCGTGAGAATAGAAATATTGAATTCCATCTCTTCTACTAGCGGTTGCACAGTAATATTTAGGAGAACAAGTAACAATAGGATTTAGCCCGGCAATTGTATCTGCATAAATTTGATACATATTTACAGAATTCGCGTAATTATGCATGTCAGGAGTGTATCCGCCAGGAGTTCTAATGTTAACCTCCAAACCCACGATATCACCGACTTCACAGAATCCCTTAACAGCTTTAGTTACTTTAAAGAATTCGATATGGAAGCAGCGGTTAGATAAACCAAATGATTTAACAGTGGCTCTACCAATCTTTTCAAACTCAGGATCTATAAATGGATTAGAGTAATAAAACATTTCACTCCCGCTTTGAAGAATGTCACTTATTGAAGGAGGACAGTGAAGTGAAGCCATAAAAACAACATTACTATCTTTATCTGCAATTCCATCAAATGTAACAATATCTCCTTGAACAAATGTTTCACAAATATATTGAACATTTTCTTGTTTTTTAGAGAAAAATTGGTCTAATTCCTCTTTGTTTTTGATTTTAAAGCTTTCTTCAGCACCTACACCAATATCTGGTTTAACGAATAAAGGATAGCCGTATTTTTCGGCGAATTTATTTAAGGATTCTTTATCATTAACTAAGATATATGGAGCGACTTTAACTCCTGCATTAATGAATTTTTCTTTCATCAATGATTTTCTTTGATAGGTGTCTAAATCTTTTTCTTTTAAACCGGTATCAATAGAAAATAAGTCTCTTAATCTACTATCTTTTCTAAGCCAATATTCATTATTACTTTCAAGATAATCAATGTGACTATATTTTCTCTCGAAATATCCTACGGCCTCTTTTTCTTCATCCCAATTATCGAGGTTATTTACACGATAATATTCATGAAGTCCTTCTCTTAATTTTGGATGTAAATCATTGTAATCTTGGTCACCAATGCCAAGAACTCTAAAGCCTACGTTGCGTAATGAAATCGCAAACTGATAATAGGTTTCAGGGAAGTTAGGTGAAATTAAAACAAAATTTTTCATAGCATTATAATTTTAATATATTTGTCTCTTTTTGTTTATACAAAAGTAAAAGGTATATAAAAGAGGGACTGTTAAATCCCTCTTTATCAAGAACGCCTCTAGCTAAGACTTTAACGTAACCAGTTTTGCTAGGAACAAGTTTCTTTTCAATTAACTTTTCAAGAGTGACTTCATCGCCATCGTTAAAGTTTTCAGATAAGGTGTCGATATTAACAACCGCTTTAGCGCCTTCACGACGTGAATGTTCATTATCGACTTCAATAGCTTCTTCGGCTTTTTCATCTGACATTACTTCATCAGCTTTTTCCACTGTGATTGATTCATAACGCTCGATAACCGCTTTATCTTGAACTTTAGTCTTAACTTCTTTAATTAAACCTCTTTCAAGTAATGCTTTAGTGGATTCAGTAGGAATACGGTAATCTTCGCCTTGTTCTTCACCTTTAGTTAAGCCTTTTTCGCTCATTAAGAGATCAATGAGTTCTTTCGCGTATTCGCATCTTCTATCGTTTTTAATTCTATAGAGAACTGGAACATCATCGAACTTTCTACCTTTAGCCTCTTCAACTTTATATTTCTCTCCAACTTTAGAAGCGTCTAAAGCATAGTAGACACATAAGGTTTTACCTCTAATTGCGAACTTAAGAACATAGTCTCTACCAACATTAATCGCATCGTAGTGCCAAGAAACTCTAGAGTGGGTTCCTTTATAAGAGAGAACATAATTCTTTAATACAGTGTAGTAATCTTTAGTGACATCTTCACTTTGAGAGAGTTTTGCAGTGAAAGATTTAATATATCTGATTTCAAAGATATTTCCACTTGCGTCTTTAGTGACTACAACTTCATCTCCATCACTATTAACTTTGGTTTCAAGAACTTGAGGTTCAACTGGTTTATTAACTTGAATCTTTTGTTCTTTGATTAAACCTCTAGCAACAAGTGGTTTATTCGCCTCATATGGAAGATTAGAGTAGACTTCATGTTGTTCTTCACCTTTTTCTAAACCTAAATTAGAAGCAACCACAGCGATTAATTCTTTTGCATAGCCAAGTCTTCTATCATTCTTGATTCTATAAAGGCATGGTACATCTTCATAACGTTTAGATTCAGCTTTCTCTACTTTATATTTAGAGTCAGCGTAATCATCCGCGTTAAGAGGGAAATATACACATAATGTCTTTCCGCGAACTGCAAATCTTAAAACATAGTTTCTTCCGGAATTAACGGAGTCGAAATGCCAGGAGATTCTGGATTTTGTATTTTTATATGAGAGAACTTCATTTTTAAGTTCTTCGTAGTATTTCTTTGTTTCTTCAGGAGATTGAATGAGTTTAGCAGTGAAAGATTTGATATATCTAATTTGGAAGATATTTCCTTTTTCATCAGTGACTGTTTCAACTTCTTCTTCATCTTCGTTTTGAGTAGTAGCGGCTTGAGGCTCTGCTTTTGTTACTTCAGCCTTTTTCTTAAATGGACCAATTCGTTTTTTCTTCATGATGACAAATACAAGAATTGAAATCCAAAGTAAGACAGCAACACCCGCTAAAACGTATAAGGCAATATATGGAGCGTCAAGATAATGACTAATAAGAATAACTCCTGGGAGAAAACCACCAACAGACATTGCTTTTACTGGTTTACCTTTTCCTTTGTTCCCATCATTATTATCATCGTCTTTTCTTTTCTTTTTTAATAAGAAGAATAAGAAACAAATTCCTCCAGCGATAGTTAAGCATGCAACAATTAAGAGAACAATAACAAGAATATTTGCATTCTTTTGAATTTTAGAATATTCAGTTTCAGCATTAACAAGTACTTGTAACTCTTCATTACTGATTAATTCTTTTTGTTCTTCTGTTAAGGCATCATAAGCCGCTCTTGCTGCATCAATCTTATCTTTAGACTCATTTGAATATTCGACATTTCCAATAGAATCAATTAATTCTTTGACAGCATTTGCGCCTTCAACTTTTAATTCTTCATATCTATCTTCAGCGGCCTCTAATGTAGCTAAATTTGTAACAAATGATTTTCCATCACTATTTAAAGCATCATATGAAGTTCTAGCATCTTCAATCTTGCTTCCACTTTCTGGATAGGAGACTTCTCCAATTGCCTCGATTTTAGCAATAACAGCATCGGC
>CADCFC010000032.1 GCA_902800645.1 uncultured Erysipelotrichaceae bacterium
CTATGGTGTTCAAATGGCAGCTACTGTCGTTGTTACAGTCCCATTATTATTCCTATTTATATTCTTTAGAAAATACATTATGCGCGGTGTTGGCCGTGCTGGTATTAAAGGCTAAAAAGGAGGTCTTTTATGAAAACAAAGAATTTATTAGTCTTAAGTCTAACCGCTTTACTTGGTTGTGTTAGTTTGACATCATGTGGTAGCGGTGGCGCTGATATTTATCACGAAGTTGACCAATATCTTCCTGAAGATGATCCAACTTCACAAATTGATATTAACTTTTGGCACTGTTTAGGTCACGCCAAACAAGACAACTTAAATGTCGTTGTTGAAAAATTTAACGCAGCTTACGCTGGCAAATATCACGTTAATCCAATTGCTTTAGCAGGTGATTATAATAGCTTATCAAGTGACGTTCAAACTAAATTACGTTCTGGTGAAGTTCCTGCTATTACAATGGGCTATCCAGATTCATTCTCAGAATATATGACTGATGAATTACATCAATCCGCTATTTTGAGATTGGATAACTTTATTAAAGATAAGAATTTTGGATATCAATATACTGCTAATCCATCTACTGGCCAAATTACAGCGTTAGAGGATTTCGTTCCTGGCTTCTTTAATGAAGGCAATGGATATCAATTCGATGGTGTTTGGTCAATGCCAATGTATAAATCCACTGAAGCTCTCTTCTATAACAAGAGTTACTTCTCTGGTGTTAACGATCCAAATATCGTTCTTTATGAGATTAAACCAACTGATAGTGATGAAGTTAGAAATGTTAAAAATCAATATAAGGTTCTTAGACAAACCGCTGAAGATTTGACTATTAAGGCTGAAATTAATGATAATCTTCAAACTTTAAAAACATTTATTGAAACTCACCAAGATGTAGTTCCTGGAATTACATATGACGTTCCAACTTCTTGGGCTGATTTATTATTACTAGCCAAAAAGATTAAGGAAGATAGAGATAATAATGGTATTACAAGTGACTATATTCCTCTCGGATATGATAGTGACTCTAACATGATGATTTCTCAACTCGCTCAAAGAGGATTTGAATACACTTCAAAACACATTGTTGGTGGAGATAGAACAACACACTTTAAATTTAATAATGCCAACACGATTGGTTTATTAAACGAAATTAAAGCAAATGTTGATGCTGGATATATGACAACCAAAAATAAACTTGGTGGTGCATTTACTAGTGACTTATTCACCGACAATAAATGTGCGATGAGTATTGGCTCTACCGGTGGTAGTAGTTATCAAACTTCTACATCGTTCGCTGTTGGTGTTGCTGCTGTTCCATATTCTGGAAGCGCTCCAAAATACATTCAACAAGGACCATCTGTTTGTTTCTTTGATAACGCTAACAATGGTTATATTCATAAGGGTGCCTGGTTATTCTATAAATATATGGCCGATCCAGAAATGAACGCCAAACTCGCATTAGATAACTCTTATGACCCAATTAGAGTCTCTTCATTTAATACTACTTATTACAATAACCATATCGCTAAAGCTAATAAGAACCTCGGTTTAAACTATGATGTTCCAGCTTTAACAAAAACAATTACCCAATACTATATGACTACAGATGTCTTTAGAGGTAGTGCTACAGCAAGAAATGAAATCGGTGCGACTATGACTTATATTTTCCGTAATGGATTAAGTGTTGAAAGAGCACTAAATAAAGCGTATACCGCTTGCTGCGCTGTCGTCCAATAAGGAGGACATATATGAAAAAACAATTATTTGGTTTAATAGTTGCATTAATGGCTACTGGCGCACTCACTGGGTGTGGACAAGAAGCTGATGCAATTATTAACGATGTTACAGCTTTATCTATTTATGGAACGTTAAGCGGATTCTCTGCTCCTAAATTTAAAGCTGGACAAACATTAACGTTTGTTGCTACTCCTTCTCAATTTTATGATGTGAGTAAAGTTACTAATAACGGCAACAAATGTGCTCAAATTTCTCAACCAGATCCAGTTACTGGTGCGGTTACTTTCCAAACCACTTTAGCAGCTGGAGAAAATAAACTTAGAGGATTCTATGAAGTTCAACCAAATGTTGATATCGTCGATAAATTTAAGATGGATATTCCTCAAGAAGTATTTAACCAAGTCAATACTTATTCTGGTAAAGGACAAAAATATGGACTTGATTTCAGACGTG
This sequence comes from uncultured Erysipelotrichaceae bacterium, assembly GCA_902800645.1. Taxonomy (GTDB): domain Bacteria; phylum Bacillota_I; class Bacilli_A; order RFN20; family CAG-826; genus UBA2450. The sequence continues at coordinate 2,194 of CADCFC010000032.1, forward strand.
CTGGTATTGAAAGAGTAAAAGCACCAATGAAATACAATTCATCACATGAAAAAGTTGAAGACAAGGACGTATTTATCAACTATGTTGATGGTGATACAACTCACGTTGAAACCATGAACCTTGGTTACACGGTTAAAATTAGATATTTAAGTATCGATACTCCAGAAAGTACTAGTGAAATTGAAAAATGGGGCTTAAGTGCATCTAATTACTCAAAATTCTTATATTCTGGTAAATCAGAATATCTTGATAATGATGTCGATAAGGACAATCTTAAACTTAGACCTAATGGAGCGACTAGCATTATCTTAATGAGCCAAGGCGTTGCTCAAAAAGTAGCAATTGACTCTGAAGGACATAAGACCGCTCGTGATATTAAGGTTGAAGACTTAATGATTGGTAATCAATCTAAGGAAGATGGACCATTCCGTGCAACAGCGGATACCAACCAACGTTCATTAGCCTATGTTTGGTACGCTACTAAAGAAAATCCAACCATTAATGATTATCGTTGTTTAAATCTTGAAATGGTTTATCAAGGATTCTCTATTGGTACTGGTTCATTAGAAACCACAAGTCTTTATTACTATAAGACATTTAACGCTGCATATGACTCAGCGAAAGCCAACTATCGTCACTTACATTCTTCTCTTGAAGATAAGAATTATTTTGATTATGAGGATACACAACACTATCCAATCAATAAGCTTGAATTAAAAGAGCTTTACGAAGATTGTTTAAGACTTACTCCAGGTGGAGCAGACAAGGACATTAAATATGATCCTAATTATTCTTCCTACGCTGATAAGAAAACAATTCGTAAAGTTTGTGGATATGTTTCTGCTGTTACTGGTACTTCTTTCTATCTCCAAGATAAATACGAGTACGATCAAGCAAAAGTCATTTCTGGAGAAGAAACTCCATATGGTATCTATGTATTCACATTCTCACAATTACCAATTTCTGTTGGTGACTATGTCGAAGTAATTGGTGCTGTTTCTTCTTATGGTGGAACCTTCCAAATGCAAGGTATTTCTTTCCATGATCAACCAACACCAAAACAAGCAATTCGTGATACCACAATTAATATTGGCGATAAGACTGGTGAAACCGAAAAGACAAATCACAGAATTGTCCCAATTAAATTAACTGGTCTACAATTTAATCAATTAAAATTACCATTTGTGTTAGTAGAAATTACTGATAACTTATATTTCTTTGATTTCCAATCAGTCTACCAAGGAAGTCGTGACACTATTTCTGAAGGCGGCTCTGAAGAAGTTAATAAATATAACACTTCTTATCCATTCTATAACACAAGTAACGCTCCTATCGTTTACGCTTCTTATGGTGCAACTGACCAAGCAAGCCAAATTAACGAAGAAGAAATCGAAGCTAACGCTGTTAAAGATCAAACTACTGGTCAAATTAAGAGTAGTAATGGTGTTAGATATTCTGACCGCGTTATTAGATTTGTTGTCGATCAAGACACAAACATTTATATGGACCTTGAAAAATGCTATAGCTACAAATTCTTCACTGGTGGAACATATTATTACAATCCAGAAGGTGCGGATTACGCTAATCTAGATAATGACAATCCATATAAAGACAAAACACAAACAAGAATCATGACCCGTAAGGCTCATCTTCCTGCTAATACTTTAAATAACCACGGACTTATTTGTATGTCTCAAGGCTATGAATCTACAAGTGGAAACAGAAAGATGACTGCTAAATTCGTTTATGGTTCTCCAAAATACGTTCAATTCACCGCGATTGAATAATCTACTAATATAGGAGGTATATTAATGAAAGATAATGAAAAGAAACTACCACCTGATTATTCTTCATGTTCTTATGATGAATTAAGTCAAATTAGTAGAAACGATCACCAAGAGGATACTCGTCAATATGACAAGCAACAAAATGCTTTGTGCTTAGTCATGATTGGCGCGATTGCCTTGGTATGCGGAATCCTCTTCTTCATTCTCTCATTCAAGAGAGTTATGAATAAAAGAGGTGGACTCGACACATCTTCTCTTCAATTCTTTGTGTCGATTGGTTGCTTTATTGCTGCCGCGGTTTTACTTGGAATCGGTCTATTTATCTTCTTTAAAGCGTTTGTGAGAAGAAGACAATTAAAAGAAGAAATCATCACTGTTACTAAGTTGAAACAAAACATGATGATTGAAGAAAAATGAGTTAGGAGGAAAATATGAAACTCAAAAAGAAATTTGGTGCATTTGCTCTTTCTTTAGCTCTTCTTGGTGGAGGTCTTGTCGGATGTGGAAACTCCGCTCCTTCTCCAGTTACACCAGTAGTTGTGAAGTATACCGTTTATAAAGTTGCTCAACACTGTACTATTGGTGGTATTTCCGATGAAGGCTATGCTGAAGGCACCGAAGTACTATTCACAGTCACTCCTGATAGTGGCTATGAAGTAAAGAGTGTTACTGTTGATGGCACCGCTGTAACACCTGATAATCAAGGTAATTACAAATTCACTATGCCTGATCATAAGGTAACCATTAACGCTGCTGCTGATGAAATCAAAGTGTTTGATTTATCATTTGCTCCAGCATTAAAAATTACATTTGAATCAGCTGCGCAATTCACATTTGGTGGAGTCGCTTATGACAAAGAGTGGTCAATTGCTGCTACTGCTGCTACTGCTAGTAAAGTTAATATCACTGATAAGAAAGTTACTCCTGTTGAAACTGGTGAAGTTGAATTTGTTGTCACTTATAATGGATCAGACACATTCAATAAGACATTTACAATTGCTGATATCGAACCAGGTGATACTGAAGATAACCCAATGACTGCAAAAGCTGCTCATGATTTATGTGCTGCTTTACCAGCTGGTGGAAAATCTGACAGAAAATATTTCGTTACCGGAACAGTTCAAGAAATTATTGCTAAAGACACTAATATGAGTGGTACTCAACCATATGCATCTTTCTGGCTTGAAGATGAATTTGAAGTCTACAAGACAAATTTTGCTGATGGAAAAGCTGAATTATTTGATTTAGGTTCTAAAATTGTTACTGAAGTTACTTTAAACCACTATAAGAGTGAATCTGGTAAGGAAGTAATGGAATCTACTGCAATGGGCAACTTATCTAAAGTTGATAATACAACCCCATTTGCAATTACCGCTAAAAATGATGGTGCCGCTATTAAAGTCGGAAGTACTGAAACTCCTGAATTTAGAATTGCTCCAAAAGGTTCTGCTACTGATGTAACTTTACAAGTTACAAGTAGTGATCCAACTGTTGCAACTTTTACTGATGGCACTATTAATGCTCTTAAAGCTGGATTAACTAAATTAACTGTTAAATATGGCACATTAAAAGATTTAGATTATAATGTCGTTGTTCATAACGCCGATCACGCTGGTACTGTTGCAGATCCAATGACAACTAAAGAAATCGTTGGTATTTGTGAATTATTACCTGATGGAGTAAAAGTTGGCCCATTCACCTATAGTGGTGTTGTTAAAAACATTGAGGAAGAGTGGAATACTAAATATAGCAATATTACATTTAATATTGCTGAAGAAGATAAAGCCTTTAAGTGTTATCATGTAGGCGCTGTTGAGACAACAGAAGCATTAATTCATGACAAGATTGTTAAAGGTGCTCTTGTTACATTAACTACTAATGTTCAAAATTATAAAGGCAACACACCAGAAAACGATGGTGGTGCTGTTATTGCTGCTGATGCAAGCAAGGTTCGCTTAATTGAAACTAATGTTGAAACATTAAAGATTTCATTACAAGAAACCGAACATACTAGAATCGAAGCTACTACATATCCAACCGGTATTAATGAAGCTGTTAGATTTGGCATTGCTGGTGGAGAAGCCGCTGATGTTGTTACTATCGGTGAAACTACTGGTGAAGTTGTTCCTTTAAGAGCAGGCAAGACCATTGTCTTTGCTAGAGCTGGCGATGGCTATAAATCAATTCCTGTTGAAGTTATTGATGGATCAGTTCAAGATATTTGGGAAGCCGCTGATGGCGTTCTTCCAGATGGAGCAACATTATATAATCCAGGAACAGTCCCATACGCCGCTAGTGAAGCTGCTGCTACTGAAAACTATGTAGTTGGTAAAATTGTTTCAATTGAAAATACTACATATGGCAATATGCATATTGTCGATAAAGATGGTAATAACTCAACTACTCTTTATGGAACATATGATAAAACCGGTGCTATTAAATATGGTGATTTAACTGTTAAACCAGAAGTTGGTAATGTGATTATTGTTCTTGCTAAAACCTTTGTATATACACCAAAATCAGGTGATCCATATAACGAAATTAAGAATGGCAAAATTCTTCAAATTGATGGTGAACCATGGGCTAATCCTGAATTAAGTGGAGTTAAATTAAGTGCACCTTCTGCTGAATTGTTAGTTGGTGCTAAAACTACACTAGAAGCCACCCCAATCCCAACTGATGCTATTTTAGATAAGAGTGCTATTGTTTGGGCCAGTGCTGATAATGCAAAAGTTAAAGTCACACCTAACAGTTCGGATAATGCAAAATGTGAGGTTGAAGGTATTGCTGCTACGGGTGATGCAGTAAAGGTCAGTGCGACAGTTGAAGGCAAAACACCTGGCGAATGTTTAGTTACAGTTACTGAAAGTCCTGAGGGTGAAGTTACTGTTGAAAAAACAATGAGTGAAATAGTAACTGAAAACGGATATACAGTTTCTTCCGGTACAGACATTGGTGATAAAATTAAGACATTAACACCAGATTCTGTTTTGACTATCACTGGTTCTGGTGGTGGAAACACTGGAAGTTTCTGGGGCACAAGTCCTAACAATGATTGGAGATTATATTGCTATTCCGATAATCCTTCATTTGTTACGTTTGCTGTTGCTGAAGGATACAAGATTAAAACTGTCTCATTTGTGTTCACTGTTCAAAACGCAAAGAATGCCAATGAATATGACTTTGTAAGTGGCACAGAGTATACGGTTAATGCTTCATCAAAAGAATTCCGTGTTACAGAAAAAGATGGAGTTACTAAAGATCATCCACAACTTAGAATTAAGAGTTTCAAAGTTGTTTACGAAAAAGTAGAAGCATAAATAGCTCAATCATTCATACTTCTAGGTAGGCATTTTGCCTACCTTTTAGTATGGAGAAAAATCCGCTATAATATTATCGAGGTTGTCACATGGATAATAAGAAATTAACCGCGATATTTATTTACGCTGATGGATTTGAAGATACTGAAGCAATAGCGTCTCGTGATGTTTTAGTTAGAGCAGGTTTTCAAATCTATGACTATGTTTTAAATCCTAATGGAGAAGTTAATTCTTCCCATGGTATGAAGTTTATTGGTGATCACACAAACGAATTACCGCTTGCGGATGTCGTTGTTCTTCCTGGAGGAAGTAGAGGTGTTCAAAATCTACTTAAATCTAATTGGGTTGATGAGATGATTCAAAATCATTACAAAAACGGCAAATTAGTTTGTGCGATATGCGCTGCTCCTATGGTGTTAGGCAAAAATGGTTTATTAAAAGGATTACCATTTACTTGCTATCCAGGATGTGAAGAAGGATTAGATGGTGTTTATACCGGAAATGAAGTAGTGGTGACTGATAGAATTATTACTGCTAGAAGTATGCTTTATTCTATTCCTTTTGGTTTAGCTATTATTGAAAAGATGATGGGTAAAGAAAAAAGAGAATTAATTTATAAACAGATTGCAGGAATTAGATAATATGAAAAGAAACGTATTTTACTTTACCACTTTATTATTAGTGTCTTCTTTAGTTTCTTGTGGACCAACTCCTACTCCAACTAATCCAGCACCTAAGGAAGTTAATTTAACTTTGAATGATGTTGATGTTACTAACGGAATACACACTGCTGAACAAAAGAAACTATTACAAAGCGATGATCCAGGTAAACTCATCAGTGATTATTCTCTAACTTATCGTGAATTAGTTGATCATATCCCTAATAGTGTTCATTTCTCTTGGGAAGAAGAAAATGACATTTCTCAACCTGCAAGTTATTACACTTTAAGTATTTGGGAGAAAAATAATAAACCAACCACAATTAGTTATTTAACTCAAAATAAGAATTATGATGTTTATAATCTTAAGATTAACACTGACTATCAATATAAATTAGTGTCCACTCATTATTCCTCTAATTTTGAAAGCGTTACTAAAGAATTTAAGATTAGTGATGCCGCTCCTAGAAACTTAAGAGTTGATGGAGTTCAAAACGTTAGAGATTTAGGTGGATGGACTCTAGAAAACGGCAAGACATATAAACAAGGAATGATATATAGAACCGCTCAATTTAATTATGGTGGTAGTGCTAATACTTATGAATCCGCTCCTACTAGTGAAGGAATGAATTCTTTATTAAACGAACTCAAGATTAAAACCGAGATTGATTTAAGAAGAACTATTGCTTTTGATAATTAATGTAAATTATGTTTCTCTTCCAATGAAATATGGAGGAAAGAATATCTTCACTAATGAACTTAATACTCAAAATATCAAAGCATTCTTTACTACATTAACTAATCCTAGTAATTATCCAATTGCGTTCCACTGTTTAAGAGGAACAGATAGAACTGGTGCTTTAGCGTATGCGCTTGGTGCATTAGTAGGAATGAGTGAACTCGATTTACTAAAAGATTATTTGTTCTCTGATTTAGCAAATATCGGTAATCTCGTTTATAAAAACACAATATATGCTTCCGACTTCTTTGTTACTGGAATAAAAAATAGCAGTGGTTCTACATTAAGCGAGAAAACTAAGAACTATTTATATGCAACCTGTGGAGTTGAAGAGAGCACATTAAACACAATTATCGGATTACTAACTGAATAAACTTTACTATACTGATTTTTCCACAATTTTAATTATTTGATAACTAACCTCTTGAAATTATTTTCAAGGGGTTTTATCTTTTTTAACATAGATGAAAAAAGAACCATTTAATAATCAAAAGTATTTAAAGATTCAAAGAGAATCTATTTTAAAGCGTATTTCTAAATTTGGAGACAAACTCTATCTTGAATTTGGAGGTAAGCTTTTTGATGATTTTCATGCATCACGTGTATTACCAGGATTTAAAAGTGATTCAAAACTTCAAATGTTATTAGGCATTAAAAACAAAGTTGAAGTCGTAGTGGTGGTTAATGCGAACGATATTTCATCTAACAAAGTTAGAAATGACACTTTG
>CADCFC010000033.1 GCA_902800645.1 uncultured Erysipelotrichaceae bacterium
CAAATCTTTGAAATAATTAGAAAAACTAGAAGAAGTAAAACTTCAACTGTTACTACTGTCGTAAATGGTAAAAAAGCTACCATTACTAATGACGCAGGAGCAACTTGTGTCATTGACGGAGAAGCTCAAACGATTTCTTTTCCTGATTTCGATGCTTTCTTTCATAACGATAAAACGGATACCCCATTATCCTTATTTGATACGAGTTCATTAAAATCTATTCAAGTTAGTAAAACCCATCCAAAAGAGTACACAAAAGGTAAGGTGGTCACCATTGATTTAAAATCATACGATCTCATTGATATTTATCAAAGTGGCAATGAATTATATATGCCAACACAAGTATTCTCTAGCCTATTTTTAAGTTCGGCTGATGGGATGGATCTTGTTTATAATATGCAAGATTTCTTCTTTGTTAACGCTTCTACCCCTTTAGAAATTGACCTCGGTGGACTTAAAGGGTTAAGCGATTATGGAGAGAAATTCTTTAGTGGTCCAAAAGCCACAACTATCAGTGAGGAATATGCAAAATTCAATTATCAATCAATCTTATTTAACCTCGATTATACTTATGGAATGAAATATGCTAAAGGCATCACAAGTTTCGATAATTATTTTAACACTAAAGGTTATAAGACCAACATGATGTCAACAGATGTTCACACTCTTGATAACACATTCTCATATGCATTATCTTCTTTAGTGGATTTCCACACTGGTAAAACAGGAACTACACCTTTATATGGTTATGAAGAAGGAAATGCTGACCCTTTACAATTTGATAAGAAATGGCGTGACTTTTCTAGCGGAAGTAGTGCTTTACAAGCCGCAAAGAATAAAAAAATAGAAAGTGGCGAGATAACTAATGGCCTTCAAATTGAAGCGAGTCTTAACACTGCCTTTATATCTTTTAATGAATTCACTGAATTAAATGAAGATATTTTATATATGGATGAAACAATCAAACCAAAAGATCCAACAATAATTAATGCAAATACTCAACTACTCTTTAATGATGCTTATAACAAAATAAAAGCAACAAGTGGAATTAAATATGTTGTCGTTGATTTATCTACTAATGATGGTGGTTCGATCAGTTCTCTTGTTTATGGATTATGCACTTTACTTGGAGAAATTAAGATTTCTCAAACCAATCCATTAACTGGAGCGTCACTAACTACTTACTATAAGGCCGATATTAATGCTGATGAAAAAATCGATGAAAATGATAAGTCTTTATCTGAGCTTGGATATAAGATTGTCTTCCTTGATTCCGAGTATTCTTTTAGTTCTGCTAACGCGATGCCCGTTTTCGCTAAAGAAAATAATAGCAAAGTAACAATTATTGGTGAAAAGACCGCTGGCGGTCCATGCGCAGTTAGAAATACATTTACTGCGGTTGGTTCTAAATATAGTCAATCAAGTCTACTCACTTTAGCGAAAAAGCAACAAGATGGTACTTATAAGGATATTGATTCCGGCATTAGCCCTGATGTAGCGGTTGAAAAAGCGAATATGTTTGAACGCTTGTATCTTGCAACACAAATGTCAGAGTGGACTAATCGATAAAAAGAAACTGAGTCGTCATATTTGACGGCTTTTTTCTTGGCGTGTCATAAACTAACCATAATTAATTATTCTTTTATAGAAATGAATTTCAAAAAGACTATAATTGTTATTTGCTTATGGTTGCGACTATAGTTATTTCCGCTATTACGTTTCTATTAGTGACTATTTCTATAGTTGCTTTTCCTTTTATTAAGATTAAAGGAATTAAGATTAGCACTTATTGGCTGATTGCTTTAATTGGGGCACTTATTTTACTATCCTCTTCTTTAGCGCCAATTAATGAAGTTTATAAAGAATTAACTTCGTCTAATAGCATTAATCCATTAAAGATATTAGTGCTATTTTTCTCGATGACAATTTTATCTATTTATCTAGATGAAGTTGGATTATTTAAATATTTAGCAATTAAAGCCACTAAAAGAGCGAAAAGTAATCAGTTGGTGTTATTTTTCATTCTCTATTTATTAACTTCAGTACTTACAATTTTTACATCAAATGACATAGTCATATTAACGCTTACTCCTTTCATATGTTTCTTTTGTAAGAATGCGAAGATTAATCCGCTTCCTTATCTCATTATGGAGTTTGCCGCTGCGAATACTTGGAGCATGATGTTTATTATTGGTAACCCCACAAATATCTATTTAGCTACATCTATGGGAGTTGGGTTTATCGACTATTTAAAAGTGATGTTTTTACCAACTCTATTCGCTGGATTTAGTGAACTTCTTATAGTGTATTTGCTCTTTAAGAAGAAATTAAAGGAACCTATTAATGTTAGTGAAGAGGATTATCAAATCGATAGCAAAATAGATCTTATTATTGGCGTTATTGCTTTATCTATTTGTCTCATCTTCTTAGTTATCTCTAGCTATATTGGAGTAGAGATGTGGATTATCTCTCTATCTTGTGCGAGCGGTCTTTTATTAATCGCTTCAATCTTAAGATTAATAAGTAAAAAGAATTGGAATTATTTAACTGGCTCATTAAAAAGACTACCATACCCATTAATTCCATTTATGCTTTCAATGTTTGTGATTGTTATCGCTCTTAATTATCAAGGTGTCTCTCTTCAAATCGGAAATTTACTTAATCAAGGAACTAATACGATATGGATTTATGGATATTCATCTTTATTAGCGTCTAACTTAATTAATAACATTCCTATGAGTATTCTCTTTTCTAATTTGCCTATTGGGTTATCGCCAATCGAATACACAAAGGCGATTTATGCGAGCGTTATTGGTAGTAATATTGGAGCATTTTTAACTCCTCTTGGCGCTTTAGCGGGTATTATGTTCTCTTCACTCGTAAATAAATATGAAGTTAAATTCACATTTGTTGATTTTATTAAATATGGTTTCGCCATTGCTCTTCCAACAATCACAATGGCGTTACTTGGTTTATTTGTAATTACTTTATAAATTATAAAAAGAATAGAACCATACCAACTAAAGCGATAACAAGTTGAACTATATCCACTGCGGTTGGTTTTCTTTTATATGCGATGCATCCGATTATCAAACCAAAGATTAATGACCCGGCATTTGATAATGGGAATAAGATAGAAGCTGGAATTTTATCTGCGTAGGAATATTGAAGGAACATCCCAACACTATTAACTAGACCATATATAATAGCGAACATTATTCCTTGAACATTGAATAATGATTTAGATTCATCTCTTTTAAATATTGATAAGATTCCAAAGGATAAGGAACTAGTCATAAATAAAAAGAGGTACATATAAAACATGTATTCTTTAATTGATAAGCCCATTCCGGAAACGATATGAATCTTATTTACTGAACCAAAGAAACCATTAGACAAAAATACGAGTAAACAGAGTATCCAGAATATAATCTTTGATTTTTGGTTAACTTTTTTATCAAAAATTACTGGAATAATAAGAGCAATTAAAACAATAACAAGTCCAAAGATATGAGCTATTTTAAGCTCTTCATGGAAATAAGTGACACCAAAAATATAAGCGACACTCATTCCGCCTGCTACATTAAATAATGTATATATTTCTACTCTACCTAGTGATAAGGCTTTAATTCCTACAATTTGAAGCACTAATTGAATGATAGAAGCAATAAATGCATTTAAAAGAGTGTAATTAGAAAAAGACACTCTAAAACCTGTTAAGGCAAGAAATATAAATGCTCCAACTAAACTAAATAAGGAACAAAATAATAAAATACTTTTGATGCTCTTACCATTTTTGTCTTGATAGGCGTTAAGAGCTATAAACTGACTACCGAATAGGACAGTAGAGATAATTATTAATGAATATTCAAGCATAGTAATTACTATACGACTTTATTATTTTCCTTCTATATATTTTTCTACTTTTTTTGTAACAGTAAAAAATAAAACATATTTTTGTGACACTTTTGTGCACTGTGGTTGTTATTATATTTATGTCTAAGGAGTTAATTTATGAAAAAAATTAAATTGTTAACATTCTTATGCGTTCCTCTATTAGTAGTGGGATGTGGCAATACCCCTAGCGGACCAGTTAATCCTGATAACACTATTGAAGTTACAATGGTTAGCCATTTTGGAGAAGTACTAGGTGAAGACGAATATAAAGATAATTGTACTTATGAAGACGCTTGGTTTTTTGAAGATAACACTAAAATTAACTATAAGTTAGCACTAGCTTCTGCAATGAGCGCTGGAGCGTCCTACTCAAATAATCTCGATAATAACGGACAAAAGATTAATAAGTTTTTAACTGATACCGGATTTAAAGATATTAAGTTTAATTATTATTATTCTCAAGGTTTAAAGCTTCAAGACTCAATTGGTGCGGTCATCGGACAAAAAACGATTAAAGATGATAGCGGTAAATCATATACCTTATTAGCGGTCTTCCCAAGAAATGCGGGATACGCGGATGAATGGTTTGGTAACTTTAATATTGATGCGAGTGGTACTCATGTTGGTTTTATTCTCGCTAGAGATGAAGTGTTACGTTTCTTAAAGAACTATATTACGACTAGTAATGTGACTGGTGATTTAAAGATTTGGACTACAGGATATAGTAGAGGCGCCGCCGTTACTAATCTTTTTGCTGGATATCTTACTGATAGTAGTGGATATCTTGGAAGTACGGTAACACTTGATTCAAAAGATATTTATGCATACACAATCGGTACTCCACGTACTACTCTTTCCTCAATTAGTAAGAGTAAATTCTTAAGCGTATCTGGCATTCGCAGTGGAGACTATCACGATACAGATGTTGCAGCGTATACAAGTTCAGCTGAGGGCACTATTAATCCCGAAGATGAGAAATATAATTACATTCATAACTTCACTGCTTCTGGTGATTATATCGCTAAGCTTCCTTTAAAGGAGTGGGGTTTCACTCGCTTTGGAAAAAGCGAAAATGTTACTTATGGAAGCGACAAAATGATCTCTTACTTAAGAGAACTTTCTACTGAAACAGCGGATGCATTTGTTGGTAAAAATTACGAAAGTGAATTGCCAACAACAACAATTGATTTTGAAACCGCGGCAATTGAAGAAACTGAAACTTTAAAATCGCCAGACGAAGTGATAGAAGAAAGAATTTCTACAATAGCAGATCTTTGCGCTGGTTTAGAAGAAACAGTAAACAAAGGATATGTTAGGATCCTTGGCGATTTAGTGTCTGCTTGGGGTTGTGATTCTGCTTCATTCATTAGTGGCTTAACCGGAAATATTGGGGAAACAATTAAGGATGCGCTTTTAACCTATTTTGCGCATGTTGCTAAGACTACAGAAAAGAGTGATGTTGAAGCGATGACAAGTGTTGTCATGGACATTATGGATCTTCTTGGTAAGAAAGTTGAAGATCGAGAAAACTATACGGATGAAATGTTTGTAAAAGATATCTTTGATTATTTGATTAATGACTATCAAGACGTCGAAGACGAAAAGGTGCAAACAAGAATAAGAAACATCATAGCTTTATTACCTGAAGTATATGGAAATTTCATTCTTGGTGTTCTTAATTATGCAAAGCAAAACTCTATTAAAGTTCAGTATTTTGATGACTTATATTTACTTGTTGCTAAATATGTCAATTCTCATTTAACTGATAAAGTTGTTCTTGATTTTGTTGATACTATCGCGGGTTTAATTCCTGAATCAGCGGTGGGCTATTTACCATATCTTACCGGCAAGGATTATAGTGACCCAGTTTTGTATCCTGACACAAAATCTAAGGCCATCGCCGCTTTAATGGATATTTTTGATCAAGCAGAACACGGTAGAACAACTGGATCATTAACTGCTGATGAATATCGACTAGGATCAATGAATTTTTTAGTTGGATATTTATTAATGGATTATGAAAGTCCAAATATCATTAACATGATTGGAAGAGGAGCAAAACAATTGAGTGAACCAATTCCTCCAGTAAAACTTTCTGTTGTTGTTGGAGAACTATTTAATATTCTTTGTCCAAAAGAAAAAGATACAGATACAGATACAGAAATTCAACCAACTCTTGAAGAGGCAGCTAATAGTGCATTATGTGCTCTTCTTGAAAAAGGAAAGTCTGACGCTAATGCAGTTTATATTGACGATTTAATTGCCAATATTGATCTTGTGAAAGATGTTGTATTTGCACTTTTGTTCAACAATAATAGCACCTATAATTTAGCAAAAGATTTAGAGAATGGTTTAACCTTCTATAACAATATTAGATTCTTAATTCCTGCACACTTCCACGAGATGTATATTTGCTATTTGAAATCTTGTTTTTAAATATATCGTGTAATTTATTATAATTATGAGAAATCGTTCTTATTTGGAGGATACTTATGAAAAGAGCTAATTCATTTTCCATTGTTGTTTTAGTTTTGTTTATTGTTATTTCAATTATTGAAATTGTTTCTAGTGTTCAAGCTATGAATGAGTTAAAGCCTATCCTTAATGGCAATGCGTATTATTACACATCCGCTGCAATCACATTAGCTAGAGCAACGAATTCTGTACTTATAGTTTCAATAATTGGCGTATCGATTGTTTTATTGTGCTCACTAATTTTTATTTACTCTTTCGCAAACGAGTCAGAAGGATCGTGTTTTGCATTCCCTACCATTTTAACTGCATACTGTGTTTCAACTTTAGTTGGAATTATCATTATTACTTCTACTGCCAAATCACTTAATTCTGCTTATACTATGCCTGCGGAAAGTATAATTAGCTTAATTTTTGTAATTATTTCCTTGCTGTTATCATTGGTTTCATATGGATTTAATTTTTCCTCATTTAATCAGAAATATTCATGCGTTGCTAGTGGTTTTGGATATCTCTTTTATTTGATTGCTGTAATAGTTTCTTTTGCAGTTAGTTCTTCAACTACTAAGTCTACAATGCAAATACTAGATTTTGTATTAACAATCTTTGCCGTTATTGGCGTTATAGTAGCGTGTTATTTACTCTACGGTGATGATGAAATAGTACTAACCAAAGCCCAGACTAATTACTATAAAAATTTGGCATCTATAACCAACAAAACTAGTACTAGTACCTTAAATGATGCAAATCCATCTAACTCTAATAAAAAAGAGACACCAACTAATGGTTCGGAAAACGTTGAAGAAAAATTACTCAAATTGAAAGAACTTTACGATAAAGATATTTTGACTAAGGAAGAATACGAAGAGAGAAGAAAAAAATTAATTGAAAAGCTTTAATTAAAAATAGTGCACTCCCTACATGTAAATAGCAAAAATGTCACTTAAAATGCTTATTGAGCGTTGGTGGCATTTTTTAGTAAAGACAATTTAAAGCACAAAGATTATTCTTTGATTACATCGCGATTAAAAAGTATATTTTCTAGAAAATATTGACATCGTTTGTTCCTTTAAATAGAATTACTATAAGTAAAAAGCAAACCTGGAGTAATCCAGCGACGCAAAACTTCAGAGTCCTCTGTCGGGATCGTCAGTTACCTTGATATGAGTTTAACAAGATGAAAGCGAACAGGAAAAACAACTTAAAAATCATTGCTGCTTGTTCGGTAGCAATTTTTTCGTTAATGGCTGTTATGGGTGGAGCGTACTCATGGTTTATGCTTGAGTTGACTCAATCCACTGATACATCTAATTTTGCTGTTGTTAATGTTGGCTCATGTGATTTGTACTCAATTGATTTGATTAAATTTGATTATCACGAATCAACTTATGGAAGTGGACCAAACGCTTTTACTGTTATTGATTATTTAAATCCTGAAAAGGGTGAAGTAAATAGTTACGACTATGATAAAGACTTAAATCAATTTGGCCGTATTGAAGGAGGGGTTTGGGAACAAGTCTCCTTTATGAATGTGTACGACCCTGTTGATTTACTCATTTATGGTGGAAGTGTAAAAGATTTAAATTGTAATTCTGTTTATAAATTTACTGTTACTAGTAACGACTTAACTGATGTTCAACTTGTCGCTAGTGTTGCTAAAGTTCTTGACGCTATCGCAAGTGGAGATAATGTGCTCTTCTCAACATGTTCTGATTTCGATATTTATTTTGAAAGCGACTTGCTTGATAGTAATCCTAAATTTTCTGATGGTGATGATCATAAACTTTATTACCCAAGTTACAAAGATAAATCAAAGTCATTAGCCGCTTTAGAAGATATTTATTATAAAATCAGTTATCTCTCTTTCTTAGAAACTAGCCACGCTCATTTTTATGGTGATACTAAAGATGAGATATTTTTGACTGACGATAAAGAGCTTACCTTTGTCTATGATTCAACGTTAGATACAAACGTTTTATCTTTCTATGTGAATGTCAACTACGCTCCTGACCAATTAGAAGACACAATGCTAAAAATCTATAACGAAAATATCTTTGCTATTTGTGAGGTGACGATTAATGAAAAAGAAGTTTGCCTTCCGTTCATTAATTGCCTCTATCTTTATTGGAGGATGTGCAATAGCTAGCTTTACCGCTCTTTCTTTAGCGTGGTTTTTAGGACCAAACGTTGATACTAATGGAAACAACTATCTCGATGGAGAAGTTGGATTAAGAAACTATTTCTTTGCCGGAGATGGAACAATTGCAAATCCATATGAAATTGTTTCACCAATTCATTTCTATAACTTGAATAGATTACAAAATCTTGGCATTTTCCCAGGTAAGACATATTTCCAAATTGGTCATTATTTTGATATTGAAGGAGTTCCAACCTTAAAATGCATCAATAGATATGATGAAGATAATAACCCTATCTATGAAGATTTCTTAGATATGGATGAATTCTCCACAAAAAACGACATCACTACTATTGGTGGTGAGGGTGTTCCTTTTGTTGGTGAAATTGACGGCCATGGTTTACCAATTGTTGATTTAAAAGTTAAAGGCAATCCTGAAGATATTGGTGTTTTTGGTTATGTCGCTCAAGAAGGCTCCTTAAAAGGTATGGTCTTTGAAAACTTAGAGATTACTTCTTTAGGCTATAACAATGATAGTGGTAGTCCAGATAATTTGCTCTTCTCTCAAGATATCGATGATATTTTCCATAGTTCCTCCTTCTTAGTTACTGAAACTGATTATTCTTTAACACATTATGTCTCTGCGACCGGAGAATATGATACTGACTCACTTAAAAAAGTTAATGGTGTCTCTGGTACATCTTTAGTGGGCATTGATAATGATAACAATTTAATTGAAGGAACAAAGATATTTAAAGGTTTCTTCCATCCAACCTTCCCAACTAGCGGGGGAGATACTTTTAAATATGATGTTGTTTCTTCTTCACCAATCTTTAAAAAAGTGAAAGATGCGAATGTTTCTATTCCAGGCGCTTCTGACGATGACTATGTCATTGATCTTAAACCTTTAGCGGATTCTGAATCATTTGGTTCCACTAACGCTCAGGTTAATGCAAGATTATATCTCACTGCTTCTACTGTTGTAGATGGTCACACATTTACTCAAATTGAATTTTATTCAAATAACCATACTTTTGGAGAAGGCTTCTTTAACGCTAATGTGTTCCTAGATTATATGGAAGCTGGGCAAGAGCTTGATAAAGTTACTGGCTATCACCACGGTATAAACGTTGGCTTATTTGTTGGACACTTAGATGGCTCAATGGAACATTGTTATGTTTATAATGGCAAGTTTATATTTAATGATACTGGCTATCATCCAGTAGCTGCTGAAAGCGATACTGCTTTAATTGGTGAAATCGGTGTTGGTGTCTCTAACGATATCGACCCAGATATTGGTTTAGTTGTTAACGGCGATATCGGTGTTATGAACTTCTCAAAGATTTATAGCAAGATTCGTCATAACTTTACCGCTGATGAAGTGGTCTATGCTGGTAGAAGAGCAAATACTTCTGGTAAGTTAATTGACTATGTTTCATATAAAGATCACCTTGAACCAACATATGTCGATTATATCGATTACTTAAGATATAACGATGGTATGAAAGATGATAATGCATTTATTACTTACACCGGTAGAGATACAACTGCATTGATCGTGGATTAGGTGTCTTTAAGATTGTTTCAACATATAACAATACGATTAATTTTGATGAATATGGTAAGTATCAGGTCGATGATATTGCTTCTTGTAGAATTATCAACGGTGCTCCAAAAGATAAAGTATATTTCTCTACCGCCGAATATGACCACACAAAGAGTAGTGGAAGTTGGACTACGCCAATGAAAGGAACAACTCTCCCATCATATTCAGATATTACTTCTTTTGATTACCCATTCTCTAGAGATTTCAACTATTTATTCCAACTCGATTTAACTCAGATGGCTTTAGCGGGTGAAAATGACTACATGTATAACACTGACAGTAGTTTCTTATCAAATTACTTATATAGTAAACTTTTCAATAAATACGGAAAACATGTTGAACCAGGTTCACCTCGTTTCGGATTTATGTTTAGATCTTCTGATAACGAAAAATTAACTCAGTTATCTTCATATATGCCTGTTAAAAAACCAGGCGATAAGCACGAATTTATTGATCCTCAAACTCACGAAAGTAGATACTATCCTAGCGATTCAATTGTTTTTAGAATTGAAAACGAAAATGGCGCTAACGTATCAGTTGTAGGATGTGATAATGACATAAGTGTTTATTCATATGATCCAAAGAAAGAAACTGGTGGTGTTACCCAGTTATATACAATGAAATCTAGTAATCCTGGTTCTACAGATAGCTTACGTTATTTCAAATACGATCTCGCTAATAACGGTGCAACTGGAACAGAAGCAGAAGTTCTAGATAATAGTATGAGTGATAGTGGAGTTCTCTACGGACATATTTTCTATCTTCCTCAGGGCGATTATGTTCTCGGCGCTTATAACGATGAAGCTAAAGTATATTTCTTAGCGGTTCAAGGTCAAACGGATGGAACTATCGGCGCTAAAGATATTATTGATATCGATGGAGAAGTTAAGGATGTTGACTTCTTGCTTGATTCACCTTCTTATTCCTTATATCCAGCAGGATTATCTAAGGCATTATTCTCATTTAGCAGTTTATATAACACAGTTAGCGGTGAACTTACGATGGATGTACAAACTGTTGGTGATAAAAAATATATGCGATTAACATTCCTAACATCACCGACATTCGTGTTACGAATATTTACCTATAATAGGCAAGATCATCCAACATGTAATATCAATGGAGTGTTGCGCGAAGGAAAGAATTATGAATATCTACCATCGTAGAAGAAAGGAAAACTAAGATGAACAAAAACAAAAAAAGATTAGCGGTTATTGGTTCTATTGCAGTTCATAACGTTTCTGATGAAAGTGACCCTAGTAAGACTGGAGTGGCTATCGCATGGAATAATGACGCCAAGGCTACACCTAATGATTTAACTATATTTGATAAGGTTACTGGAAATGAAGACCATATTGAATATACAGTTCTCGGTTTAGCAAGAGGTGCATTTAGATATTGCGATTTTAAGACTATTATTCTTCCTAACACTATTGAAGTGATTGGAGAAGAGGCTTTTGCGTATTGTGAATATCTTAAAGATATTACTATTCCTTATGGTGTTACAGAAATTGCTGCTTCTACTTTCTTAGACTGTAGAAGACTTGAAACTGTTAATTATGCGGATAGTGAAGGAAACAAAGCGTTTGGTAACAAAAATATTACTAAGATTAATGACCACGCTTTCACTCAATGCGTTGCTTTAAAAGATTTCTATTGCCCAGAGAACGTTGTTTATTTTGGAGAGAGCTGTTTCCAAAAATGCACTAGCATGATTAACTTCTATTTCCCATCCACTAAGAGAAGTGGATCAACTATTGATAACTACATCACTGTTAGACCATATGCTTTTGCGGATTGCAGTGCGCTTACTTTCGTTTATTTTGAAACGAATGTGAAGGAAATTGATGACTATGCCTTTGTTGGGTGTAACACTAATTTGCTTTTCCATTACAATAACAGTTCAACTCCAACTACCTACACTAGAGTAGATACTGGAGTGGTTCAAAGCCACTGGAGAGATAAATATACAACATCGAGTAATAACGAAAAATATAATTTTGAAACCGAATATCAAACCATTATCGCTGATAGTAGCTACCCATGTTTAAGATATACGCTTGAAAATAAAGTCGTTAAACTTGATGGAGCGCAATCCCGTAGTACTCAAATTACTATCATCGATTCAGATGAAATTTCTCAAGACGGCTATTATGCGATTATTTATAAATTTGATACACCAAATGTTACTATTCCAGGATGTTTTGATGTTAGTACTGGTACGTTAACAATTCCTAACAAATTAGACGGAAAGAAAGTTAAGATCATTAGAAGATTAGCGTTTGCTAATAACAATAACATTAAGAAAGTTGTCTTTAATGAAGACTTAAGACAAATTGTTAATAGAGCGTTTTATAATTCGTTGCAAATTAAAGAACTCGATTTTTCTGCCTGTACAAAATTATTAGAAGTTAGTTATGAAGTATTCCAAAGTGAAAAAATTTATAACAATGAGCTTGAAGGATTGAACTTGCCGGATTGTCTTGAATTTATTGGCGGATACGCTTTTGCAAACTTCCAAAAATGTAATGCACTTCATCTTCCAAATAAAGTTAGAGTTATTGATGACTTAGCTTTCTATGGATTAGGTAGAAGTATCACCGCTGA
>CADCFC010000034.1 GCA_902800645.1 uncultured Erysipelotrichaceae bacterium
TCTAAAGGAGTGGAACAAACATTTGTTCAAACCGAGGCTAAAGCTTTAGCGCAGTATCCAGTTGAAATAACTTCATATTCTTCTTATTCATATGATGGAACTTCTCCGACTTACACTCAATTTCCAACCGATGAAGTAGTCTTTGCGGATTTAGGTCAATATGCAAGTAGAGACCATCGTAACTTTATGTCTCAAAGATTTTTGGACTATATGGATAAGATGCCTACTAGTTATTACACGAATAAATATGAGACTTCTTCTTTGAGATTTAATGCGATTACTAAACTTCAAGAAGAGGCCACTGATTTTGATATTCCTGATGATAAATATACATATGTATATTCTCCTTCTACATATTTCTATAAAGGTTTAGATATAGAAACATTTACTAAAAGAGAATATGACTGCTTAAAAGGAGAATATCCAAAACAGTTTAACGAACTTGCTATTGTCGTTGATAAATATAATCGTATCGATTCTTCTATTTTAGATTTCCTCGGCTTTAGAGCGGATACTTCAGAGCAACACGAAGTAAGAATTGATTTCTCTAAAATTATCAATAAAGAATATCATTACATTTCAAATAACCAGCTATATGTATATAACACAACAACTGAGTTATATGATTACCGTTCGATTACTTCCTCAATTTATAAAGACTTATATGATAATTCTCCAATTGTTTTAAGAATTACTGGCATCTTAAGAGAAAAAAGAGATAGCAATAACCCTGCTTTAAGAACTGGTGTTATTTTCTCTCCTGAGATGGCTGCTCGCGCAGTAAGTGAAGCTAATGAATCTTCAGTAGTGGTTGCGCAAAAGGCTGCAGGATACACTAAAAACGTTAGAACTGGTGCGGAAATCACTGAAACTAAAAGTGGAAATATTACTTATAGTAAAGAATATAACTATGAGAACATCATGTATAACTTTGGTGCGATAGAAGAAAAAAGCAAAATTCAATATTTCACTAATACGTTTGAAGATAGGGCAAATGTTGAAAAATATTTTAAAAATTATCAAAGCGATGAAACAGTAGATTTTACCACTCTTACATATTCGGATTATTTACAAAAAGTATCGTTCCAATTCGATGGTGCACTTAGCTTAATGACATCAGTTCTTTACGCTTTTGCTTTTATTTCCGTATTTGTTAGTGCGGTACTTAACGCCATACTTACTTATATTTCTGTCCATCAAAGAACGAATGAGATTGGTTTACTTCGCTCTATGGGTGCTAGAAAGAAAGATATCGGTATTATGATTGAAACCGAATCGATAATTTGTGGATTACTCGGTTCGTTATTATCAATATTATTCTGTGTTATTTTAATTAGACCAATCAATGTATTACTTACTGAAGCAATATATCGATATAAGTTCTATTTATTATCCTCAACATCATTCACTCTTCCAGGCTTTCAGTGGTGGGTTGCTCCGGTGATGATTGGTATTGGAGTATTAACTGCCGCTATTAGTGCGCTTATCCCTGCAATTATTGCCGCTAAAAAAGACCCAGCGCGCGCTATTAATGAATAAAAAAGACTTCTTATTTAGAAGTCTTTTTAAATGCTTGAAATGGACAATTTTAATCCTAGCGGTTTCATTATCTTCATAAGAGTTTCAATATTTGGCTTTACAGTGCATGATTCAATTCTTGCGACAGATGATTGTGGTAATCCACATATAACTGCTAAATCTCTTTGAGAATAACCTAATTCTGTTCTTTTTTTGATGATTTCGCTGATGATTTTAGCAAGTTCCTCCATCTCTTCGATATCTTCTTTTGTGAAATTGTTTAAACTTTTTGCTTCTTTTTTGTAATCTTCCCAAGTCCTCATTTTAGTTTCTCCCTTCTAAAAAGTCGTTCTTTTCTCTGATGGCCTTTTCTATTTCGCTTTTAGGTGTTTTTTGTGTCTTTTTCCTAAACATATGCAGTAATACAAATTGATTATCTTTGTAATAGAAATATAAAACTCTATTATTACCAGGTCTCAATTCCCATATGTCATCAGTAATATGCTTAGTGATGTTGTTTGGTAATCTTGTGCCCTGAAGCTTCAATAACTCTATGTGCAATGTTATTTGTTTGAATTGAATTCTTGCGTCTTTACTTTTAATCGATAATTCAGCAAGTCTTTTAATCTGACTATAAATCTCTGATTGTCCATTTCGATCTTCGTAGAATATTATTTCAAACACACAATTCCTCCTTGTGCAATTATGATAGCATTAATGCGTTCAAATCTCAATAAAAAAAGACTAGGATTTCCTAATCTTCTTAAGTATTTTCTTAACTCCGTGATTACTCACTGAATTAGTGATATGAGTCGCGGAGTTTTTTACTTCATCTTTACCATTGCCCATCGCTACTCCGTATTTTACTTCTTTATACATTGATATATCTTGAAGATCATCACCGATAGCGACCGCATGTTCTTTATCTATCTTAAGATAGTTTAGTACGTATTTAACTCCTTCGCCTTTAACATGAGGGATAGAAGCGACATCCACTCCACAATCGTGATAGCGGAAATAATAGAATTCTTTTGGAAAGATTGTTTTTATCTTTTCATCTATTTCTTTTGTTGCAAATAAAGTAGCGCCTATTACTTCTTGATTATGGAAGTCCTCAACTGGTGGGATATCTTCTGGGTATGTTTCAAATAATTCTCTAACATTTTCAGTATTGTTATTAATCAAGAAACAATCGTAAGGCCTAATTCCTTCAACATTAGCGTCATATTTATTAGCGAGTTCACAAAGAGTCTCAAATTCTTTTTGATCCATCTTTGGTTCATAAATAATCTCTTCTTTATATAGAATTAATCCCCCGTTAGCGAGAATCATCCCATCAGGCTTAATTAAATCTAAGATATGAATCCTTTTTACTGAATGAAACGGTCTAGCAGTGCAAAAGAAAACTAAAACCCCTTTCTTTTGGAGCTTCTTTAAATAGCGAATGCTCACTTTGTCAAAGCGAGATGGTTTTTTAGAGTGGTCAAAAAGAGTGCAGTCTATATCAGTAAAAACGATTTTGATATCCGCCATATAGATTATTTAACTACTTTATATCCGGCTTTAGAAATGACTTTTTCAATATCTTTATCTTTGAACTTTAATAACTTTTTCCATTTTGCTTGTCTCCTTTATTTCACAGCTATTATATGTAAGCAAGTTAGTAGGTAATTCTACTTTCTTATTTTTTCTACTTTCTTTATATGGATTAAATAAATTGATTCTTAAAGCATTAAGAACAACAAAGACCGAAGAGGCCGCCATAGCGGCGCTTCCCATCCAAGGAAGCAATTTATACACTCCAAGTGTTGATAAGACTCCAGAAGCTATAGGAATCATAACTAAGTTATAAATAAACGCCCAGAAGAGGTTCTCTTTAATATTTAAATAAACGTATTGCGATAATCTAATTGCAGCATATACATCTAGTAGACTATCTTTCATTAACACAATTGATCCCGAGTCGATAGCGACATCGCTCCCTTTACCAATAGCGACTCCAGATTTAAGAAGTTCAATTACTTCAAGTTTTCCTTCGGGAAGAACATCACTAATAACGTAATCAATATCCACTAAAGAAGCGATATATCTAGCACTTAATTCGTTGTCGCCTGTAAGCATAATTGAAATGATTCCTAGTTTTTTAATTTTATCAATTGCTTCTTTTGAGTCTTTTTTGATTTTGTCGCTTATCGCAAATAAAGCAATTATTTCTTTTTCTTTAGCGAGTAAGATTACTGTTTTTCCTTGAGAAGAATATTTGTCAAAGTCATCGATAATGTTTTTTATATTAACTTTATTTTCATCCATGAACTTTTTGTTTCCAATATAGTAGTGGTGTCCATTTATTTCTCCACTTATCCCTTTACCGCTTACGTTAATGAAATTAGTAACTTCGATTTTATTAATATTTTTATCTTTTAAATATTCATAGATTGCTTTTGCGAGTGGGTGATCACTATTAGATTCTAACGCGAAAGAAACTTCATATATTTCTTTTTCTTCTCCAATCAACTTGACTTCGTTAACGCTTGGTTTACCTTCGGTGATTGTTCCAGTTTTATCTAAAACTAAATAGTCAATTTTTCCACTTTCCTCAATCGCTTCGGCGTTTTTAAACAAAACTCCATTTTTTGCTCCTTTTCCACTTCCTACCATAATTGCAACCGGAGTGGCTAGCCCTAAAGCACAAGGGCAAGAGATAACTAAAACTGATATCGCTCTTTCAATTGAATAAGATAATTGATTGCTCATTATGTCTTGATGAGTTAGTAAAAAATCTTTACCAAAAATCATCCAAGAAGCAAAAACAATTAAAGATATCGCGATAACTATTGGGACAAATATTCCACTTACTTTATCCGCAAGTTTAGATATCTTTGCTTTTGAATTAGCAGCTTTTTCTACTGAAGAGAAGATTTGATTAATAGTGGTATCTTTTCCTACTCTAGTAGCAGAGCAGATTAAAACTCCATTTTCATTTATTGTTCCACTTTTAACTAAAGAACCAATTACTTTATCAATTGGTAAGGCTTCTCCTGTTAACATTGATTCGTTAACGGAACTCTCTCCTTTTATTACTTCTCCATCAACTGGAATAGACATACCAGGTTTAACGATAAAAGTATCTCCTATTTTTACTTCTTCAACTTTAATTTCTATCTCTTTATTATCTTTTATAATAAGAGCGGTTTTTGGACTAAGATCCATAAGCGCTTTTATTGCATTAGTGGTTTTTCCTTTTGAATAACTTTCTAGTGTTTTACCAATAGTGAT
This sequence comes from uncultured Erysipelotrichaceae bacterium, assembly GCA_902800645.1. GTDB lineage: Bacteria > Bacillota_I > Bacilli_A > RFN20 > CAG-826 > UBA2450. Next base: position 4,795 of record CADCFC010000034.1, read on the forward strand.
TAAGGTTGGAACCATACCTGCAGTTTCAAAAGAAATATTCATCATAATCATATTAAGATGAGCTTCATTAACTTGATTTGCGGTATTAACGAATAAGATAATCATCATAATAGTGGAGTAAATAAACGCTACTCCGCTTCCTAAGGCCACTAAAGAGTCCATATTAAGTGACTTATGAATAATCGCTTTAAATCCATTAACAAAAAACTTCTTATTAATGACCATAATGGTAATAGAAAGAACGAATTCAATAATTGCTAAAGCGTATAGATGACTCTTAAGTAATCCGATAGGCCAAGAAAGCATATAGCCCATACTTAAATAAAAAAGCGGGACTAATAGAATTAGCGAGGAAATAAGCCTCTTAATTAGTTTTGGTGTTTCATGATCTTCTAATTCTTCTTTACTAATTGCGGTAGTGGAATTAGAGGTATCCACTAAAGAAGCGCCATAACCAGCTTTAGTTACTTCTTTAATTATTTTTTCACTATTAAGATGTTTTTCATCATAAGTAACAACCATTGAGTTAGTTAAAAGATTGACGTTAACTTCTTTAACGCCTTTAAGATTTCTAATCGTTTTATCAATACGAGCGGAGCACGCTGCACAGCTCATCCCACTGATGAGATATTTTTGATCGTGAATCATATTATTTGAGTTTCTTACTTATTTCGAGAGCTTCTTCTAAAGAAGAGAAGTCATTATTCTTAATATCATCACTAACGCACGTATACAAATGATCTTTTAAGATGATATAACCAACTTCTTTTAAAGCGCTTTCTATCGCTGCGACTTGAATTAAGATATCTCCACAATATCGGTTATCATCAATCATTTGACTGACTCCATTAATTTGGCCAGATATTCTTTTAAGTCTTGTTTTAAGATTATTAATCATTTCCTCACTACGAGGATCTTTTTTACAGTGTGGACAATTTTCCATAATTAGTCACCTCGCTATTAGTATATACCCCCCATAGGTATAATTAAAGAGATATGCATTTAATCTTGAAAAGAGTTAAAAATTCATAAAAAATAACCATATTCCGTAAATAAAATTAATATAAATACGAAGTATTTAAAAAATTTTTAGCACTCACACTTGCAGAGTGCTAATTTTGTGCTAAAATATAAGTGAATAAAGGAGGACAAAAATATGCAAATGAATCAAATGCCTGATTATGAAAATGATAAAGACGTCCTTCAAAAGTTTGGACGTAATATCAATGAAGAAGTGAAAAAAGGAAAAGTCGATCCTGTAATCGGAAGAGATGAAGAAATTAGAAAAATCATCGAAATCCTTGCTCGTAAAACTAAAAATAACGTCATTCTTCTCGGTGAACCTGGTGTTGGTAAAACCGCAATTCTTGAAGGTTTAGCGGAACGTATTGTTAAAGATGATGTTCCTACTATCCTTAAAGATAAAGTTATTTACGAACTCGATATGGGGGCTCTTGTTGCTGGTGCTAAATATCGTGGTGAATTCGAAGAACGACTTAAAGCTGTTTTAAATAAGATTAAAGAGAGCGATGGAAAGATTATTCTTTTTATCGATGAAATCCATCTTATTGTAGGAGCAGGAAGAACTGATGGAGCTCTTGACGCATCTAATATGCTTAAACCAATGCTTGCTAGAGGAGAGATCGATTGTATCGGTGCGACAACTCTAAAAGAGTATCGAGAATATATTGAAAAAGACCGCGCTCTAGAAAGAAGATTCCAACCTGTTTTAGTTAATGAACCAACTGTAGAAGATACAGTTACAATTCTTCGTGGACTTAAAAACCGTTTCGAATCTTTCCACGGAGTGAAGATTACTGATAATGCTTTAATTGCAGCGGCTTCTTTATCTAATCGATATTTAACTAGTAGATTCTTGCCAGATAAAGCTATTGATCTAGTAGATGAAGCCTGTGCTTCTATTAAAGTAGAACTCGCGAGCATGCCTAGTGAGCTCGATGAACTTGAAAGAAAGATTAGACAACTTCAAATTGAAAAAGTTGCTCTTTCTAAAGAAAGTGATGAAGCAAGCAAAAAGAGACTCGCGGATGTTAATAAAGAACTCGAAGCCTTAACAAAACAAGATAACGAACTTCAAAATAAATGGAAGAAAGAAAAGGAAGAAATTCTTAAAGTCAAAGAAATCAAAGGCCAACTTGAAAAAGCGAGATTTGATTTAGATGTCGCTCTTTCGCATTCTGAATACGAAAAAGCTGGTGAACTTCAATATAAGAAGATTCCTGAACTAGAAAAGAAACTTCAAAATCTTGATGTTAAAGGTGATGAAGGTAGATTACTTTCTGAAGTTGTTGATGAAGAGCAAATCGCTCGTATCATTTCTAAGATGACCAATATCCCTCTTTCTAAAATTGAAAAAGGCGATCGTGAAAAAGTGTTGGATTTAAAGAACACTCTTGCTCGTAGAGTTATTGGACAAGACGAAGCTCTTAATCTTGTAAGCGATGCAATCTTACGTCAAAGAGCGGGTATTAAAGATAGTAACCGCCCAATTGGTTCCTTCTTATTTTTAGGACCTACTGGAGTTGGTAAGACTGAAGTTGCTCGTGCTTTAGCGGAATCTCTATTCGATAGTGAATCTCATATTATTCGTATTGATATGTCGGAATATATGGAGAAATATTCGACTAGTAGATTAATTGGTGCCCCTCCAGGATATGTTGGTTATGAAGAAGGTGGCCAATTAACTGAAAAGGTGAGAAGAAATCCGTATAGTATCGTCTTATTTGATGAGATTGAAAAAGCTCATCCTGAAGTATTTAACTTGTTACTTCAAATGCTCGATGATGGTCGACTTACCGATTCTCAGGGTAGAGTCGTGGACTTTAAAAATACGATTATCATTATGACTAGTAACTTAGGTAGTGAATATCTACTTAACGGAGAAAGAGATAAAGTTGAAGGCTTATTACATCAAACCTTTAAACCAGAATTTCTTAACCGTATTGATGAGATTGTTTATTTCTCACCATTAAGTAAAGAAGTACAAGGAAAGATTGTTACTAAGATGCTTAATGATTTGAATAAGAGACTTCAAGAATCTTATTATTCAGTTGAATTCACTGATGAAGTTAAGAAATACATCTTAGATAATTCGTTCTCACTTCAATTCGGCGCTCGACCAATTAAGAGATTTATTCAAAATAATATTGAAACCTTAATTGCGAGAAATATCGTTGAAGGCAAGATGAATACAACTAGTAAATACATCGTTGATTATAAGAATAACGAGATAACGATCACCTCTAAATAAAGAGCCAAAACGTTAGGATTAAATTCCTGACGTTTTTTCTTGTTCTTTAATTTAAAGAACGATGAGAGTAATATATTCACGTTATGTTTAAAGAAAAAGTACAAGTCGGTTCAATTGATGTTGATGGCTCTCAAGAATTAAAGCTTTCTAGCTTATTTAAAATCATGCAAGAAGTGGCCTCTCATCACGTTGATAAATATAAAATTGGTCATAAAGAACTTCTCGCTCATAATATGTGTTGGGTTGTTATTAGAATGAATGTCCAAATTTTAAAAACTCCTAAACTTAATGATTATTTAACTGTCACCACTCATCCAGGAGTAGTAAGAGGATTTATCTTCCCAAGATTTTTCCAAATCTATGATGAAAAAGGAAATCTTGTTATAAATGTTTCCTCTATGTGGTGCATCATCGATAAAACAACTAGAAGAGTGGTTCTTAAACCTTCCGAATTTGATGTTGTTAAACCAGAACACAATAAAGACGATATGGAAATGCCTGAAAAGGTAAGTGGTGATTCTCTTTCTTTAGTGGACACAAGAAAAGTGAGATATACAGAAATCGATCTCAACGGTCACTTAAATAACACTGAATATATCGAATTTATGTTAGACACTCATGAAGTAGATTTCTATAAAAAAAATAGAATTACCTCCATTTTAATTAATTATGATAAAGAGATTAAAGCTGGTGAAGTTGTAGAGCTTTATTCTAATAAAAATGAACCCGAAGTTATTCGGGGCACAGTTGATGGAGTTAATCGTTTTACCGCTTCAATCACATACGAAAGAAAACAATAAAGTTAGGAGAAATCCTAATTTTTTTATCATATCGTTTCTAATTTCATTTTTAATCTTATTATTATAATTAAAAGGAGCAATTATTTATGGTTACTAGAAAATCTTTCTCTTTAGTGGGCAATACCCCACTTATTGAATTAACTCATATTGAAAGAGAGTTTGATTTAAAGTGTCATCTTTACGCAAAAGTTGAATCTTTTAATCCTGCGGGATCCGTTAAAGACCGCGTTGCTTTAGCGATGATTGAAGATGCAGAAGAAAAAGAATTGCTCAACGATGAATCAGTAATTATAGAACCCACAAGTGGAAATACTGGTATAGGTATTGCTTCTATTTGTGCGATGAAAGGCTATCGTTGCATTTTAACGATGCCAAGTAGCATGTCAATTGAAAGAAGAAAACTTCTTAAAGCTTATGGAGCACAAATCGTACTTACCGAAGCTTCTTTAGGAATGAAAGGTGCAATTGAAAAAGCAAATGAATTAGTGAGATCTATGCCTCACGCGATAATGCTTTCTCAATTTGATAACCCTGCTAATCCACTTGCGCACTATAAAACTACTGGACCAGAAATATTTGATGATTTAGAAGGTAATGTTGACGCCTTTGTTGCTGGAGTTGGAACCGGTGGCACAATTAGTGGAGTAGGCCGATATTTAAAAGAAAATATTAGCGGAGTAAAAATTATTGCTGTTGAACCAGAAGCAAGTGCAGTTATCTCTGGCTGGTTACCTGGAAAACATAAGATTCAAGGAATTGGAGCAGGCTTCATTCCTAAGAATTTAGATTTAGATATTTTAGACGATGTCATGCCAATAAGTGACGATGACGCCTTCTCTTTTGCTCGATTAGTTGGAACTCTTGAAGGCTTTTTAGTCGGTATTAGTAGTGGCGCAGCTTTAGCGGCAGCGATTAAATACGCGAAAAAAATTGATAATCCAAATCATAATGTTGTAGTTCTCTTCCCTGATGGAGGAGATCGATATCTTTCTACATCTCTATTTGAAGAGTGAATAAAAGACGATTATAATAATCGTTATGAAAAAGATAGATACTCATATTTACATTGTTCTCGGCTTATTTATTGCTGGGTTCGTTATTGGTAGCTTTTTTGACGCGCAAATTTCTAATGCTTTATTTATTAGAAATGAGACCGCCGGATTAGTTGTTTCGGTTATTGGCACTGTTCCAGGATATGGAATCCTAGCCTTTATGGGTGGGGGATTCTTATTATCGGGATTACTTCAAAAGGATAAGAAATGGTTCAAAATCGTTTTGATTGTTCTCTCGGTTGCTACTTTAGGTATTGCAACATTTTTTGCTGGAAGAGAATTTTTTGGCCCAAATGGATTTTATTGGATTGGAGTGAAAAGTTTTTGGGGATATTTTATTGCTTTCCCCGCTCAAGCAGTCTTCTTTTATTTAGGATATTTATTCGCTAAAAAGACTGATAACGATAAACTTTGGATTGTTTATTTAGTTTTATGTGCGGCGTTTTTACTCGCTAATGTACTTGGTACAACCTTAATTAAAGCAATCGTTCATCGTCCAAGATATCGTTCTTTAGATGAATCTATTGGATTATATTTCCACAGATGGTATCAAAGAACTCCTGATTATAAATATTTCATGGAGACATATAAGATTGGATCAGACGAATTTAAATCATTCCCAAGCGGACATGCGAGTACTACTGCTTGCTTAATGATGTTTATGGCTTATTTGCCACATATGAGCAAGAAATTTGAAAAGTTAACTATCCCTGCTTTTTATGTCGGATTAGCGTGGTGCTTATTAATTAGTTTTGCTCGTATTAGAGTCGGTGCGCATTTCTTAAGCGATGTCTCTATGGGTGCATTACTTTCTATCATTTTCTTCTTTGTTGGAAAAATAGTGATAGAAAATACAAAATTGGTGTATAATTCAGGACAACAAGTTTCTGAATAGAAAGGATAAATTTAAAATGAAAGAAAATTGGAAAAAGTATTTAGCTGAATGTGTTGGCACTGCCGGCTTAACTTTCTTCGCATGTGGCATTGCTGCTCTTACTGGTGGAAATTTATTAATTACCTCCATTGCTTTTGGTGCAGTTCTCGCTCTTGGTGCATTTGTTTTAGGCCCAATCAGTGGTTGCCATGTTAATCCAGCCGTCTCATTAGCTTTCTTACTTAGAAAAGAAATGTCTCTTAAAGATTTCTGTTTCTATGTACTTAGCCAATTCGTTGGTGGATTCGTCGGAAGTTTACTCTTATTAGCTATTTTTGCTAATATGCCTGCAATGCACGGTTTAGGTCAAAACGCTATTAACGTTATGAACTTAGGCGTCTACAATGAACAAGCTGGTGGTTTTGTACTTAATGCCTGGAGCTATGTCGCTGGTTTCTTAGTGGAAGTTGTCTTAACAATGGTTTTCGTCCTTGTTATCTTAGTTGCAACTGATAAGAAACGTGGAAGTAAATTTGCTCCACTCATCATCGGTGGTGCTTTAATGCTCGTCCACTTAATTGGCATTGGTTTAACCGGAACTTCTGTTAACCCAGCAAGAAGCTTTGCTCCTTCTGTGTTAATGGCATTCTTCAAACAAACCACATCCATTACTCAAGTTTGGATTTGGTTACTCGCCCCAATGGCAGGTGGTGCTTTAGCCGCTCTTCTTTATAACGTTTTCAATAAGAATTCTGCTAGTAAAGTTGAAGAAAAACCTGCCGAAGAGCCAAAAGCTGAATAATTATTTCTTTGGATAATTAAATAGGGCTCTATAAAATCTAACGGGGTTTAACGGGGTCCCCTGAGCCAAACTCCCAAAAACTATAAAATCTAGAGTGGTGTATCCATGTGGTACATCACTTTT
>CADCFC010000035.1 GCA_902800645.1 uncultured Erysipelotrichaceae bacterium
GCACGGCCAACACCGCGCATAATGTATTTTCTAAAGAATATAAATAGGAATAATAATGGGACTGTAACAACGACAGTAGCTGCCATTTGAACACCATAGTCATTTGGGTTTTCAGCAGAGGAGAACGTTGTTCTTAAACCATTTGTGATAAGGTAAATCTCTTTATTACCACTAGCGATTAAGTTTGGCCACACGTATGAGTTCCAAGCACCCATCAACTTAAGAATGAAGATGGTTGTTAAGGTTGGCATAGCAAGTGGAACCATTACTTTCCATAAGAATTCCCAGTCACTCTTACCATCAACTTTTGCGGCAAGATATAACTCATTAGGAATTTGTTTAAAGTTTTGTCTAAGTAAATAGATATAGAAGATTGAAACCCAGAAAGGAACAATCATAGCGGCAAAGTTACCAATTAAATTGGTATTTGATGTCCAGCCTAATCTAGATACAGAAACATAGTTAGAAATAACCATCATTTCGCCAGGAATCATCATCGAACCAAGAAGAAGCATAAACATTGTGTCTCTACCTTTGAAGTTGAGTCTAGCAAATGCATAGGCCGCTAAAATGGTTGTAATGATTGTACCAATTGTAGAAATGATACCGACGATAAGAGTATTTCTTAATAATTTAACGAAGTCTAATCTTTGCATTGCTTCAGAATAGTTGCTCCATTGAATCATTTGTGGGAAGAAAGTAGGCACTAATTGCTTAATTTCATTACCACTTTTAAGGGATGTGATAATCATCCAATAGAATGGGAATACGATGATAACTCCCATGACAGCTAAGAATAAGTAAGTGACAATAAGTTGGAACACATGAGCCACAGTTGACATTCTTTGCTTTGTAGCGGTATCTAAACCACTATCTTTAAGTGCTAATACATAGCCAGAGGTATCAGCAGCGTATTCAAATCTTTCTTTTACCTTTGCCATATTAATAATGCACCCTCTTCTTGCTTACCTTATTTTGAATAATGGTAAACGCTAAAATAATCAAAAATAGGAATAAGGAAGCTGCTGAAGCGTAATGAATACGTGGGTTCGTATCCTTAACCTGATCATAAATAAAGCAGACCATCGTTTTCATGCTTTCTGGACCAGTGTTAACATCAAATGCGCCTCCATCAGCACCGAATAAACCGATAACTGAGTTATATTCCTTAAATGCGCCAATAAATGAAGTAATCATCATATATAAGATTTGTGGCGATAATAATGGGACTGTAATCTTAAGAGCAGTCTTCCATTTTGGAGCGCTATCAATCTTAGCGGCATCATAATATTGAGCGTCAATATTTTGTAAACCACCTAAGAAGATAAGAATCTTATATGGTAATGAATGCCAGACGATATAGAAACAAATTGCAAATAATCCATGCCAGTAATTGACCATTCCACTTGAGAAGTTAGATGGGAAGATCCAAGGGGTTCTTCCTAAGCCAAAAATAGCATTGAATACACCATAGTCAGTATTGAAGATAACTGAGAACACCATACCAATAGCGATGGCGTTAGTAACATAAGGCATAAAGAAGACTGTTTGGAAGAACTTCTTTAAGATCTTAATGGAGTTAAGTCCAATAGCGATAATAAGAGAAATAATAATGCTTAGTGGAACGGTAATAATTGTAATGAGCATTGTGTTAGGTAACGCAACTTTCATAACAGTGTGATAGAAAGTACCATCACCACCACCAGCTTTAGACCATGGAGTTAAAACAGTAAGATAGTTATCAAAAGTAAATCCTTTATTAGCACCAGTTAATGCGTTGTAATCTTTTAAGAAAGAAACGTAGATGGTGTTAATGATTGGATAAAAGGTAAACACTGCCAACAAAATGATGACAGGTGCCAGATATAACCATGCTTTCCAGTTGTTTTTACTTTCCATAAATTAGTCCAAATAAATCCTTTGGTTATTTTCGTCTTCGGCATCAAATACGAATGTTTTTTGTTCTTTAATACCAAACTTGTTGGCGCCAAGTCCGACAGTAATTAAAGAATCGATAATGACTTTAATATCATTTTCATCAGTGTGATATTTGCTTTCACAAACTAAAGCAACGTCACGACCCATTGTTTGAATTTGTTCAACATTAAGCGTTAAAACTTTTTGTTTTGCTGGAACATCATCACCGGCTAAGAAGCCTTCTGGACGAATACCAACAAATACTTTGTGACCGTCTTCAAATTCTTTTAATTTCTTATGAGAGAGAATTGCTTCTTCACCAATAAAGACTTTTCCTTCTTTAATAACGCCATTAAAGACATTAATAGGAGGAGTTCCTAAGAATTTAGCAACGAATAATGAATTTGGTGAGTTATAAACTGCTTGAGGATGATCTCTTTGCATTTGAACACCAAGTTTCATAACGACGATGTCATCACAAATAGACATAGCTTCTTCTTGGTCGTGAGTAACGAAGATAGTAGTAATTCCAGTTTCTTGTTGAATTCTACGAATCTCTTCACGTGTTTGTAATCTCAAACGAGCATCTAAGTTAGATAATGGTTCATCAAGGAGCAACACTCTAGGTTTCTTAACAAGAGCACGAGCGATCGCGACACGTTGTTGTTGACCACCAGAGAGCTCGCTTGGTTTTCTAGTTAAATATTCATCGATTTGAACTAAACGAGCGGTTTCTTGAATTAAAGCATCCATCTCATCACGATCAAGTCTCTTTTTAACAGAAATTGGTTCACCATTTTGTAATAATTCAAATTTTTCATTAACTGCAAGACCCTTACCGTTAAGTCTTTCAAGTTCTTTTTGATTGCTTTCATCGATAGAGGCAACAACTTCGTCTCTTCTAACTAAACGAACTTGATTAAGTCCTTCAGCAACAGCTTTTTGATCAATTTGTTCAAGCTGTCCTTTCACTGCCTTGAGTTCTTCAGATAATTTTTCTTTTAACTCTTCTTTCTTACAGACATTGAGTTTTCCAGTTAATTCACTCTTCTTGGCGAGTAATGAATTTAATTGTTTAGATTCTTCAGTCTCAATGTTTTGGAATCCGTATTTAAAGAGTCTTTCGCCTAAGGAAGTAACGATATGATACTTCTTGACGAGTTTTCTTGCGCTCATGTCTTTGGAATATTTTCCTTTGAACTTTGAGCCAACGATAATTTTAACGATATGTTCAAACTCATTAAGTAAAAGTTTTTTAACAATGTCGTTATTACGAAGCACTTTATCAACCTTGTTTGTGACGATGTGTAAGTTTGTTAATGGGAATTTAACATTGTCATAAACAGTCATATGTGGATAAAGAGCGTAGTTTTGGAAGACTAATCCAATCTCACGTTTTTCAGGAGCTAAGTGAGTGACGTCTTCATCACCAAACCAAATTTCACCATCGGTTGGTGCTTTTAATCCGGCAATCATGTAAAGGGTGGTTGACTTACCACAGCCAGAAGGTCCTAATAGACCAATAAGTTCGCCATCTCTAATGTCCACGTTTAAAGAGTCGACTGCGACAGCGTCTGGAATGTTCTTTGCTGGATTGCCTGGAAAAACCTTTGTAAGGTTCTTCAGTCTTATTTCCATATGTGTTCCTCCGCATACAATTATAACGCGAGCGAAAATAGCAGTAAAGATTTTACTTACTTGAGGCGGAGGTCCTTATTTTCAATACTTATGTCTTGTAGTTTAATCTGAGACTCTTCAATTTCAAGAGCGTTCAAATAGATTTTTGAATTGGTAATATCCACCATATAGTCGTTAAAAACATAGTTTACTAAGCTAGAGTTTGTCTTTGTAAAATACATCATTCCTAAAGATACGAATGAGGGTATAAGAAAACTAACAAAATTTAATACAATAAACACCAAAAACATGAAGAAAAATCTTCCAACATATTTACCGGTTGTGATGTTATCGGCGTAAACAGAAATGAGACCAATTTTTTCTAGTTTCATTCCTATAGTTTGTCGACCTCTTTTAAAAACAGTGAGAGGGAGCAATAGGTAATAAATCGTGAAATAAAAGACAAGTAAAACCGCAATTTGGACTAAAACAGTGAGAAATCCGTATCTAGTTAAAAATATGTAGGTTGGATTTCTAAATAAATGGCCTAGGCAGCGATCATTGACTTCGGCTGCGTAAAAATCAAACAATAATTTACCGTCCACTGCCTTCTCTTTAGCCACTCCACCATCATCATAAAATAAATCAGTATTTGCAAGCTTTCTATTGTTATAATCATCAGCGATAGTCGTATCAGAGAAGTAGGTTGGATTAGAGTAGAATTGATCTATTCTTTCACTTAAATAAGTCTTCTTTTTATCATAAGTGTCAAGTTCACCATCGTTTGTCGCTTTAGTAACGATATCAACATCATTTACATAAAGTTTAGAATCGTTTTTAATTTGAGTTAGTTCTATTTGTTTAGCTTTATAAAAACCAGAGTTAGTGACTGCGATATTAGTAATTGAAAAAGTAATCGCGACAGATAAAAACAAAATACCAATATCAAAAAAATGCGCGAATAAGCGTTTACCGGTTTTAGCTTTTACATACACTAATTCATTGCTCATTTTCTTTTACTTCTAATTCTTTTGGCTCATTTTCATCAACTTGAACATCAATAACGTCAGCAGGCATATCAAAATCTTTAATATCTTTAATATACATTCTTGAAACAAATGTAGATATATCGTGTGGCACCTTTCCAAAGAAAGACATCACAAATGAAATAATATTAAATCCTAATATAACAAGAATAAGAGAGAATAATGGGATATGAGGTATTAATTCAGCAGAAAGGACTCCATATATTCCAATAAAGAAGAAGGAAATCGCACAAGACGAACTAAATAAAATGAAATTCAAGAAATGATATAAGAGTGTTCTCCACCACGCTGGTTCCATCTCTTGAGTGTCACATAAGGCAAGCCCCATGACTTTTTGACCGATTGTGATCCATTCTTTACTAATTAATCTCATAACTACGGTTAACACTATAAATGCGAATATATAAGAAAGTAGATATATAATTGCTTCAGTTTTAACTAATTCTTGATACGCGTTTCTAAAAGAAGTGTGAATGGCTTTATAATCGCTACTATTGGCCTCAATATCTTCTATACCCCTTTGTATAGCGATTAGATATTGATTATAAGTACGGTTATATAAAGAAACAGTAGCAGGATCAATCGTTTCTCCTTTAGCGATTCTATTAATCATTTTTGTGGTGTTTTCACTTGTTAAAACCACATATCTAGATAAAGTAGATCCTCTAGCGGTATAGTCAGGGTCACTACTCGTAACATAATCAGTAGCGGTTACCGCCATAATCTTAATATATAAGAATGTATCTATATCATCTTTATAATCCACTCCATCGATTACATAACTATTCATTGAAGGAGTTTCTTTTTTATATTTTTTATAAAAATATGAAAGATTATCTAATTCATAATTAGATGCATCTTTTAAAAACGTCTTATTAATATCAACATCGACATCAATATAAGTTCCATCTGGTTGCTTTTCAGGATATTTAATGTCATGAATATAAGCACTAGTAAGAGTGAGATTTTTTAAATAATCAGTCGCTCCAACTGAGCTATCTACTAAAGTCTTTTTATCACTATCATATGATTGAAGGTGCGTACTACCGACATATTGATACATCTCAACAGTCATATTATTTAACTGTGTTGTTTGATTTTTAACAAGAGGAGTATTCGCTCCTATTGCGTTAAAAATAGTGAATACTAAATAGGAAACAACAAAATAAGAAAAATAATCTAGTAAGCGAGAATAGATATGTTTCTTCTTGCTACTAAATGCGTTGTTCTTATATTTTGATACACCGCGTTTTTTCATCATAAATCTGGATTCACTCCACTACTAAGATATGCTAAAAGCGCTTCTCTAGCAGTCTTTTCAAAATTTTTATGATAAGACTGATATTTATATGCATAACGAGATTCGGTACAGAAATTAATACTAATTACATTAGTCAATCCGTCAGTAAACACTGGTTCACCCTCTTGATAAGTAACGTAATATGAATCATTTTTAAGATTTTCAAATTGTGTTCTGCTTGATTTTTGAAGTGAGAGCAAATTATCAAATGGGAAGACTTCAATTAGTTGACGGTTAGTAAAGTTTCCACTATTAACATTACTTCTAACTCCACCCGCATTATGACTAGCCGCGTAGAATGTTAAATTATCAAATTCTTCTTTATGGTTATTCACATACCAATACATCGCCATTGTGACTACTTCAGTAAATGTTTCCTGAGTATAACTATTTTCAAAGACATATAGTAAATCATCCGCGTGAGCAATAATGTCTTTATATTCATCTTTAAGAGATAAATCATCGATTGCTTTTAAAGTATCAATACAGTTATTGTATGCATTTAAATTATATGTAGAAGAACTAATTCTACGATAAGAATAGCCATCGCTTTCAAGATTTATTGTTAATTCACCAACATATCTCGAATTACATCCGCTTTCAATATAAGGAATTGTCTCATATGTTCCTTTTTTCATTAAATGATCGTGAGAGAAAAACATCGCATCAACATATTGCACTCCACTAGCTTCACTAACTAGAGTTAAGTCAGAATATTTAGTGGGTTTACTTGAATCGTTATATCCTTCAAATCCTTCATCATGAAAGGCGGCGAAAACTAAATCACAATTTTTCACTAATCTAAGTTCATCAGAATAAGATTTAATTAATGAATTTGGTTCTGGGAAAGAGAAATTATTTGAAATAGATCCAGTAATAGAAGAACCTAGATTTTCTCTTGCCGCTCCAATAATTCCAATCCTAACATCGCCTTTATCAATAATTGCGTATGGAGAAACCCATTCAGGACGCTTTCCATCAGTGTAGAAGGTATTACAAGAGATAAGTGGACAATCTAATCCAAAATTAAAATCAGAAATAGTATCTTCTGTCCAATCGAATTCATGATTACCAAGTACCATCGCATCAAAACCAATGATATTCATGGCTTCAATCATGATTTTACCTTTGGTAAGGTTACTTTCATATCCGCCTTGAAACATATCTCCACCAGATAGAACAAGCGAATTAGACGGGGCAAGATTAACTTGATCGGTAATATATCGACCAATACAGCTCATTCCTGCTTCATAATATTTAGCGGACCTCTGTCTAATAAATGAACCATGAGTGTCATTTATATAATAAGTTGTAATACTTTTTTCTTTTGAAATACTTCCCTCTCGATCATTAACCACTATTTCAAAAGAAGCGTCTCTATAATTTTCTTTACTAACATTTATCTCAATTGTTCCCTCATATTTAAGAACATCATTTTCTTTCATTGCAATTGTGTAATCCGTTACGACATTATCCTTTTCGTCAACAACAACTAAGCCACTACTAGAAAATCTATCGCCACGGAAATATGTAGTCGTATTTGGTTCATTTTTAATACTTAATCGCTTTTGAGGAGTAACTTCAATCATATAAGAAGTTGAACCATATCCATAACAAGACACTTGGATAACAAAGCTCCCTGTTTCTTCTAAAACTACTCCATCAATAATATTAGTGCTCCAACCATTTACTTCTTCTCCGTTAGCAGTGACCACTAATCCATCAGTGGTAAATCTATCACCAACTTCATATTCTTGACGAGGATAAGAAGCGATCTCTAATTTAGGATAATTAGTAATAGTTAAAGAAAAATACGCACTGTTAAATTTACTGTGACTTACTTCGATAGTCATCTCTCCAGCATCACTCTCTTTAAATTCATATCCTTCTGAAATAGAAAGAGAATAATCAGTAACGGTTGTTCCATTTACAAGTTCAATAACAGTTAAACCATCACTATCAAAACTATTACCAACATTATATGTAGTTGTGTATGGCTTTTGACTTATAAATAAATCTCCACTTTTTTGATTGGATGGACTAATAGAACAACTAGAAAAAAACAATATTCCAATAGATAGCAAAGATATTAGATGTATTTTTTTCATATAGATTATTTTACTATCAAAATAGAAAAATAACACTTTATTTGCATGCATGCATAATAAAAGGAGGCTAAATTATGCCTCCATTTATTAGAATTCTTGTGACCAACCGTGGCCAATGTCCCAATGCTCATCAATCACAAATTCAGTTCTATCTTTTGGAAGTTGGAATATAAACATTATTTCTTCTTTTGCTTCTGGATAATCATTTATCCAACTGCCCACCATTACTTTAAAACCTTTATCTTTAAATTCAAACACTCTTCCTCTTGGTTTTTT
>CADCFC010000036.1 GCA_902800645.1 uncultured Erysipelotrichaceae bacterium
TGTTGCTTCGATTGTTATGATCATTCTCCATTTCTCTTGGAAGTCCATTCTTAAAAAGAGAAAGATGAGAATTGACTAATCGATTAGATTATTTATCTTAAGATAAGTTAAAAACTTTTTAAGAGCTTTACCGCGGTGAGATACCCGGTTTTTTTCTTCTTGAGACATACTCGCGTAAGTTTTATTTAACTCTTTATTTATGAAGATTGGATCATAACCAAATCCGCCTTCTCCTTTAACATTAGTAGCAATAGTTCCTGGTATCCTTGCTTCAAAGCGTAGTGGTTTATCTTCAACATTTAATATAACGATGTCGCAAACAAATTCAGCGTATCGATCTTTTCCTTCTAGCCTATTCATTATTTCTTTAAAGGCGTTTTCGTAGCCGCCCAAAGAAGAGGCGAATCTTGCAGTAAATAGTCCTGGACCATTATCCATCGCTTTAATTTCTAAACCGGTGTCATCTGCAAGTATTGGCATCTTAGTAATATTTTGTAACGCTTTTACTTTTATTAAAGCGTTATCAAAATAAGTCTTTCCGTTTTCGTCAACTTCGCCTATATCAATATTTAAATCTTTCATCCCGTAAACGGTTATATGATGAGGAGAAAGTATTTGTCTAATTTCTTGTAATTTATGCGCGTTATTTGTTGCGACTAAGATTTCAAAGTTCATAGAAATATCTTACTAGAGTAATTAAAAATAGACCACTTATTATTTAAATAATATTACTGTTTGTTCTAAATTAAGAAATGTCTTACAATAAATAAGACATTATGTTTTTTACTTACACGGAATTTAATGATTTAAAAGTTAATAACAACCCTATCTCTGATGAACTCCTTCCTAAAGGCGGTTTTTCTACTGACGTCAGCGAGCACGCTAAAAAGCATCGAGATAGAAGTAGAATTAACGAAATGCTTGATGAAGATTATACAGCTTTATTAACCGCTGGAGCAGTAGGAGCGATGAGTGTTATGGCAGTCCTTGGACTTATTCCTGCTACTAATACACCTGTAACACCTACTAAACCAATCGTAGTTAATGCTTTTGAAGTTAAATATAACGGTAATAACTGCGAATTATCTTTTGGTTTAGAGAATATTGTTAGTGGAAATACAATTCTTTCTATTCTAGACAATGAAAGTAAGAAAGAATTTTATGGAGAAGATAATTTAAAGAACACGTATTATCATTATGTTTTTTCTTTAGAAAGTGGCAAAGAATATAATGGTTCAATATTTAATATTGTTGATAATACAAAGACAGTGATTAAGACGTTTAGTCTCACTGTCGGATTGTGAGGTATATATGAGTGAAAACGAAAATTTACAAGAAGAATTAAAACCTGTTGAAATCAAAAAGGGATGGTGGACAGGAAAAGACAAAAAAGAAAAACGAGGATTTTTCTTTACTATTCTATTCATCATTATTTTAGCCGCAGCAGTGTTTGGTTTTGCCTATTGTCGACCAATTTTTGGTAACGAAATTGGGGACGTGGTGTTAGGGGTTGGGGTTCCTAATGGCTGGGTTGCTATGGGAGCTTTCTTTACTGCTAATGCTATAACGTTAATGATTTCTTTATTAATTGTTTTAGTGACCGTAGTGGTCTTCATGGTCTTAAAAGCGGTTATTAAAAGTGTTTCTAAGAAAAATCAAAGAAGTAGAACAGTTGGTTCATTACTCATCTCCGTTTTTAGATATACGTTTGTAATTGTTGATTTTGCAATCATTCTCACATTATGGGGAGTTAATATTGCTTCTGCAGTTGCCGGAGTTAGTATCCTTGCTATTTTAATTGGTTTTGGATGTAAAAATCTTGTCGCAGATATTGTCAGTGGATTATTCATTGTTTTTGATGATTATTTCGCTGTTGGTGACGCCGTTATTATTGATGGCTTTAGAGGCAAAGTTACTGAAATTGGATTAAGAACTGTTAAAATTGATGACAGCTTAGGAAATATTAAATGTATTGCTAATAGCAATATCCAAACTTGTGTAAACCTCTCTAGAACGATTAACACGGTTACCGCTAGTATGGAAATTGGCTATAACGAAGACATCGATAGAGTAGAAGCAATTCTTGCTATTGAACTTCCAAAAGTATTAGAGAGATGTCCGAAGATGCTTGAAGCTCCTGTTTATCGTGGAATTGATAGTTTTACTAATTCTGGTGTTGAACTTAGCTTTGCAGTGAAATGCCGCTACGACGATAGATGGTCCACTAATAGAGATTTAAGAAGAGAACTATATCGAATCTTTACTGAAAACGATATCTACTTCACCTTCCAACAAGTCGTGGTTAATTCTCCTGATCCAACCGATCGACCAAAAGCCACCGCGGAAGAGTATCGTATCGCTCAGGAAGTTCTCAAGAGAAAAAGAGCGGCGGGTCCCTATGTTGAAAAGGATAATTTCTTCGATATCTCAATTGATCTCGACAATCCTATTCAAATTAATCACCGAAAGAAAACTAAGAAGAAATCATCTTCTAAGCCAAAGAATAAAGAAGCTAAATAAGGCTTCTTTTCCATTCTATGGGATGATTTTATAAAAAAATATACATATTAAAACCCTTTTATTTTAGAATAAAAAAAGGAGGGAATATTTATGAAAACTATAATAAGAATTTTTAATATTGTTATTATGGCTTTATCTGCGGTTGCGACAGTGATGCTTTTTGCTACTCCAACATTCTCGTTGAATTCAAATATCGCAATTTCCACAGATACATTTAACAAAGTTATTCCTGAAAATGAGTACACTGGTCCTATTGATGTTGCTAGTGTTTTAGGAACCGACAGTGTTCATTTTGCAATTAAATTTAATTTTGGCTTAAGTGACGTTCAAAAAGCGATGAAGAATGATAAAAATGTCATTAATGACATGGTCATCACTCAAAACATCAATGAACTCGCTGATACTTTTTATGAACCAGTTGATATTATTACTGAATATGCAGTAAGAACCGTTATTAAAAAAGTAGTTAAAGATGAAATAACAAATCAAATTGAAAAAGCGAGAACAAGCGCTGCTATTGCTAGTGGTTCAACTGCTGAAGATATCATGGATGAAGTTGGAATCGATGATGCTTATTTTTCTGAATTCTCTAGAGCGCTATATGAAGCGGCTAACGAAGACGGTGCTACTGTTGGCTCTTTTACTAACGTTTTATATTGGCAAATCGATGAAGCAGTTAAAAAGGCTGATGCTGGAACCGGTGGAGTCATGGTTGATGAAGAAAAATTTGGTGAAGAACAAAAAGCAGAAATCAAATCTAACTTCTTATCAATTTTTAATCAACTTAAACTCATTAAAGAAGACACAACTGTACCTGAAGATGAGCAATCTTTAGTGAAAATCAGCCATCTTTCTTATTTATATTTATCTACTCAACTTAAGACTCAACTCGAGACTAAAGTTAGTGATGTTACTGTTTTAGATCAAAAAATGGATGAGACACTCCCTCAGTACACAAAAAGGCTTGTTAACATTTATGTTACTACCTTAATGCCTGAAGCATTTTATTCAGTAGTTGGATATGTTTCTTTAGGTTTATTTATTGGCGTATTTGTCTTTGCGGCTTTATGGGCATTTTTACTCATCTTTACTTTAATTAAGACATTTACTAAAAAACCTTGGACAACGTTTGGACCTTGGTTCTGGGTTATTGGTTTAATCCAATTAGTGCTTGGACTTGGATTAACTGTTTTTGGCAAATTTATTTTACCAACGATGAACATTAATTTAGGCGGAGGCTTGCTTAAGAGCTTTGTTATTGCTCCAAGAACCTTTGCTTTAATCCCTTCAATGATTTATCTAGTTTGTATTGTTTTAGGAATTGTTTACGCAGTGTTTAAACATATGGCCAAAAAACAATATAAGGAAGGAGGCGCTAAATAATGAAAAAGAAAATGTTAGCAGTTCTTCTATTTGCGGGTTCTTTAGCCCTTTCTAGCTGCGCTTTATTTGATGATAGTGATATCGCCGTTAGAAATACTTATAGTCCAATCACTGACGCTCAAGAAGTAGTTGATCCAACCGCCCCTAAAGCATGTGGAGTATATGGTAAAACTAGTGATGCGGTTCCTAACGCCTATGTCTTTAAAAAGATTGGCTATGGAGTTAATGATAAAATTATAAATACATATAAGGATAACGTTTATAACGTTAATAATGGTGAAGACTATTCTGCGACTAGAGATAATAATAACTATGATTTATATGTCCCAAACTCTGCTTCTAAAACCAATAAACATGTAGTGATGCTCTTTATTCATGGAGGAGCCTGGATTAGTGGATTTAAAACTGATGTAAATCCTTATGTTTATGAATTCGCTAATAAGGGATATATTACAGCGACTATTAAATACACATTACTCGCTAGAGAAATGAATAACCCAGCTTTATCAATTTATCGTAATCTCGATGAGATTGATGCTTGTATTGCTTCGATTAAAGTTGCTTTAACCGAATTAGGTTTTGACACTACTAAGAGTCAACTTGTTATTGGTGGAGCTTCTAGTGGCGCTCACTTAGCAATGTTATATTCCTATTCAAGAGGAAAGAACTCTGCTCTTCCTATTAAATTTGTTATCGACGCAGTCGGCCCTGTTGATATTAAAGAAGCTAACTGGAAACGCTTCAAAAATAATGTTGAAGCGAGTAAAACTGCTGGCTTATCTAAAACCGCAATTGCCGCTCAAGCTAGTGCTAATAATTTAGGAGAGTTAGTTATAGCGGGTGATACTAAAAGATGGACTGATTATCAGACCATGCGTATTGCTAATGGAATGTGTGGACTTCCTTATTCATTAGAAACAGTGGAAGCTGCTACCGATTCATCTCAAGATTATGTCACTGATTTCACTAACGTTGCTTATGTCTCTATGACTGAAGCGGGTGGAGGAGAAGATCAGATGTCGGTAACTTATTGGATTAATCAAATTAGTGAAGAACAATATAAATATCCAATTATTTGTGCTTATGCAGGAAGTGATAGTGTTGTCGGTATTGCTCAATACGCAAAGCTACAAGAAGCTTTAGATAACAAAGGTGTCACTTATTACACAGCATTAAGCGGAGAAGGATATATCTACTTCAAAGATAGTGAACACACCGAAATATCAAAACAAAAAGATGAAGTTCATTATAACGAACTAATCAACGCAATTGATACTTGGGCACAAGCTTAATAATAAAAACCAGCGGTTTAATCATCGCTGGTTTCTTTAACATTTAATCCTTTTGTGATGATAGCACTAGATATCAGTGCTTCTTCATTTTCTATTACTGTTGAATATGTTAGATTACTTGAATATAGCTTAATGGTTAAGTTATCGCCATTATCTTTAATTTTGATACTAGTCCAATGAAATGTATCGTTAATTAATAGCATTGGTGCGGCGAAATATTGGAACTTTTGTAATGTAATGTCACTTATATCACTAATGCTATACACAAATGTTCCATCAACATATTCCCAATCATTAATTCCATCTAAACTAGATAAAGATGTGAGTGTTGGATAATATTTACCAACAAATTGGTCCATCATTGACCAGTCATCTTTAATCGATGAGAATAAGTTACTAGCGCTTACTTTTCCAACATGTTCAAAATGTTGAACTCCACCTTCGATATTTCTGTATCCGGAATTAATAGTGGACAGTTCGCCATCATAATCGCCCATGATTAAGGCATCCTCTGCGGAGTTATAATAAGTCGCTCTTTTTGGAGTGTTTGCTCCAGCGTGAAAATTCTTAGTGTCATTTCTAATTTCTTCAGTTAGGAAAAATTCAGTCTTTTTAGTGTAACCATTTTGATTATAGCTGACTAATAAGTTATCTAAATCAGGTTTGCTTAGACCTCTAAAAGCCTCACTTTTCATTAAAGGTGAGCAACTAGAAATTAATAATCCTAAAGAAATTAAAGCAATCTTTTTCATAACTTTATCTTATTAAAGAAAAGTTCATTATTCAATACCTATAAATTCTCTACTCTTCTTGATTCAAATTTAAAAATAGCCATTTTGAAGATGGTTTTACAAAACCAATATTAAAAATATCATTGCATCAGAATTTTTATCTCTTTATAATAATCCAGGCTCTTCGGAGGTAAATTAGATGAATAAGAAAACAAAATTTACTGTATTAAGTCTAGTCTCTATATCTGCTTTTTCTGTGCTTATCGGCGCAACATTATTTAGCAATGGAACATTAAAATCCCTAGCAGCGGATGTTACACCTGTTATGAGAAAATACACTTTAACAAATAAGGATTTACAATCCGTTACATTAAGTAATCATGACTATGGTCGCGCTCAAGAGCCAACAAATAATAAACCTGATCAAGAATTTAGAATTCCACTAACAGAAGAAAGATTTATAGATGGCGGACTAATTTTTACTGATTGTAGATTTTTAATTGCCGCCGATAATTTAGGCGGAAAATTTACTTTAGATAACACTCAAGATCCAGAAGAGAAAAGTAATAGTTATAACTTTAATTTCTTACTTAGTGTGAAAGGTGTGAAAGAAGTCAGTCTTACTTATACAGTCACTATTAATCAATTTTTTTCTGATGAAATTAATGTGAGAGACAAAGTTAGAAATGGCGTTGATAATTATAATAATTTTTATGACGATATTACTTCTCGCTATGATGCTTTGAAATCGGATAATAATAGTTTTTATAATGATATCGGTTACGTATCTACAAAAAAGAATTACTATGATTTATTAGGTCAACACACAATAACTGTTTCAAGCACATTTCCAAGAAATATAACCAATTTGCATTTCCTTGGAGATGGCATTCCAACTGGTATAATTGTTGACTATCAAATAGACGAAATTAAATTAGAATTTGATTGCAACATCTAAAACTTGCTGAAGTAAAAAAAGAAACAGACCAAATGGTCTGTTTTTTTGCTATTTGGAGCAGGTGACGGGAATCGAACCCGCGTAATCAGCTTGGAAGGCTGATGCTCTACCATTAAACTACACCTGCGTCAGCGAATGTTATTTTATAA
>CADCFC010000037.1 GCA_902800645.1 uncultured Erysipelotrichaceae bacterium
CATTGTTTGACTTCTTTATAGGATAAGTTATCTTTCTTAACGAATGGCGCTAAATAAGTATCAAAAGATGAGAAGGCTTGAGCACCAGCCCATTCGTTTTGCATGATACCTAAAAAGTTAACCATTTGGTTACATAAGGTTGATAAGTGGTTAGCTGGAGCACTAGTAATCTTACCGACAACTCCACCTAAACCTTCTTGAATTAATTGCTTAAGTGACCAACCAGCACAGTAACCTGTAAGCATTGATAAGTCGTGAATATGAATATCAGCGTTTTTATGGGCCGCTCCAATTTCTTGGTCATAAACTTCACTTAACCAATAGTTAGCAGTAACTGCTCCAGAGTTAGAAAGGATAAGTCCACCGACAGAATAAGTGACAGTGGAGTTTTCTTTAACTCTCCAGTCGTTGATTTTTAAGTAGTTATCAACGGTTTTCTTGTAGTCGAGATCGGTTGCCTTTTGTTCTCTTAAGTTCGCTCTTGCTTTTCTATAAAGCATATAGCTACGAGCGACATCGACGTAACCCGCTTGAATTAAGGCTACTTCGACTGAGTCTTGGACGTCCTCGATATCTACAACATCATTTCGAATTTTTGAATTCATTGTAGCAGTAGCTCTAAGTGACAACATATTGATGATGTCATCGTTATAGAACTTATGTTCTGCCATAAAGGCTTTTTCGATTGCCTTTTGAATCTTTCCAAGTTCGAATTCTTGTAAAGATCCATCTCTTTTTCTTATGCTTAGCATAAAAAATCCCCCTTGTTGTATCTATACATTTTTTAACTTGTTAATTATTTTTGACGTTATCTCAAAAGTGAGTGTGATAATACTATAAAAAAGAAGATATAAAGGCAATAAAAAAATATAAATATTTTAATAATTTTAGACAGTGTCCAAATTAACGATATTTATACTTTTAATTTATTTTGACTTATGCTTTGAGGTTAAGAATCAATTATTTAGATTTGAGGATATCAATAACGACATCAATCATCTTCTCGAATTCTTGTTTATCCAAGAATTCATAACGTCCGTGATGGTTATAACTACCGGTTCCTAAGTTAGGAGTAGCTAGTCCGTTTTTAGAGAATGTCGCTCCATCAGTTCCACCTCTAATCGCTCCCATAATTGGTTCAATTCCGTTCTTTTTGAGTGCCCATTTCGCTCTTCTAACTGCGATAGGTTTTTTATCGACGAACTTTTTCATGTTCACGTATTGTTTCTTAAACGAGACATCGATTTTGGCGCTTGGATGATTTTCTAAGACTTTATTAACAGTGGATTTAATAACTTCAATTCTCTTATCCATTCCTTTGTCTTTAAAGTCTCTAATAATCATTTGAAGATTTGCTACTTCAGAATTGCCTTCGATTGAATTTAGGTGATAGAAACCTTGTTTTCCTTCGCTTTCAAATGGAGTTTCTTTTGGTAAAAGTGAGATAAATTCAGAGGCCAAATTTAAAGCATTAACGAGTTTGTCTTTACCTTCTCCTGGATGGATAGACACTCCAGTAAAGGTGAGTTTAGCTCCATAAGCATTAAAGTTTTCATTTTCAATGACATCGATATGCGCTCCATCAATAGTGTAGGCATATTTAGCGTTCATCTTTTTGTAGTCAAAGTGTAATGGGCCTTCACCAATTTCTTCGTCTACAGTAAAACAAACAGAAATATTAGAATGTTTAACTTTTGGGTTATCGTGGAAATATTGAAGAGCGTTCATGATGATCGCGATACCTGCTTTATCATCGGCGCCTAAAAGAGTGTTGCCATCAGTCACAACTAAGTCGTGGCCAATATGCTTATTTAATTCAGGGAATTCATTAGGTGAGAATTCGAGTCCATTCGCTAACTTTATAGTTCCACCTAAATAATTTCTAATTAAGTGTGGGCGTACATTAGCACCAGTAACTTCAAGGGCAGTATCCATATGAGCGTTAACTCCGATTCGACTTCCTTTTCCTGGGAGATGTCCATAAACATTTCCCCATTCATCCATATGGGCGTCTTTCAAACCTAATTCGAGTAATTCTTCTACGAGTAAACAACCAAGATCCTTTTGCTTTTCAGTGCTTGGTGTTGTTCCTGTGGTGTCGTCAGATTGAGTATCGATTCTGACATATCGTAAAAACTTTTCTAATTTTTCCATTTTTATTTCAACGTTTCTTTTAATTTAATGAATGTTTCTTCGGAGATGTCGTGTTCTATTTTACAAGCATCAATAAGCGCTTGTTCTTCACTCACTCCAATTTTCATGAGCGCTTTAGATATGAGTACATGTCTCTCATATACGTTTTCCGCTACATCTCTTCCTTTAGAAGTTAAAAGTAAATTACCGTCATCCTCGATAACGATATAACCATTGTCTTCTAATTTGTGCATAGCGACTGAGACAGATGGTTTAGAAAAACCCATCTCCTTTGCTATATCAATAGAACGGACAGAAGATTGCTTTTGAGAAAGCATTAAAATCTTTTCTAAATAGTCTTCAGCACTCTCGTAAATTTTCATGGAGTTAGTATAGCATAACTATTACTAAAATTAAGAACATGTATTTTGCTTGAATTTGATAAATATAACCTACTAATACAATTAAATATGCAGTAAAAAAATGGTACTAAATCGTCTTTTCTATACTTAATTTATAAAATAAAGTATAATAACACTAATGGAAACGATTAAAATAAAGCATCGTTTGTTCACTGTTATTCAGGCTTTGCCTGATAATTTCTTCTTATTAGAAAGAAAAAATAAAAGATATTTAGCGGAAAAGTTTGATCCTCATTCTATTGAAGGAAAAGAGACTTCGTATGCGTACTCTAAACTTAAATATTCTGGAGTTTCTTCCCCTTCTATTTACCTAATCGATGATAGAAATGGATATGCTGTTAGAGAATATGTTGAAGGAGAAAAAGTTAGTGAAATTTTAGCTAGAGAAGACCTTAGTGAAAATATCATTGAACAACTCTTCAATAATGCCTATTTAGCTAGAAACAGCCAGATCACTTTAAACTATGAACCTGACTATTGGATCATCGTTAATGAAAAACTAATCTACACTTATCCAATGGTCATAAAATTTAATAAGCAAAAAGACCTCGTGGAAAAATATATTAGACTCTGGTTTAACACAGTAGAATTACGTCAATATTTGAGCAAATTGAATATAAATTTCGACAAAAGTCGTGTAAAACAAGAGAATTTAGTGAATAAGGAAATAGTCTTAATGACTTGTAAATACTACAAATAATTATGAAAAATTTAATCATCTTCTCATTAGCATCAAACCAACAAGTTGCTGAAAAAGTCGCGAAAAAATATGGCGCTGAACTTGGCTTAGTTTCAATCGATAATTTCGCTGACGGCGAGGTTCTTGTTAAGACTTTAAGCGACGTCAAAAATAAAGATGCGATTATTATTGAATCAACCGCAAAAAACGCTCACGAAACCTTATTTGAACTTTTGCTTTTGGTCGACTCAATAAAAAGAAGTGGTGCTAAATCAGTCAAACTATATATTCCTTATTTTGGCTATTCTAGACAAGAAAGAGTGTCATGGTTTAATGAACCTGTATCATGTGAAGTTGTCGCTAAAATTTTAGATACTGGAAAAGTCGATGAAATATTAACCTTCGATTTACATCACGACATCATTGAAGATTTTTTCAAAACTCCATTCACTAATTTACCAACAACATCTCTGTTTGTTGATTATTATAAGAAGTATTTCAAAGAACATCATATTGATCCTAAAGATGTCGTTGTTGTTTCTCCAGATCACGGAAGTAATACAAGAGCGGATTTGCTCGTTAAAGAATTAGAGGGAACTCGAAAAGTAATTTTGAATAAGAGTCGTCCTCGTCCAAATCTTGCGGAGCACTTAGAAGTTAATGTTGAAGATGTCAAAGACAAAGTTTGTATTATTATTGACGATATCATTGACACTGGTGGTACAATTATCTCCGCTGCTGACTTATTAGTCAGAAGTGGTGCTAAAGGCGTATTAGTGGCAGCTAGTCACGCTGTGCTTTCACCTAATAGCATTAATAAGTTACTTGAATCACCTCTTGATGATATCGTTGTAACAAATTCTATTGAAAGAAGACTACCTAGTGAATTTAAGGTAGTGGATATATCTGAATTAATTAATTTATAGGAGGAAAAAGTATGTATTGTAGAAAATGTGGGGCCGAACTTAAAGATGGTGATATCTTCTGCCCAAAATGCGGCCAAAAGGTTGAAGAAGAAGTACATCAAGAAACCGTTCGTCAAGAAGTTGTCTATAAAAGACAAAGAGACGAAAGCTTATGTAATGTTGGATTTATTTTTTGCGTAATCGGTACTGTTGTTCTTGGATTTGCTGTTTTCCCATTACTTTGGTGTATTCCAATGACAATTTATGTCTATAACGCAATCAAAGATAAAAAGCCAATGAGTGTTGGACTTAAAGTCTGTGTATTACTCTTTGTTTCATTAATTGGCGGGATCTTCTTACTCTTAGGAGATCCTGATGAATAATTTCTATTTAGAAATTAAACACATTGATAAAAAGACTGGTGCTAGATATGGAATTCTTCACACTCCTCATGGGGATGTTGAAGTTCCTATGTTTATGCCTGTTGGCACCTTAGCCACTGTTAAATCACTCTCTCCTGAAGAACTACATCAAATGGGAGCAGGAGTGATTCTTTCTAATACTTATCACTTATCAATTAGACCTGGAGCGGACATTGTTCAAAAAGCTGGAGGTCTACATAAATTCATGAATTGGGATGGACCAATTCTTACTGATAGTGGTGGATTTCAGGTGTTTTCTTTAGCGGAAAAACGAAAAATCACAGAAGAAGGTGTTCATTTTAAAAACCATTTAAACGGAGACAAGTTATTCTTTTCTCCAGAGGTTGCAATTGATATACAAGAAAAACTAGGAGCGGATATCATTATGTCTTTTGATGAATGCATTCCTTATCCTAGCAGTTATGAATATACAAAAAAGAGCACTGAAAGAACTTTAAGATGGGCTAAAAGAGGTAAGGACGCTCATAAAAGAGAAGATCAAGCCTTATTTGGCATTGTTCAAGGTGGGGATTATGAAGACCTACGTAAGATGTGCGCTGAAGAACTAGCTAAGATGGATTTCCCAGGATATTCAATTGGTGGTACATCAATTGGAGAACCAAAAGAAGTTTGCTTTAGAATGATTGATTACGCTGTTAAATATTTACCTAGTGATAAACCTAGATATTTAATGGGTGTTGGATCTATAGATTATCTTCTTGGTGGTATTGCTAGAGGCATTGATATGTTTGACTGTGTTCTTCCTACTAGACTCGCTCGTCATGGAGCGTTAATCACTCATAACGGAAGAGTAAATATTAGAGATGCTAAATATAAAGAAGATTTTTCTCCTTTAGATGAAAAGTGTGATTGCTATTGCTGTAAGAACTACACAAAAGCGTATCTTAGACACCTCTATGTTTGTGATGAAATTTTCGGAAAGAGGCTACTCTCTATTCATAATATACGTTTTTTAATCAATTTAATGGAAGGCGCTAGAGAAGCAATTAAAGAAGATAGATTTCAAGAATATATGGATATCACTCTTGCTGCTTTTGGTGATAGAAGAGGCTTCTAATGGATATAAACCTATTTGATTTTTATTTGCCAGAAGAGCTAATTGCGCAAAAGCCTAGCGATAAACGTGATCACTCTCGTTTACTCGCAATTAATAAAGACAATAAAACCTATGAAGATAGGATGTTTTATGATGTATTGGACTATCTTAAAGAAGGCGATGTACTCGTAAGAAACAATACAAAAGTTATTCCTGCTCGATTAATTGGAATAAAAGAAGTTACGGGAGCGCACTGTGAAACCTTATTACTTAAGCAAGTCGCTGATGATACTTGGGAATGCTTAACTAAACCCGCTAAATCGTTAAAGATTGGGGCTAGAATCAATTACGGTGAAGGAAAACTTATTGGAGAAGTCGTTAAAGTAAAAGACGAAGGACTTAGAGATATTAAGTTTTACTATAAAGGTATATTTTTAGAGGTACTTGATTCGTTAGGAAAGATGCCACTTCCTCCATATATCAAAGAGCAATTATGTGGAAATGACCGCTATCAAACTGTTTACGCTAAATATAGTGGCAGTGCTGCAGCGCCAACTGCTGGATTTCACTTTACTGAAGAGCTTTTTGAAAAGATTAAAGCTAAGGGTGTTATTGTAGTTGATGTTACACTACATATTGGACTTGGTACATTTAGGCCAGTGAAAGTTGAAGACACTGATAATCACGTCATGCATTCTGAGGAATATGAGATTAGTAAAGAGGCATGTGAGATATTAAATAAAGCAAAAGAAGAA
>CADCFC010000038.1 GCA_902800645.1 uncultured Erysipelotrichaceae bacterium
ATCGCTTTGATTTCTGCTAAATGAGAATATCCATTCATAATAATCACATCATATTCTTGGTGATGTTCTTTAATAAACTTTCTAACATTATTTGAAATAGTGCCTTCATTACCAACATAACCGTCTTTTAAGAATATAGTTTTGAATTTATATTCGTTAGCGACATAAAAAGAATCAGGGCGATCTTTGGCTTTAGTTCTTTCAAATAGGACTGTTAAATCAACATATTTCGCTAGTTCATTAAAAGCACAAACTTTATATGGGGCTGGATGATTAAATATAATCAATACTCGCATATAGACATTATACGTATTTTGTTTTTACTTTTATAGTAAAATAAAGAATAGATTTTATGAGCTGGGAAGAAGTATTTAGTGAAATCAAAAAGAAAGAATATTGGAAGAGACTTTCTTCTTTTTTAGATAGCGAATATTCCTCTCACGTTATCTATCCAAAAAGAGAAAATATCTTTAACGCTTTTAAACTTACTCCTCTTGAAAATGTGAAGGTTGTAATCTTCGGACAAGACCCATATCACGAAGAGGGACAAGCTCAAGGATTGGCCTTTTCTGTACCAGATGATATTAAGACTCCACCAAGCTTAATTAACATCTATCGCGAGATTGAAAATGAATATAATACGGTCATATTTAATAAAGGTGGAGACTTAACCTATCTTGCTAAACAAGGAGTATTGTTGATAAATACGATTTTAACAGTTAGAGAACACGCTCCAATGAGCCATAATATTAAAGAATATAAAGAATTAAATCAGGATATAATTTCTGCTTTAAATAAGCTTGATCAACCAATTGTATTTCTTCTTTGGGGTGGAACTGCTAAAAAACTAGAACCTCTTTTAACAAATAAAAACCACCTTGTTCTTTGCTGTACGCATCCTTCACCATTAGGAGCAAATCAAGGTGGCTGGTTTAATAGCGGTATTTTCGTCAAAACTAACGAATTTTTAGTCAAAAATGGTGTTAAGCCGATAAATTGGATTAAAGATTAGTTTTCTTCAATGCTCTTTATAGATTGACCTTTTGCGAGGTCTTTTTTAATCAAGAAATCGATTGTAACAAATATAGCGGCTAGGAAGAATCCCACAAACATCCAAATGAAATATAATAGTGGATCAGTGTAGTCTTCAATGTAACATTTAATGATTTTACTAATGCAATAAATAACTTCAGAAATACTAAGGATTATAAAGCTATTAATCATTAACCTATAATTTTGTGATTTCTTAATAGATAAAATAAAGAATAAAGTTGTGATTACGATTAGTAATAAGCCAGTCACCATAAGCGTTAAGTAATCACCATTAAATGATACTTTTCCTGGTTTGTTTTTATAACTACCCAACCACTGAATCATATAGTAAACAAATAGTAACGTTCCAAGAGTAAACATCGTTGGATTTAAGATATGTTCGATAGGTTTAATCTTGCTTTCTTTAACAACTTCCTCTGCTTTTTCTTCTTTACTAACCATTAAGATTTGAGGCGCTCTTTTATAAATAGCGATGAGTAAAATTGCACACAAAACAATGGAAGGCCCAATAAACGCAAAGTTATAAACGAATGAATATAGTGTTGCATCTGGTATTGCCCAATCATATCCCATTGGAGCCCACACTAAAGTTCCTACGATAAAGTGCGATAAGAATTTAGCTAATCCTCCAGCTAAAGCTGCAAGACAAAGGATTAAAATGCGTTTGTTATCACTTGTTTCTTTTCTAAACCAAGGTCTAAATAGTCCACTAACAGCAACTAAAGCGTATGGTAAGACATAATCAAGAAGTACTTGCCATGGGGTAATAATATAAACTTTAGTGGCTAAATCTAAAGAACCCATTATTAATCCAACAAGTAGTCCTGGTAACCATCCTCTTCTTAAAGAAATAATGAGAACAGCAATCATTGCAAAGCCAATTGATCCACCTGCTGTAAATACATTTGTGAAGATTATTCCTTGTAATTCATCAAGAACATATCCTATTGCTGCGAATAATCCGATTTCAACAATAGCAGATATAGTGTTACTAGTTTTATTCATATATCCTCCAAAAATAAAACTCTACCTGGTAGTAGAGTGAGTTTATAAATAAAAAACTCCCTCCGCTAGTATTACCTAGATCAGGTTTGGTCGACCATTACACATTGGTCCTCTCAGCCAGGTTTACCTAGCTCCCGCTAAATATTATAGAACATATAGGGTTTTCTACAACAATTAAATATTTCATAAATTGCTCTCATTTAATGAGGCATTTATGCTAATATTATTGACGCTAGGAGTTTTTAAAATGGCCAAGAAAAATAATAAAGAAAAAGTAGAAGTAAAAATTGTTGATGAAACTACTGAACAAAAGAAATTAGATGAATCATTAGATTTAATCGCACTAAGTAAAGAAGAACCTGAAAAACCTTTTGTAGAAGCAGTTGAAGAACAAAGAAAAAACATTTTTGTGACTTATAAAAAGGCGAGAACTCAAAATAACATCATTATGGCGGTCGTTGTCGTTGTCTTTATTGTTTCAATGATATTAATGGTCAATTTTAAAGATTGGGGTCCAATTGCTGGCGGTGTTGCTATCGGCGTTTGTGTTGTCTTCCTTATCGTTCACTATATCTTAACCAGAAACTTATTCCCAAATACCACAAAGAAATATATCCGTTTCTTTATGGAGAACGCTGATAATTATCTCTTCAACCAAGAAGATATCTATGATGGAAAATTATATTTCGAAAAGAGATATGAAGTTGCGGAAGTATTAACTGATCGCGTTTATAAAGATGTTATCGATAGTGCTTCTAGAAATATCGTTACTGCTACTTACAAAGAGAAACCATTTGAATTAGGCGAACTTGCTTTATATAAACAAGGTGCTAAGAAATATCAAAAGACTGTTATTTATGTTGGTAAATATTTAAGACTAGCTAATGATATGCATTTTGAAGATCGTTATATCGTTACTATTAAAGGTCAAACTCCAACTGATTTACCAAATGATATTGATGATTTAGTAGTTCTTAGTGAACAAAATAACTTTGTTATATATGGAAAAGAAGGTGCTAAATTTGAAAAAGATTTAGGCAAAGATTTAGTCAATAATCTTAAGTCTATTGAATGTACCGGTGCTCTTCTTGGAGTGTCTATTGTTTTCTGGGCTGGTCGTACATCTTGCTATCTCTCTTATGATGATTCAATCGTTGCGATTCCTTTTGATCATGAGATTAATGAAAGTAGTTATGTGCAGCTTAAAAAGAACATAAAAGAAGTTTTAGAGATATTAATGTAGTATGGGTTTATTCGGTCATTGGTTAGCTATTCAATGTTATAAACATGACGGTTCATTACATAGATGTTGGGACCGTGGTTTAGTTTTGGCTAATAATGACGATTATATTGTTATTGCTACTAAAAGAGCGAAGGTAGTAGAAAATAATGGTAGAAGATGGTTCACAAAAGAACCTGCTGTTACTATCTTCTCTAAAAAAGAGTGGTGGAACGTTATCTGCATGCTTAAGGATGATGGGATTTGTTATTACTGTAATATCGCCTCTCCATCCTTAGTGAATCATAGAATGATTAAATACATTGATTATGATTTAGATGCGAAACTATTTCCTAACGGAGATATTCGTATTCTCGACGAAAAAGAATATTTAAAACATAAAAATAATTATGGCTATAGTGATGATTTAGATAAGGTTTTGAAATATCAAACTAAAGACATCGTTAAAAGAATGGAAAATCACGAATGGCCATTTGATGATGAACGTATTAAAAAATATTACGACAAATTTTTATATCTCTTAAATAAGGATAAGTAAAAGATGAAACGCATTTCTTTTGATATATTTTCGTGTGAGCAAATGAATGAATTTGGTTTAAAGATCGCTAACGCTCTTCCTAATGGAACAGTTATTGCTTTAGTTGGTGATTTAGGGGCAGGGAAAACTACTTTAGTTAGAGGAGTTGCTCGTGGTCTTAATATTAACGAAGTTGTTCAATCTCCAACTTTCAATATCATGAAGCTATATTTAAAAGGTAGTCGTCCTTTAATACATATTGATGCTTATCGACTCGCGGATATTAACACTGATATTGGGTTAGATGAATATATTGGATATGAAACCGGTTTAACAATGATTGAGTGGCCTCATTTTATTGAAAATTTATTACCAGAAGATACTTTATGGATCAATATTAAATCCACTGGTGAGAATAGTAGACATATTGAAGTCTATTCTTCTAATGATTCCTTAGTGGAGGCGCTTAAATAATGGCAACTTTATTACTTGATAGTTCTAATACTTCTTTAAACGTCGGATTCGAAAATAATGGACTTCTTGTAGGTTTTACGTCCTATGAAGCTTGGCAAGAACAAAGCGAACACATGATTCCTGAGATTGACGCTTTAATGAAAAAATTATCTCTTTCTAGAAGTGATATTAAAGGAATTGTTGTTTCTATTGGACCTGGTTCATATACTGGTGTTCGTATCGCTTTAACTATCGCAAAAATCACTGCTTTAGCGTGCTCTTGTCCAATTTATCCAATTTCTTCTTTAAGAGTACTAAAAGATGATGACAAACCATCTATTTGTCTAATTAATGCGAGAAGCAATAGAAGTTATATTGGTGTCTATCAAGATAAAGAGATTTTAGTTAATGATACGATCATGACTAATGATGAAGTAAAAGAATATATCGCTTCTCATCCAACTTACTCTATTTGTGGTGATGTTAGATATTTAGGTTATGAGAAAAAAGACACGAACATTTGCAAGCAAATGATTAGTGTGATGGACGCTTTAACAAAAGCTCCAAATGACTTATCAGTTAAGCCGGTTTATTTAAAGGATTAATGATGAAATATTTAGATGTTGAAATAAGAGATATGACTGATAGTGACCTTCCTATGGTTATGGAGATTGAAAATCTCTGTTTTAAGCATCCATATAAAGAAAAAGATTTAATTTATGAAATGCATGAAAACCCAGTATCTAATGTTTGGGTTATTGAATATTCAAACGCTTCTTTAGGTCTTAAAACTGTTGTAGGCTTTGTTGATTATTGGGTCACTTTCGATAGTGGGACGATTTGTCAAATCGCTGTTCACCCCGATATTCAACATAGTGGAGTCGGTAGTGAACTCCTTAAGGAAGTTATTAAAGACGCGAAAGCTAAAAAAGTTAAAACATTAACTCTTGAAGTTAGAGAAAGTAATTTAAATGCGATTAACTTTTATGAGAAACATGGATTCGTTATTTCGCATAAGAAACCCGCTTATTACTCTAATGGAGAAGATGCGATTTATATGATTTTGGAGGTGAAATAATGGCAAAGATATTAGCTATTGAAAGCAGTTGTGATGAAACTGCTGCTTCCGTAATCGAAAATGGAAAGTTACTTAGTAATATAGTTTCTACTCAAATTGAAGTTCACCGCAAATATGGTGGAGTCATGCCAGAAATCGCAAGTAGATTACACGCTGAAAATATTTCGATTGTTATTAAAGAGGCAATGGAAACTGCAAATATTTCTTTTGAAGATTTAGATGCCGTTGCGGTTACTCGTGGTCCTGGCTTAATTGGAGCGTTACATGTTGGCTTACAAGCCGCTAAAACTATTTCAATGCTCTATAACATTCCTTTGATTCCTGTTCATCACTTGGCAGGTCATATATATGCGAATGAATATGTCTCAGAATTTAAGTTCCCGCTTCTAGCGGTTGTAGTTAGTGGTGGTAATACTGAATTAGTCTTAATGAAGGATCATATGGATTTTGAAATCCTTGCTAAGACCAGAGATGATGCGATTGGTGAATGTTATGATAAAGTTGCTAGAGTCTTAGGGCTTCCTTATCCTGGAGGAATTCCGATTGATAAACTAGCTAAAGAAGGTAAACATACTTATGACCTTCCAACCCCATTAAAAGGCGAAAAGACCTTAGATCTGTCTTATTCTGGACTAAAAACTAATGTTATTAACCTTGTTCATAATCTCGAACAAAAGGGTGAAAAAGTTAATGTCGCGGATATGTGTAAATCATTCCAAGATGTCGCGGTTGGACTCGTTATTGATCGCACTAAAAAAGTGTGTGAAGAATATAAAGTAAATCAAGTAATTCTTGCTGGTGGAGTTAGTGCTAATTCATATCTTAGAGAAGAAATGACTAAGACGATGAAGGAACTTAATATCGAAATTAATATTCCACCTATGTGGTGCTGTACAGATAACGCAGCGATGATTGCAAAAGTTGCAGAAAGATTATACGAACTTAAAGTGTTTGCTCCATTAAATTTATCGGTTGACCCTAACTGGGAAATTGATGAATGG
>CADCFC010000039.1 GCA_902800645.1 uncultured Erysipelotrichaceae bacterium
TTTTCAATGATTTTAGTTGGGTTACCTGCTTCATCAAATTCAACAACGCCGAATCTTTCTGGATCAGGAACAAAGTATCCGAAAATAGAAGCAGTGTTTTCTTCTTCTGCTCTTTTAACAGAATCCGCTAAAGAATGCTTTAATCCATTTCCAAAGAAGATGTTATCGCCTAAAATCATCGCACAAGCATCGTCACCAATGAATTCTTCGCCTAAGATAAATGCTTGAGCGAGTCCATCAGGAGAAGGTTGAACAACATAAGATAGATGAATTCCAAAATCACTTCCATCTTTGAGAAGTTCTTCAAATTTTGGAGTATCTTGTGGAGTTGAAATAATTAAAATATCTCTAATACCAGCAAGCATTAAAATGCTTAAAGGATAATAAATCATTGGTTTATCATAAACTGGTAATAATTGTTTACTTGTTACTTTTGTTAGTGGGTATAAACGTGTACCACTACCACCTGCGAGAATAATACCTTTCATAATTGGTTTCCTTTCCCCATTAAATCGATTATATCATTTTTACTTATATAATAAGCAAACTTTTATATATGCCTTATTTGAGATTATCGAGAATAAGAGTCTTAACAAATGACTCAACTTTATACTCATCTTTAATATCTTTCGGAAGAGGTTTCATCTTTCCATCTAAAAATTCACGATTAAGATTACTCATATCTTCTTGAGAAATAATTGCGATATTATTTTTGTCGTATAAGTTATACAACTTAATAGACTCCTGATTAGTGACCATTTTAATGTCTAATAATTGAGATTCAATCGATCTCATAGACATACCGTTTTGCCTTTCTCTAACAATCTCGAGTATTGCCCTACTTCTCGCATAAAGCTTATCTTTTTCTTCTCCTTTAATCGGAGAGAAAATAAATTCGTTTTTCTTCGCGTGTCTCATTTCAGGATAAAGAAGCTTAGCTAAATGAAAGAGAAGTTTGCTTTTAAAATACATATAAACACCAAAACTAATGTCATTTCTCTTACAGTAATCTTCCACCATTTTGATCATCTTATAGCGGTATCCATCAACAGAGCCTAAAAAGAATAAGTCTAAATCTTTTTCCATTTTGATTGGCTCTTTGATTAATAAAGAAGGGTCAGCGAAATCCGCTCGATATTCTAAAGAATATTTCTCGCAATCAGTTTTATCAAATGAATAGTATTTATCAAACAGATCAATATAGCTTTCCGCGATTGGATAATTAATGATTGTATCCCACATAAAGAATATCTTTTTTGCTTTAGGGAAAGCGTCCAATAATCTTTTAGTTTGTTCACGAGTAAAATAGATTGTCGAACACATAAATATCATGTCGAAATCTTTGTCTTTTGTCTCACTTAAAATCGTAGTGAGATATTTATCCATTATTCTTTTACGTTTCTTTTCATTTTTCTTAAAGAAATATTTCTTAAAAACACCTAAAGAAGGCCACCATTTGTAATAAGTGACTTCAATATCGTGTTTCTTGAGTTCATCAGTAATCGCATTGATGTACTGATAAAATTCAGGAGAGATAAATAGAAGTTTTACTTTTTGATCCACTTCTTTGACTCCATATCATAAACTTTAATAATTTTTGCAGGGTTACCAGCGATAACACAGTAATCAGGGAATTCACCATGGACTACTGAATTTGCTCCGACGATAACATTTCTTCCTAATTTAGTACCAGGAAGAACAACCGCTCCATAGCCGATAAAGCAATAATCACCTATTGTTGTTTCTTTGCTTAGATGTTCTTGCTCATAGCTATGTACATCAATCTTTTCGTAACTATGATTCATATTGGAAATAAAGACATTACCACTTATAGTTACGTGACTACCTATCGATAAAGTGTCTTTCCCACCACTAACAACGTGGAAGTTTTGTCCGATAGAAACATCTTCACCAATGTATAGTTTTCCTTCGTCATGAATTTCAAATCTTGCGCCATTTAGAATGCGAAATCTTTTACCTAAATAAGCATGTTTAACACCATATAACTTAATAGGTTTAGCAAATAATGAAGGAGAATGAATTTCTCCAAATTTAGCTTTATAGAAAAAGGCTCTTAAACCTGAAATAATACGTCCCATATTTTTTACCTTCGCTCAAACATAATATACTATTTACGTTTTCTTTTCATTAAAAAGAAGTTCTTGAATAGCGGAATTTATGCTATATTTATTGCGGTATGAAAAAGATATTGTTTATCGGACCTAAGTTTTACAATTATCATCTCATAATTACTGAAGGTCTAAAAAATAAAGGATATGACGTTACTTATTTTGATGATCGTCCATCAACTTCATTTTTAATGAAAGCTTTA
This sequence comes from uncultured Erysipelotrichaceae bacterium, assembly GCA_902800645.1. Lineage (GTDB taxonomy): Bacteria > Bacillota_I > Bacilli_A > RFN20 > CAG-826 > UBA2450. The sequence goes on from CADCFC010000039.1 coordinate 2,333, forward strand.
ATTAGAGTTAATAAAAACCTAGTAAAGGGACAAATCAAAAAATACTTCAACACTATCCTAGAGTCATGTAAAGAAAAGCAATACGACATCGTATTCGTTTTAATCGGTGAATCGCTATATTCAAACATGATTGAAGAAATGAAAAAAGTTTTACCTAATGCTAAATTTGTTTTCTATAACTGGGATGCGATTGACCATTTCCCTGATAGAGAAGAATTCTCAAAACATTTTGATTATTGCTATACATTTGATAATAAAGATGTTCAAAAATATCCATGGTTTAAATTCCTTCCACTTTTCTACACAGAGAGTGAAGACAAATACATCGAAGACAAAAGAGACGCTTTATTTATTGGAACAATAAAGAAGGGAAAATTTGCTTTTGTACACGATATGGAAATGGGTTTAAAAGCAAATGGTTTAAACTGCTATTTCTATTACTACATCCAATCAAAATCAGTCTTTAGATATTTGAAACTAAAGGATAAAGATATGAAAGGTGCAAAAATCAGAGACTTTAAATTTGAAAAAATATCAGAAAAAGAAACATATAAGTTGATGAAAGAAAGCAAAATGATTGTCGATGTTCCTATGAAAAATCAAAATGGACTTACAATCAGAACTTTTGAAGCGATGGGATTTAATAAGAAGTTAATTACCACAAATAAAAACATTGTTAATTATGATTTTTATGATCCACAAAACATCTATGTCTATGACGGCAAATTTGACTTCAATAGTGATTTCTTCACAAAACCATATAAAATGTTAGATAAGAAACTTAAGGAGAAATATTCTCTATCAAGTTTCATCGATAATTTGTTAAAAGAAGTTAAATAATATGAACGTACTCATTACTGGCGCGAATGGATTTATGGGAAAAGCTCTCACAAAAGAGTTCCTTTCTCGAGGAGATAAAGTTTTCGCAATTGTCACTGATAAAAAAGAAATGGAAGATATCACTTCTCCTAATTTAAAAGTGTTTGAATTGTTCTTTGACAAATACAATCAAATCGCAGAATTAGTTAAAGATGATATTAACCTATCTTATCACTTTGCGTGGGCCGGTTTATGTGGCGCTCCTGCACAAGATGTTGAACTTCAAACTAGTAATGTCGTTGCAACCGCTACACTAATTGAAGAATTAAATAAACTTCATGCTAAAAAATTTGTTTTTGCTTCAACAATGAATACTCTCGAGCTTAGAAGTTTACTAGCAAATCCCCGTCAAAACTCCCCTAGAGGCGTCCTAATTCACGTTGCTAGTAAGATAAACGCTGAGGTAGTCGCTAGAACTTTAACTAATAAATATGGAATCGAATATAATGAGGGAATTATCGCTATGGCGTATGGAGAAAATAACAAATCTAAAATGATTCCTAACGTTATTATGTACTCCTTAATTAATAATAAGGAAATTAACCTAGTTGAAGGAAATAACCTCTACGACTTAGTATACATCTCAGATATTGTTAGTGCTTTTATTGCAATTGGCGAAAAAGGCAAAAACAAAGAGTCTTATTATATTGGCCATAACGACAATAGAACATTTAAAGATATTATCATCTCTATAAGAGACATTTTAAACCAAACCCAACAACTAAACTTTGGTGTTTATAAAGAAGATAACCATATTGATTATTCTTTAATCGATCGTTCTTTATTAACAAAAGATACTGGTTGGACACCTAAAGCTGATTTTAAAGAGTCAATAATTAACACCGCTAACTGGATCAAAGAAAGCGGACTTAAATTCTGATATGAAAATAAACGCTGTTATCGTTTTGTATAATCCGAAAGACGAGTTCCTTTCTCGTTATCAAGAAATGTCGTCTTTTTTTGATACATTGTATTTTGTTGATAATTCTACAAAAGTTAATGAATCATTAGTAAAAGAATTAACTAAGATTAAGAATGTTAAATATGTTCCTTTAAATGGAAATAAGGGGATTTCTTACGCTTTAAATGAAGGAATGAATCATTCTCTTATTGATAATCCTGATTATGTTTTAACCATGGATCAAGATAGTAGATTTCCAGTCGAAAGAATTGATGACGTAAGAAAAATTTTAGAAGAAAATATTAACAGTGATTACGGAATTATTTCAGTTAACTATAATTCTAATGAGACTGACTTAAATATTAGAGAAGTGCCTTGGTGGATTACTTCAGGCAATTTTATAAATGTAAGAATCTATAGATTACTTCCACAAGGTTTTAATGACGGTCTATTTATCGATGGAGTAGACCAAGATTTCTGTCACACGATAAAAAAGGCAGGATACAAAATCGGATTAATTCCAGGAATATCTCTTGATCACCAAATTGGTAATCCTGTCTTTCACCGCATTCTTTGGAAGAAGTTCTCAACATTTAATTACCCACTATTTAGATATTATTATTTATTTAGAAACTACTACTATTTATATAGACAAGATAAAAAATTTTATAAAAAGGACTATATCAAGATTAAATATTTCCAACCTTTCAAAATCTTATTTTATGAAGATAATAAGAAGGCAAAATTTAGGGCAGCTAAACTAGGGAAGAAAGACGCTAAAAAAGGATTATTAGGTCCTTGCCCTCATAAACTTTAAAAGCAATAGAAAAGCACTTCATAGAAGTGCTTATCTTTTTTTATTCCGACTATTCTCCAGTAGGCGGAACAATGTTATTAATAAGTCTATTTAAATCTTCTAAGGTTGAATAGTCTTTAAATTGATTTAACTCTGGTAAATTGAATTTGGCTTTGTCTTTATAATCAACTGAGAGTTTAACTTCGCCTTGGAAATGAGTGCTATCAGGTAAAGATACACGCATCTTAACTTGCAATCTTTCTAAAGAAACATCAGATGCACCAGTTAAAGTGCCAAAATACATACCAGCTCCGAGAGAAAAATCAAATCCTTCTGTTGCGCTTTCGCCAACAACATCTTTTCCAGTAAGATTAATTACCAATCCTGATTCATTAGCTCCAGTTTCATATCTAACAAATTTTAAAGATTCTGTAGCATTAACAATATTAACAATATTATCAAAAGGATCTTTCATCATTGCAGTACTTTCCATAGAGGATTTTGCCATTGATAAAGCATAATTAACTAAATCACCTTGTTTTAAAATGGCGACAGTCGCTTGCATTTGTTCAGCGCCAGCCATTTCTTGGCCACTTTCTTTTGCGGCGTCAATCATGCCATCTAGCATAGTTGCAACTTCTTTTTGTCCAACGATAACTTTGCCACCAAGTCCGGCAGTTTGTCCTTCTTCCACTTCTTTAGGTGCAAAGACGACGTCTAACATTTGTGCAACTTGTTCTGGAGCGCCCATGCTTCTAACAATCGCAAGTACGTTAGCTTTAACAGATGGATCACTAAAGTCAACAGCGACATATCCATCTTCGGCCTTAACATCATAGAAGTAATAAAGCGAAACATTTAAATTATTAACTCCAAAAGACATAGAGTTTGAAGAAACAGATAAGTTAAAATCCTTTAAGTTAAGAGCCACATAAGAACTCAAATACATCTTTTCTTCTGGGGTCTCAGGTAAAGTAACATCATCATGATATAAATCTAATTGAACTTGTCCTTTAACAGCGAAATCGCTATAAACAACTGTAGGAGCTGTTTGACCACTGGACATAGCTCCTCCAGTAGGAACTCTACCTACCATATCAACATCTAAAACTGCATGAAGTTTAGTAGAAGGAAGTGAATATCCTTCTTTAGTAAAATCAATTCTAGAGCTGATTGATCTTAAAATATTAGTAGCTTGTCCTCTTCTTTCTTCTTCGGTTCCCTCTTCTTTTCCACCTTCTTCAAGTGCAACAGTCGTGTCATATAAAGCAGGGGCAGCAGGGGTACCACACGC
>CADCFC010000040.1 GCA_902800645.1 uncultured Erysipelotrichaceae bacterium
GGAGAAAGAGAAGAAAGTGAACATTTCAAACGTGTTCAAACAGATGTTATTATTGGATAATATAGGAGGAAATATCCCTTATGGCACATAAATCATTTGCAGTTATTGGTTTAGGACAATTCGGTCGTTCCATCGTCAAAGAATTAGTGGACAATGGAATGGACGTTATCGCGATTGATGTCAAAGACTCAGTCACCAGCGAAGTCGCTAGAGAATTACCAACCACTTTTACCGCTGATTCAACAGACGAAAAAGCTCTTAAAGAATTAGGGGTCAACGATGTTGACGCCGCAATTGTTGCGTTTGGTGATAATCAAGAAGCAAGTGTTCTTACCACTGTTATATTAAGAGAATTAGGCGTTAAAAACATCATCGTCCGTGTTGATGATGACTATTATGTCCCTATCATGAAAAAACTCGGTGCTACTGAAGTTATTACTCCTCAAAAAGCCGCGGGTACTGCTTTAGCTAACCGTATTGGTAATGAAGACTTCCAAGACTACTATAAACTTGATTCAAAATATTCAGTTGTCTCCATTATCATTAATCCAGGCTTCTTCCCAACAACATTAAAGGAAATGAATCCTAAAAATGTTTACGGTGTTAATATTGTTCTCGTTAGAAGAGGTACTAAATCATTCGTCCCTGGTGGAAATGATTCACTTTTACCAGATGACACAGTTTATGTAGTAGGTACAAGTAAAGAGATTAGTGCGTTTAGAGAAGCAATTAACGGTAAAAAGAAGAAATAAAATACTGTTTATTACTAGTAATAAAAAAATCGGGATTTTTTCCCGATTTTCTTTTGCTAAATTTAAGCTTAAATCTTTTCGATTTCAGAGAAATCGACTTCCACTCTGGTAGTTCTACCAAAGAAGACGGTCTCGATTTCAACAGCACCAGTGTCTTTGTTAATAGAAAGAATCTTTCCTTCTGTTCCTTCAAGAGTGCCGTGGATGACTTTGATGTAATCGCCAACATTGTAACGATCATACATACTTTCATCAACCATGCCCATTCTCTTAAGGACTGGTTCAATTTGTTCACGTGGAACTGGGAATGGTTTTGTACCTTTACCTGCAGATCCAACGAAACCAGTAACACCTGGAGTGTTTCTAACAATATACCAAGCGTAGTCAGTCATAATCATTTCGACAAAGACATAACCTGGATAGAGGTTTTTCATTCTGGTCTTACCAGTTGGAAGGCCATCTTTCATCACTGGAACTTCTTGTTCAACAACAACGATTCTAAAAATTAAATCGTCTAATCCCATTGATTCAACACGTTTTTGTAAGTTGTATGCAGCTTTTCTTTCGTGAGTAGAATATGTTGAAACAACATACCACGCCTTTTCACCAAGTCTTACTTCTTTATCTTTTGGTTCTTCTTCACCGATATCAGTTGTTGTATCGGTAAAAGCAATTTTACTATTATCAACCATCGCTATTTCTCCTATCTAATACCTTTGAAGGCATCTTGTAATATTTCAATCAATCTGCGTCCTGCAATATCTTCTCCCCAAAGAAGAAGCCCGGTAACAACCGCAATAATAAGAACGACAATAATTGATGGAATGAGCACTTCTCTTTTAGGCCAACGAACACGTTTGCCTTCTTTGACAACACCTTTAGCAAATTTACCTAAGCCCATGGTATTTCCTCCATTATTTACTAGCTTTATGAAGCGTCTGCTTATTGCATACTTTGCAATATTTCATTAATTCGAGCTTCTTATCGCTATCTTTATTCACTGTAGTTACATAGTTTCGAGATAGACACTCGGAGCAAATCAAAAGAACTTTAACTCTCATCTTGACCTCCCTATGTAATTTTCAGTGTAAATAATCTATCACACATAACGTGAAAATCAAATAAAAATGAAAAAAATTGAAAATCCAAGTGAAAAAAAATAAAAACCGACTATAAAATTAATCGGCATTAAAATAATTTAAGTGGGTTAACTAATCAATATATTTTTTGTTCTTCAAAATATAAAGAACAGAAATCGCAGACATTCCAAAAATTGAAACCACAACAGCGATTGTAATCGTCGTAGATTGATCTAATTTTTGTTGAATGTTTTGGTTACTTGATTGAATTTGATAATGGGTTCTAACAAGCTCCGCGACCACTTGTCCAATTGTGTATTCAGGTTGAAGAGGGTCATTTGTTGCATTAACAACCGCTAAATCCTCATCAGAAAGAGCTTTATATTCACTCATTAACGCGTAATAGTCCTCATAACTTACATTACAGATGTCTTGGTGTGTTTCACGGAAGTTTGCCCACACTTCATTGATAAAATAGTCGGCTTCTGCAGAGTTATTTGCGCTAACCATCACAATTTCATCGTCAAAACTGCCACTAACGCTTTTTACGGCAAAAACGCCACAAAATGTAGCAATAGTCATAAGAATAAGTGGTAACAGTTTGAATTTCTTCATAATGATCTAGCCTTTTCTCTCCTCAATTATACAACACGCCTTTTAATAATAAAATTTATAAGATTTATCAATTTAATTTATATCTATTTCATTAAATATTAGAGATAAAAATATTATAACCTTATACAATCGATTAGTAGGTTATGATTTAAATAATGATTCATCGAATTCTTTACTTACCAATCTAGCAAATTCTAGTGAGCCAGTAACAAGTATAGGAGTCTCAGGCTCTTCCATCATCAATTTCTTAATTAGCTCGATATGATTTTCACTGTAATCATATTCGCTCAAGTATAAAAAGTAGTCATCTTCGTTTCTACATCTTGGGTTATCAAAAGATGTTAAATTTAACTTACCAAGAACTGCGATTTCAGGAAGCATTTTAGTAATATTTTTATCTTTAAATGAAGCGAAGACAATGTTGAATGGTCCACCAACACCAAGTCGATCAATATTATCTCTTAAAATTACAATCGCATCAGGATTATGCGCTCCATCAATGATGAAAAGTGGCTCATTTCTTTTAACCTCAAAATTACCACATTGAATAGGAAGCAATAAACCACTATAAATCACCTCATCTTTAACTTCAAAAAGCTCATAAAGAGTAAGAACTGCTTCAATAGCTAGTCTAGCATTAGTGACATTTGCTCTAGCTTTACTATAAATCTTAAGGTTTGAATACTTACCATAATCAAATGTCAAACCTTCTTCAGACAAAATTTCTCGTTGAAACTGGCTTAATTTGACTGCTTTGCTTGAATTTTCCCTGCAAATCTTAACAATTACATCAAGTGCATCACCTTCAATATTTCCCAGCAAAACCGGCACATCTCGCTTAATGATGCCTGCCTTTTGGAGAGCAATTTCACTAAGAGAGACGCCTAAAACGTCTGTATGTTCGATTGATACATTAGTGATAATAGATAAAATTGGCTTAAAGATATTAGTCGCGTCATTTTCGCCACCAATACCGCATTCTATAACGCAAATATCTAACCCACTATTTTGAAAATATTTAAAGGCGATAAATGTTTGGATTTCAAAAGATGACAATTCATATTTTTTAAACATTTTCTCATATTCATCAAATATTTTTTCAATATCACTATCATCAATTTCCTTGCCATTTATAGAAATCATCTCATTAGCTTTGTTCTGATATGAAAATGAGGTAAATAATCCTACTTTATAACCTGCACATGCATAAATATTTGCAATATATTTAGCGGTCATTGTCTTACCATTAGTGCCGCCAATATGAATCGCGGGAATAGAAAAAGAAAAACCAACTTTCTTCAAAAATGAATCGAAGTTATCTCTTTGGTAGTCATCTCTATGAAATGAATTTATTCTTTCACTAATATTCATTAATACTCGCCATCATTCTTTCTGATATTGCGTTCGATATCTCGATTTTTAATCGTCTCGCGCTTATCATATAGCTTTTTGCCTTTCGCTAAAGCAATTTCCACTTTAGCCTTTCCATTTCTAAAATAAATTTTAGTAGGAACGACTGTAAAGCCGCCTTGTTTCATCTTAATTTCAAACCATTTAATCTCTTTTTTATGAAGGAGAAGTCTGCGACTTCTAAGAGGGTCATGATTAAACAAATTACCGTGATCATAAGATTTAATATACATATTGATAATTTCTGCGTTACCACTTCTAATAACGATATAGGCGTCCCCAATTGTCGCCCCATTAACCCTTAAAGACTTAATCTCTGTTCCTTTAAGTTCAATGCCGCATTCAGTAAAGTCGCTTAAAAAATAGTTAAAGGACGCTTTTTTATTTTAAAACTAGTAGTGAAGTAATTGTAATTGGATCAATAGGAGAGATATAGGCGTTAACGAAATATAAACTAACTCCATAAGCAGCTAATCCAATAAATGAACCGATAACATTTTTAAAGGCGATAAAGGTATTTAAATATAATTTATAGTCACCTTTAAAAGAGATACCGTACACTATCACTTCGCCGGCGATAATAATTGCTAAAGCAATTGGGAAAGACCACTGATATCCAGGTAATATTCCAGGAACATAATAATAGCTTGCTAATAAGCCATCAGTGACTCCAAACATTAAAATGATAAATATCATCAATTGTGTCGCAAATTTTGCTCTAGAACCGCTTTTTGCCCATATTCCACATAGATAAGGAATGGTAAGCCAGCCGATTCCTAGCATTGTAACTATATTTATTAAAATATAGAAGATGAGCGAATCATTTCTATATGCATTAACAGCAAATAAAATAGATGCTGCTCCAAGAAGAATTAAGAAAATCCTACTTACTTCTCTAGTAACTAATGCTGGTTTTAATAATACTGGTTTTTCTTTAGTCTCTAATACATAAGAGCATACTTCTTGTTTTCTAAGATGCTTATATTTACTAATAACAGGTAAATAGAATAACGCTCCAATTAATAATCCTTGAGCGGAGCAATCAAAAGCAATTAAGCTTTCAGATACCGCTAAAGCGTGATAAGCAATGCCAATGATTAAGAAAATAAGAGAGAATCTTAAATGTTTCTTCATTAATCTAATTAAGCAGTAATAATAAAAAACAATGAACGACGCAAATACTGCTAAACCAGCTACTCCATAATTCACTAAAAGCTGTAGATACCCATTATGACAACTGATATTAAACCCTTCCGCAGGTAGCATTCCGCCAATAACGTAATGAGAATTTTTAAATCCATAGCCAAAAAGAAGAGTAAAGATATTACGATTAGAGGCTATAATCGCATTATTCCAGATGAGTGTACGATCACTAACTGTGGCAAAATTAGCGGTAATTACTTCTCTATAAACATATCTACAGAAAGCGCTTAATCCTTGTACTTCAAATTTTTGACACATAATAAAGATCAACATTAAAGAAATGGTAACAGTTAAAAATAACGCCAATCTCCACATTGCGGAGAACTTTTTCTTTTTAAAAGCAAAGATGACTTCACTTAAGAAATATAAGAACACAATAGCGCTAGTTATTGCTGTAGATGTTAAGGAGCACACAAAGATTTGAACTACTGTAAAGCCGATAATTGTAACAATAGAAAACACATTTTTCTTAAAGTAATTTAAGGCAATAGCGGCACAGACCCCCATTAAAATGAATCCAGCGAACATATTTTCGTTTAAGAAAAGTGACCTAATAGATACACGAGATCCGCCATCACCAACGTTAGCGACAATAATATATTTATTAAGCTCAGTAGCAAGAGAAAAAATAATAAAGAAATAAACAAGAAGGATGATGACTATATAAATATAAACGTGTCTTTTTAGAGAAGGATGATTTCTAACAAAATAATAGTAAGTGCAATATAAACTAATGACAAATAACGTAAACGATAAGCAGTGTCTTAGCTTCATATAATCAGTAACAATAAGTTCTGGAGACCCATTATCAAATGTCATTCCATTAAATAACATGATTCCCGTGATTCCACATCCAAGAAACACTAATAAAATGACTAGAGCAGGAATATTTAACTTAGCTTTATTTAATGTAGAATCATAAACGATTAAACCAATATAGGCTAAAGTAGCAATTGAGAAAAATAAGAAAAACTGTTCACTACTGAGTCCAGCGTTCATAAAATCACCTGGATTACCATTTTTAAAGAAGGAAATGTCTTCGAAAATAAGGACTGAGAATATAACCCCAATCCAAAATAGTATATTAGTGAACGTAAATTTTAATTTACCCATTTGAATATCATTGTAATGGTTTAAAAGTCTTTTGTCTAATCATTGTTATTTTTCTAATTTGATATAAAATAACAACGATGAAATATAAGGCACTCATATTTGATTTAGACGGAACATTAATTAACACTCTCGCTGACTTAAACGAAGCAGTTAATTTTGCTTTAAGCAAATATAATTATCCTTTAAGAACGCTTGAAAACACTCGTAACGATATTGGCAATGGAGTGGCTAAATTAATGGAAAGAAGTATTCCTGATGGTTTAAATAATCCAAACTATAACGATGCCTTAAATTCATTTAAAGAATACTATAAAGAGAACTATTTTAAAAACTCTAGACCATATCCAGAAATAATAGAAACAGTTAAGAAATTAAAGGAAAAATATATTCTTGCGGTCGTCAGTAATAAATTTGATGAAGGGGCTAAAAAATTAGTGAATTATTTCTTCCCAGGTATTTTTACTTTGATCCAAGGACAAGTCGATTATTTAAGAACAAAACCAAGCCCAGATTTAGTCAATAAAGTACTTGATGAAATAAAAGTAAAAAGAAATGAAGTTTGCTATATTGGAGATACTGAAGTTGACTATTTAACCGCACAGAACTCCACTATTTCTTGTGTTTTAGTCACTTACGGATATCGTAATAAAGAACAACTTTTAGATAAAACAAAAGGCTCACAATTTGTTAGTGAGCCAACTGATTTACTTAAGATATTTTAGTTATTCACCAATTAATGAAATAATTTTGTCATATACTTCTTCTCTAGAGATATCAAAAGAAAGAGCGAGTTCATCATAGAGAATACTTTCAGCGTCTTTAAGCATTTGTAAGTCTGTAGGACCAAGCTTAACAAGAGTGCCATGACTATTATAATAATTAAAGAAATATAATTGGCGAGATAGATACGCTAAGTCATAAACGTTACCGCTTAATAGATGTTTACGATACAAATCTCTTCTTTGTTTTGTATTTGATAAAAATTCAGCTTTAACTGTTTTCATATAATCGATAACTTTATTAGCGTCATCTAAAGACATGATAGGACGAATAATGTTATCAGTGCGACTAGTCATAACATAAATATTTTCGCGATCACCTTTATCAGAATGGACGACAAAATACTCGTTTCCTGCAATCGTTGTAATATTAACAATTGTGGATAAACCTTCTCTAGCGTGAACGACTCTATCGCCAACAGTAAACTTCATACTATAATTATGTCAAAAAAATGACGACTTCACAAACGGAAATCGTCACATAAATTATTATTTTTTGAACAATTCTGAACTTTTATTAACTATGTTAATAATTAGTTTCTTGTCTTACATGATTTTCTTTTAATTTTGTATAATAGGCAGCTTTCGCTTCTTCCCAAGTATAGCCAATTTTAAATAGTGCTTTTAAGTAAGATATAAACATCTTTAAGTAGCTTTGTAAGGACTGATGAGAATAGAAATAAGAGGTTAAATTATATGTCTCTAAAAGATTATCAGTTAAAGATAATTCATCGTCATTAACTTCAATAGAGTCAACGACAAAATTTTGATCAATTCCTAGCGAAAGAAGGAAATGTAATCCGTCCGCAAATTCATCAAGAACTCTTTCTTTACTTTCGCTCCCCTTATTACTCCAATACTTAAAAGTTCTAGTAGTATTAGCGAATTCACCTAATTCTACAAGAAGCGCTAAAGTTCTTTTATTACGAGTAGAGGCATAAGAAACGCCGTGATTCACGGCGATTTCTTCATCCAGTTCTCTCTGCTTAATATATAAATCAGTGAGATCACAGATCATATTAATCAATCTTCTCCAATTTCCAAATATCTCTAACGTATTCTTCGATTGTTCTATCACTACTGAAGTAACCACTATTAGCGATATTCATTAAGCACATCTTGGCCCATTTCATCTTATCTTGATATAAAAGAGAGACTTTTTCTTGAGCTTCGATATAACTTGGAAGATCTTTTAAGATGAAATATTGGTCGTTGCCATTAAAGATTTCATCGAAGATCATTCTGAATTTATCACGGCGATAATTGGTCCATTCTCCTTCAAATAGAGAATCCATAATCGCTTTAATTCTCATATCGTTATTGTACATATCCCAAGGGTTATAAGTACCAGTGCGATAGAATTCTTCAACTTCAGAATCTCTTAAGCCAAAGATAATCGCGTTATCTTCTCCAGCGTTATTAACGATTTCAATATTCGCTCCATCCATTGTGCCTAAAGTAATCGCACCATTCATCATGAACTTCATATTTGAAGTACCACTAGCTTCTTTTCCAGCAGTAGAGATTTGTTCACTAACGTCACTAGCAGGAATGATGAGTTCCGCTAAAGTAACCCCATAATTCTCAATAAATACAACTTTTAAATATGGAGAAATCTCTGGGTCATTATTCACTACTTCACCAACCGCTAAGATAAGTTCAATAATCTTTTTCGCATAAGTATAGCTAGGAGCGGCTTTCGCACCAAAGATATAAGTATGTGGATAAATTCTAAACGAAGGATCCGCTTTCATTCTTTGATATAAGTAGATGATGTGGAATACGTTCATTAATTGACGTTTATAGGCGTGTAGACGCTTAATTTGAACGTCAAAGATAGAATTAACGTCGAGGTCAATTCCGTTATGTTCTTTAACGTATTTTGCGAGTTTCTTTTTGTTTTCAAGTTTAATGTCTTGAAGTTCCTTTAAGACTTTCTCATCGTTTTGGAATTTTTCAAAGGCCTTAATCTTGCTCATATCTTTAATCCACTCATCACCAATTTTAGAAGAGATGAGTTTAGTTAAAGCAGGATTAGAATTAACAAGCCAACGACGGTGAGTAACACCGTTAGTTTTGTTGTTAAACTTTTCAGGCATATATTTATAGAATTCCTTAAAGGTGATCGTCTTTAAGATTTCTGTATGTAATGCGGCAACACCATTAACTGAGAAACAGGTATAAATCGCCAAATTAGTCATATGGATCTGACCATCTTTAATAATGTTCATCGCATGTCTATCCCATTCTGGAACGTTATTTGCGACCATATCAATATTAAATCTACGATTAATTTCTTCAATGATCATATAGCAACGTGGAATAAGATGTTGAACGTAACTAACTGGCCATTTTTCAAGCGCTTCCACCATGACAGTGTGATTAGTGTAAGCCATACATTGAGTGACTTCATTCCATGCATCAGCCCACTCCATATCATATTCATCAAGCATGATTCTCATCATTTCAGGAATAGCTAAAATTGGGTGAGTGTCATTGAGTTGGAAAACATAATCATTATGAACTCCAATTAAAGTGCCATGATGACGGTAATAAGAATTAAGTGCGCTTTGTAAACCAGCAGACACTAAGAAATATTGTTGTCTAAGTCTTAAAATACGTCCTGCTTCAGTAGAATCATCAGGATATAAGCCGTGGCATAATTCTTCTAAAGCAACACAATATTCAGAGAATGACATTGATTTTGGAAGAGGCTTACTACTTGGTTCAGCGTTCCAAAGTCTTAATGTATTAGTCATATGGTTTTGATAACCGATAACAGGCATATCATAAGGAACCGCTCTAACGATTAACGCATCAGCGGTTTTAATACCAAATGTTCCATCTTTCTTTTGATAGCTTTCAGGATGTCCGTAGAATTTAACTTCTACCGCATATTTTGCTCTTCTAACTTCCCAAACGTTACCATTAGTTAACCATTGATCAGGTAATTCATTTTGCTTTCCATTAGCGATCTTTTGGCGGAAGAAGCCATAAGCGTAACGAATACAGTTACCGTGACCAATATAACCAAGAGAAGCAATTGAATCTAAGAAACAGGCAGCAAGACGGCCTAAACCACCATTACCAAGTCCGGCGTCACTCTCTTCGTTTTCTAAATCGTTGATATCAATACCAAGCTCTTCTAAACCTTCCTTAATCATCTTATATAAGCCAAGGTTTTGAATGTTATTGGATAATAATCTACCAATTAAGAATTCC
>CADCFC010000041.1 GCA_902800645.1 uncultured Erysipelotrichaceae bacterium
GTTCCTTCTGGATAAGAAAGAACAATATCAGTCATATTAGTAACACTAAAAGAGATGATTGGAGTGTGATGAGTTGGACAATAAGGAACACCAATCCTACCAAATAGTAATCTTAAGTAATCATAAATCTCAGTAACAGTACCGACAGTACTTCTTGGGTTATGAGATACACTTTTTTGATCGATGGCGATACTTGGAGAAAGTCCATCGATAACATCAACATCAGGTTTTTCGTAATTTCCTAAAAATTGACGGGCGTAACTAGAAAGAGACTCCATATATCTTCTTTGACCCTCAGCAAAAAGAGTGTCAAACGCTAAAGTAGATTTGCCGCTTCCAGAAAGACCGGTAAAAACAACGAGCGATTCTTTAGGAATCGTCACATTCACATTTTTTAAGTTGTTTTCTCTTGCGCCTTTAATAACGATATTCTTTTCCATAAGTGAATTTATTTTAACTTAATAAAATAAAAGATTCTACTAATATGAGTGTTATTTGATATAGTATATATGTTTCGGGACGTAGCGCAGCTTGGTAGCGCACTTTCTTGGGGTGGAAGGGGTCGCCAGTTCAAATCTGGTCGTTCCGACCAACAAAAAAACAATGGTAATCATTTGATTACCATTTTTTATCCTAAATTCAATTCCTTAATAACGTTAGATACGTCGTTATTATCTTTGACCATTAATATCTTATCAAAGAATTCTTTATCTTTTTCATTTGGAAGCTCAAAGATTTCAAAGAATCGATCGAGCACCGCTGGAGGGATTGGATATTCTCTTTGAAGATTTTGATTAGAAACAATTGCTCTATCAACATCCCACATCACTAAGATGATTTCATCAAACATCTTTTTGAATTCTAGATTTTTTTCTACTCTAAGTTTACTAGAGACATGAGTTGCATCAAGCACCACCACTCCGTCTTTATCAAGTGCATAAGTTCTCGCTAAAGAATAAAACATCTTCCACATGAGTTCTTCATAGTCTAAATTGCTTTGAGTGCCGGTGATTTCTTTTCTTAGTTCATCACTGCTCACAATATAAACATGAGAATTTTTGATTTTCTTAATTGTTTTACTAAAGTAAGATTTTCCACTTCCAGGAACTCCAGAAAGGATGATTAATTTATTCATAGTAAATATATTAATGAAAAGAAGACAAAAATAAAAGGGGTTTTATAAACCCCAATTATTGTTTTTGTAATTAAGCGAGTAATTCTTCTTTAAGAGATCTCACTACTTCGCGACGATTGAGAAGTTCGTCTTCACTTAATGAAGATACTTTTTCTTTTGCCTTAGCAATTTCTTCAGCGGTGACTTCACCGACTTTAAGAACTGCTTTTTCAGCTTTCTTATAGTCTTTCTTTAAGATTTTAAGAAGTTCTTCGTTTTGTTTACGAATTTCAATCTTTTGTTTAACGACGTTGAGATAGCTCTCTGGAACGTATGTAGAGATGATTCTAGCACCCTCTCTCCATTGGCGATAATAATATTGGTGTCCAGAAATGGTTTTAACGGAGATATATCCTCTTGGAAGAGAGGCAATGACCTTTTCGATTTCTGAAACTTCGATTAATGACTCGATTAACACTTCAACTTGTCTTTCACTTTTCTTCATTTTCGTTAACCTACCTGCGTTAGTTTTTCAATCATTGCATGCTTTATTATATCAAAGATTTAATTAGACGCAATGACTTTTTTTCTAATTTTTTACCACTCGAGATTATAAACCGAATTTCTTAATTCTGTTCCATCTATCTTGAGCGTATTTTTCGGCCTTAGTTAATAATTCTTCGGCGTGTTCAGGATTAACTTTTGGAAGTTGAGAGAATCTAGTTTCAGTCATAATGAATTCTCTGAATTTAGAATAATCTGGTTCAGGCATATCGATTTGTAAGCCTGGTTTACCTTCTGCCACTAAACGAGGATCATATCTAAAGAGTTGGAAATATCCGCATTCAACCGCTTTCTTCTCTTGTTTCATCGAGTTAGATAAGCCACCTTTAATACCATGGTTAGCGCAAGGAGCGTAACAGATGATTAAGGATGGACCGTTATAGCTTTCAGCTTCTTTAAGAGCTTTAATAGCTTTAACTGGGTTACTACCTAAAGCGATTTGAGCAACGTAGACTGTGCCATAGCTCATAGCGATGAGAGCAAGGTTCTTTTTAGGAGTGAGTTTACCGCTAGCGGTAAATTTCGCGATAGAACCGGTTTGAGAAGATTTAGAAGATTGTCCACCAGTATTGGAGTAAACTTCAGTGTCTAAGACTAAGATATTGACATCTTCTTCGTTAGCGATAACGTGATCAAGTCCACCGTAACCGATATCATATGACCAACCATCACCACCGATGATCCAAACGGATTTGTCTTGTAAATCTCTTTCATAAGCGAGAACTGCTTTAACGCCTTCATCTTTACTTGCTTTAACAAGTTTAACGAGTTCAGGAACAATTCTTCTACTTTCTTTTCTATTTTTAATATTAGCAAAGTATTCATCAATCTTACTAGCGAGCTCTGGTTCAACTTCACCTTTTCTCGCTTCTAAGATTTCTACTGCTGCTTTAAGTTTATGGTCAGTAGCAACTCTCATACCATAACCGAATTCAGCGTTGTCTTCGAATAAGGAGTTAGCCCAAGCAACACCTTGTCCTTCTTTATCGGTGCAGAATGGAGTAAGAGGAGTAGAACCGCTATAAATGGAGCTACAACCAGTCGCATTAGCGACTAACATATCTTTGCCGAATAATTGAGAGACTAAACGATAATATGGAGTTTCTCCACATCCCGCACAAGCTCCACTAATTTCCATATATGGCATTAAGAAGCCAACACCTTTAGGTGTTTCTTGAAGCGCGGCTGGAAGTTTATCAGCTTTATATGAGACGTGTTTGAATAAGTATTCAGCAGCTTCTTCTTGTGGGAATTGAGATTTAGCCTCAACCATTTCAAGAGCAATCTTACCGACTTTATTCGCGTTACATTCACTAACACAGAGTCCACATCCAACACAGTTACGTGGTGAAACTTGGATTCTATATTGATGACCTGGAACACCCATTGCTGGTTTAACGTCATCCTTCATAATGGAAGGAGCCTTAGCCATTTCTTCATCATTAAGTAAGAATGGTCTAATAGTCGCGTGAGGACAGACGAAGGCACAGTTATTACATTGAATACAGTTTTCTTTATGCCAGAGAGGAACTCTATCAGCGATACTTCTTTGTTCGCGATAGGTAATGTCTGGATTCATTGTGCCATCAAGTAATTCATATTCGGTGAATTTTGAAACTGGGAGATCGTCTCCACCTAAGTTACCCATAACGGCAACATAAGTATCGAAATATTCATCACCAGTGAGTTTTCTTTCGAATGTTGGTTTAAGTTCAGCCCAGCTTGGATCAACTTTGACTTCTCTTAAGCCTTCAGTACCAGCGTCGATAGCCTTCCAGTTGAGTTCAACAACTTCTTGGCCTTTCTTCGCGTAGGATTTTTCAGCGAATTTCTTCATCCATTTGTTCGCTTCTTCATAAGGCATGATGTCTTGATTTAAATAGAAGAAGGAAGCTTGAAGAATGGTATTGGTGTGTCTACCCATACCGATTTCGCTAGCAATCTTATTAGCGTCGATAACGTAGAATTTAGCGTGTTTCTTCGCTAAGAGATATTTAGTTCTATTTGGCATGACTTTGATGAGTTCTTCATCACTCATGTCAGTGTTAAGTAAGAAGGTTCCACCTTCTTTTAAGTTCTTAATCATATCGAATTTGAAGAGATATGTATCAAGAGAACAGGAGATGAAGTTCGCGTTTTGGACATAGTAAGCGCTTCTAATAGGAGTCTTACCAAATCTTAAGTGTGAACGAGTAACTCCACCAGCTTTTCTAGAGTCATAGGCGAAATATGCTTGAGCATATTGACCAGTCGCATCACCAATAATCTTAATAGAAGATTTATTAGCAGAGACAGTACCATCACTACCTAAACCATAGAATAAGCAACTTGTGTAATCGGCTTTAACGTGGAAGTCTTCATCAACAGGAATTGATTTATGTGTAACATCATCGTTAATGCTGACGGTGAAATCGTGATGACGTTTGTCGCTGTTTAAGAAATCATAAACAGCTTTGACATCTTTTGGTTGAGTGTCTTTACTTGAAAGACCATAACGACCACCGATGACTTCAACATCTAAACCGGCTTGTTTAATAACAGAGACGACATCTAAGTATAATGGTTCACCAGTAGCACCCATTTCCTTAGTTCTGTCTAAGACAGCAATTCTTTTAACTGATTTTGGAAGGACAGCAAGTAAATGTTTTGCTGAGAATGGTCTATATAAGTGAACCTTAACAACACCAATCTTTTCTTCTGGAAGAGCATCGATTACTTCTTTAGCGGTGTCAGTAACTGAACCCATCGCTACGATAACTCTTTCAGCATCTTTTCTACCGTAATAGGTGAAAGGAGCGTATTCTCTACCAGTTAATCTACTAGCTTCTTTGAAATATTTTTCAGCGTATTCAACGACTTTATCGTAGTGAGCATTTTGTGCTTCTCTACCTTGGAAATAAATATCGTCATTTTCCGCTCCACCACGAGTAACTGGGTGAGTGTGTGGGTTTAAAGCTCTCGCTCTAAATTTCTCCACTTTATCCATTGGAAGTAATTTCTTCCATTCTTCTGCATCGACAAATTCAACGTTTTGAATTTCGTGAGAAGTTCTAAATCCATCAAAGAAATGACAGACAGGAGTTTCAGCATCAATTGCGAGTAAATGAGCAACTGGTGTTAAATCTGCGATTTCTTGTACGCTATGAGAACAAATCATGGCAACGCCAGTTTGTCTAATTGCATAAATATCTTGGTGATCACCGAAGATTGATAAGGAACGAGTCGCTAAGCTTCTAGCGGAAACATGTAAGACTACAGGTAATAATTCACCAGCCCATTTGTAAATGTTTGGAATCATTAAGAGTAAGCCTTGGCTTGCGGTATAAGTAGAAGCAAGGGCTCCAGCTTGAAGAGCGCCGTGAACCGCACCAGAAGCACCAGCTTCAGATTGCATTTCACTAACTTTAACGACACTTCCGAAATAGTTTTTTCTACCTTTACTGGCTTCAACATCGATAACTTCCGCCATTGGGGAAGAAGGAGTGATTGGGTAAATGCCAGCAACTTCAATAAAGTTATAGGATTCTAATGCAGCCGCTGTATTTCCATCAACGGAAAGCATTGTCTTTTTAACATCCATTTATTTTTGTCCTCCAAAAAATTTGTAACCGATATAAATATACACGCGTACATAAGTTCTTTTCAAGGACAAAAGAAAAAACCAGGGAAAGAAGTTGCTCCCTGGTTAATATTTCCTTATTTTTTACTCTTCCTATTAGTGATTTCTTCGTTCACTAACTTTCTTAAAACTCTTAAATCTTTGTCGGAGAGAACAATGTTATAGTCAAGTAACCCTCCAACACTAGTCATCTTCTTATAGATGAAGTCGTTAATTGAACTATATTGCTCAACTTCTGCTTTTTTAATCGCAGGTTTTTTAATTAATGTTTTATTTTCTTCTTGATCAACTAGATATTTTTTAAGAGTAGGCACTAGTTCCATGAGGTTAAATTCAGTGTCCATCGCAAGTAATGGTTCAAAATAAGAAAGATGTTCATTAATAATGTCAGGATAAATTCCCACTACTTTAGATAATCTTTCGCTCGTCACATATTTCTTATTAAGTTTAAGTAAACCATTAAGATATTTTTTAATATCACTAACCTTTGGTTCTTTCATATATATCACCTACTTTTAATATTCTATCACACAGTGATCTTTGGGTTAATTAAAATAGTCTACTTCTTAGTAGGCAAGATTCTAACTATTCTAATAATTCGCTCGTCTTCAAAAACCATATAAGCAAACTTATATTGATGATTTATTTTTTGAGTAAATAAGCCAGTAAGCTCATTATCTAACACGTTGCTTTTTTTAGGATTTAAGAAAGTTTCATTCTTCATCTTATCAAGAATAGAATTGAATGAATTCAATAATCCTTTTTTTCTTAAGATTTCAATATCGTTTTTTGCTTCAATAGTATATTCAACACGATAAGCAAGATCTTCCTCTTTTATTGT
>CADCFC010000042.1 GCA_902800645.1 uncultured Erysipelotrichaceae bacterium
CTATTTTGAACATTTGGAAAAAGAAGCTGAAAAATTAGCAAAAGAAAATAATTGCCCGTTCGTAGATAATGAAACGCCATATGGCAGAGCAAAACCAGGCCATCCAGTTATAGTAGATTATTTTTATCACGAAGAAGTTAGAGGCTCAAACAATACAGGTGTGAGAAAGAAGAAATAACTCGTCCCATTTTGGTGCCTGCTGTCCCACTTTTTTGGCAAAATGCGATTTTGTATCAATTCTTTCGCTTATTGCCATTCAAAAGATAATGAGATGATACCAGAAATCATCTCGTTTTTATTATATTTAGGGGCTTTTTTATAGATTTTACTATTCAGAAGATTTCTGAGCAGACAAAAATCTTCATCATTATTAGTACTCGTAAGGTTCGTGTAGCATACCTTTAGGTAAATAACTTAAAGTGCAACTATTCCTGAAGCATAATGAAATCGAAGATAGCTTATTAAATAATTTTGAATAAATTGACATTGTCTAGTATAATTTTTTAATTAAGACGTTATAAAACATCTTAGATTCTTGAAATGAATAAAATAAGAAGACTGCTCAAAACTATATTTTTAGGATTAGCGATTGGAATCAGTTCAATCGGCTTAGCTTCATGTGCTTCTTCAGAAGAAAAAGGAACTAGTTATGATTTTGCTTGCATAAGTTGTTCCTACGATAGTGGCAATGATACAACTCTAGTCGTATGGGCTTCTACCATAACAAATGACAGTATTCACAACATGACTGAGGAGTCTTTCAAATTCGATTTATATCAAGGCGATACCTTTGTTAGAACGACTGACTATTGCACCTATAGAATCAGCATAAAGCATGGCGAATCTGATTCTGGAAGACGTAATTTTACAGCTGCTGGAAACGTAACCAAAGTTGAATTAAATTCATGGACAGCAAAGTTTTCTAGTGTCTGGGATACCTATAAGGTGTGGTTTATCGTAACGATAGTTGTAGCTGCAATAGCTGTAGTCGCTTACGGAATAATTGTTTTCGTTGAAGATTTTGATTTAGGAGATCTGTTCGAATTCTTAAGTGAACATTTCTACGCCATATTTATTATTGCCATTCCATTTGTCCCATACCTAATACCATCTATTTCTTCTGGCGTTTGGAGTTGGGTACCACCTTTAATCATCGGTGGTGGACTGTTGTCCATAATTGTCGTAGTTCTTGGAATTCATTTAGTTAGATTTTTAATAGAACTATCATCATACGGTGCTGGTGGTGGATATGTTCCAAAAAGAAAAACTAAAGACATCACTTTCAATCCATATGAAGAAGATATCGAAGATTACTTAGATGATGGTGAGGCTTTGTCTCAGTTTACTGTTCCTCAATTGAGAGAATACTGTAGAGATAACGGCATTAAAGGATATTCAACTGCGTCAAAAGGTCAACTTGTAGAGTTAATTATGGCTGGCGGATCATCAGATGATAACGAAAGCCAAGAAGTGAAACCTGGATCAAGTAAAAAGACATCTTCTAAAGCTAAAAAGATTAAATTTGACGATATTGCTGGATTAGAAGAAGTTAAAAAGACGTTTAGAGAAAAAGTTATAATGCCATTTGAGCATCCTGAGTTATTCGAAAAATTCGGTAAAAAAGCTGGTGGTGGCATCTTGCTTTATGGACTTCCAGGTACTGGTAAAACCATGTTTGCAGAAGCGGCTGCTAACGAAGTCGATGCTTTATTTATCCCTGTTAAATGCTCAGATATTAAATCCAAATGGTATGGAGAATCAGAAAAGAATGTAAAGGCTATTTTTGCTAAAGCAAAGAAGTCTCCAAAATCCATTATTTTCTTTGATGAATTTGAGGCCATTGGTGCAAAAAGAACTGATAGTTCAGACAATGCGAATAACGATTTGGTTCCTCAAATTTTGGCAGAGATGCAAGGGGTAGGATCCTCATCTAACAAATCAACAATAGTGGTCATTGCGGCTACAAACAAACCTTGGGCTATAGATTCTGCATTCATGCGTCCTGGTAGATTTGATAGCAAGATTTATGTTCCGCTTCCTGACTTTGAGGCAAGAAAGAAATTATTTGATTTGCAACTTAGCAAATTGCCTGTTGCAGATGATTTAGATTTAGAATACTTGGCTAAAATTACCGATGGGTTTAATGGTGCTGATATCAAAGAGGTTTGCGAAAAATTAAAAATGTCAGCGATTAATGATTCTCTTGAAAAAGGCGAAGAACAAACTATTGGTATGGATGATGTTAAAAGAATTGAAAAAGACATTAGATCATCAGTTTCTTTAGAAGATATAGAAAGATTAAAAGAGTTTGAAGTAGGCGGGTATTGATATGTTTGAATACAAAGCAATTAAATCTAGCGTTAATTCCGCTCAAGATGAAATGAATGAATTAGCAAAACAAGGATGGAGAGTTGTAGCTGTTAGTCCTAATGTTGCTATGGGGATGGGGCTTGTCATCGCTTTGGAAAGAGAAAAGAAGGAGTAAAACTCTATTTTTTGCTTAAAAACTGGTATCATGTAATATACCGAGTTAATTTTCACTTTTAAAAATGGTATCATTTGATATACAGAAAGACGTTCGATTGCTACTGACACAATAGATGTAGTTGTGTCAGTTTTTTATACTTTTTCTGTAATAAAATGATCTTTTTTGAATAAGGCCACTTTTGCTTTTCAGCTCCTTTATATGCTTATTATGTTCGGAGCAACTTTAGGCAGTCGGACATAGGCTTATAAAAGTGTGAAAAGACAATCAAAGATTAATTTTAAATAACAAAATAGAATGAAGTACACATGTGTACTTTTTTCTTAATAATCCCATAAAAAGAAGAAAAATTAGCAATCTAGTTGACAGAGTGCTAAAAGTTGGTAAAATCATATATGTTAGCAGTTAAACAGTTCAAGTGCTAAAAGGAGGCTAGTTTATGAAAGAAACAAAGCAATTTGAAACAGAAAGCAAAGAATTACTTAACTTGATGATTAATTCGATATATTCCAATTCCGAGATCTTTTTAAGGGAGCTCATTTCTAATGCATCTGATGCGATTGATAAAAGAAAATATCTCGCTTTAACAAGTAATGGCAAGGTAGCTTTAGAAGAATATAAAATTGACTTATCTTATGATAAAAAAGATAGAACCATCACTATTAGTGATAATGGTATTGGCATGAGTAAAAGCGAGATGATTAAAAATCTCGGCACAATTGCCAGAAGCGGCAGTAAAGAATTCGTCAAAAAGATGAAGAATAAAGACAAAGAAGATGTTGATATTATCGGTCAATTTGGCGTTGGCTTTTATAGTGCATTTATGGTCGCGGAAGAAGTAGAAGTAACTAGTAAAAAAGAAAATGAAAAAGCCCATAGATTTATTTCTAATGGCAAAGAAAATTACACAATTGAAGAATGTGATAAAGAAGATGTCGGCACAACCATCACCCTTCATTTAAAGAAGAACACAAAAGAAAATAACTATGATGATTATTTATCTGATTACCGCATTAAAGAATTGGTGAAGAAATATAGTGATTATATTCGTTATCCAATTATGATGAATGTCACTAAATCTAAACCAAAATTAGATAAAGATGGTAAAGAAATTGAAGGCCAATATGAAGAATATAAAGAATTAGAAACGCTAAATTCAATGGTCCCGCTTTGGAAAAAGAATAAATCTGAAGTTAAACAAGAAGAATTAAATGAATTCTATAAGAGTAAATTCTCCGATTATGAAGATCCATTATTATCTATTCAATTAAAGATTGAAGGTAAAGTTGATTACAGCGCTTTATTATTCATTCCTTCTCATCAACCATATAATTTATATAGTGAAAACTTCGAAAAAGGTTTGCAATTATATTCCAAAGGAATATTCATTAAAGATAAATGCCCTGAATTAATCCCAGATTATTTAAAGTTTGTTAAAGGTTTAGTGGATTCAGACGCTTTTAATTTGAATATTTCCCGTGAAATCTTACAAACTTCTCCAGTTTTAAAAACTATCGCAGATAACGTCGAAAAGAAGATTGTTGATAAATTAAAAGAATTAAAGAATAGCGACTTTGATAAATACCTCAAATTTTGGTCATCGTTTGGTGAACATATCAAATATGGTATTTATTCTTCCTATGGCTTTAAAAAAGATTTATTAAATGATTTACTCATCTTCCATTCCTTAAAAAATGAAGATAAATATATCTCCTTAAAACAATATGTGGAAGAAATGGGAAAAGATCAAAAATACATCTATTATGCTTCTGGTAGTAACCTCGATAGTATTAAGCTATTACCGCAGATAGAGAAATATAAAAAGCAAGGAATCGATGTCTTATTATTTGATAACAAGATTGATGAATTCGCTATCATGATGGTGCGTGAATACGATAAGAAAGAATTCGAATCTATCGCTAGTGAAGGTAGTGATGAATTAACTAATGAAGAAAAAGAAAAAGTGGAATCCGTCACCGCAGAACATAAGAGATTATTAGATAATCTAAAAGATTCTCTAAAAGAGAATGTTGATGATGTTATCATCTCTTCTAAACTCGTTGATTCTCCTGTTTGTATCTCCACAAAAGAAGGATTATCCATGGAAATGGAAAAGACAATCAATGAAGAAAAAGGCGAGGGAGAAGATGTTAAATCCATCAAAGTTCTCGAACTCAACCCAGAACATGAATTATTTAAAATTTTCGCTAGTATTGAACAAGATGATGAGATGGTTAAGAATTATGCTTCTGTCTTATATGATGAAGCCTTGCTATTAGAGGGATATGATGTTTCTAATAAGCAAGAATTTGTCAAAAAGCTCAATTCTTTAATCGTCAAAGCTTTTGAAAAATAAAAAATAATCCAACTAACCTTAATACCGGGCCGATAGGTTCGGTATTTTCTTTATTTACACTTTTTGTTGATTGCCAAAGTATTTTTTTCAATATAATGTCTAAGTTTATCAACATCTCCGTCAAATAGATAAGTCAATAAACCTATATTCTTTCCAGCATCAATGTTTTTTTGACTGTCATCAATATATAATGCATCGTCTATTTTGATACTATATTTCTTAAGTAGGTGTTCGTAAATATATCTATTTGGTTTAACGATATGAAGAGGTCCACTTATAACTCCTCCATCAAAAAAATCTAATATTCTTTTAATGTGACTATATTTATATCGTTCATCTAGAAATTGAGAGCAGATATTACTTAAATAATATAATTTAAATCCTCTTTCTTTTAATAATGAAAGAAGTTCTTCAATTCCTTCAATAGGAGTTATTTCGTTTAACCAATTGTCTAATATTTGACATGCGAGAGGATATAAATGAGGAGGAAGCATGTTTTTCAAATCTTCTTTCTCATCTTCAATAGTAATCTCATCTAAATCTAACTTATCCCAATATTTACGATCAAAAATTATTTTGGCGAGATAATTAGCGTCTATATGTTCACCAATAACACTTTTCACCATTTTAATAGGGGTGAATTCAAATAGGACATTTCCGATATCAAAAATAAAAGTTTTCACCATATTAGTGTATCACATCAGTGACGTCCTCCCCCACTTATAGAAGATGGAGGCTTCCCACTCAAGAAATCTAGTGATTTCAGATTAGATGGGCTATCCCCGAGAGTCCCTCGGTTAAGTTTATATTATATCAAGATAAACAACTTGTTTATAGTTATTTAATTAGAAGGATTAAGAATTATTCTCATTCCTTCTTTTTTAATGTTAATCGCGGCATTATGGTCTCGGTTATGTTTAACTCCACAATTTGGGCAAATCCAAGATTTAGTTTTAAGTAGTAGATCGATATTTCGATATCCGCATTCAGAACACAATTGACTAGATGGGAAATATTTATCTACTTTTACTAACTTCTTATTTAGCCATTCTAGCTTATATTTCAATTGATTTAAGAATGTACCAAAGGCTAAATCACTAACAAATATACCTAGTTTTAGTTCTTCCTTTCTTTTAGATATCTCTTTTAAATCAAGATCTTCTACAAAAACATAATCATATTTATTAGCAAGATATCGACTAGTTTTATGTAGATAGTCTTTTCTTTGATTAGCAATTCTTTCATGAAGATTAGTAATTTTAAGAAGTTGCTCTTTATAG
>CADCFC010000043.1:0-534 GCA_902800645.1 uncultured Erysipelotrichaceae bacterium
TTATTAGCAAGATATCGACTAGTTTTATGTAGATAGTCTTTTCTTTGATTAGCAATTCTTTCATGAAGATTAGTAATTTTAAGAAGTTGCTCTTTATAGTTATTACTACCCTTTACCATATGAGACAGTTTTCTTTGTTCTTTTGCTAATTTAGTTAAAGACGATTCATAGTACTTTGGCATATTGGACTTAGCCTTAGAATCACTAACAAATAGATTTGCTAAGGAGAAATCTAATCCAATGGAATTAGCTAATTCTAGATTGTCTTTACTACATTCCTGATATTCCTGATATTCTTCTTCGCCAAGAAGAGAAACGTAATAATATTTCCCTATTCTAGAAACTGACACCATTGAGTAACTAAATGATTCTGGTAACTGACGATGATAAACAAACTTTACTCTTCCGATTTTAGGAATTTGGATCTCATTACCTATAATACGGATAGAGTTATTGATATTCATCGTAATATAACCATAATCATTCTTTTTCTTTTTAAATACTGGGAAGTCACTATTATGTCGAAAGAAGTTT
>CADCFC010000043.1:563-5331 GCA_902800645.1 uncultured Erysipelotrichaceae bacterium
TCATATTTATTAATCTTATAATTATGATCTTTTTCATATTCTTTTTTACAAATAGAAAGAAATTCGTTATAGACCTGTCTAGAGCAACCTAAAGTTTTCTCAATCAAGGCTTTTTGAGAATCACTAGGATATAGACGAAAACGATAGGTTCTTTTTATTGACTTCATATACATTAATATCGAAGTTAGATATCAATTAATTGATATCTTTCTTACATATTAATTATATCAAAATATCGCCTATATTAATAGTAGTATCTTTAGATTTTTCCGTTATTTTTTGTCAAATACATCCCCCACCTATAGAGGTATCCATCAATTTATAAAAATCGATGTGTGGGTTTTCTTTGACGTTATAATAAAAAATAGTTGCCTACATCTAAGACTAGCAATAAAATAATTTCAATAGAGTTACAAAATGAAAAGATTCGCTTACTTTTATTACTATTACTTTATTTAGAGGATAACTCGAAGCGTTTTGCTATTGGGTTATCAAGTAAATAACACCGATAGCAATAAAAGAAAATAGTGTTGTTGTTCGGTGTTAAGCATCGAACTTTTTATTTAGAAAGAGAGTGTAAATATGAAAAAGAAATCTCTAACATTACCAATTTTAGCACTCACAACAGTGTTAGTTTCCTGTGGGAGTAAACCCATCATTCCAGATCACGCGGTAATTGATCCGACCAAATCATCATTTGAAGTTGGAATCCTTTTGCCGTTAACTGTATCGGCGTTAGAGGATGCAGCAAACGGATTTAGAGCAGCACTTAATGAGGCAAAAGCAACCTCATTACAAGGCAAAACAATTAATTACACTGAATATAACGCTGAAGGAGACGCGAGTAGTCACATAGCATATGCTAAATCTCTCGTTGGAAAATGTGATTTGCTTCTAGGAGTATCAACAGGCTCATCTAAAAATCTAAAAAACGCTAGAGATGAAGCGGGTAAAAAGCAACCTTTATTATTTACTGCAGTTACTGATCCTGTTGGTGATGGATTAATGAGAAGTTTAACAAATCACGATGGTAGTGTCACTGGAACTAGTGATGATAATCCAGTTGAAGCTCAAGTTAATTTAATCGTTAGTTGCTTTGAAGGCAAAAAAACAGCGGATCAAATTAAACTTGGCGTTATTTATACCTCTGACGAACATAACTCTGAAGTGCAATCAGACCGCGCTACTGCTACTGCAAGAAGTCTTGGATTATCTAGTGCAACTGTTTATACAGTTGATGGAACTATTGATTTAGCAGCACAAGCAAGAAAAGCCTGTTCTGAAAATGATGTTATTTATATTCCAACTGATAACAATATTGCCGGACATATGGATAGCATCAAACAAGCAACTGATTTGTATCACACTCTTTGTATTGTTGGTGAATCAGGAATGCTTCAAACTGGTGGGCACATTACTTATAGTATTGATTACACCTTGCTTGGAAGAAGAACTGGCGAGATGGCGGCGGATATTTTGAGTGGCAATAAACTAACTGAAAATATCGACGCTGAAAAAATGACTGAAGATAAATACTTAAATAAGTTCTATAGTTCTACAAATTTATTAGCAAGCGGAATTTCTCTTTCTGAAGACTTATTAGATGACTTTACTGATATTAATGCTTAATACTTATGCCTTACATTGTTAGTGTTATTTTGAATATTTTAACTAGTGGATTGCCCTGCTGTTTGCTTGCTCTCGGCATTTTCATTACCTTTAGAATTCTTGATTTTGCCGATTTAACAGCAGAAGGAAGCTTTTTAATTGGAGGTGCTTTTGCAATCGCCTTAATTAAAGTTGGCATAAATCCATTTGTAGCTACACTTATCGCAACGATTGGAGGGGCGGCTTGTGGATACCTCACTAGTGTTTTTTACACTAAACTTAGAATTCCTAAGATATTATGTGGAATTATTACGATGACTTTAACAACATCTATTGCTTTATTAATTCTTGGAATAACTAAAGGCAATTCCTTATTTACAAATAACGTTTCTTTAGATGCTCAAAATGAGACGATTTATTCATTATTCTATTATTCTGATCCTTTATATTGGCCAATCATTAAAGTGGCAATTATGTTAGGATTTGTAGTTGTTATTATCGTTCTTATGTATTTCTTCTTTGGAACTAAATACGGAATGGCGATTAGAGCAACAGGAATTAATGATAATATGGCTCGCGCTCAAGGAATTGATACAGAAAGAGCCTCAATTGTTGCCCTTGTTTTATCAAATGCATTAATTGGTCTTAGCGGAGCGTTATATTGTCAAGATCTTAGGTCTTGTGACATTAAAATCTCCTCTGGATTTTTAGTTATTGGCTTAGCCTCAATATTAATAGGAGAGGCGATATTTGGAAAAAGAAGCTTCAAGAACCGCCTTATTTCTATTTCTTTAGGTGCGATTGTTTACTTTGTGATTGTAAATGCCGCAATCGAATTAGGCTTCCCAAGTCAACTCAAAAACCTTTTATATGCAATTATGATCACAATCGCTCTTTCTATTCCTCTAGTGCAAATGTTAATTAAAGATATTAAAAAGAAAAGGAGAATAAAAAATGCTTGAGTTAGTTAATATTACTAAAAGATTTAATCTCACCGGCGCTCCTGAAGATGAAAGAACTGCACTAGATAATATTTCTTTACAAATCGAACCAGGTGAATTTGTCACCATCATTGGTGGAAATGGTAGTGGAAAATCAACAACGCTTAATATTGTTAGTGGTTCTTTATTACCTGATGAAGGAAAAGTATTACTTAACGGAAGAGATATCACTAAACTTCCAGAACATAAAAGAGCAGCGTATTTCGGTCGCGTCTTCCAAGATCCAATGAAAGGAACAGCGGCAGATATGTCGGTTCTTGAAAATCTTGAAATAGCTTATAATCGTGGCCGATTTCATTCTCCATTAAAGTGGGGCTTTTCTGCAAAAGATAAAGAATTCTTCATAGAAGAATTAAAGAGATTTGATTTAGGACTTGAAGACCGCCTTAATCAGAAAGTTGGTGTAATGAGCGGTGGACAAAGACAAGCTTTAACTTTGCTCATGGCGACAATGAGAAATAAACCAACTTATAAAATGATGAGAAGAGATTATATTCTTTTCTCTGGGCAAGATGAAAATGTTGCTAGAAGAGAATTCGATTCATTTTTTGAAGAACAAAAAGCTTTATTAGATGAAAAAATCAAAAAAGAAAATAACCTCACTAAAGATGAGATTAATAAATGCAAAGAAGAATTTGATATAGCCATTAGACATAAATTCGATTTAACTAAACAAATTCTTCTGTTAGATGAGCACACCGCCGCACTTGATCCTAAAACCGCTAAAAAAGTATTAGAGTTAACCGACCGTGTTGTTAAGGAAAATGGAATGACCACTTTGATGGTGACTCATAATATGAAGGATGCGATTACTTATGGCGACCGCTTAATTATGTTCCATCTCGGTCACATTATTCTTGATGTTAAAGGTGAAGAAAAGAAAAAACTTACTGTAGATAAACTTTTAAAAATGTTTGAAGAAGCCGACAAAAAAGCAGAAGAACTTTAAGATGCAACACATTTAAGCGAAAACTATCATTTTTAATGTTAGTTTTTTCTTTGGTTTAACATTATTGATTAATTGTTATACAATTACAAGAGTGAAGAAATTACTTATATCATTTTTAGGATTATGAACTGGAATCATCGGTTGTTCAACTTCCGAGATGAAAGTGACTAAAAATAATACTATATACTGTTGAAATTCAATAAAATAATATATATATTAAGTGGCTAAATGGCCACTTTTTTGATATACTATATATAAGGAAATAAGATATGGGTGAACTAAGGCATGGACGTACATGTGTTTTTAACATTAACTATCATATTGTTTGGTCTACGAAATATAGGAGAAAAGTTTTAACTCCTAATATCGAAAATAGACTTAAAGAAATATTGATTAATGTTGCTCAAGAAAAAGGATTTGAAATTGCCGAAATAGAAGTAGGCACAAAAGATCATGTTCATGTATTCGTCTCCGCTATACCGAGAATATCAATCTCGTATATCGCCAAAATGATGAAAGGAATTTCTGGAAGATTATTATTAAAAGAATTTCCTGAAATATCTAAAGAGCTATGGAACGGAGAATTATGGAATCCTTCATATTATGTAGAAACGATTGGATCTGTATCAATAGAAGCGATTAGGAAATATATTCAAAATCAAGAGAAGGAGTAAAGATGTTACTAACTTACCAATTTGAACTTAATGTAGATGAAAAGACATCCATAATTCTGGGTCATCTCTGCTACGCTGCTAGTAAATTGTTTAATGTTGGTAACTATGAACGAAAGGAATACAAGTCTTTAGGATTTGAGAAGATGCCTGATTGGTATGATCAAAAGAAAAGACTCAAAGATTCTTTTTGGTATAAGTCTCTACCCAGTCTAACGTCACAAGATGTTCTTGCTAGACTTAATGAAGCTTGGAAGAGCTATTTTACTCTTAAAAGTAGGTATGAATATAGGAAAGAGAAAGGACACTTAAAAGAATATGAAGGAGAACCACAAGCTCCTTATTATAAAAAAGATGGATATCATATGAATATCAAATATTTAAAAGGACAATTTGAGATTATTGATAATACGATTCGTCTTTCTATACCAAAAAAGCTTAAAGAACATTTATTAGAGAAATATCAAATAGAAGAGCCGTTTTATTACATTAAATTAAAAAGGCAGTTCAACAATATAAAACAAATCGAATTCTCATAT
>CADCFC010000044.1 GCA_902800645.1 uncultured Erysipelotrichaceae bacterium
CTAGTCATGGATTACCTATATTAGGAACTTTCTTTACATCTTTAGGATATATACTTAGACCAATTCTTTTATATATCTTTATTCTTCTTTCTAACCTCGAAGATAAATATAAGAAAAAGTTTTGTTTATTAATGCTTATACCATTTGGTATCAATTTCATAATTCATCTCTTCCCTCTTTTCTTTAATGTTCCAGGATTATCTACCGTTGT
The DNA here is from genome assembly GCA_902800645.1 of uncultured Erysipelotrichaceae bacterium. Taxonomy (GTDB): domain Bacteria; phylum Bacillota_I; class Bacilli_A; order RFN20; family CAG-826; genus UBA2450. The sequence continues at coordinate 212 of CADCFC010000044.1, forward strand.
ATTCTCTTATCATATTGATGAATTAACTGGAAAAGCTGTCTTTGATAGAGGAACAATATTAAATTTCACATCTCATTTTGTTTCAGCTTTCTATTTAGTTGTTTTAATCATTTTGTCGCTTTTAAAATTCCAAGGAAAACATCGCCGTGATGCGATTATGCTTTTCCTTTGTGCGATTATTACTTCTGCAACTGTAATAACTGAAGTGGTGACTGAAAGAAATGATTTACTTAATATTGTTAGTGAGATATGCGCCTTAATCGACTATGTCTTTATTGTTTCAATCAATTCGTCTAGAGACGCATTAACTGGATTATATGACCGTAAAACTTATTACGAAGATGTCTCAAGCTTTAAAAAAGAAATCAATGGTGTTGTTCAAATTGATATGAATCAACTTAAATACATCAATGATAACTTTGGTCATGATGCAGGAGATGTTGCTTTAAAAGAAGTGGCGAAGATTTTTGAGAGTTCCACTAATCCGATTAATATGTGTCCTTATCGCTTAAGCGGTGATTAATTCACTATTTTGATGTTTAAAGGAAAAAAAGAAGAATTGGACAAAGTAGTGGAAACAATTAAAGAGAAGATGAAAGAATCTAAATATTCTGTAGCGATTGGTCATTACTTCATTGAAAAAAGTGATGAAGTAACCTTTGAAGATGCGCTTAAAAAATCAGAAGACTTGATGTATTTAGATAAAGGTAGATATTATCAAGAGACTGGTCACAACCGAAGAAGATAAAAGAAAAAGAGAATATAGAGAAATCTATTATTGTGATAAATTGAAGCAACCTACCAAAAATATATAAAATAAGTCCTTTTCCGCTAATGTAAGCCCTATATTCATTAATTTGAAATAAATGAGTTAATATTAGAAAAACAATGACTTATTTTTTATTTCACTGTTATCTTTTCACACACGTATATAATAGACACAATCACTTTTTGAAGTTGACTAATATTAAAAATATTTTTACCTGTATGAAAGGAATTAAGATTAGCCATTATGAAAATTAAGAATTTTATTTTAACTGCTGGACTCGCTCTTGGACTTGGTGTCAGCGCTTTTGCTGTGACAAATTTTGAGAGCAAAAAGGCTGTTGAATTAAAAGCGGAAGATTATGAGACAACCATATATTGTTCAATTAGTTCAAGTGCTAATTGTGTCACAATGGGAACATATGTTCGTTTGGATGGAAGCGACGTATCTAAGTCTTTTAGTGGTGATATGACACTTGTTGAAAGCAATGTAAATGGTAGAGATGTATTAGAATTAGTGATAGATATTTATCAAAATACTCTCACTTAATCTTAAAGATTAGTGGAAGCACTGGCGGATCTGAAAGCTATGATGTTAAGACTGATGCAGCTAACCTTTATAACGAGTATCTCGCTTTAGATGGCAGCGTTATAGCTATGATTGATTCATCATATACTTATACTTATGACGGTCAAGATACATCGAAACAAGTTAATGTTTATTTCAATAATATTATGAAATCATTAAGAAAGATTGCGGTTGATAATGGCAAGGTTGTTAATGACGCTACACATATTGGTAATATCTTTGGTGGTAATAATGGATCAATTATAATTGTTGTTCTTGCTATTATCGGTTTATCAATCTTGTTTGGTTCTTACTTAATTATTAAGAAAAGAAAACAAGCATAAGTATATACTCTAATACATATGGCGATATGTCTTCGGATATAACGCTTTTATTATGTTTTAATTTAAAAATTAACAATCAAAGTAGTATTATAAAATAGATAAAGGAGAAATATATCGATGAAAAAGAATATTATTTTTGCTTCTTGCCTTGCTTTATTAACTGGATTAGCGGTTGCTTCTAATTCATCTAATTTTGGAATTAAAGAAGTTAAAGCTGCTGACTATACTCCTGTTAGTGGCGATGCTGTTATTGACATGACAAAGGATTGGTCAAAAAACTCTGACGGTCAAAATTTTAGTGTATATTTTTATGATGACACAGATGATGAAGTGAGTGGATGGGGCGATTATGTCTTTGGTGGTTTTGGAGTTGAAATGGTAAAAGTCCATTATGAACTTGATTTTACCCCTACAAATATGATTGCAGTTAGATATCCAAACACGCTAACAAAAGCAGAATGGGAACAAAAAACAAATCGCTTTGATGGGAAGTGGGATCAAACACCTAACCTAGTTTTTGAAGAAAATCCATTTATTATCATTGAGGAAGGCAATCAAGCCACAGTTGCTAAACCTTATTTTCATGGATGTCCTCACGGTGATGATTCGGAAGCGTGGGGGAATAATGGCTATTTCACTAATGTAAAACTGAACTCCTCAAGTCACTGCGAATATTATACTTCTAAATATTTTGATACTAACGAATTGTTTGGAATTAAGATTAAAGAAAGCGACTGGTTTATTAATTACACAATATCTCCTTTCATTGATGATGAAGAGAATCATCCATTTGTATACGATTCCGGAACTAACTCTATTAAGTGTGTAACTCCTGGAGAATATGTTGTTTATTTCGATCATCAAAATGAGTCCCTTTATATTAATTTAAGATCGTATGCTGAAGCTGATGAATGGTCACAAATATTCCTTGGTGTTACTGATAGTGATGGTAAGTGTCCATATACATTAAGCCACTGGGGTGATTCTAAATTATTATTTGAGGATTATGAATTTAGTTCAGAAGCAAGAGATGTATTACTTTATGTTGAACACTTAGAACCAGAAGAGGAAACATCTACATTTATTGAAAAAGCAATGCAAAGATATGACTATATTTTAATTACCTATGGTAGCGATATGTATGAGGACTTTATTGGCAGAATAAGTGAACACAGTTTACCTCAACCACTTCATATAGGTTTGTTGCATAATGAAACAGCCGCTACTATGATTATTGTTGTTGGCGTACTTGCATTAACTACTACAATCGGCGTTGCCTTTGTAATGATTCGTAAGAGAAAACATCAGTAATTAATCCTATTAATATATATAAGTGCGAGCAAAAACTGCTCGTGCTTTTTATATAAAAATCTAATAAAAGACATATATTTAAAAATATTATATTAAAGGCATAGAATCTTTTTTAATGAAATAACAAAGTTATTTATAGGTATATATAAAAATCTTCTATATCTTAATTTTTGATATATAAAAATATATTTGAAAAATCTTAGAGCTGGTTATTAATTATGTTTTAATATAATTACTGATAGCGCAATCTTCTAGTATCATCATTTATTAGATAGGTCGTTACATTTTGTAGCGGCCTTTTTTGATATTTCTTTAATGAAAATCAAAATATAAATATAATATTTCCATGATTGTTTTAAATAACATTTCTCGAGTCTATTCAAAAAAGAATCAAACTTCAGAAGATGTCTATGCATTAGATGGAGTTTCTTTATCTTTGCCTAATAGTGGCTTTGTTTCTATTTGCGGAGCTTCTGGAAGTGGAAAAACTACTTTGCTTAATATCATAGGTGGCTTAGATTTCGCTACTAGTGGAGAGATGATTGTCGATGGACTTAATACCTCTACTTTTAAAGATAGTGAATGGGATGCTTATCGTAATGAGAAAATAGGGTTTGTTCTACAAAACTGTTATTTATTACCTCACTTAAGTATTAAAGATAATGTTGCGATTAAATTACAAATTTCTAATCGTAAGATTTCTAATATTGATGAACTTGTAGATAACGCTTTAAAAGAAGTTGATTTAGGTGATCGAAAAAATGATCGTCCTAAAACCTTTAGTGGTGGACAAAAGCAAAGAGTGGCAATTGCTAGAGCAATAGTAGGAAAACCTACAGTTATATTAGCAGATGAGCCAACCGGTGCACTTGATAGTAAAACTGGTAAACAAATCATGGAGCTACTTAAAAAGCTCTCTAAAGACCATTTAGTGGTCATGGTTACTCATAATAAAGAATACGCTAAAGAATATAGTGATCGAATTATTGAACTTAAAGACGGAAAAATAATCGGTGATACTGAAAAAGAAGAAATAACTTCTTCTATTAATGAAGCAAATAAACTTTCTACTGTTTCTATTCCTTTCTTTACCTCGCTCAAGTGGGGTGTTAAAAATCTAGTTCTTAAGATTGCTTCTACGATTAGTATTATCGTTGCAACCTCTTTAGGCTTAGCAGGAGTTGGTTTAATCCTTTCTATTTCTAAAGGAGTGGAACAAACATTTGTTCAAACCGAGGCTAAAGCTTTAGCGCAGTATCCAGTTGAAATAACTTCATATTCTTCTTATTCATATGATGGA
>CADCFC010000045.1 GCA_902800645.1 uncultured Erysipelotrichaceae bacterium
ACTTGACAATTAGAACTATTCCAATTGCTTTGCCAAGTTGAAGGAAGAGAATCAGCGACGCAATTAATCACACATGAAGTGCTACAATTTTGGAAAGCATCATTTCTTATTAACGTACAACTTAATGGAACGATAACAGATCTTAACGAAGTATTACCTCTAAACGCATATCCATTAACCGCGGTTACAGAATTACCTAAATCAATACTTTTAATAAGAGTGTTACCATCAAATGAGTAAGAGGCAATTTTAATATTTGTGTTACCTTCGATTTGATCAGGAACGACTAAATCTAAATTTGTTGATCCATCTCTTAAGCCTGTAATAAAGATTGTTTCAGATAAACCATCATTAGTTTTAACGTATTTAAAGTCGCTAACTGTTCCGGAAGAAACGTAGCTATGGATAAATATCTTACTTGCGATATATCTACCATACCAAGTAGAACTCCAATTTGGTTGATCAGCATTTGCTTCAATCAAAAACACCATTCTTCCAGTATCATCAAAAGCGTAATCTCCGATTGTTGAAACACTAATAGGGATAACCACTTCTTTTAAAGAAGAACAATAATCAAACGCGGAAGTTCCAATTGAAGTTAATGTGTTTGGTAAATTGATTGAAGAAAGCTTATTACAGTTATAAAAAGCATAATCTCCAATAGAGGTAACATTATGTAAAACAACTGTTTTTAAACTAGTACAGTCTCTGAAACATGATTCAGGAACGCTTCTAACTCCATTACCTAAGTCAACGGATTCTAGATTAGTAAAACTAATAAACAAACTAGATTTCAAACGAATGTCATTTATTTCTTCAATTTCATCTGGAATAACAATATTTTTCTTACTTTTAGCACTATCTTTTACTCCAGTGATTGTTACATAATCATCGCCCATATAAGATTGAACAACATAGTTGAAATCACCTATATCTCCGTTATAAACATAATCAAAGTAGATTGGTTGACTTCCTTTATATCCGCTTACCCATCCAGAAGGTGCAGTATGAGCGTTAGTGTAAATAATAGATTTATTACATTCGTCAAAAGCGTATTTACCAATGGTTGTAACGGTTTTAGGAATATAAATATAGGTAAGTTTAGAGCAACTATCAAACGCCAAACCTTGAATCTCAGTAACGCTATCTGGAATTATCACACTAGTTAAGGATGAACAAGATCTAAACGCGTTGCTACCTATAGTTTTGAGTGAATTAGGGAAGGTAACACTTTGTAAAGAAGAGCAGCCATAAAACGCTTGCTCATTAATTGTAGTGAGTGAATTAGATAAGGTAACACTTTGTAAATTCGTACAACTAGAGAACGCCGAAACACCAATAACTGTGACTCCAGTTAAATCAATATTTCGAATATATTTATTACCACTATATAAACCTTTGCCTATTCTAATATCACTAATACCTTCAATTTCATTAGGGAAGGTAAAATTTTGTAACGTACTAAGCTCGTCGCCTAGTCTTAAAACATATACACTCAAATCTCCATAATTTGATTTAATAACATAGTTATAATCTTCACCCTCTACTAGTTTTGTACATTGCACATAGAGAAACGCTGCTCTCCAATTGCTTGGCCAAGAAGAAGGAACCTCATTATGTTCAATACAAATATAAGCAGAACTATTAATCGCATCGAAAGCGTAAGTACCCATTGTGACGACTGATTTTGGAATATAAACGTGGTACAAGGAACTAATGCTATCAAAAGCTAAACTTCCAATTGAAGTAACACCGGTTGGAATAATAACCTTTTCTAAACCAGTAGAACGGAAAGCATTATCACCAATTTTTAATAATCCTTCATTTAAATTAACTTCTTTTAAATTGGTTGCACCATTAAAGCTGTTATTAGGGATTTCTTCAATTGTTCCAGGAATTGTTGCCTTTTTAATAGCTTTAATTCCATTAGCAAAATTACTTCCTAACATAGTTACTGGAAGATTGTTATAAGTAGAAGGAATAACGATTTCACTTGCTGCTTTGCCTAAATCAGTTAGTTCTACTTTGTATGTGTTATTTTCAGTTAATGTGAAAGCAAAATATCCATCTCCCCATTTAGCGTTAATAACACTTACATTGCTATATTCCCAAGTTCCTGTATTTGGAATAGATGTATTTTCATTAATAAACCAACCTAAGAAAGTAAATCCAGCATATGAAGGAGTAACTAAATTATATGCTTCTCCATATGTGACATTTATAACTTGATCGCTTTCTCCATTATTAGGTTTTAAGGTAACTTGTTTTGTTATTCCTTGTTGTGTATAAACCGCCTTAACATCTATAGATTTAGTAATTGAGGATATATCTTTATCCCACCCAGCAAATGTATAAATATGAGTGGATGTTGATGGCTTAGTTGGAGTGTCTCCATAATATGAAGCGCTTGCTTTATAGTAGACGTAGTCAGTATAAAGCCATGTGTTATCATAATTATAAAATCTAACAGTGTATTCTTTGTTTGTTTGTGTATATTGAGCGACACGAACTGAATCACTAGTGATATTAGTTAAAGGTAAATCCCAACCACTAAATTCAAATTCATATTCTTCTGTATTAGGTCTCTTAGGGGTATCTCCTAAATAAGTAGCAGTTCCACCTTCAAGAACATTAACTTCTTGTAAAATAGCACCATCAAAGTTTTTAAAAGTGACAGTATATGTAGGAATAATAATTTTCTTAGTACTAGTAAATTGAGCAACACATATAGTGTCTTCAGTAATATTTGCTAAAGAATGATCCCATCCAGAGAAGGCATAAGTGTATTCACTATCTTCTGGTCTAACTGGAGCAGACCCAGCATAAGTAACATTACTGCCTTTATCAACATAGGTTTCATATAGCAATGTGTCATCATAGTTTTTAAAGGAAACGGTACACTTATATTGAGTTTCACTAAACTGAGCGACACGAACACAATCGCTTGTAATGTTTTCTAATGAAGCATCCCAACCGATAAATGTGTATTCAAATTTAGGTGTTTTAGGTCTAGTAGGAATTTGGCCGGAATAAGTAACGTTACTTCCTTTTTCAACAGTAACTTCCTTTAATAAAGTGTTGTCATAATTTTTAAATGTAACTGTGCAATAAACAGCAACAGGCTTAGCGGTTTGAGTGTATTGTGCAACACGAGAGCAGCTCGCAGTAATATTTTCTAAAGATTGATCCCAGCCACTAAAAGAATAAGTATATTGAGAATCTTCAGGTCTAGTAGGCGTATCACCGTTATATATCGCAGTGCCACCACTACTAACAACCGATTCGCTTAATAGTGTTCCATCATAGTTTTTAAAGGAAACTGTATAATTAGGGATCGGAGCAGGTTGACTACATCCGCATCCACATAAACTAGTAGACAGCAAAAAAGAAAATGAGATCAAAATAGGAAACTTTTTCATTATGTGTTCTCCTTTATCAAAAATCTTCTCAAGAAAATTATACAACAAATAATATTATTTAGATGTATTGTGTTTATTTATATAAGCTTCATAAGAATATTTGCACCCGCAATATTCTTGAAAATACATTTCGTGTTCCTTAATGATTATTAGTGATTTTTCGTAACCATTATTTTTTTTAAAATCAGCGTATAACCACTTAACAGTAGGATAATCAACCGCTAAAGATTCACCAATTTTATTAATGTCTTGAGCGTTCTTATATCGGCTTATCGTCATCACGGTTCCAAAATAATCAAAACCGTTTTTATAGGCATATTCAAAACCTTCTTTTAGTCTTTTTCTAAAGCAGATACGACAACGTTCATGACCTTCTTTATCACCTGCTCTTGGTTCTAAATCTAAATTATATTTTTCATTATCATAATTCGTCTCAATCACCTTAATATCAGCGTTAAGATCTTTGATGTATTTTTTAAGTTCCGCTAGTCTTCTATCGTGTTCTTTTTTTGGATAAATATTGCTGTTATTGTAAAGGATTGTAATCTCAAAATGTCCTTTTAAAATTTCATGAGGAATAGTGAAACAAGGCCCACAACAAGCGTGCAAAAGTAACTTTGGTTTTTTACCTGATTTTTCAATTAAATCTAACTCTTTTTCGAGCAATTTCTGGTAATTTTTCTTATTTTCCATAAATAATCATCGAATCACCAAATGAGAAGAAGTGATATTTTTCTTCCACTGCGTGCTTATAAACTTCAAGAGTAAATTCACGTCCTAAAAAGGCACTAACAAGCATAATCAATGTGCTCTTAGGAAGGTGGAAATTAGTAATGATACAATCTACCCCTTTGAATGTGTATCCAGGAGTAATAAAGATATTCGTTTCCTTTTTTATAGGAGTGAATTTTCCAAACTCACTTATATTAGCTTCTAAAGTTCTAACCGATGTAGTACCAATAGCAATAATTCTTCTATGTTCTTCTTTTGCTTTATTTAATATCTCACATGCCTCTTTACTAATCTCATATTCCTCAGAATGCATGACGTGATTATCAGTGTCTTCAACTTTCACTGG
>CADCFC010000046.1 GCA_902800645.1 uncultured Erysipelotrichaceae bacterium
AAGGGTTTGGCTGTTCGCCAATTAAAGTGGTACGCGAGCTGGGTTCAAAACGTCGTGAGACAGTTTGGTCCCTATCTGTCGTGGGCGCAGGAAGTTTGAATGGATTTGTCCTTAGTACGAGAGGACCGGGATGAACATGGCAATGGTATATCGGTTGTCACGCCAGTGGCATGGCCGGGTAGCTACCCATGGAACGGATAAACGCTGAAAGCATCTAAGCGTGAAGCCAACCATAAGATGAGACTTCCCATTCGCAAGAAGTAAGTTCCCTCCAAAGTTAGGAGGTTGATAGGTTAGAAGTGTAAGTGCTGTGAGGCATTTAGCTGACTAATACTAATAGAACGAGGACTTAATTTCTAAGATTTTTATTAAGAGTCCATAAGTAAAATTTATGTTAAAACTTTAAATAGTTAGATCAATGTGATAATATCTAGTTTCCAGAGAACAAGTTTCTCTAAAAATAGTCTGGTGGCGATAGCGCAGTGGACACACCTGTTCCCATACCGAACACAGAAGTTAAGCACTGTAGTGGCGAAGATAGTCCGTTAGGGCAAAAATAGCGAGCTGCCGGGCTTTTTTTATGTAATAAAATATTTACTTATACTATAATAAATTTGTATGAAAATTAATTTAGTTAGATTATTTAATTCGCTTGATCCAAAAGCGACCTTTAAAAAAGAAGATGACCAATTTATTGAAGACATCAATAATGAACTTTTTGAAGATGATATCGAACTCGTGAGTAGTGATTTAGATAATAAATGTTCAATTGTCTTTATTGAAACTGGTGGAAGTGAACAACATTTTATTAAGATTGAAAAGGACCTTCCTCGTCCAATTGTTTTGCTTTCTACATGCAAAAATAACTCACTCCCTGCTTGTTTTGAGATAAAAACTTATCTTCAAGATCATAATAATGAAGACGCAATTATTGTTTTTGGCAATGAAAAAGATGTCGCTTATACGATTAAAGACATCGCTAAATTGATGAATGCAAAAACTAAGATTGATAACTCTAATTTAGGAGTTATTGGAGAACCATCTGATTGGTTAATCGCTTCTAAAGTTGATAAGAATGAAGTTAAACGTATTTTTAACATCAATTTAATTGATATCCCTTCTAGTGAACTCAAAGAGGAGATTTCTAAAGGTAGACTAGATTATATTCCTAAACTTGATCAAATTAATGAATTAGGAAAAGATAACGAATATTTAAATGGCGCGTTACTCATTTATAGTGGCATTAAGCGTTTAATTGAAAAATATAATTTAAGCGGATTTACTATTCGCTGCTTTGATTTAATTGAAGAATATAAAAACACCGCTTGTTTAGCGCTTGCGCTTCTTAACGATGAAGGGATAGTTGGAACTTGTGAAGGTGATGTTCCTTCTATGTTAACGATGTATTTTATTAAATGCTTAACTGGACAAGTTAGTTTCCAAGCAAATCCAAGCAAAATTGATATTAGAGAGCACACTTTACTTCTTGCCCATTGTACGATTCCTTTATCAATGACTAAAAATACAACTTTTATGACGCATTTTGAAAGCGGACTAGGAATTGGTATTCGTGGCGATTTAGATTGCCGTGATATCTCTATAATTAAATTAGCGCCTGATTTAAAACACACTCTATTTATCAGTGCACAAATTACTAAGAATTTAAAACTTACTAATTATTGCCGCACGCAAATTGAAGTAAAACTTGAAGAAGAAGATTTATATAACATTTTAAGATCTGATTTTGGCAATCATCTTATAATTGCTTACGATAACATCATTGGAGAATTCCTCAATCTCATCCATTTTTACACTCAAAAGGAAAAGGAGTAAAAAGCACTGTCCTTGACTTTATATGTCAATGTGAGTAAAATGCCTATATTCTTATGCTATGCATAAGATGAACAAACAATGAAAGTCATTACAAATAAAATATTAAAACAATTATTATTAAGCGCTTCGAATAATTTATTCAATCATTATCCTGAAGTTGACGCGCTTAATGTTTTCCCTGTTCCTGATGGCGACACTGGTATTAATATGAACCTCACTTTAACTAGTGGCGCTCAAGAGATTAGTGAATTAAACGATAACACTGATACATATACTATCGCTAAAACCTTTGCACATGGTTTACTTATGGGCGCTAGAGGTAATTCTGGCGTTATTACTTCACAAATCTTTAGAGGTTTTGCTAGCGGTTTAGAAGGTGTCAATGAAATTGACGCTCTCACTTTAGCACAAGCCTTTAAAATGGGAAGTGAAACTGCTTATAAAGCAGTTATGAGACCTGTTGAAGGTACTATTCTTACCGTTATTAGAGAAGCCAGTAGTGCAATGGCGAAAAAAGTTGATGAAGGCACTTCAATTGATAAGGCTCTCTCAATTTTACTTAAAGAAGCTAATTTATCTTTAAATAGAACTCCTGAACTTTTACCAATTTTAAAAGAAGTTGGTGTTGTTGACTCTGGTGGTATGGGCTTAGTCCGTATCATTGAAGGTATGTATCTCGCTAGTAAAGATGAATTTGTTGAACGTAATCAAGATACAGAAAGTAAAGGTAGCGTTTCTGCTGCCGCAGCTAGCATTGCTGAAGAGGAATTTGGTTATTGTACTGAATTCATTATGTCGCTTGGTCCTGACTCTGTTAAAAAGATTTTTAATCAACGTCGTTTTACTGAATGGCTTAATACCCACGGTAACTCCTTAGTGGTTGTTAGAGATGAAGATATCGTCAAAGTTCACGTTCATACATTAACTCCTGGAGAAATTCTTAACTACGCTCAACAATACGGTGAATTCTTAAAACTTAAAATTGAAAATATGACTGAACAACATCACGCTCTTGAAAACGGAGCAAAAGTCGAAGCTCATGTTGATTTAGTGAAAGAAGAAACTGTTAAAGTTGAAGAAGTGAATAACGATGTTATGGATGAGCATAACGCGATTATTGCTGTTAGTAGTGGTAGTGGTATCTCTCAATACTTTAAAGAAATCGGTGTTTCTCTTATCGTTAGCGGTGGACAAACTATGAATCCTAGTAGTGAAGATTTCCTCGCTGCCATAAATAAACTTGATAAAGATAATATCTTTATTCTTCCAAATAACTCCAATATTGTTATGGCGGCTAACCAAGCTGCTGATATCGCAAACGAACAAGGTAAAAATGTCTTCGTTATTCCTTCAAAAACCATTCCTCAAGGAATTGTTGCTTGTCTAAATTTCGATATGGAAGCTGATCCAGAAGAAAACTTAAAGAATATGAAATTCTCTTTAAAGAGAATTAAGAGTGGTGAAGTCACTTTCTCTATTAGAGATTGTGAACTTAATGGCATTCAAATCCATAAAGATGATTTCATTGGAATTTATGAAAAAGAAATCGTCAGTGGCACCACCGATAAATTTGATTGCTTAGTTGAACTTATTGGCAAAATGGTGGACGAAGAAAGTGCTTTACTTACTATCTTCCTTGGAGAAGATGTGAAGCGTGAAGATTTCTTTGAAACTAAGAAACTTATTCAAACCACTTATCCAGACTTAAATATTGATGTGAAAGAAGGACATCAAAATATCTATTCTTTCTTAATTGGTATAGAATAATAACAATCGATAGGTTGTTATTTTCTTTTTATGGCAGATAAAAAATTAACGAATTCTCCTAGATTAAATAAACTCCTTTATCAAATGAGGATTTTTTCTCCTTATGACGTGATTAATCATTTGCCGAGAAGATATGATGATTATTCTTTAACTAGAGAAAGAGATTTGATTGATAAAGAAAGAGTGTCGATTTTTGCAAAAGTAGTTTCTGAAGTATTAGTCTCTTCTTCTTTTAGAAAAATACCTATCATTTCTTTTGATGTATTAACTACTAGTAAAACTTATTTTAAGGTAATTGCATATAACAGGCGTTATCTTCCTAAAATTGTAAAGATGGGTGAAGAATATACGATTGTTGGCACTTATGACAAAAAAAGAAATGTTATTAATTTAATTAATATCATCAGTGGGAAGGTTGATCAAAAAAACGTTTTAAGACCGATTTACACTCTACCACAGGATTTTGCTAATAAAGATTATATTGCCCTTGTAAAAAGGTCTTTTAATGATGTTAAAGGGCATATCCCTTCTTTAGTTCCATATTCATATATGAAAAAATATCGACTAGTCGATAAAGAAAGAGCGTTAGCTTACGCTCACTCCCCTTCTTCTCAAGAAGAACTACATCAATCTCTAAGATATTTAAAATATGAAGAAGCGCTTCTTTTCTCCTTAAAAAACCAATTGATTAAAGAGGAAAATAAATCTTTATCTAAAATTAAAAAAGAACCAATTGATTTATCGAGTTGTAAAGCTTTTTTAGACACTCTTCCATATGAATTAACGGAAGATCAAATTACCGCTAGTAGTGAAATTATTGAAGATATGAA
>CADCFC010000047.1 GCA_902800645.1 uncultured Erysipelotrichaceae bacterium
CACCTACTTAGGCTTAGCCATTAACCCAAGAAACATAACAATATTTTACTTGAGCAAAAGAAAAACCCTATATTTAGGGTAAAAAAAAGAACCGCTAAAGAAAAGCGATTCAAATTCCTATTTATTATAGTAAATCACAAGGAAGGAGGTTAGTCAACTCCCCCTCTACTAAAAAAGCCGGTTTCAACCGGCTTAGTTATTTAAATAGAAATTTATTTAATAGGATTTTCAGCTTGGATAACACCATATCCACCATCATTACGAATATAGACAGTAGAGATGCGATCATCTTCTTCATCTAAATACATGAAGAATGGGTGACCAAGAGCTTCCATACGAGTAATAGCCTCTTCAATTGTCATTGGTTGTAAATAATATGATTTTGCTCTAACGACAACATCTTTTTCTTCGTCTCTTTCTTCACTTTCAACTTGATCAAAGTCAATTGCTTTTCCTAAAGAAAGACGGTTATTACTTCTATCCATTCTGGTTTTAATCTTGCGCATTTGTCCTTCGAGTTTATCGATTGCAAGATCAATAGCAGCGTATAAATCTTCATTACTAACTTCCGCTCTAAGTGGCATAGAAGGTAAGAAAATTGTGATTTCAACTTTTTGCGCTAAGTTGTGGGCGCTAACTACGCAACGGCATTCAACATCTTCTTTAATAAGAAAATATTTGTCCATTTTTGCGAGCTTGTTTTGAAGCGCACTCGAAATTCCTTCAGTGACTTCAATGTTCTTTCCGATGATTTGGTATTTCATGATAATTATGTCTCCTTTCCAAATTCCTGAAATAGGATCTCACACTTTTATTATAGATGATAAATCATCTTCTTAGTATTATTTTTTCAAAAAAATATTAAATATAATCACTGAACAAAAGTAAGAAAAAAGAACACTACGTGTTCTTAATTTCTAATTATTTAAGCAATTTCTTGATCTCATCAATTTTATCAAGTCTTTCCCAAGGAAGATCGATATCTGGTCGACCAAAGTGACCATAATTAGAGATATCCTGATATTTAAAGTTAGGTTTTTTAAGAGAGAAATTTTTAATAATCATTCCAGGGCGAGCGTCAAACACTTTTTCCACTACTTCAAGAATTTTTTCTTGGCTATATTTTGATGTGCCAAAGGTGTCGACTGATAAGGAAACGGGATAATTAACGCCAATCGCATAGGCTAATTGAACTTCGCAGCGATCACTCACTCCAGAAGCGACAAGATTTTTAGCAATATATCTAGCCATATACGCTCCGCTTCTATCAACTTTAGAAGGGTCTTTCCCAGAGAACGCTCCTCCACCGTGATGGGCGCTTCCTCCATAAGTATCAACAATAATCTTTCTTCCAGTTAAGCCTGTGTCTCCAGCAGGACCGCCTAAAACAAATCGACCAGTAGGATTAATTAAATATTTGAAGTCATCATTAAAGCCGAAAGATCTTGCAACTTTTTGCATGATTTCTTCGTGTATATATCTCTTAAATTCAGTTAAATCAACGTCTTCGTCGTGTTGAACTGACATCAATATAGTGTCGATTCTTAAATGGTCTTTATCAGTGTAATCAATCGTAACTTGGCTCTTCATATCAGGTCTAGCGCCTTTAAAGAGTCCCTTATGACGTTTTTCGCTCGCGTCTCTAACAAGTTTATGAGCGATTGATATCGCTAAAGGCATATACCCTTCAGTTTCATTAGTCGCGTAGCCAAACATCATCCCTTGATCACCCGCGCCAAGTTCTTCTGGATTAGATTGACTAACACCCATGTTGATATCAGAAGATTGTTGTTTGATTTTATCAACGATTTCTATCGAATGATAATCGCAACCATATTCTTTCTTATCATATCCGATTCTTTTTAAGACACTTTTAACGATACTAACAACATCAATTTTTTCTTTGCAGGTAATTTCTCCTCCAACAAGAATATAATCGGTTGTTGCAAAGCATTCACAAGCAACATGCGCGGATTCATCTACTTTTAAACACGCATCTAAGACTGCATCACTAATTTGGTCACAAACTTTATCTGGGTGACCTTCACTAACAGATTCTGATGTAAATAAGATTTTTTCTTTCATTTTTGATACTTCCTAATAAAAAACTCCTCCCAGAACGGGAGAAGTTAGTATCTTCTCTACTTATCGTTCAAGGTTCTGGGTCCTTGCTAAGGAGAGCACTTACTCTTCCGAGAGTTGCTACCGTGTTCTTCCATCCTTATTACACGGTTCTTGATAAGTCTTAACTATATTATATAAATATATTTATTTATTCAAGTATTGTTTGATCGCTTTCGCTAATTGATCAGGGCAACTAGTTCCGTTACGACATTGAATACCTTCTAAACGCTTCATCGCTTCTTCTAGTGGCATACCCACTAATAAAGCGGCTAAACCTTGGGTATTTCCTCTACAGCCTCTAATAATGCGAACATTCTTAATGATGTTATCTTCATGTTCGATAAACATCTCAACTGAACATACACCTTGAGGATAATAATGAATTGTTTCCATTATTTAATTAACTTTCCGTAGACAGTACCAGCGCATCCAGCAGCGTTACTTTCATCAGTGTCAATATGCATTGCCAAAGCAAAATCATCTCTCACTCTAACAACAACATCACCAAACACTAAGCTTCTTTCTGGACAATTAACTTCAACCTTAACGATTTGTCCGTTAGTAACACCAAATTCTTCAGCGTTTTTACTTGTCATATGAATGTGACGTTTAGCAACGATACAGCCTTCTTCTAAATCGAGTTCACCGCAAGGTCCGACGAGTTTAATTGGTGCACTACCCTTAGTGTCACCACTTTCTCTAATGACAGCAGGAACTCCTAATGTTCTAGCGTCAGTCGCACTGACTTCAACTTGAGCGGCCTTTCTAAATGGCCCAAGAATAGAGACATTATTAATAGTTCTTTTTGGTCCGACGATATCAAGTCTAGAAAAAGAAACGAATTGACCAGGTTGAGATAAAGGCGCTCTCGCTTCGAGTTTAGCGTCTTCACCAAATAAAACCTTAAATTGTTCTTCAGTAACATGAATATGTCTAGCACTTGTTTCGACTAATATTTCTTTCATTTTTGTATTCCTCTTTTTTAAGCGAATGATATTTTAACAAATATCTAAACAAAAATCATTATACACTTGTCTTTTATTATTTTTTTTCATAAAATAGTCAAGCAACTTGGAAATGCGCAGGTGGCGGAACTGGTAGACGCGTACGTTTGAGGGGCGTATATCGCAAGATGTGTGAGTTCGATTCTCATCCCGCGCACCAAAATGCAAATAAAGGTAACCATTAGGTTACCTTTTTAATTTACTACCGGAAGAGTTACTGAAGTCGCTCCATAAGCTGAACAATCTAAGGAATACGCGTCCCCTTGTTGATTATGTTCGAAACGTACATATACTAGTAATCCTTCGTTGAATTTAACATCGACATTATAGATATCGTATGTTCTGACTTCTACTTCTCCTTCTCCACCATAATCATATCGATATTGTCCTTTTGCGTTCGCTGCCTTGTATGATTTAGAGACCTCATCAAAGTGAACGTAATTATATGAGATGATAGGTGGTAGACCAATATCAACTAGTTCTTCGGGAAAAACTTCCAAAATCATTTTCTTATAGTCGCCAAAATAAGTCATCGTTTGAGTGGTTGGATCATATTGGCTCTCTTTATAGTAATGTTCAAGAGTCAATTTTCCTTTATCTGATAAGTCCCCAATAACGTTATAAAAAGCAGTGTAGTCTCTTCCGTCGGTTTCTTCTATTTTGCCGTTATCACATTTGATGGTTAAATTATTATTTTCAATACTAGTTACCAAAGTGACATTCTTACGATAAAAGAAAAGTTCGCTTTCCATCATATATTGCCAATATTGTTGGTCCACTGTTGCTCCAGAAAAAGTTCCTGGAATTCCTTCGGTTTGTTTACTAGGATCAACATAAGGAACGTTTTGAGGACCACAGCTAAGTAATAAGCCAACTAAAAATAAAGAATGAATCAATACTTTTTTCATATATGCACCTACTTACATATATTATACACGATAAAATTATTTTATATAGTGAACTTACTCGGCAATTGAATTACCAAGCATCTGGGTTATGGATTGATTAATCAAATTAACCAACCCATATCCTGTTGGGTAGTTCCTACCCGATATCCCTACATTCCCAGCTTTACCATTCCAATTAATGTAATCTTCATTCAAAAACTGGTCTGTTACAGGAATATATTCTCTAGTTGGATTTGAGAGACCTTTAATTGGGGTTTCAAATTGATTTCCACTTATTTGTCTATAGACTCTCATAATGTTATAAGCTCCAACTGAATCTGAGTTAAAGATATAGTTATGACACTTCATTAAGCCTCTT
>CADCFC010000048.1 GCA_902800645.1 uncultured Erysipelotrichaceae bacterium
ATCTACTTTTATATTATATATAGCGCTGGGTCCGTAGCTCACCTGGGAGAGCGCCTCCATGGCATGGAGGAGGTAGCGAGTTCGATCCTCGTCGGATCCACCAAAATGATGAAAATGTCCTGATTCAGTCAGGATTTTTTTATTGAATAGAAATTTTTCAATTAAAATTCTTCGATGATAGTGGTTTTAAAAGTCAAAAATAATCAAATATGCACACATTAAAGACGAAATGAATACTAATCAGTAAGGTATTTTGCATATTTCTTAACTTTCTATTGCTTATTAAAAATCTAATTTTATATAATAAATGTGTACAAGGGTAAGCGCTTACCCTAAATAATGTTTCCGGAGATAAAATTATGGAAAAAAGATTTTCAAAATTTTGTGTGGCGTCGCTACTTGCTTTAAGCGTTGTCGTACCAGTTAGTACAGTTATGGTTAAGAATTCATTAAATTCAAGAGTCGTCGCAAACGATCCAAAAGCGGATTTAATGTTTCCAATTAATGGTGAGGAAGTTAATATCCTTAAACCAAGTATAGCCGATTATGTTGATGCAATGCATAAACAAGCTGAACCTATTAAAGACGATCAATTATTACATGATTTCTATGTTATGGCTCCTGACACTACTAGTAGGCATTATGGTGAAACATTCACTAATGAAACAGATTTAGTGAGAGTTAATACATTTACAAACAATTCAAACATCCAAAAATCTAAGAAAGTTATGTTGACGTTCTTAGGAAACGGAACCGAACCAAACAAAGTTAAAATTAGTGAAAAAATAGACATGAGTGATGCTATTGAAATAACCAATTTAGAACACGTTAATGATTCTTATTACGTAGGTGTAAATCAATTATATTCTGGAAAAACTTATTATTGGCAAGCGTTTAAAGATGGAACATCTGTTAGTGATGTTGCCAGTTTTAAAACCGCTCAAGGATTTAGAATGATTACCACTAATTCTGTTACTAATGTAAGAGATATGGGTGGAAGAACCGTTAAATTAAAAACCGGTGTTGATGGAGAAGGGAATAACGTTTATGTCACTAAACGCATCAAACAAGGACTTATTTTCCGTGGTGGCGAATTAGTGGAAGAAGATTATGTTCCTACTGATTCTTCTTCGACTCACCATGCAACACTTAAAACTGGTGACGCAGAATTATTTGTTGAAAAACTTAATATTGGTTTAGAGATTGATTTTAGAGGCGCTGCTGAAAGCGGTGATCTAACAGAGTCTCCTTTAAAATCCTATTACAGAAAGAATTATAGCGAAGAGAAAGATATTAACTATTTAAGATTAGATAATATGTCAGCTTATGATGACTTCATGTCAATTTCTTCTAGTAAATCATATTATCCAGATATCAAAAACATGTTTAAGGCTTTTGCTAATGCGAATGAGAGACATGTTTATTTCCACTGCTGGGGTGGAGCGGATAGAACCGGTACATGCGGTTTCTTGTTAGGCGCTTTATTAGGCATGAGCTTAACAGATTTAATTATTGATTACGAATTAACATCGTTCTCTAATAACTATCGTCCTCATGATTCTAACGATGCAAAAAAAGTGTATCGTTTCCCATCATTATTAAGAAAAGTATTGGAATTGAATAAAAAAGGCAAATCAGAAACTTATTGGGAAGAAAATAAACCTCTCTCTCAAATTATTGAAGAGATTTTAATCGATAGATTTGAAGTTACATCAGAAGATATCGCGAGTATACGCGCTAACTTATTAGAAGATTAAGGAGAATAGAGTTTATGAAAAAGAAATATTTTGTTTTAGCTACTCTTCCTTTCTTAGCTATTAGCTGTGGCAATAGTGCTCCTAGTGTTACCCCTCCAGCGGCAACATTATCAAGCATTACTTTAAATACTGAAAATGTTCAAAAAACATTTGATTATAATGCAACATTTACATATGAAGGATTAAAGGTTACTGCCGTTTATTCTGATCAGAGTAGAAAAGAAGTAACTAATTATGATGTTACTTCTCCAAACATGACTCAAGTTGGAGAACAAGATGTTACAGTCTCTTATACTGAAGGAGATATCAAAAAAACTGATTCTTATAAGATTACAGTTAACGCCGAGCCTCAAAGCGATCCAGTTTTAAGTAGCATTACTTTAAATACTGAAAACGTGAAAAAAGATTTTGATTTTGGAGAGACCTTTACTTATGAAGGTTTGGTGGTTACCGCCAAATACACTAAAGGAGAAGACAAGGTTGTTACAGATTACACCGTTTCATCTCCGAATATGTTCGTGTCTGGTAGCCAAGAGATAATTGTTACCTATTCAGAAGAAAATGTAACAGTCTCAAATAAATATTCAATTACTGTTGCTCCTGAAGAAGAAGGAACCCCAATTACCGATGCTCAAAAAGAAGAATTAAAGAAATCGTTAAGAGATACATATAACACTTTAGATATTGATGATTATTCATCAAGCACATGGAAACGTATTGTTGAGACTTTTACTAACGCTATTCAAGCAGTTGATAACTCTCAATACTATGAAAGCGCATCTAAATTAGTTAATGATGCAATCGCAATTATGGAAAGCGCTGTTAAAAAGGGCGATGCTCTTAAGGGCACATTATTTGATTATGTAAGTTCTAGTAGTAACTATGAATTTGATAGAGACGAAGATAATAATTTGGTAGTTTCTTATCCTGATTACCCAGGACATTGGGTTCATATTGGAACAACTAAGTTATTTAAAGAACCTGCGACTAATAACAATGTCTTTGAACTTAAATTTAGAAATGATATTGATGAACAAATCGAAGTTTGTATGCAAATCACAAATGACAGTGGATTTAAAGCAGACACTCAAATCGTTAAGGTTGAAGGAAATGAAACAAAGACCTTAACACTCGAATACGAAGAAGATTGTACAAAATTATATTTCTTCATCGATTCTTGCTCTGAACATCATAGAAGTGGAAGAATCACTATTTTAGAAACAAAATTCTCTTATGTTGATCGTCCAGTTGATGACAAATTATATGAACCAAAGGATATCGCTATTAATGTTGATATCTCTAAGACTGATGATGGTTTAGCAACTGCGTATACTTTAACTAGTGAAGACCATCCAGAATCAATTGAAAGAATTTCTGTCATCTTAGAACAAAAATATAATGGTAATGATGACGGACATCAATATTTTGGCTATGTACTTTACGCAGGTTCACAACATAGTGATCAATTAAAAGAATCTCAAGGATATGGTCAAGAATATAGTGATAAATCAGGATCGAGATATATCTTTAATTACCCAATCACAGGTAAACTATATGCTGGAAGTAAGATTTATTCTAAGATGGCTTACGCCGCTGACGGATTAACATTTAAAGTTGTATCTTACCGTTTACATTATGGTGTTACAGCTGAAGTTGTCAGTGAAAAGGTTGACGTCAATCAACTAATTTACCAAAATGACAGTGGCTATATCGATGGAGACAAGGAAAAAGGTCATTTAACCGCCTTAGTGTCTACTGATTCATTAGTGAATCGCGGAAGAGTTAGAAAGATGGATGTTGAATTCTCTACTCTTAACATGCATTCTTATGGCAAATCACAAGTATATTTCACTAACTTTGATTTCACCGGATTTGATTCTGGAAATAATAATGTATTAAATATTGGTCCAATTATGGATACTACTAAGAGCGGCGAAGCAGTTAAAGGAACAGTAACCGTCTATCCATATAACAATATTGATTTAAGTTCAAATATTGATATTTCTATGGTTTGCTGGTGGGCAAGCGCTACAAACATTACTGTTGAATCAGTCACTTTCTACACTGATTTAGCGGCAATTCCAGAAGCGGTTACTTCTTTAGAAGCACATCCTCTTGATTCTGGCATAGTTCTCACTTGGAGTGGTGGAAAACACGCGACTGTATTTGATGTTTATATGAACGACACATTCGTTTCATCTGTCACCACTAATTACATAACCATTAACGAATTAACTAATGGAACTGAATACACATTTAAAGTTGTTGCTAGAAACGTCACTGGTTCTTCTGATCCAGTAACTGTTAAAGGAACACCAACAGAAGGAGCAACTTACGATATGTTTATTGAAGGATTAAACACCTCTCTTGAACAAGATATTGGTCAAAGTGGAATTGAAAAGATGTTTACACAAAGTAACTTCTTCTTAAATGAATC
>CADCFC010000049.1 GCA_902800645.1 uncultured Erysipelotrichaceae bacterium
TTGATATCAATACCAAGCTCTTCTAAACCTTCCTTAATCATCTTATATAAGCCAAGGTTTTGAATGTTATTGGATAATAATCTACCAATTAAGAATTCCATTGAGAAATAGATTAAGCTTCTCTTTCCTTGAGTAGACTCTAAGTGAGTTTTATTCCAGTCAACAGTCGCATAATCTCTAATCATCTCACCTAGAATTGTATATTGCTCGTTAGCGCAGCTATTTTCTACACCAACACCATAACGCTCCATTAAGCGAGTTTGGAAATCAGCTTTAAAGTCTTTCTTTGAAGTAAACATAAATTGTCTCCTTTAACCGACGTGTTTTTTGTTTAATTTGAAAATCATTGCTCCAAAAGAAGCGAGCTTAATAGTGATATAGCCAGCGTAGCTTCCTAAAGGCGCACCATTATATTGGTTAGCGCCACCATAGATATCTTTATCACTATTAAAGATTTCAACGTATTCACCTTCAACTTCAACAGGAATTCCAAATCCATCATAGAAATTAGGAGTCATATTAAAGACGAAGATTAATACTTCGTCATCAATTCTTCTAGTAAAAGCAAAAACTGAATCGGTTCTATTATCGACGATAAGCCACTTAAATACTTCAGGATTATGCTCTTGAAGATACATAGCTTTATGAGCGCGATAAATTAAGTTTAAGTCATGATATAAGCGAGAAATAGAATCATGAGCAGGGAAACTCTTGAGTTCCCATGGCAATGATTTCGCTTCGTTCCATTCATCAAATGAGCCGAATTCGTTACCCATGAAATTGAGTTTCTTTCCTGGGTGAGAGAATTGATATGTAACTAAGTTACGTAATAAGGCAAATTTTTGATAATAATCTCCCCACATTTTATTTAGGAGAGTACCTTTACCATGGACTACTTCATCATGAGAAAATGGTAAAAGGAAATTATCGCTATAGAAATAGGCCATAGAGAATGTGAGTTTATTATGGTCATATTTCTTATAGACTGGGTCAAGCGCATAGTACTTAAGAGTGTCATTCATCCAGCCAAGGTCCCATTTATAATCAAAACCGAGACCACTAGATGTATCTTTAGTAACACCAGGATAATCACTACTATCTTCAGCAATCATCATCACTGAATCATGAGCGATATGCATCTTACCATTAAGACGCTTAATGAATTCAATCGCTCCATCGTTAGTGCCTCTAGTCTTATCACCGTTATAGAAGATGATATTACTAACAGCGTCAATTCTAATACCGTCCGCGTGATACATTTCAACGAAGAAATTAATCGCGCTCATTAAGAAGCTTCTAACAGGATCTTTACCTAAATCAAATTGGTAACTACCCCAAGGAGAAACACGATGCTCGTTAGAATATTCAAATAAACAACTGCCATCATATTCAGCTAAAGCCCAAGGGTCATTAGCAAAGTGAACAGGAGCAAAATCGATAATAACGCCAATATTTGCCTTGTGTAATCTATCAATTAAGGACATGAGTTGGAAAGGATTTCCATATCTTGGATCACAAGAATAGAAACCAGTAGCTTGATAACCCCAACTGCCTAAAAATGGATGCATCATAATTGGCATGAATTCAACGTGTGTAAATCCCATGCCTTCAATATAAGGAACTAGCTCATCAGCAAGTTCTTCGTATGAAGAGAATCTACCGGCGTGATTTTTAAGCCAACTACCAGCGTGCATTTCATAAATTGACATTGGTTTATCAAAGTTTCTGTCCCTTTGTTTTAACCATTTCTCATCATGCCACTTAAAGTTTTCAATGTTGAATAAACGAGAACAAGTTCCTGGAGCAACTTCACTAAAAAATGCATATGGGTCAATTTTGTCAACATACGCTCCTTTCGCATTTTTGAAGTGATATTTGTAGGATTGATAATCTGTAAGTCCAGGAATAAATAATTCATAGACACCAGCATCATCGACCTTGTTCATTTTGTGAGCGGTGACATCCCAGTTATTAAATTCACCAATGACAGAAACATCGCTCGCCATTGGAGCGTATAGTCTAAAAACTACACCTGAGACACCATCTCTCTTTTCAAAGTGTGCGCCAAAGTATTTGTAAGCATCGATGCTTTGGCCCATCAAATAATCATAAAGTAATCCGAATGCCATATGTAGTCATTATAAAATAATGCCGTTTACTGTGTAAATAATTTCTCTTTAGTTTTGTTATATATTTAAATATTTAACAACTAATAAAAAAGCCGATGAGAGATAACTATCATCGACTATTTGTTCTATTTGAACCAATTCCAATCAGGGTATTTGATTTCGTTAATAAATGAGAAGTCCTTAAGCTTCCAAGTCCAGTTAGGATCACCCACTGTACCAGGCCAATTCATGCGGGCTCTGTTGTCTAATTTGAGTAAATCTTGTAGTTGGAAGATAGTCATTAAGGAAGGAATTAAGAAGATATATTTCACAATTTCATCATATAGTTTTTCATCATTATTTACTTTGAGTCTATTAGCGATAAATTGCTTCTGTTCTTCACTTAAATTTAAGAACCAACCATATAATGTTTCATTATCGTGAGTGCCAGGATATACGAGTTGTCTATTTGTACTTTCATTAGTTAAATCAAAGATTGTGAATTCAGAAATAAACATTCCAGGAAGATTAAATTGATCTCTAAGTTCTAATACTTCAGGACGCAAATCTCCAAGGTCCTCAGCGATTAATTTAATGTCTGGATATCTTTCATATAACTTATTAAAGAAATCTTCTCTAGGACCGATTTTCCACACTCCGTTTTTAGCGGTTTCTTCATTAGCAGGAATAACGTAATAAGTATCAAACGCTCTAAAGTGATCGATTCTTAAATGATCACATAAATTAGCGAGATAACCAATACGGTCCACTAATAATTTATATCCATCTTGTTTCATTCTCTCAAAGTTATAAATAGGAGTGCCCCAAAGCTGACCGACATCACTAAAAGCGTCAGGTCCTACTCCACCAACTTCAAATAATTTATTATCTTCTCCAATGGAGAATTGGTCACGATTAAGCCAGCATTCCACTCCATCAAATCCAACATAGAAAGGCATATCACAGATGATTTCAATTCCTTTCCTTTTTGCGTATCTTAAAACGCGTTTCCATTGTTTTAAAGCAAGATATTGAAGGAAGACTACAAAGTCAATTTCTTCTTTTAAGTGACGAGGAGGTTTATTGTGTTTTTTAAAGTAATCTAAATATTCCTTATCCCATTCGTTCCACTGCTTATTATCATTCTTCCATTTGAATACTTCAAATGTCGCATATTTGCTAACCCAGGGATTGAGCGATTTAAATTTATGGATAGATTCGTAATGTTTTTTAGAGAACTTTTTAAACGCTTTCCAAAGATATTCCTTCTTATATTCACCAACATCATAGAAATCAACTTTAATCGCATCTTTATTATGTTCTGGTACTTTAGGTAATAAATGGGCTTTAGTTAATAAATCTAAAGAGATATAACGGAATTCGATCGCGTTAGAACAAGTAGACATATAAGGAGAATATCCAGGTCCTAAAGGATTTATTGGTAAAGTTTGCCAATATTTATATCCGTTTTTACTAAGCCAATCAATATTTATTTAGATACAAAGAAATAATAAAACAACATTTATTGTTTTACAATATCAATGTTTCTATTTGGGAAAAATTGTAAATTAAAAGAGGATTTTACTCCTCTTAAAATTTATTAAATATTTTTACTTAGAAACTTTCTTTTTCTTGAGGAAGAAGAATCCACCAATCGCACCAATAGAGATAATAGAAATTAAAGTAACAAGTAATGCTGTGTCGTTATTCATGTTACCAGTTAGACTAATATTTAAGGCTTGATTAGTTAATGGGGTAACAGTTCTATTCATAAAGTTGGTGTATTGGCTTGTGCCGTATCTACCAAGAATATGATCATATCTCGCTAAAGCGTTTTCAAAAGCATCTCCATCTTTATCTTTTGTTCCATTTTGATATTTATTCTTAGCACTATCATTAAGCATTGTAGAGTAAGCAGTAGACATCTCATTCCATTTAGTGGTTCCACCACTATAAACCTCACCAGGGCAAGTAATATTTGATAAGAATAAATTAGCGAATTTATATGTAGGAGTAACTATATAATATTCAGTTGAAGCATCGGACTCTTTTTCACCTTCGAGAAAGTTTACATATACGTCATATATGCCTCCGCTAGTAAATTCAACACGTTTTACGGAGTCATAGCACCAATAACTATCTGGATCATCAATATGAATGCCATAAGAATCATAGGCTGGTAATTCAACCCCATCAACAAAGTGATAAGTTCTATACCTATCCCATGAATTTTCAACATGTAAATTCTTATACATGTAGTTATATCCTGTCTTATCAGAAGCATCCATTAAGTAATAAGTATCGTGATCTTCGAATCTAAGATAAAATCCATCTGGATAAGTTGCTTTAATAATTTGCAAATTCATAGCGCCTAATGGGCCATCCATAGACACAATATGGTTATATTGTCCGATAGTAGTTTCCTTACTATAAAAGTATAGGCTTCTAGAAGGATCGTGCATCGCAAGTTTAATAACAGATGAATTATTAACATTAATGGTTGTATATCCGTTTATTCTTGTCCCATCAGTGAAAGTAATTAAATACTTAACTCCTTCTGTATCTTCACCATTATAAACAAAAACATAGGTATCATAATCAGAATCTCTCCAAGTAAGAGTATTTATTCTAATAGTGACGTCTCTAGCTTCTAATTCATCGTCTGCTAATACTTCTCTAGTTTCATTAGAATCGCTACTAGTTAAGTTGACATATGTTCCTATACCTAATATAGAAACCGCTAATCCTGTTAATAATATCTTAGATACTTTCATATAAACTTCTCCACAAGTTAAAAATTATATGACTAATGTATATATCAATCAACTTTATTTTTAAATAAATCAAATTAAAAGAGGATGTTACTCCTCTTAAAATATCAATTAAATGGTTTTATTTTGAAATCTTCTTTTTCTTGATTAAGAAGAATCCACCGACAGCACCTAAAGCAACAACTGCTGTAATTACAACTGGAATTGCAGAAGAACCGTTGTCACCAAATACTGATGGGATAACAGCACCAGAAGCAGCACCTTCTTCCCAAGGTTTTTGTTTAAGGGCATTTGCCCACGCTACATAACGTCTATATCCGTTGTTAAATAATGTTATTTCACTACTAACAAATCCTTGGAAATTTGATTTTTCAGTTCCATTTAAATTGTTTAAGAAAATAGCTTTCATTGCTGGGAATCTATCATTATTTCCACAAGTGCCAGAAGTGTCACTAAATGTCATAAGTTTAGTAGCCAATTGCTCAGCGGTATTAATATTTCCACCACTTATTTCGATGGATATTTTCTTTCCGTCCCAATCACTATCAGTGAAATAAAGATTATATGTCCCACCAGCGACGCATCTTATATTAGGGTCATAGCCTTCGGATGACCTTTCAAAACAGAACAAACCACCACAACTAGTAACTATAAAGTCGTATCCGAAATAAGATTCAAGACTCGTTCCATTACAATACGCAATTTTAAACTCGTCGCCTCTTTCAAATGTAACAGTAGCTTCATATTGATTTTTTACTGTATCCATTCTAACGGCGCCTTCAACGCCCCAAGAGCAACTGCCATATGTACCAACAATATATCTTCCTGTGTCGTATGAAGTGCTGAAGGAAGCATAAACATCTAAGTTTCCAGTAATATCTGTTAAAACAGCATCAGTGCCATCATCATTTACCCATTTATTAAATGTATAGTGAACATGTCCTTCAGACGATTTTGTAGGATTTGCTTTTGAACATGCAGCAGTATTGCCTTTTAATACTTGAACACTATCGTAAAGAGTGGTCTTGTCATCTAAATAAAACCTTACTGTGTAATAAACATTTTGCTCAAAAACGGCCCTCCAAGTATAATCACCACCTATAGTATTGATAGTGTAAGTGCTATTTGTTGAAACAGAAGTTCCGTTTCTTTCCCATCTAACAAAATGATATCCACTATTAGCAGTAGCGGTTAATGTCAAACCATTATGAGTATAATAATATCCGTTACCTGATTGACCGGATTGCCCCTTAACGTACATAGTTGCAGATCCGCCGCTTGTTGCAGTAACTTCTTCATAATAGATATTGTATGTACCAGCATCATAAGAGCCTGCATTCCAATCATTAACTTTGACAACATTTTGAGTTGTGCTTCCAGTTATATCAAAACCATTCCAACCTTCTGAATCGTCGCTTTTTCTTCGTTCGACATAAACAGAATCATAAGACTTTGTGTTTGTGAAAACATAAATATGATCCGATGACGCCCCTTTTACTGTTATTCTAGTACCTGCAGCATTGCAGGAGTTAGTGCCACCGGTCTTAAACCACATTTTAAACATCGCACCACTTTCCCAACCTGTAAAGGAAGTTGTATTAAGATAAATTCTTTTATTGGCAGAAACAGTAGCCGCCTCAACCGCAACAGGTTCTTCAACTTTTTGAGATTTATTCATTGCGCCAGTAAAAACACCCATACCAACAAGTGCGGTCATCGCGGTAACAAAAATTGTCTTAACGAATTTCATACTGGTTCCTAAAATATACAAAAAGATGTATTGCGAACATTATATTACATTATATTTCTACATACAATATTTTTTGTATATCCATTGATTATATCAATCATAATCAAGGTTTTAATTATATTTTCATTAATGGAATATGAGATTTTTCCATATTGCATATGAAAAGAGAGCAAATGTATGCCCTCTTATATTGAAATGTGATTAATAGAAACTATTCTTCTAATTTCTTTTTATGTTTAATTACTAAGAAACTAGTAGCAGAAATAGCAACAACACCGATAATGATAATTAAAGCGATTGTGCCATTATTCGTTTGAGCAATATTAAGTCCAAATGGAGAGATGTCAACAACGTGATCCGTATTAAACACGAAATCATTAAATCTGTTTGTGCCGTATTTTAGAACGATGTAAGAGAGCATCTTAACCATCTTATATTCATCTTTGTTCTTATCAGCTTCAGTGGCTTTAGAACAATCAAAACCCATCGCTATAATCTTGGCTTTGTCAGTATCAACTAAGGCGTTATACGCTGCTTCTTGTCTAACCCAAGCGTTATGTAATGTTGTTAAATTGGTATCAACACCTTGAGCATCACAAATTCCACCAATTTCGCTTAAGAAATATGAGAGGAAAGCTTCTATTCCTTTAGTAATATAAACTTTATTATCTCCTGCTGACCAGAATATTGAATATGTACCAGCAACAGAGAAAACAAAATTGCCATCAACATTAGAAACTGTCCACCCATTGTGCCATCCGCTTTATATTCACCAACAGAGAATGTTGTTCCAATAGTAGCAACAATTGTGCCTTCAGCTTTATTTTGAGGACTGATACCATCAGTAATCATTAAATCTGCTCCATCGATAGAATATTCTGGAGTTGAATCAGAATGTAAAATATAGAATCCAACCTTAATGTATTTGACATATAAGTTATCAGCACCAGTAAACACTGACGGAGTATATTCTACTGTACAATTAGCATCAGTAAATACACCTCTACGAACATAACCTGTTATATCTGATAATTCTGGATTAAATGTTTGACCTTTATAAGCGAGTTGAATACCTAAATCAACAGTAGACGTTCTAA
Source organism: uncultured Erysipelotrichaceae bacterium (assembly GCA_902800645.1). Lineage (GTDB taxonomy): Bacteria > Bacillota_I > Bacilli_A > RFN20 > CAG-826 > UBA2450. The sequence goes on from CADCFC010000049.1 coordinate 7,727, forward strand.
CTTTTCCTTCAAATAAGACACCAGTCATTTGAATGTTATATGTAATAGCGTGTTCTGAAACGTAGAAGTAAAACTTTGCAGATTCATCACCTTGCTTTTTTTCATATTTTGCATAGAAGTCATAAAAACCAGTTTTAGTGAATTTAAAATCGTCTCCATCTTTTGTTCCAAAATCAACTGCCAATTCTCCTGTATTACCTACATCAGCCCATTGATTATATGGAGTTCTATCAGTGTAATAAGAACAAATTCTAACTTTTTCATTAACCGCTTTAACTTCATAATTCATAAGATAAGCAACATTGCCACCTTGATCAGTATTAGTCATTTTTAAAGCAGTATCGTATTTCCATCCGATAACACTTCCTTTAATGTAATAGCCCTCTTCAGAAGGAATATCAGGTTCAGCCCAGTCTTCCACTATTAATTCATCATTGGAATTAACATAGATATTTAAGAATTTATCTTCCGAGCCAACTTCATAATTACTAGCACCATACCATTTGTCTTGACCAGTAATAAAACTACGCGCCTTAAATGATTCTCCAGCCTTACCAGGATATTTAATAATTTGGGCTTTGTTTCCATCAGTGCCTGGACTCATTTTAGTCGCGCCTGCAAACTTCCAGTCAGACTCTGTGCCAACAACATAATATCCATCTTCTTCAGGAATCTCGATATCACCTAATTCAAAAATCATTTTATTTCCACTAAAACCTTTTGATTTAATTAGATTATGACCACCAAAATTTCCATCATCAGATTGATTATAAACATTATCCCAATTTGCCTTAGAACCTCTAAATAATGTGAACGCATCAGTTTCGTCTGATAAAGTTGCCTTGTATAAAGTTGTTCTAGCATCAAGAGAAAAGACATCAAACGCGCCTGCGCCGTGATTCCATATTGCCATAACAGCATTATCTCCAGACCAATCTCCACCAGACAAATCTAAATACACTTCAGTCCCTTGATCAAGAGCATCAACTTTTTCTACTCTAGAATTTTGATGTGCACCTACGGCTACACCAAGACCCATAAGAAAAGCAACTGCTGTAATACCTAGAGTTTTTCCTTTCATACAAAAATCTCCTTTTTAGTATTA
>CADCFC010000050.1:0-3549 GCA_902800645.1 uncultured Erysipelotrichaceae bacterium
CATAATGTATTCAATATACATCTCTCCTCTAGGATAATAGAAACCATAGGTTTTACCGTTATATGAGGAAGTTGGGAAACGATATTTTAGATATACATCATAATTAGTAATTTTTAATCCCTTTTCATATACATAACGATAATGATTATTATCATTACCAACTTGGACAAATCCCGCTCCTTCAAGTTGAGTGCGGTAACTACTACTTATATCTCCACTCGCGTAATCAGTGACATATAAGTAATTGCCACGATAATCGTTATCTTCATCGAAATAGAAGGAATAAGACGCTCCAGTTGGGAAAGGTGGAACGATACCATACACTCTGTTGAAGTATGATTCATCTGTTTCACTCCAACTCGTTGGAACTTCATAAATATAGGCAGGTTCTTCGATATAAGATTCAAGTTCCTCATTATGAGCGTCATTAACTGTAACACCTAAAGTACATAAGCCTGGTTCTTTAACCATTTCACCTTTTTCGGTGTCGTAGTAAATAACGCTGAAGTTAATATCGATATAAAATGAATCTCTACTAGAGTAACGAATGATAATGTTTTCAGGCGCTTCAAGGTTCGCACTATAAGCGTAACCTGTGAAGTTACATCCAGTTGCAATAGCGAAATAATCACTAGTTAAAAACTCTAGTGGGTTTTCACTATTAACAATCCATTTGGAATTTAAAATGTTTTCAATTACAACATCATAGATGTCACTAATGTCATGTTCTAATGAAGTTGAGTAAAATGGTCCAACTAAAACGTTTCTAGTTTCAACGTTTTGTCTAAATTGAACAAAGCCTTGATCTTTTTGATATAGAAGTCCACCATATAAGCCACTTTCATCGTCGTGATTATAGTAGGCTTTGTTATTTAGGTTATAGTAAGTGGTTTTATGCTCATCTTCTTTGTGATATTCGATATATGAATCTAAACTAACAACATAGTTGTGATTAGTGAGAATATCGTTAATCATGCTAGAAACATAACTACCTTCTTCTCCACTACCAAAATCAGAATCCGCTAAACCTTCACTTTCTCTAACATATATTTGGAAAGTATCAAATTTACGTTCATAAGTAGCTTTAACAGTGATTACACCTGGTTTATCTAAGGTCTTATCATCTTCAAAGGTGATTTCCGCACTAGAAGAGACATCAACAATGCTTCCATCTGAATATCTAGCGTTAATTAACATTCCTGTAGGATCAAATGTCTCACCGGGTAAATAATTAACTTTATTAGGAAGGACATCAACATCCACTGTTTTTAAGGTTTTAACAGTAGATTTCTCTTCAACATAAATATAAAAAGAAGCAGAGAATCCTTGGTAATTAATTGTTACTAATCTATCGCCTTTACTAACTGTAGTAGCGCCTTGAATTTCACAATCATCAACATTAATAGATGTTTTTTTGCCAGTGCTATATACACCTTCTATTTCAATTCCATCAAAGTTTACTGAATCACCAACGTAATATCTTACTTTAGTAGGTTCAGTTTTAATTTGAATAGATGTTAATATCTCCACTACTACTGGGGCTGCTGGTTCAGAATTGCCACAGCTAATTGGGAGCAACATTAAAGAAGATAGAAGAAGTATTGTAGACACATATCTCTTGCTTCGTTTCATGATGTAATCTCCTTTATAAGGACATTTTAACAAAATAATTATAAATTATTAAATAGCATGTATCTTATTCAAAAAATTAAAGCGTAAAATTTATAATCCTCAATTTTTAATATCTTTTTGCTATTTAAAGAGCTGCGTTATCTAGAAAAAGTGTATGGGCTGTCAACTAAATGATATCCGCCAACACTATTGTATAGTTTTATTGTAAATGAGTTACCACTACTATCCACAACTCCTGTAGTATTTGTCCATGTGGAAGTATTATTTGGATCTCCTGGTCTATAATTTTGTGGATAACTACTGAAATAGGTCGTTCTAGAATCAGAAGCATATGTAACCGTTAAACCGTAATTTAAATCAACTTCGTATTCAAAATAAAGAGGATAATTTTCGGCACTGTTGTAATATCTTCTCATTCTGCCTGCACCAGCACCATCAAAAATAAAATCAACTCTATAATTGCCGGCCATAACAGAATAAGTACCATTTAATAAGAAGTTTAGGTTATCACCGCTTGGTTTTTCGGAAATATTAACGCTAATGGTAGTAGACTTAGTTATGCCATTAAAAGTAAATGAGATTGTTACATTTTGACCTTGCGCAACAGCAGTAGAATTAAATCCGGTGACAGCTAAATTGCTCAAATCAATAGGACTCATTGTGTAATTATCGACAAAGGTTGCTGTAACAACACCATCGCCAAGAGAGAAGGAATCGCCAACATAAAATTCTGTTTTTGGATTTGAAATTGTAATTCTGTCTAAATCCGGCACATACATGATTACCATTTCAGAATCAAATTCTTGAACAGTAAATGACAAAGGATTGTCTGTATAATCCAAATAATTATCGATATACTCTCTTGTATCATCATCTAAAGCATTCCATCCAACAAAGTTGTATCCACTGTTTAACACAGCTTCCATTTGAATTGTTTGGCCAATTTCTCCTGTGGAAGGCAAAGACGAGCTGTTTTCATCAACTGCATCCGCAAAAGTAGCTGTTTCTCCGTTAAAGGCATTTTGAGCACAGTACGTAAATGATTTGACAATATCATTAACGTGAATATATGCTACTGCACTAACTCTCATTCCATTTTCAGAATAATAAATTGGAATTTGTTTATATCCAGGAGTCATAGCAGGGGCATCAAAATATACAGATGAAGAAACATCTTTTGATGAACCATCAAAATAATGAGCGGTTGCAGTTCCGTCGAATTCAAATGTTTGGTTGTTGTTCCACTCATAAGTAACACCAGAAATTATTAATGACGTTAAATAGTTAGAATAATTAGTGCAAGAGAATCCAATAGTAAAGTTGCTAACATAAGCATAATTGCCACTATCATTAACAAATTTTACAAATTTAGCGTCAACTTCCGATAAATCAACAGAAGGATTAGCAACGTTAACGGTCATTTTGTCAGTGTCATTAAAAACACCGTTGCTAGAATAATAAACGCCAAAACTAGCATCAGGAGTATAAGTTGAACTAATTTCAAAAGAAATGGTTGTGATAGATTGGAAGGTTGCTGCGTGATAAACGTTATCAGCAAGAGAAATCTCTACTTTATGATCTGTACTTGTGCCAAATCTAAATGCATATGTAGCAGCATTACTTTCAGCGTTAACAGAAGCAACAGCAGTTAATCCAGTTTTCCCAACTGCGCTTTCAATAGTATAAACACCTGATGCATATGTTCCGCTCGCTGGATTGGTAGTTCTTGTGAAAGTAACTGAGCCATCTTTGGAAGCCTTACTTCTTAAAAGCAAACCATCGTGTCCTAAAGAAGCAAAGACTCCAACGCCAAGAGCAACAGCCATTACGCCTGTTCCAATAGCGAGTAATTTCTTGTTTTTTGTTTTCATAAATTTTTTCCTCCTTTTATATACGCGCGTAAGACGCATAAATCCG
>CADCFC010000050.1:3561-4181 GCA_902800645.1 uncultured Erysipelotrichaceae bacterium
TATTAAAAATACAAACATAGTTTGTATATTTGTATAAATTTAACCTATTAATTTTTTGTTACATATTAGATTTTTATATAAAAAGTACGATAGTATCGACACATTATGATAAGTAAACATGTACTTCCTTAAAATGATATAATTAGGATATGTTTGGTGCTTATCTATTCTATGACTTAATAGCAGATAATTCTGAAGATACGGGAGCGTATGGTGAGATGATTGTTAATAGTGTCATCTCTCTTCCTGCTTTTAAAAATAAAAACTGCAAATTATATAAAGATGTCTATATTCAAAACGATGGATTTGTATCTCAAATTGATCACATCTTCATTATGGATTTAGGTGTTTTAGTGGTAGAAACCAAAATGTTTAATGGAATAGTTGCTGGATCCCCTGACGATATGTATTGGTATGCGACTAATTATGGACATCGAATTCAATTTTATAATCCGATTAAACAAAACGCTGCTCACGTAGAAGCAGTTAGAAAATTAATTGGAGACTATAACATCATCCCACTAGTGGTCTTTGCCTGGAGCAATAAACCAAAAAGAGAAATGAATGGTGTCCTTAATTTCTCTGAATTTAAAGACTATCCACTTTTTAATCAAACTGAA
>CADCFC010000051.1 GCA_902800645.1 uncultured Erysipelotrichaceae bacterium
TACTCCACGTATTGATGAATTACCATTTGATTCCGTGAGAAAAATGATGTCCACAAAACATCAATTAGATAAAGACACAATTATTTACACTAAAGGTGCATTAGATTCAATTTTAGCTAACACTAAATATATCTTAGAAAATGGCAAAGAAAGAAAGATTGCTAAAGAAGATATCAATCATATCTATGAAGTGAATAGTGAATTCTCTTTTAGAGCACTTCGTGTTCTCGCTTTGGCGTATTCTAAAAATGATGTAATTGACGAAAAAGATTTAGTCTTTGTTGGTTTAGTGGCGATGATTGATCCTGCTAGACCAGAGGCAAAACCTGCGGTCGCTAAATTTAAAACCGCTGGTATTACTACCATTATGATTACTGGCGACCACAAAGATACCGCTTTTGCTATCGCTCATGAACTCGGTATTGCTGATACGATTGATCAATGTGTCATGGGTAAAGATATTGATAATTTAAGTGAAGAAGAATTAAGAGAACTCGTTAAAAAGACTAGGGTCTTCGCTCGTGTCTCTCCTGAAAATAAAACTAATATTGTTAAAGCCTTTAAAGCAAATGGAAATATCTGTGCGATGACTGGAGACGGTGTTAATGACGAGCAGCGGATATGGTTCTTGCTGATGATAACTTTGCTTCGATTGAAAAAGCAGTGGAAGAAGGTAGAGGCATCTTTACTAACATTAAGAAGACCATTATCTTCCTTCTCTCATCTAACATTGCTGAAGTTCTCGTCATGTTCTTCATCATCTTAATTGGATTTGAGACTCCATTTATCGCGATCCACTTACTTTGGATTAATTTAATTACTGATTCTCTTCCTGCTATTGCCTTAGGCATGGATCCTAAAGATAAAGGCATCATGCATGAAAAACCACGTAATCCAAATGATTCGATATTCGCTCATGGTGGACTAAGAGACACCATTATGCATGGTTCATTTATTACTATTGCTGTTATCATTGCTTATTTAAGTGCGTTCTGGATGAACGGTATTACTGATTATGCGACTATTTCTCAAATTAAGAATATTACTTTAGTTCCTAATGGAACTGCAATCTTAGCACAAGCGCAAACCATGTCCTTTACTGCTTTAGGCTTTGCCGAACTCATTCATATGGTTTGTATGTCCTCTGTTGAACATAGTGCCTTTAAAGTATTTAGAAACAAAAACTGGATGATGCTTCTCGCTTTCGTTCTTGGTGTTGGATTACAATTCTTTGTCGTCCTTACTCCAGGAGTTCAAAAAGTATTCTCTACCTCTCCATTATCTTGGAAGGAATGGCTCATTACTGGAGCAGCAGCGTTTGTCCCACTTGTGGCGCATGAAATTGAAGTATTGATAAAACATATCAATCGCAAAATTAAAGAGAAGAAAAACGCTTAATTATTGTAGCGAGAAAAAGTGTTGATTTAGATTATTAAATCAGTTATATTATTTCTCGCTAGTTGGTCCCTTAGCTCAGCTGGTAGAGCAAATGACTCTTAATCATTGGGTCAAAGGTTCGAATCCTTTAGGGATCACCATCTATCTAAAATTCTCTCTAGAAATAGAGAGTTTTTTATTACAATGTTATAAAAGATAGAGAAATCTTTTATAAAATAATATATTTTAAACATGAAAAAAGAAATGAAGACTATCGATCAAAGATTAAATGAAAAAGTTTACACAAGGCCAAACTATTTTAATTATGGAATTTTAAAAATAGTGGCCCGCACTGTCTTAACATGGAAATATCACACGAAGATGATCTGGAAGACAGATATTAGAAAACTTAAAGGACCTTTCGTTCTAATTTCTAATCACGCTTCTAGAGCGGATTATCTATTTAATGCGATTTATTTAAAAGAGAGAGTTAATTTCGTTTTAGCGTATAACGAATTCTTTAGATCACATTTATCAGGGACTGTTAGTAGCATTAACTGCATTCCTAAAAAGAACTTCCAATTTGAAATTAAACCAATCATGGCGATTAATAACATCTTAAAAGAAGGTGGAGTTATTTCTATTTATCCTGAAGGAATGAACTCTATAAGTGGCGCAAATCAACCAGTCGCCTTAGGCACTGGTAATTTCTTAAAGAAACTTGGAGTGCCAGTTTATTATTCAGTTATTAAAGGCGGATATTTATCTTGCCCTAAATATGATAATAACGATCGACCAGGAAAAATTGAATCAGTCGTGGATTTAATGTTTACTGAAGATGATTTAAAGAACTTATCTCCTGAAGAAATCGAAGATAGAGTGAATGAACTTCTTTATCACGACGATTACGAATGGAACAAGAAGAGAAAGATTCACTATAAGACTAAAGACAAAACCGCTGAAGGGTTAGAGACACTTTTATATCACTGTCCAAAATGTCATAAGGATTATGTGATGGCGTCTAAAGGGAATGACATTTACTGTAAAGAATGCGGTAATGGAGCGACTTTAGATGACACTTATGAGATGCATCCATTTAACAAAGAATGCGTTATTCCTTCCACTCAAACCAAATGGTTTAATATGGAAAGAGACTTAATTAAGGAAGAGATTAAAGATCCTAAATTTGAGCTTAGATGTAAAGTAAAATTAGGAATGCTTCCTGAATATGAATTACTCAAAGATAAGAAGACGAGTGAAATCGTTGGAGAAGGAGAAGTTATTCTTAATCACGAAGGGTTTACTTATGTCGGTAGTAAAAACGGTGAGAATGTTTCTTTACATCTTTCTCCTGAACACCTTCCTACATATGGAATGTGCACTGATGTAAGCAGATTCTATACTTTCTTTGATGGTGTCTTCCATGAATTCTATCCAGAAAACAATATGGTCATGAAATGGTTTATGGCTACTGAGGAAATCCATCGTTATCACGGTGGTAAATGGAAAGATTTTAAATTTAATGTTAACGATATGGAGAATAATTAAAAATGAATAAATATGCTTTAATTACTGGTGGCGCTAGTGGGCTTGGAATAGAGTTAGCAAAACTATTTGCAAAAGAAGGAATAAATTTATATTTAGTTTCTTCTAATCCAAATAACTTAAAAGCCGCTAAAGAAGAATTAGAAAAAGAATATAAAGTTAATGTTGAAACTTTAGCGTTAGATTTATCTAATCCAGTTAATTTCCCTAAAGTAAGAGAATATTCAACCTCTAAAAATCTTGATATTGAATATTTAGTTAACTGTGCGGGATTTGGAGATCAAAAAGACTTCAAAGATATGGACATTAATCTTCAACTAAAGATGATTGAACTTAACTGTAACTGTCCAATGTATTTAATGAGAGATTACGTGAATGATTTCTTAGCAAAGAATAGTGGTCATATTTTGAATATTGCTTCTTTAGCAAGTTTCTTCCCTGGACCATTCATGTCTACTTATCACGCTTCAAAAGCTTTCTTACTTAATATTTCTGAAGCAATTAATCGCGAACTTAAAGGCACGAATGTTCATGTGACTACAGTCTGCCCTGGTCCTTTCACTAGTGGATTTGTAGCTAGAGCGCATAACGATTACGTCTTTAAAAAGAATAAACCAATAAGTGCTTATAAAGTTGCAACTATTTCTATGAAAGCAATGAAGAAAAATAAAGCAGTGACAGTAATTGGATTTAAAAATAAATTAGCTGTCTTTGCTTCTAGATTTTTCTCAAGAAATTTCTTAGTGAATACATCTGCGAAAACTCTTAAAGAGCACGGTAAATAATTGAATAATTAATATTATTAAATATAATTAAATCGCAATAGGAGAAACTATTATGTTAATTGATGAACTTAAAAAAGCAAATATTGAAGCGATGAAAGCTAGAGACAATACCTCTAGAG
>CADCFC010000052.1 GCA_902800645.1 uncultured Erysipelotrichaceae bacterium
TTAAAAATTCTTGATCGTCAACATTTTCATCAATAATCAAAACTGTATTTTTAATTTGTTTTTGAATACGTTCGTCTAAGTTAAAAGCCATATTGTTATCTTTTATTTTATAAAAAATTTAAATATCATAAAAGAAGTATTATAAAAAACCAGAATTTTTTTAGAATGAATCAAGAATAAAAAATATAGTCTTTCATGTAATTAGTAAAAAACTTTTCTAAATCATTGGTGATTAAAAATTAAATAACCAATTTACAAAATTAAAACTTTAATATCTTTATATTCTCTATTACGAATTTTAATAGCGATATCGCTTGGTATCACTTTATAACGTTTTCCATTAACAATGTATTCAAGATTTATTTGAGAGTCATAATTTCTATCGTTCGAATTTTCAAAAGTAATCATTACATCCTTAAATAAAGAAATAGTAACTTTTTTATCTTTAAATAAAGACAACGGAATATGAGGGTTAAGTTTAAATGTTAATTGACCGTCAACAAACGTAAAAGGAGATTCGCCTAGAGTTAATAAATATAACATATTGATAATTTCGGTATTCGCACCAGTAAGTCTTGCATAAAATCCTTGACCATGAAGTGCATCATTTTTGTGGTTTGAAGGTACGATAAAAGAAACATTTTCAAGTGGCGACCTACCATATATTTCAGGATTCATAAAACATGGGAGATTATATTTGCAAGATTCAAAGAACTCCTTGTAATTTTTGGACTTCAGTAATCCTAATAAAAATTTAAAAGTCATATGAAGGAAATCCGATTCTCTTTCAAGCCATCCAGCATTGAATGAACAGATTCTCCCAAGTTCTTTACTTTCACCATTCAGAGGAACAGATGTTTTATATATGTTCAGTTTTTTATCTAATAGTTCAGATTCATTTATCTTCTTAATTTGATCTTCTTTAAAATAATCTTTTCCTAGTTTAGCAAGTCTAGCAGGAGCCTCTAAAAAATTAGGCAAAATATGAGTCTCAAATTCATCGACGACAACACCATTGTCAAGATGGTATTTAGTAGCTTTTTGAGAAAAATAAGTAGGAATCACACCGTTATTTAATGAAATAGAACATTCAATAGCTTTATCTAATGTAGATTCAAATACATCTAAAATATCTATTAATTCAGCATTAGAAATTTGAGTCAATTCAGAGCCTCTATATAGCTCTTCAAACTTTTCTCTTTCACCGTTAACTATGTCCCAATATTGATGTCCGTTTATAGGGGTATTTATCATCTTAGCAATCAAATCTTTAAGCGGTTTTAATGCTTTAATTTCTTTTACTAAAGGAAGCACGTACCTCTTATAAAATTTCACAAGTCTTAATAATTCAATAGTCTCATTCATTGACGAGCCAAATAGTCCTGGGAGTCCATTACAAGAATCATTCCATCCAGGTTTATTCGCATACATTTCAAGTCCCAATTGATTAACATCTAAAGAAGAAAATTTAATAGCGATTAGAGAAAATAACTTACTCGCTAAATCAAGCGAAATAACGTGACCATATTTATCAAGTAACCAATCAGAAGATAAGCCGTTGATTGGTTGTAAAGAATTATATTGTCTAATATCGTTATTATTTAAAACGTATCTTTCTCTTCTTGGTTTGAGACGAATATGAGAATCAAAGAATTTGTATTTAGGGGTAAATAGTAATTCATTGATTTTATCAGGATAAACAGAAAGATAGTTTTCAATTAAATCCAATAAATAATCAAAATGATCAGACCAATATCCTTCAATATAATCTGCTTTAATATTAGATGAATATAAATCTTCTATTGCTTTAGTCGCTTCTTCATATGATTTATATTCATTTTTTAATAATGTAGTGTCCACTAAAAGAGGATTGAATCCGTTAGCCTCGATTAAAGAAGCAAACAAATAAATATTCATATCCTTAATATCAGGATTTAAATATAAATCATTTCTTCTATTTTGATTAATATCACGGTAATTGCCTGATCCAGATGAATAATAAGAGGAAGGAATATTAAAGGAGTTATAATCTCTTTCCATATCTCCGTGTTTTCGAGAATATAGATAAATGGTTTTATCTCCTTTAGTTATTGGAAAACCACCTCTTAACCCGTTATCAAGAAAACATTGTTTGATATATTCATCTAAAACTCTATTACTAGTTTTAATAGTAGGTAATAAAGAATTAACTAATTCATCAGTTATATCAAACTCTTTATTTAATGATTCAAAGTTAAGGTTTTTAAGTTCATCATTATATTCTTTGATGGAGTCAAAAGAAGAGAAGAAAGATATAAAAGAGTAGGTTTTTTGCGCTTTTAAGGCGATTTCTTTAGCGATAAATGCGCAAGGAATTTGGTTAGAAAGAATCTGCTTATTTACGTTAAAACAATTCTCAAAACCAAGAGGACTAGAAAAACTATCATCGTAGTTAAACACTATTTTGGGATCGACAATAGCATTTAATCTTTTGTTAAATGAATCAAATGAAACAAAAGTGTTTCCATCTTCTTTTAATATTACTTTAGCTTCGTCTCCACCCCGATTAGTGTAAATATAGAAAGGAGCATTATTATTTAAATCAACCTTACTATATGCAGCAGACAAAGTAGTAAGCTCATGATAAGAATAATTGCTTACTCCTTTAGGCAAATAAATTGGTAAACCATCAACAATTTTATATTTGTGGTTATTGCCTTTATTCTTAATCACCACTCTTCTTAATAAACCAGGATAAGGTTTATGAGAGATAGTTGAATAAGTGACTTCAATATCAAAATATTCATTGCTACTTAAAATAGAAATCTTACTTTTTTCCACCACTAGAGTAGGTTCATCATTAATTGAAAATGGTTCAATTATTTCTTTATTATCAATTTGAATAAATGTTCTAAAAGATTTAGTAGGAATATTTGAATAGGCGAGAAAAGCACTATCAAATGGTGTCATCGGATATTCTTTATTACTTATTCCAAACCCACCAACACATTGTCCAACATTCGCATAAAATACCCAAGTAGGTTTTCCGTCTTCCCCACTAATAGAAGGCAAAAATGAAGAAAACTTCTTGGCTTTAAGATAATCATTTATGATAAATTTATCGCCTTCAAGAGTGTATTTAACCATATAGCAATATATTAATCTTTTCTAATGGTTTTGTAAATAAACCATAGAAACATCTCATATATGTGATATAATTTTGAACATAAAGGAATAACTATTTATGAAAATCTCTAAAGAAGAAAAAGCTAAGAGAATTGCTTTTAATAAAAAACGCGAAATTTATCATAAGGAATTAGTCGAACGCTTATATTTCTTTGCAACACATCAATAAGATCTACCCAAATCACGTACAAGCGGTGTTCGATTTCAATTTAGATATTAAAGAAAAAGAATTTATTGTCTTTGTCGGTCCTTCTGGATGTGGTAAATCCACCACTTTAAGAATGATCGCAGGATTAGAAGATATTACTTACGGCAATTTGTTTATTAGAGGCAAATTTGGAAATACACTTCTTCCAAAAGAAAGAGATTGTGCAATGGTCTTCCAAAGCTATGCCTTATATCCAAATATGACCGTCTATGACAACATGGCGTTTTCTCTTAAAGTTCGTCATGTAAATAATAAGGAAATTAATGATAGAGTTCTTGAAGCCGCTAAAATTTTGGAACTCACCGATTATTTAGGAAGAAAACCATCTCAATTATCAGGTGGACAAAGGCAACGTGTTGCTCTTGGAAGAGCGATTGTTAGAAATGCTAACATCTTCTTAATGGATGAACCATTATCAAACTTGGACGCTAAATTAAGAGTTCAAATGAGAAGCGAAATTGTTTCTTTGCACAAGAAAATAGGTAGTACAACCATCTATGTTACACACGATCAAACCGAAGCTATGACTATGGCGGATCGTATTGTTGTTATGAAAGATGGATATATTCAACAAATTGGTACACCAAAAGAAATATACAATAAC
>CADCFC010000053.1 GCA_902800645.1 uncultured Erysipelotrichaceae bacterium
TATTTCAAATAATGTTAGAAAGTTTATTAAAGAACATCACCAAGAATATGATGTGATTATTATGAATGGATATTCTCATTTAGCAGAAATCAAAGCGATAAGATATATGTCCTCCCATAATATAAAATTTGGTCTATTAATTAATGGTGGCCTAATAAAAAAAGAGACTTCCTTAAAGAAAAAAATTAAAACATCTTTAATTAAAAAAGCTTCATACTATCTATCTCCTAGTAGAGTCGCTGATGACTATTTAATATATTACGGAGCAAATAAAGAGAAGATTTATCCATATCTATATTCGAATTACTCAATAGAAGAAATAATTAAAGAGCCTATTAAAAACAAAGACTCTATAAGAGAAGAATATGGTTTGCCACTAAATAAAAAGATTTTCGTTAACGCTTCTCAATTTATAGAAAGAAAGAACAACTTAGAGCTTATTTCTTTATTTAGAAATAGAGATGATGTGTTGCTTTTAATTGGAAGCGGAGTTGAATTAAACAAATACCAGGAATATATCTCTACTCATAAAATGAATAATGTCATCATTAAAGACTACATGAAAAAAGATGAATTATTCAAAGTTTTAAGAGCGTGCGATGTTTATATCACTTTAAGTAAAGAAGATATCTTTGGACACACCACTTTAGAGGCTTTCTGTAATGGTTTACCGGTCATTTCATCTAATAAAGTTATTAGTTCTTTAGAGTATATTAAAGATGGATATAACGGCTATATTGTTGATAATAGTAACGCTCAAGATATCTTAGATAAAATGGATAGAATTGGTTATTCTTATTCATCTAACGCCATCAGCAGTGCTAAAAACAATACATACGAAAGTTCAGGTAAGTCGATTTATCAAATATTGGAGAAAGTATATGAAAAATAAGATTCTATATTTTACAACTGCCTTAGATAATGAAGAATTTAAGAAATATCTTTCATATTGGAAAGTATCTCCTAATCTATCAAATCAAAACTTCCATAATAAACTCATTCACGCATTAGCCCTTTCTTATGACGTTGATGTAATTTCAGTTAGATCAATCAATCATTATTTTAAAAAGCAAAGGCTAGCCGCTAAAATCAACAAAGAGAATAGCAAAATATATTGGAAATATATTGAGGTAAGACGTAACAAAATTGATAAGTTCTTAAATATGTATAAAAGGATAGAATTTATCACTATGCCTGATAGTGAATATATCTTTGTCGATGCCTTAAATTTATCATTATTAAAAGCGGCGATTAAATATCGCAAAAAACATTCTCAAAAAATTATAGGTGTAGTTACTGATAACCCAAATAACATCTCTTTTCTAAAGAAGAAATACAAAGCTAAGTTATTGGAGCTTGGAAAGAAATTAGATGGATATATTACCTTAACTCCAAAGTTAGAATCTTTATACAATTTAGACAATAAACCATCTATCGTAATTGATGGTGTTAGTGAGAAAATAAGCGACTTCCTACCTATAGAAGTCGATGGAGACTATATTTATTTCGGCGGCTCATTAATGAAAGAATATGGTGTCTATAATCTTATTGAAGCATTCAAGGATTTAGATAAACCAAACCTAAAATTAGTCATATGTGGACATCATGTAAACACTAATAAACTTTATGATGCAATTGGTAATGATCCAAATATCTTATATTTAGGTGCGAAAAGTTATGAGGAAAACCTTTCTTTAGAGAAGAACTCTATATTAGCAATTAATCCTCGACCAATTAATCCAAAAATAGATGAATACTCTATTCCAAGTAAGACACTTGAATATCTTTCTATTGGAGCACTTACTGTTACAGTAGATAATGAATTACTCAAATCCCATTATGGTCCTTGTATCATTTGGTCAAAGTCGGGTGATCCAAAAGACTTAAAAGAAGCAATGGAAAAAGCATTATCCTTAACTAAGACAGAACGCGAAATGCTCTCTTTATTAGGCAAAAATAAAGTGATGCAATACACATCACTAGAAAATGTTAATAATTCATTGCAAAGATTACTTAGAGAGTTCTCTTTCGATGAGTAAAGTTACCTCTCTAAGAGAAAAGTGTGATTCATAATAGCGACGATTAAGAGAACCAAGTTTCTCTTTTTCTTTTTTGCTTAAATTATGAATTGCGAGAATTGCATCTTTAATAGATTCAGCGTTTTCATCCGCTAAAAAACCACCGCCGCTTTCAACTAAAACATTTCGACCATCACCCTTAATTACTCCAATTATTGGACGAGCAAAAGCCATAGACATAAGTAGCTTACTAGGGATAGTTCTTCCAACATATCCATCACCTTTAAGAGATATATATAGTGCATCTGCGTTTTTAAAATAACTAGAGGCATGTTTAGCAATAATTGGGCCGTGATAAATCACTTTGTCCTCTAACCTTCTTTCTTTAATATCTTTTACTAAGAAATCACTCATTGGTCCCATGCCAATAATATGGAAATAAATGTCTTTATCTCTTAATTCATCCATGGCTTTAGTAATTAAAGGAATAAGTTGAATAAGACCAAGATTCCCACAATAAAGGATATGAGTTCCTTCGCCATAATTAAAGGCGTTGGTGTCACTATCTTCCACTAGTGAAGATTGAGGGACATACAAAATATTTGAAGTTGGTAATTTCAAAACATTAGCAAAATATTCGACAAAACTTGGAGAACTAACAAGGATTTCACTTGCTTTCGAGTAAATTGACTTACTCCATTTATATAAGATTTTATAGGTGATTGATTTTTCTCTAACAGCGTTAGTAATGAGCACGCTTTCGGGCCAAAGATCAAGACAATGGATAACGTGTCTCACCCCAAATAGTTTAGAATATAAATTACCAGCGCTACAGATAGTAACTGGAGAGAGGCTAACCGAGTAAACAACATCAAATTTTATATTAGTCTTTCTAACCCACTTTTTTGAGTTTCTCCAGAATGAAAGATAGTTAAAAATAATTGATAATCTACTCTTTTTTCTAGCTTTAATATTGACGCGATGAACGTTCACTCCATTAATCGTTTCTTCGCTAATATTTTTATA
>CADCFC010000054.1 GCA_902800645.1 uncultured Erysipelotrichaceae bacterium
CCATTAACTAAACCAGATAATTTTAGTGAAATGATAAAAATAAGTGAGACCTTAGCCTCACCATTTCCATTCGTTCGTGTTGATTTATATAACATCAACGGAAAGATTTATTTTTCAGAGATGACATTCACCCCTGCAAAAGGCACTCTCATATTAGATGATGATAAATGCGACTATGAAATGGGTGAATGGTTAGATATATCAAAATATAGAAATTAATGCCAATAAGTATAAGGCAAGAATACCTCATAAATGAATAAGGCATAATCAATATTACTAGTAGGATCAAGTGCCTTATTATGTTCAATTAAATCATCGTTAAGAATTGTAAATGAAATAGAGAAGCCCACGCATCTAGAAAGCGGGTTTTTATTTCCGCCCTCTTCACTAAATAATCTAAAGCCAACAAATTTAAAAGCGTGACCATGATTAGTTTCACTTTGGTTATTGGTTTTGCCACTACCAACATCCACTAAAACCTTAGAAAACTCTACATCAGTAGTGAATCTATAAGCATTAATCCCATTATCGCTACGACAATAAACATCAACATTTAATTTGATTTTGGAATAGTGATATAGCCATTCATCTTTTCCTTCTTTTTCAGGATTATTAATGAGAACTGAATTATCAACTTCTTGACCACTAGAATTTGTGTAACTATAAGCAGGGTAAGTAGGGAGCTGATTATTTGTGGTTGCTTTAAATTGCATCGCAAAATATTGAAGCTCATCACTTTCTTTTGTGAATCTTACAGAAAAGCCACCTTCATTAGACTGTACACGATGACGTTGATAATAAGAATCACAATATGCTTCTCCATCAAATAATTTAGACTGCACGCCATAATAGAAGGATTGATCTAAATTCATCATACGATAATCTTTAGCATATTGACGAATTCTACTCTCTTCAAAAGGATATTTACTACTATCTTTATATGGATTATTAATGAGCAAAACATCATCGATATTCTCAATATCATCAAAGCGATAAATTGTCTCACTAGTAACATCAGTGGTAGAAATAACTTTTGCACTTTTTAATTCGCTATCCCAGTGACAATAATAATTCTTTAAGAAATTCGCGGAAATATACATGTCGCCACTAACGATATAGCCAAGAGAATATCCACCACAACTAGCTAAGGCAGTTAATAGAGGCAAAAACATTAATTTAAAGGGTTTCTTATGCATTAATCGCTTCCTCCTTATTAACTTTTACTTCCTTAACTACATTCGCACTTCCTTTAGCGAGAACATAACAAAGGATAAATATAACTAGCATATATGGACCCGCCATAATCGCTGGTTTATGAATGGAATAATAGATGCCATATTCCGCATCATAGAAAAGATTAAAGAATATCGTAGCGAAGCTCGTGAATCCTACTAATAACGCTTTGATATAGAAATCTTCTTTAACAAACTTAAAGTAATTAACAAAACCTTTAAATCCAAAATAATTAATTGCAATGATAACGATTGGTCCAATAAATCCCGCCATCATACAGCTATCAAATAAAACTGATCCGCTTAATATCGCTCATAACAACGTTATATTTAGAAACATATTTATTTGTATTAAATATTTTATTTAATAAAGAATTAGAAGAAGTAAATCTATTAAATCCTAATTTAGATTGGTTATTTAAGAACATAAATAAGAATAGAAGGATTCCTAATATAAATAAGACATAAATCACAATTTTAGATGGTTTAGCGAGTTGAGGATAAAATCTTCTAAGTAAATAAATGATTACAGTAATTAAAATGACAACAATTCCACAAACGAGTCCAAGTAGAGAAGGAACAAACACTAAAGCGAGTAAACCGATAAGAGCGAATACGATATAAATAATAAACATCTTTTTATTCTCTTTAGGATTAATAAATGGAAGACCAATTAAAGAAGAGAATAATAAAGCAGGATACATCACGTAATGCACCATATTAACTTCAATAAATTTAAAGCCTTCTAAGGTATAAGCCATATCTTCAACAGGGACGTTAGAAATAACTCCACCATAATACATATGGTATCCCTTATAAATTAAAGTATAGAAGAAGCCGAAATTAACGATATTGGCGAATAAATTAATTAAGGTGATTAGACCTAAACTAGAAAAGATAACAATGAGTAGAATTGAAGGCTTAAAGCTCTTATCAATGGAAAGGATATAACCACTAACGCATAGAGGTAATAATCCTAAAGGAATAAAAAGCAAATCCCCTATCTTATAGTTACCAATCATTTGATGAGGTCTAAAGTAATAACCAATCGCACAAATTACTGTAAAAAGAAATAAAGGCAATAAGATATAAGCAATAGAAGAAAATCCATCAACGGATAATTGCTTAATGTTAAATAAAATCAAAAGAGCCATTAAGGCAAGAGATAAAGAACCATAAAGGATAAAATTATCTCCAAAAGAAAACGCCATTAAAGCGAATATCTCCATCGCTAAAAAGCTTATAGCCATTCCATATTTATGGAGTTTAGATAATCTTTTAAATTCAAGCATAACGTAATTATACTATAAAAAAGAAAAAAACGAGTACAACTCGTTATTTCTATTGATTTACACGTAACTCGAATTAGAGAACTTCTTCGTAGTCAAATTCGTATGTTTCAGTTTCATCTAAATCAGAATAGTCTTCACATTCTTCAATGACTTCGATGATTTCTACTGTCTCCTCATCACTAGAAAGCACCTTGGATCTTGGATCAAAATAGTTCATGATTTATTCCCCCTGCTTGCGCCTCTAGCGACGCGTAAATCATGTTACCTAATTTATCATCTATATAAATATAGCACAATGAAAAATTTCAAAAATTTACTCACTGTCCAAAGTGTCTCTTTTCGCTGTTAAACTACAACAAAAGAAAAGTGGCAATTATCTGCCACCATCATTGATATAAAGAATACCTAAACATTTAGGACCACAGTGACTACTGATAGTCGCTCCTGCATTTGTAACAAGTACTCTTTTAAATCCTCTATCTTTAAGAGCTTTGACTGCTGCTTCAACCATATCACTAGTCGCACCGCTATGAGTAACAAAGCCAACTTCAAGATCAGGATTATTAAATTGCTCAAGTGTGTCTTTACAGTAAGAAACCACACATTCCAATTGTTTGCCCATGTATCTCTTTCCTGGGCCCATCTTACCGTTAGCGACAATGATTTGAGGTCTAATTCTAAATAGCATCGCACCAAGCTTAGCCAAACCAGAACATCTACCACCTTTATATAAATAATCAACAGTGGCAAGGACGAAACTAGCTTGATCATAAGGAATTCTTTCACTAACCTTCTTTACGATTTCATCCACTGATAAACCTTCTTTAACTAGTTTAGTTGCATAAATTGCAAGAAGCGCAATACCAGTAGATAAACTCATTGAATCGATAACATGAATGTGACCGAGTTCATTAGCGACTGTCATCGCGTTTTGACAAGCGCTAGACATATCCGCACTAAGCGAGAAGTGAATTACTTCGTCATATTCTTTTAATAAAGAAGAGAAGTATTCTTGATATTGACTAGCGTTAACAGCACTAGTTTTTGGAAGTACACCAGTGCGATCAACATATTCAAAGATTTCTTCTGGAGTAGTGACTCCATCTAATCCATTTTGTTCACCTAAGGTAATAGTAAAAGGAACAGTCTTAATACCAAATTCATCAAGAAGTTCTCTTGGTAAATCAATGGTACTTTCTGCTGAGATACAAATTTTCATTGTTTTTCTCCTTATTTATATAAATGTGACGTCCTCCCCAACTTATAGAAGATGGGGTCTTCCCACTCAAGAAATCTAGTGATTTCAGTATCAATGGGCTATCCCCGAGAGTCCCTCGGTTTAGTTTATTTTATATCAAGACAAACAACTTGTTTATAGTTTAATTAGAAGGATTAAGAATCATTCTCATTCCTTCTTTTTTAATGTTGACCGCTGCATTATGGTCTCGGTTATGTTTAACTCCGCAATTTGGGCATATCCAGGATTTAGTTTTAAGCAACAAATCGGTATTTCGATATCCACATTCAGAACATAATTGACTAGATGGGAAATATTTATCTACTTTTACCAATTTCTTATTTAGCCATTCTAGCTTATATTTCAATTGATTTAAGAATGTGCCAAAGGCTAAATCACTAACAAATATACCTAGTTTTAATTCTTCCTTTCTTTTAGATATCTCTTTTAAATCTAAACCCTCAACGAAAACATAATCATACTTATTAGCAAGATATCGACTAGTTTTATGTAGATAGTCTTTTCTTTGATTAGCAATTCTTTCATGAAGATTAGTAATTTTAAGAAGTTGCTCTTTATAG
>CADCFC010000055.1 GCA_902800645.1 uncultured Erysipelotrichaceae bacterium
CGAGGTTAGAAAGAAGAATAAAGATATATAAAAGAATTGGTCTAAGTATATATCCTAAAGATGTAAAGAAAGTTCCTAATATAGGTAATCCATGACTAGCCGCATATCCTTCAATCATAACGACAACCGAAAGAATTAAAACAATCACGGTGAATTCTAGGAAATAAACACCCTCTTTTTTCTTCATTCTTAAATTACGGATAGCGAGATAAATCATCACTAAACAAATAGAAAATAGAGGGACATTTGACGCTAAATAGTTTGCTAATTGCATAACTTAATTATATTAACACTTTAATTTTACTAAGTTAACAAACTAATTAACGGCAATTAGTTTTCATCTCGTGTTTATTGAGATACATATTTTTATCAGCGCGCTTAAACGTATCATCAACGGAATAGTCGTTCTTCTTATCATATTCCGCATAACCAATCGCTGCAGAAATTCTTTCAGGAACGCTTAAGCCTTCATCTTTAGAAATCTCATAAATCTTCTTCCTAAAGTCTTCAATAATCTTAGAAGAATTCTTAAAGTCTTCATCTTTTAATATAGCGACGAATTCATCTCCACCCACTCGATAGACGATAGAGTGTTTAAATGAATTGCAAATAAGATCAGCAAGTTTAATTAAGGAAATATTACCGCTATCATGGCCGAATTCATCATTGATCAATTTTAGGTCATTAAGATCAATCATCACTAAACCAAATTTAGTTTCTTTATTCACTTTAATCTCTTTATCAAGCTCTTCAACTGCGTTATCATAGGCAATCTTATTTTTAACACCAGTAAGCGCATCTTTATTTGCGAGAAGCGACATCTTTTTAGTTTCTTCCTGAGCTTCGATTAATTCTCTATTCTTATTAGTTAATTCATTAATCTTTTCATGGACATCGTTTTCCATCTTCTTGAGAGAGTTAGCTAAAACCACGAGTTCATCATGAGTGTTAACTCCTAAATCATTAAATCTTTGGTGAGTAGATTCACTATCATCACTACTATAGCTATCCGCAGTATATGTAATACGTTTAAGAGGTTTAACTAAAATGAAATGAATGATAATCACACCAATAACAATTAATCCAACAACTGTGGCTAATAAATATAAGAATAATCTAACAATATTATCTGCCTGTTTACTCCTAATTAAATTCATTGATACATCAACAAAAGCGTATCCCACTACTTCATCTCCATCCATAATCGGAGTCCCAGCAGTAACTAAATATCCATATTCCGCAGTGTTAGTGATATATGGAGGGAACCCCCTCTTAGGATTAGTTAATACATCATAATTAACTTCATACAAAGTATCTAAACATCCAGGAGGACACATTTCTTCTGGAGTAGGACTATCACAAAGATAAACACAAAGTTTATTAGTGGTGTCAACATAAGACACATAAACACTACTGACATCACTATTAGAAGAGGCAACATTCGCTAAGAAAGTATGCATAGCGGTAAATTCACTTGTTTCAGTAATATAAGCGAATTGAGCCATATAAATTTCCCACTCTTCACTTCCCCACTCATCACTTGTTGGGTGAGTTGAACTATTATCAACTAGAGGTTTAACCTCTCCTTTTAAATAATTAAAAGTAGGAATATCAATCGTCTTACTAACTGTTGCAGATAAATTAGAGGCATTATTAAAATAATTCTCTCGATTAGTCCTTGCACTCACTAACGAGAAAAAGACCATCGCAACTTCAACAACAATAAGTCCGAAGACAGTAATAATAATTGATGTTTTAACACCAATAGGGAATTTAAATGGCTTCTTCTCTTTTTCTTTCTTCATATTAACAATAAAGGCGTTACTCCGCAAAGCAACGCCGTATACACAAAAAAAGGTGCAACTGGCTGTCCACTTAGGACCCTATAGCTTTGCGTCGCCGGATTGCTCCGGGTTTGCCACTTTCATTATGCTACTCTTAAAAATATAAATCAACCCTCTTATCTCTATAAAAAATAGCCGACGTGTAATCGGCATATTTTTCATTAATTAATAAATTAATAAGCTTAAACGAGTTCTTTCCATGTATGGCCACAATTTGGACAAGTAAACTTACCGAGATTCTTTACGCTTGAATCTCTATATACTTCACCATTGAATTGTGTACCACATTTTGGGCAGGTAACAGCAACTGTTGACTCGCTACAAATACCACCACTAACAGCGGCTAATTGTTCATCGTTAAGAGCGAAGCCTTCTTCTTTTGCTAGAGCGATAAGCTCTTCATTTGTTTTACATTTTTTAGCTTTAGCAATTTGTTCTTCAGTTAAACCTTGTAGTAATTCTTTTTTCATATTCAAAGTTCTCCTTTGTTGTTTTTATATTAACATGGTTATTGTCACAAATGTGCAACACAAATAAAATTCTAAAATGATAGTAGCCATTTATTAACTTCTTCAACCATCGTTTCTTTAGAAACGTTATATCCTGCTTGAAGAGTGCTAAGGGTTTTCGATCCGCTAAAGCTTTTCTCTTTTTCTATTGAAAAGCTTAAAGCAATTTCTTGTTTTTTAAGCATTTTTCTAGCTTTATTTTCAGAATCATTAATGATTAACATATATTTTTTGATTTCTTGTTTATCAACTAACGAATGAACAATTAAAGAAGCGCTATAAGTATCAACAAGATGTTTAAATGGTCTTTCAGTATTACTTGTAATCGCAAGTATCTTTGTGGCAACAAGATATTCAAAAGGAACTCCTTTGAATGAATTATCGTTAACTTTATATATTTCTGGCTTTATCTCATCAAAGAAATC
>CADCFC010000056.1 GCA_902800645.1 uncultured Erysipelotrichaceae bacterium
TCCGTTCCAGTGCGACATAAATTATATCAAACTAGGACGAAAAATAAATAAAAATATATTTTTCTAAAAGGCAAACCACTCAATTACGCTTGCTAAGTAGCCAAAGACATTCGCACTTATAAAGCAAATCGCTAATATGAGTCCGGTTTCTTTTAAAGTGGATTTGTTTTTGAGTAAAACCATCATTCCGATACCAGCGTTCATAAGTAAACCAGAAAGTAACGCTCCAAAAGGAATAGATCCCTTAATGAATAATTCAGAAATAAGCACACTACTAACACAGTTAGGAATAAGACCTACTGTAGAAGTAAATAATGGGGCGAAATATCGATTTGAAATAATGAAATTAGCAAAATTCGCTTCTCCTACTGAAGCAATGATTAAACCTAAAGAAAAATTAATGACGAATACAAAGGCAAAAATCTGTAGAGAGTGGAATAAAGGATGGAGAAGATGCTTATGAATTTTGACTTGTTCATGCTCATGATGATGAGTGGAACAAGTGACATCTTCTAAATGTTCATGAGTTTCATGAATTTCTTGCTTTTTAAAAACTAAATCAACTAAAAATCCAATTAGGAATCCAATAACAAATTTTGATGCAATTAATGGTAAAACCATTATTGTCTTTTCAGATGGGTGAGTTAATAAAACAATTAATGCTTCATCAGAGCAAGACAAGAAGACAGCAATAATTGTGCCTAAAGAAATATATTTTTGAATGTATAAATCCGCAGCGAGAACGCTTGTTCCACATTGAGGAATAATTCCAAAAAGAGATCCAAATAACGGAGCAGCTTTATGATGTTTAGTTAAAAAGTTTGATAACTTATCTTCAATAAAGGATAAGAGAATATGAAAGATAAATACAAACGCAAAAACTAAGCCGCTATCTTTAAGTGCATCGAGCAATACATCTTTTGCAATATCCCAAGTCATAATCGCTACTAATTATAAATGCATTTATTAATTTCACAAAATGAAATTAGAAAGTATCTCCAACTTTTAATTTCTTTGCCATTTTATATTTGTCTTTTTCTTTTCTAGTAATCGTGACTTTTTTATATCCGTCACTGCTACAAACTTCTAAATTAACAAAACCTTTATTAATTATTGGATGTCGCATCACTCTATTTTCTGCCCTATGGCATTCCAATTTACTAATCGCAATATATGAATATTTTTCATCTTCAAATGGAGCGTCTCCTTCTTTTAGAAGCTTATGAAGTTTGCTGCGGCTAATACGAGAGGAGAAATGGCACCAATCATTTTCTTCTATCGGGCACTTATTCATATGTGGACATGGGGCGATAATATATCCGCCTTTATCCAATAATATTTTTCTAACTTCTTTAATAATTTGGAAGCCCTTAGGGGTTCCTGGTTCAATTATCACAAGAACTTTATTTGTGTGATTAAACATATCGATAATCGCTTTTTCTCTATCACTTTGTGAAAGCTCATTTAAAACAAAGGAGGAAACTAGTAAATCACCACAAGTGTTTAAACCGTCATTTAAGTCAAATTCAATATAAGAAGCCGCGTCATTTATCTCTTCATCTTTAAAAAGATATTCGCCAACTTTTCTCATAAAGGGGTTGGTCTCTAGACACATAATCTTTTTTGGTCTAAAGATATCAAAAGAAGCAAAAGAGGCCGATCCCGTTCCGCTACCAATATCTACAACATCATCAATATCAAAATCGAAAAATTCTTTAACATGCTCTAACACTTCATAACAAACTCCATAAGTTGCAGGCATTCTAATCGAAGCATATACAAGAGCATCAAGTTCGTTAATAATTAAAGGGTCGCCTTTACCACTTTTATTTAAATAACGGTTAGAAAGTTCGAAAGAAACCTTTTTTAATTGGGTTAAATCGATATTTTCTAACTTGGATTCAATCTTGTTTTTAATGGATAAAGGTAAATTCATATTTAGAATGTAATTATTTTAAGATTGATCAGAAAATTTATAAACAAATATGTAAAAATACTATATCTTAAAAATAGAGGAACATTTTATGAGAACATTTGGTAATATTCTGTGGTTTATTTTCGGCGGTTTTATAAGCGCGATTATTTCATTTATTGAAGGAATTATTCTTTGCTTAACAATCGTATTTATTCCTGTTGGTTTACAGTTTTTTAAAATTGCCAAATTCTTCCTTTGGCCAATGGGAAAACGCGTCAAACCTGTAAATTCATCAGGCTTTAAGATGGTGATAAATATAATTTGGTTAATCTTAGGAGGATGGGAGAATTTCCTTGGCTATGGATTAGTTGGATTAATTCTTTGTATCACTATTATTGGAATTCCATTTGGAAAGCAATATTTCAAAATTGCTAGATTTGTCGCCACTCCTCTTGGATACGATTTCATTTAGGTCAATTTCACCTTTTCCCAATTTATACATTAATTCTATGGACTTAGGGAATTCGCTTTCTCTAAGTTCTTTTTTTTACCCTAAATATAGGGTTTTTCTTTTGCTCAAGTAAAATATTGTTATGTTTCTTGGGTTAATGGCTAAGCCTAAGTAGGTGGGAGCAG
>CADCFC010000057.1 GCA_902800645.1 uncultured Erysipelotrichaceae bacterium
TCTATTTATTAAGAAGTTTTCTATTATTGGAGTTAGTGTTTTAGGGGCTTTCTTCCACGTAATTGGTCAAATTTTAGTCGCTATTATATATTTAGGAACCGCTTATATAGTCTACTATTTACCATTTATTGCTTTAGCAAGCATTGTCACTGGAATATTTGTTGGTATTGTCGCTAATCTCATAATAAAAAAAGGTGTCATCCGTAAGCAAAAAGAAAGATACAATTTCTAATATTTAAGTAAGTTATAGTAAGCGTTGCTATAAATGCTTTTTTTATTTTGCTCAAATATTTTATTATTTGTGACACTTTTGTGAATATTGTGTGATAGAATAAACCGACCTTGCTGAAGGAGAGAGTTTTATGAAAAAGAATACATTATTGGGAATATTATCATTCGGGACATTAACAGCCACTATTTTAGCAACCATGTTTAGCAATGGATTAAATATAAGAGCGTTAGCAGAAGGTGAATTGGAGAGATCTTATACTGTTACAATATCTACCGCTAACAATCTTAAGAAAACTGGAACTGCAAATTATTTTGGGTTCCAACTACATGACGAAAATGAATATGGTTCTTTAAATGGACAATGGGATTTACTCAAGTTAAATCCAACAGGCTATAGTGATTGTGCATTTTCGTGGACAAGACCAGGTAGCGACAGATTTTTCTATATCCCCGTTGTTAGTTATAGTGAGGTTCGAACAATAGACGGCGTTTCTCGTAATATGCGCGGATTCCCTAACGCTACTAGAATTACCACCATTTATAAAGAGTCTTCGGAAGGATTAAATCTATCAGTTTCAAACACTGGATGGAAAACTTTACCAAAAACAAAAGCAGGAGATTTAATAACAATTGTTTCAGAAAGAGATACTACTTTGGGGAGTTCTACAAATTTTGACTGGACTCTACGTGATGAAGGGACAGTTTATATTAAACGAATAATAATTGAATATACTTGCTCACAATAAAACTCGCATTATTTGCGAGCTTTATTTTTATCCTTGGAATGAGGATTTAAGAGAACATGTTCTATTAAAGATCAAATGTTCTTTTGTTGATAATTTATCAGTGCAGTAATAACCAGTTCTGATGAATTGGAATTTATCTAATGGTTTAGTATCCGCTAAAGAGGATTCAACATAGCCTTCAACTTTTTCCCATGAATTTGGATTGAGTCTTTCGATGAAGTCTTTTCCTTTTGTTTCTTCTGTTTCATCAAATACTAATGGTTCAAATAAGTTGAATGTTGCTTTTAAAGCGGTAGTTGCTTCTACATAATGAATTGTGCCATTAGGTTTTCTTCCTTCAAAGCCGCTTCCTGATTTAGTTTCTGGATCGTATGTACAAAGTAGTTCAACGATATTTCCATCTTTATCTTTAACAACTTCATTACATTTGATGAAATAGGCACACATTAGTCTAACTTCATCACCAACAGATAATCTTTTCCATTTTCTATTTGGCTTAACTTCAATGAAGTCTTCTTGGTCAATATAGATATTTCTACCAAAGGCAATCTTACGAGTTCCTAAGGCTTCATTTTCCATGTTATTTGGAGCGTCTAGCCACTCAATTTGTCCTTCTGGATAATTAGTGATTGTAACTTTAAGAGGATGAAGAACCGCCATTGGACGAGTTGCTTTTAATTTTTGATCTTCTCTTAAGAAATAATCCAAGTTATCAGCGTTAGTAGTGGAATTGATTCTACTTAATCCTGTATAAACGATGAAGTCTTTAATCGCTTCAGCGGTAAAGCCTTTTCTTTTTAATCCAACTAAAGTTGGCATTCTTGGATCGTCATATCCAGTTACGTATCCACCTTCAACTAGTTGACGTAGATATCTTTTTGACATCACTGTGTTAGTGATATTAAGTCTACCCCATTCATATTGATGTGGAACGTGTTCCATTTCACATTTTTCAACGAACCAATCATATAAGACTCTATGGTTATCATATTCAAGGGAACATAATGAATGAGTCACTCCTTCAAATGCATCTTGAAGAGGATGAGCGAAGTCATACATTGGATAAATACACCATTTATTACCTTGACGGTGGTGAGTAACGTGAAGAATACGGTACATTACAGGGTCACGCATATTGATATTTGGAGATGACATATCGATTTTCGCTCTTAATGTTTTTTCTCCGTTAGCGTATTTACCTGCTCTCATTTCTTCAAAGAGTTTTAAATTTTCTTCAACGCTTCTATTTCTACATGGCGATTCTCTACCTGGTTCAGTAAGAGTGCCACGATATTCAGTCATTTCTTCTGGTGAGAGATCATCAACATAAGCCAAACCTTTTTTAATTAAGAGAATTGCTTTTTCATATGTCTTTTCAAAATAATCGCTACCAAAATAAATATTTTTAGGAGTATAACCAAGCCATTTTAAGTCTTCAATAATAGCGTCAACATATTCCGCGCCTTCATTTACTGGGTTAGTGTCATCAAATCTTAAATTTGTGTATCCGTTAAATGCTTTTGCGAGTTCAAAATCATTAACGATCGCTCTAGCGTGACCGATATG
>CADCFC010000058.1 GCA_902800645.1 uncultured Erysipelotrichaceae bacterium
TTTGATCCAGAGATCGATCACACCGTTAAAGATGTCATCGTCCATGCTGATCATTTGATGTATCAAAACAAACGTTCTAGGAAGAAAAATTTAGCATAAAAGCACCTTATCCCAAAGGGCAAAAATGAATAATTGCACTTTGGAATTGCCCTTTGAGACAAATTATGATAATATTTTCCTGTGGAAAATAAATATTCAAATAAATACCTTATAGAGACTGGAATTGGTCTTCAAGATGTTGATGGATTAAAAAACTCATCTTATTTTTTGTCACAAGCAGACAAATATATTAATGGTGAAATATCTTTGGATGAGTTAGACAAAATTATTAATTCATATTATGAAAATAAACCAGGTGAAGATGCAAGAACCGAAGAAGCCGACATTGTTTCTAATAGAATTGCTCAAATCATTTCAAATGATTCTTTCACATTTACAGTAGGTCAGTTGGTTAGTATTCATAAACGTTTGTTTGATGGTGTGTATAATCATGCTGGAAAATTAAGAGATTTTAATTTTATTAAAAAGGAATGGGTTCTTGATGGAAGGTCTGTAATTTATGGCGATTATCATGAACTTCAATCGACTTTAGAATACGATTTTGAATCTGAAAGAAAGTTTAAATACGTTGGTTTATCAAAAGACGAGATTATTGAACATTTAGCAACCTTTGTTTCTAATCTTTGGCAGATTCATGCATTTCAAGAAGGCAACACTAGAACTACTGCGGTATTCTTTATTAAATATTTAAGAAGCTTGGGTTTCGATGTTACTAATGATGTCTTTGCCAAAAATGCGTGGTATTTTAGAAATGCCCTTGTAAGAGCGAACTTCAGATTCATTGGAAAAGGGATCAATGATGACAAATCCTATTTGATTTTATTTTTAAGAAATTTGCTTCTTAAAGAACATAACGTATTAAGAAATAGAGATTTACGTATCAGTGTTGATAAGGAGAATGATGAGCCTTTGCCAAGAGAGCTGCGTATTGTCGAATTAATTAAAGCAAATCCAAAAATAAGCATCGATGAATTGGCAAATAGAATTGGAGTATCTCCACGAACCATTAAAAACATCACTGCTGTCTTGGTTAAAAATAATAAAATCAAAAGAATTAAAAATTATCTGATTACGTTAATTTTTGATATATTACTTATATGACTAGTATTCAAAAATATTTACTATCTCAAAAGGATCAAAAATATCGAGATTTTACTTTGCCTCTAATTCCTAATGTCGATGAAAAAGCATTTATTGGGGTGCGTTTACCTATCATTAAAAAACACGCGAAAGAACTGAATGATAAGGATAGAGACATATTTTTAAATTCATTGCCTCATCAATATCACGAAGAAAACATTTTACACGCTTTAATTTTGTCTAATATAAAAGACTACGACGAATTTTTACGTCGTATTAACATATTCCTTCCTTATGTTTCAAATTGGGCAGTGTGTGATTCAATTTGCAACAAATACTTAAATAAACATTTAGATAAATTAATTAAAGAAATATATGTTTGGCTTAAAAGTAAAGAAATATATAGAGTGAGATATGCGGTTAAATGCTTAATGAATTATTACTTAGGCGACGAATTTAAACAAGAACATCTACTTAAAGTAGAAGAAGTTAAACTTGATGACTATTATGTGAAGATGATGGTTGCATGGTATCTCGCTACGGGATTAGCCAAAAACTATGACTCATTTATTAAACCAATAGAAGAGAAGAAATTTGATAAAGTTACACATAATAAGGCTATTCAAAAAGCGGTGGAATCTTATCGTGTGAGTGAAGAGCACAAAACATATTTGAAATGCTTAAAAGTGAAGTAGTGGACTATCAAAACCCTATAGTGGGGCTTACATTAATATAAATTAAGTCGTCCATAATGGGCGACTTTTTGTGCCATTTATAATGGTTTCTACTTCTTTGTTATAATTTGATGTAATATTTATATTAAGAGATATGTATATGAAGCTTAGAAAATTATTCCTTATTTTACCTGTGATTATGTCTTTAGCAGGATGTGGTAACGCAAGTGATAACGTTGCTCCTACGGATCCTTCCGTAGTTGTCCGTGACTACGAATATGTCGATTATAAAGACGGCATTAAGTTAACAAAGTGTAATAAAGAGTATTCTCCAGTTATTCGTATTCCAGATACCATTGATGGGAAACGTGTTTTAGCCTATGCCTCTGGTTGCTTTAAAAAATCTAAGCCCCTTAAACGCGCCTATAGAAATGATAATGACGAATTATGTACCACATATACTTTTGGTGATGGAGTAGAAGAAATTGAAGAAGGAACATTTGATGAAACATCTACCTTCTTTACAGAAAGCACTGAATCAAAAGAAGGCTGGAGCGATTCCGCGATGACTGGTTCAGCAATCGATAATGAAGGAAATGTTTATTATGATACGGAAGATGGAAACGTTGTTGTTGATAACGGTTCTGTCTATTCCTTATTTAAAAGAGATGGAACATTTAATTTTGCTAGATGTTTAAGTGAGGATAAGGAAGTTAATATCGCTTCTGAAATAAACGGCAAAAAAGTTGTCGCTATCGGTGAAAAATCATTTTATCTAAATAAAAGCGTTGAAGTAGTTAATTTCCCAAATACTATTGGAACTATCCTTTCTTATGCATTCAAGGGTTGCACGAATCTCAAAGAGATTAATTTTAATAGCCCAAATCTTAGCATCATTAAATCTGAGACATTTTCAGAATGTGAATCCTTAGATAGTGTTCGACTTCCTGAAAATCTTACGAAAATTATGTCGAAAGCGTTTTCTAATTGTGGCACTCTTTCAGAACTTTTTATCCCATCATCAATTGTTAGAATTTATGATGATATCCTTGATAACACTGTGCTTGAGAAAATAGTGTTTGAAGGCTCTCAAGAAAGATGGGATGAACTTATGGAACTCAATCGTTGCTCTGCTTTAAGATCAATACCTGTTGAGTGTCTTGGAAAGGCAGAGCGTGTGGTGGTTGATAAAATTACTGACCTTGCCGATATTGAAAACGGAACACAGATTGTGGTTCGTGGAGTTTTAACTGGTTATTCTCGCTATCAAAAAATGGAAGGCAGCGATGATTATGAGCCACAATTTGCAATGTTAATGGATAAGGAAACTAACTTTTGCGTTACTTGCTATAATGGTCTAACCGAAGAAGGCAAAAAATTATTATATGATTTGTCTTTAATCGGCAGAGAAGTTCAATGTGTTGGATATAAAAACACATTTTATGGAAGCATACAAATTACTAATGGATTACTAAGCCTAA
>CADCFC010000059.1 GCA_902800645.1 uncultured Erysipelotrichaceae bacterium
AATGGAAGAACTTCCAGAAAGAATTAAGACCATAAAAGATCTTGGGTTTTTAGTGAAACTTGATACGAATGGCTCTAATCCAGAAATGCTTAAATATCTTATCGATAATCAATTAATTGATTATGTTGCGATGGATATCAAACATTCGTTTAATAAATATTATGATGTGATTGTTAATCGAAATATTGATCTTAGTGACATTAAGGAATCAATCGAGAATTTAAAAGAAAACAAGATTGATTATGAATTTAGAATTACACTAATTGAAGAATATCATGATAAAGAATCAATCTATGAAATTGGTAAACTATTAGAAGGATGTAAAAAAATATACCTTCAACAGTACAAGTTATCCGATGGGGTTAGAGATAAAGATCTACACGCGGTTAATGAAGAAACTGCGAATAAATATGTTGAGATATTGAACCAATATTTAGAAGCAGAATTAAGAGGTTATTGAACCTCTTTTTCTTATAGAAAAACCCTTCCTTAGGAAGGGTATTCTGAATTAGCTACTGTCTATTTCTCTTTTGTGACCGATATTAAACCAAACATTTTCTTCACTTCATCTAGAGTGTAAGTTTTTGGATCTCTTTCGTATTCTTTGAGTGTATCATCGGCCAAGGCAATATCGTACTCATCTTCGATTTTTTCAAAATAAGCACGTTTGATTGCTTCACTTAAAGAGAGACCGCTTAATTTTGCGTAGGTATATAAAAAATAAACCCCCAAGATAATCTTGAGGGAAATATTTTATAAGTTGTTGTTATTTAAGTATTTCACAGCACTCATAGCGGCAACTGCGCCATCATTACATGCTGTAATAACTTGTTTGTTTTCTTTTTTTCTAGTGTCACCAGCAGCGAATAATCCTGGGATTTCTGTTTCCATTACTTCATTAGTAACAATGAATCCGTGATCAAGAGGGAGAAGTTCACTTAGGAATTCATTTTGAGGAACTTGGCCAATCGCGATGAATAAGTTATCGGTTTCGTAGATTACTTTTTCATGAGTTTGAGTGTCTTCAAATTCGACGCTTTCGAGTTTATCGACTCCGTTAAGTTTTGTCATAGACAAATTGTGACGGATATCAATGTTTTCGGTTTGAAGAACGCGGTCCACTAAAATCTTATCTCCAAATAATTTATTAAAGAGAGTAAGCATGTGGACTTTTGGACAATAGCCGCTTAATAGAAGGGCGTACTGTAACGCTGTATTAGCGTCACCCACTAAATAGATTTCTTTACCTTTATAAAATGGTCCATCACAAACCGCGCAGTAACTAATGCCTTTTCCGGTTAACTCTTCTTCGTTTGGTAAGCCCATTTTTCTTGGCTTAACCCCGTTAGCGACAACCACGGTTTTACCGACATATTCGTTATAGTCAGTTGTAATCTTGAATAAGTTATCAACTTTTTCAATCTTTTGAACATCTTCGAGTTCGAAGGACGCTCCTAGATTAGTAATTTGCTCGAACAAGCGATCGCTCCATTCACTTCCGGAGATCGATTCAATTGTTGGGTAGTTTTCTAAACGAGGAGAAGTGGCGATTTGTCCACCGAATCCTTCTTTTTCTAAGATGAGTACTGTCTTACCCGCTCTTAGAGCGTATAAGGCAGTTGTCATTCCTGCTGGACCTCCACCAATTATGACGATATCGTATTCCATAATTATTTTAAGCTTTCGATATAGCCTTTGATGTTAGAGGCGTTTTCAAATGTAAGAATTTCTTCTCCATTTGGAACGAGTAAGGTTGGTGCTTTTCTAACATTGAATTCGTTTGTTAATTCAACATTTTCTTCAGCGTCAACCCATTTATATGGGACTCCTGCTTTTTCTAAAAGCATTTTAGCCATTTTGCAGTTTGGGCAGGTTTTAGTTCCAAAGAGTAATGTTTCACTTAATGTTTTAGTGGCTTCTTCACAAACTTCACCAGCTTCTTTAACACCGTGAGTTAATTTGGAGTGCTTAATATCATACGTCTTACGGTTGAGGAATTCTTCACTCTTTCCATCGTTCCAGTTTTGAATTGGACGATAGTAACCAGTAATACGGGAGTAGACTTCAGTTCTCGCTCCACATTTTGGACAGATGTATTGTTCACCGGTGATATAACCATGTTCCTTACATACTGAGTATGTTGGGGACATTGTGTAATATGGTAAGTGATAGTTTTCGGCAATCTTTCTAACGAGATTCATACAGCTCTTCCAGTTTGGAAGTTTTTCACCTAAGAAGGCGTGGAAAACGGTTCCAGAAGTATATAGAGTTTGTAATTCGTCTTGAATATCTAACGCTGCAAAGATGTCATCGGTATATCCGACTGGTAAGTGGGAAGAGTTAGTGTAATATGGAGTTCTTCCTTCTTCACTTGCAGTGATGATATCTGGATATTTTTCTTTATCGTGTTTTGCTAAACGATAGGCAGTGGATTCCGCTGGGGTAGCTTCTAAGTTATAGAGGTCACCATAGAGCTCTTGATAATCAGAAAGTTTTTCTCTCATGTGATTGAGGACTTCTTTAGTGAATTCTTGAGCTTCTTTATTTGTTAAATCCTTTTTAATCCATCTAGCGTTAAGGCAAGCTTCATTCATACCGACAAGTCCGATAGTGGAGAAGTGGTTATTGAAGGTACCAAGATATCTCTTGGTGTATGGATATAATCCAGCGTCTAAAAGTTTAGTGATGGTGTTTCTTTTGACCTTTAATGATCTAGCGGAAATATCCATAATCTTATCTAAACGTGAATAGAAATCTTCTTTATCAACCGCTAAATACACATACTTCTAACATCACTTGGTTCCATATCGGAATTGATGTAGTTAGAGAAATATGGTGTTCCGTATTTAGCAGTCATTTCGAATAATAACTTGTTATTTTCGGTTTCAGACCAGTCAAATGTACGGGTGATGGAATAAGTTGGGATCGGATATTGGAAACCTCTTCCGTTAGCGTCACCTTCAATCATGACTTCGATGAAGGCTTTATTGACCATCGCCATTTCTTTGACACAGTCTTTGTATTTGAAGTCGCATTCTTTACCACCAACGATAGCGTTGAGTTCTGCCATATCATTTGGTACAACCCAGTCTAAGGTGATGTTGGTGAATGGTGCTTGAGTTCCCCATCTAGATGGAGTGTTAACTCCATAAATGAAGGATTGGATGCATTGTTTGACTTCTTTATAGGATAAGTTATCTTTCTTAACGAATGGCGCTAAATAAGTATCAAAAGATGAGAAGGCTTGAGCACCAGCCCATTCGTTT
>CADCFC010000060.1 GCA_902800645.1 uncultured Erysipelotrichaceae bacterium
GCACCTTTAGTGTAAATAATTGTGTCTTTATCTAATTGATGTTTTGTGGACATCATTTTTCTCACGGAATCAAATGGTAATTCATCAATACGTGGAGTAGCTTTCTCTAAGTCTTTTTTATGCATTTCGAAATCATTAGCAAACACCACTAAAGCGATTTCAGTAGGATCACCAAATAGGCCTTCATCTACTGTCGCGTTAGAACATAACGACATACCTCTCGCTAAGAGCTTTAAGTCTTCATTTTGATGGTCTTTATTAAATTCTTCTCTTTTGAAATATTTGCCGTCGACATAAGCTTCTAAAACTGTCATCTTGTTTTGAGTTAATGTACCGGTCTTATCACTACAAACGATAGAAACAGCACCTAAGGTTTCAACAGAAGGTAATTTCTTAACAATCGTGTTAACTTTAACCATTCTTTGAACACCGATAGATAAGACGATAGTAACAACTGCAGCTAAGCCTTCAGGAATAGCGGCAACCGCTAAAGCAATCGCATCTAAAATAGCTTCTATCCAATGATGAATTTCATTCGCATATCCTCTATTAACAAGCCAAATGATTTCAACAACTAAAACCGCAATAACAATTGCTAAAGTTAATAAACCTAAGAATTTAGATAACTTAGATAAAACTTTTTGAAGTGGAGTTTCTTCCTCTTCTTCAGTATCAAGCGCACTAGCAATCTTACCGATTTCGGTTTTCATACCAGTACCAACTACTACGCCTTTACCTCTACCATAACTAACAGGAGTAGACATATAGGCCATATTGACTCTATCTCCGATAGCGACCGCTTCAGAGAAAGTCATACTACTATCTTTTTCAACAGGAACACTTTCTCCTGTTAAAGAAGATTCATCACATTTTAAGTTAACAGCTTCAATTAAACGAAGATCAGCGCCAACCGTGTCGCCTTCTTCTAAAACAACGATATCACCGATGACAAGTTCACTAGCTTTGACTTTAAATCTTTTGCCGTCTCTAATAACTGTACTTTCTGGTGAAGAGAGTTGTTTTAATGCTTCTAATGAAGTTTGAGCTTTGATTTCTTGAACAGTGCCAATAACAGAGTTAAGGATAACAACTGCAAGAATAATAATGACATCAGGCCAGTCACCAACATTTAAGAAATCAAAGGCACCATGCTTAACTGTTTCATAAATCGAAACGCCAATACTAATCGCAACTGCAGCGAAAAGAACATAAATCATTGGGTTAGCCATTTGTTCAAAAAATATTCTTACCCAACTCTTCTTTTTCTTTTCTTCAAGTTTGTTTGGACCAAATTTAGCGAGTCTATCCGCAGCCTCTTGTTCGCTTAATCCTTTTTCAGAATCGGTTTCAAGCGCTTTTAAAGATTCGACATCGCTTACTGTCTCAAACTTAATTTCTTTTGATTCAATCATATATTCTCTCCTTTAGGTAAAGATGATTAGGTCTTGCTCCTATCGGTCTATGATCCGGGTAAATGCCTTTACCGTCTTGACGAATTCATAGATTCGCTACTCCCCTA
The DNA here is from genome assembly GCA_902800645.1 of uncultured Erysipelotrichaceae bacterium. GTDB lineage: Bacteria > Bacillota_I > Bacilli_A > RFN20 > CAG-826 > UBA2450. The sequence goes on from CADCFC010000060.1 coordinate 1,520, forward strand.
TCGGATTCACTAAATGCTATTGTATCAATATATTGATAATTCAACAACGAATTATTTGGATAATTGAAAAACTCGCCGTTTTGACGAGTTTTCAAATTAGCTAGAGAATGTTGTTGTTATCTACTTAATAACGATTTAATTTTTTCTTTCAATGGTGGCAAGTCATTTATAACTGTGTCGACCAATATTTTTATTACTACAGCTTCATAATCATGAGCAACCCTATTCCTAATTCCTCTAAGTTTATCTATTGGAATATCGGGATTGTATATTTTAAAAAGTGTAGATAACCTAGTTGTGTCTTCATATATTTTTTCGAATTCATATTGAATTGTATCTGAAAACACAAAGTTTTCTTTAATTTCTTCAAACGTGTGTTCCCTACAAACCATTTCAAGTCTTTCGATTTTTTCAACGATAAGAAGCAACATGCGTCTGTCGGTTTCGTTAATCATCCTTCAATAAAACACCCTCCTTTAAAATTACGCTAATCCTGTCATATCAGTTTCAACAAGCAAATCAATATCACTGTTATCTCTAGCTATATTTTTTGCATAGCTTCCAAACAAATAACATTTATTAATATTGTATTTTTTTAAAATAGGGAGAACGATTTCTTTAATTGTTTGAATTGATAAAACACCATGTTCTTCATCAATTCTTGTCTTGTTCTCAAGTTCTTCAATAATTTTTCTATACTTAAAAGTGTTTGCGTAACGATCGTTCTCTTCATATCTAAGATATGTTCGATATGGGATTCCAATTAAAATCGCAGCTTCTTTTTGAGTAAGACGTTTTTGTTTTCTTAAGTCTGACAATTCATTCATAAGCTTATTATATCATTTTGGCATATTTTCTCAACTACTGATTTGCCATTTTGGCATATTTTCTTTCTTAAAAGGTCAATTACCATTATAAAAATGCCTCCTGGGAGACATTTATAAATCCACTAAATATTTTAGCGTTCTTACACCTAACAATTATTGATTTTTAGTGTATAACTTCTTTTTGTAAGAAATAGGTTCTTCAGTGACTCTAATCCCGAGTCTAGTTAATGTGCCTAAATCAACTTCGGAAAGAATTGTGGAGCTATGAGCTTCTGCTCCATTAAGTTTAGGGAGTTGTTTTAACGCGAGTTCCGCGAGTGGATTAGTCTTAGATTGAATTGATAAGGCAAGAAGAACTTCTTCTGCTCTTAGTCTAGCGTTACTACGATGTAAGAATTCCATCTTAAGCTCTTTAATTGGCTCGATGACCATTGGCATTAATAAATACATATTCTTATCAATCTTAGCGAGATATTTAATCGCATTAAGTAAAGCAGCCGCGCACGCTCCAAAAAGTTCACTGCGGTGACCAGTGATAATTCTTTTATTTGGAAGTTCAATCGCAACGCTAGGTTCACCTGTATCTTCAGCAACCTTCATACAACTAGCGACACTTCTTCTTAAAGAGATAGATAAACCACTCTTATTGAGTAACATATCCATCTTATCGATTGTTTCATCTTTAAAGCGCCCTAGATAAACGTTTTTCTCAGTTTGGTAATATCTTCTTATAATCTCTCTATTTGAGGCGCTAATGACCTTTTCTTCATCATCAATCGCAAATCCAACCATATTAACTCCCATATCAGTTGGAGAATAATATGGTGATTCACCATAAATATGTTCAAATATATTTTTAAGAAGAGGGAATACTTCAATATCACGGTTATAGTTAACTGCGGTAACGCCGTATTTCTCTAAATGATATGGATCAATCATGTTGACATCATTTAAATCAACGGTCGCAGCTTCATAGGCTAAATTAACTGGATGAGTTAAAGAGAGGTTCCAAACAGGGAATGTCTCATATTTAGCGTATCCCGCTCTAATGCCACGCTTATTATCGTGATATAGCTGAGATAAACATGTCGCCATCTTTCCACTTCCTGGTCCAGGAGCGGTCACAACTACAAGTGGTCTAGTAGTTTTAATATATTCGTTTTTGCCTAACCCTTCTTCAGAGACGATTAAAGGAATATTATGTGGGTAACCATTTATCTTATAGTGACGGTAAACACTGATGCCGTTATTCTCAAGTTTCTTAATAAAATGATCGACAGTCATTCCACTTTCATAGAAAGAAACAACAACAGAAGAAACATATAGACCAACTTCACTATAAGTGTCGATTAATCTTTCAACTTCTTCTTGATATGTAATCAAAGTGTCATTTCTAACTTTGTTAGATGAAATATCGTTCGCATTAACCACCACTACGACTTCAACTTTGTTTTTAATGCCTAATAACATTTGAAGTTT